>DATLRN010000029.1:0-80251 GCA_035534695.1 Candidatus Dormiibacterota bacterium
ATCTGGCCGCACTCCGCACCGCCATTCAGCGCTTCCTCGACGCCTGGAACGACAACCGCCACCCCTTCACCTGGGTGAAGACCCCAGACCAGATCCTGGCCCACGCCAACCGGAAAGTTATTTCAGGCTCGCTGTACTAGCTGGCGAAGTAGTCGGGAGCAGGTGCCTGGCGAGCTAGCCAGTAACATCTGAGTTGGGTTAGTAGCGAACACCGCCGGGGGGCGGACAAGGAGACGGCCATGAGCATCATGCGACGGATGTCCGACCTGTTCCAGCAGAAGGCCAACAAGGTCTTGGACCGGGCCGAGGACCCGGTCGACGCGCTCGATCTCTCCTACCAAAAGCAGCTCGAGGCTTTGCAGCAGGTCAAGCGCAGCGTGGCCGAGGTGCTCACCTCGGAGAAGCGCCTGGAAATGCAGTCCGCCCAGCTGCAGCAAACCCACGACAAATCCCAAGCCCAGGCCAAGGTAGCCATCCAGCAGGGCCGCGAGGATCTGGCCCGGCTGGCGCTAACCAGAGCGCAAGAGGCCCAGGCCCAGCTCGACGGCATGTCGGGGCAGATCGAGCAGATGAAGGACCAGGAGCAGAAGCTCGAGGTGACTGCCCAGAAACTCACCGCCAAGGTGGAATCATTCCGCACCCAGCGCGAGACCATGAAGGCTCAGTACTCAGCCGCCAAGGCTTCCACTCAGATCGGCGAGCAGGTGACCGGTCTCTCCGAGCAGATGACCGACGTCAACCTGATGATGGAGCGGGCCAAAGACAAGACCCAGCAGATGCAGGCCCGCTCGGCGGCTATCGACTCCCTGGTCGATAGCGGCACCCTGGACACCATCGGCACTTCCTCAGGCGACGACATCGACCGCCAGCTCCAGGGCCAGCTCACCGACTCTCAAGTAGATGCTCAGCTGGCCGCCCTCAAGCAAGAGGTGCTGACCAGTCCCGACTCTGCTCCCCGAATCGCCGCTGCCCCCTCCCCCGCTCCCGCTGCTGCGACCCCCGCCAGCCCACCCGCCTCCGACACTCCGGACAGCGACAACGTGGTGGTGCGCATCTCCGGCGAGGACCAGTACCGTCTCAACATCGCCGAGCGACCCCAGCTGGAGCCCCTAGATGCTGCGCTCAGCAAGGCCATCGAAGGCCAGGACCAACCCGCCTACAGCCAGGCCCTGAACGCCCTGCTCAACTTCGTCCGGGCCCACGGCAGCAAGCTGCCCGCCGACTCGCTGGTCCCTTCCGACGTGATGCTCCCCTCGGAGGACATGACCTTGGAGGAGGCGACCAAGCTGCTCTCCGATGGCGGCACGGTGGTCGAGGCAGGGGTCCAGGCGACCTCCTGAGCCAGGGCGGTCGCTAGACGGGGACGCCCCAGAGGGGGAACCAGGCGCTCAAGTTGGCCTCGACGGGAAGGTCCTCCTTAGCGATGGCAGCCAGGCGCATCTCCTCAGCGTTGTCCCGCTGGCGCTCACCGCTGGGGACGAAGGGGTAGAAGGTCCCCTGCTTGTAGCCGTAGATCCAGTAGATCTTCCGCTGTCCCTGGAGGAAGGGAAAAACCGAGGCCAGCAGGCAATCACCGAGGCCCTCGTCGATCAGGCTCTGAGCAACCCCATGCAGGGCCGCTATCAAGGACTCGAAGTCGGGCCCGTCGATGACCATCCACTCGAAGCCGAGGTCGTCCTTGACTTCCTTCACCGTGAGGGCGTCGTCGGGGGCGGTCTGGTCTTGCACCTGGAGCATTCCCACCGTGTCCGCGGTGAGCTGGTCGAAGCGTCCGGGAGGTAATGCCTTGAAGACGATGCCCACCCGACCCGCCGGGGTCAGCGACGCCGAGGCCTCGAATGTGATCAGGGCCGTGCTCATGGCGAAGACCTTGTCCTCGTTGGGCTTGGGGAGCCGCGTCCGGCCCGTCAGGGAGTCCAGGAAACCCAAGTGCTTTCCGCCCTAGCTGGAGAGCTGCGACTCCAACTCCTGGAGTTTGGCCAAGCGGTGCTCCAAGGAGGGGTGGGTCGAAAACATCTCGGCCAGACTGCCCTTGCCCATGTGCACGGCGGGAAAGATCATCAAGGCATTGGCTGACTGCACCTGGCGCAGGTCGCGGGTGGGGATCCGGGTCATGGTTCCGCTGATCTTCTGCAGCGCTGAAGCCAGCTGGGCGGGGTCCCGGGTGATGATCGCCGAGCCCCGGTCGGCGGCGTACTCGCGATAGCGGGACAAAGCCCGGATGAGCACGAAGCTGATCGCCCAGACCACGGCGGCCACCAGGATGATCACGATCATTCCCTGACCCTCGCTGCTTCCGCCCCGGCCGCGACCCCCGTAGCCGCCCCCGCCGCCCATCATGCCGAAGCCACCGAACATGCCGAACCACATCCCCGACTGCACCAAGAGGGCCGCCACGGTGGCGAAGAAGCTGGCCATCGCCATCACCTTGACGTCCTTGTGAATCACGTGGCTCAGTTCGTGGGCTAGCACCGCCTCCAGCTCTTTGGGTTCGAGCTGATCGAGGATCCCAGTGGTCACCGCCATCACGGCATGTTTGGGGTTGCGCCCAGTGGCCAGAGCGTTGGGCACCTGGGACGGGATCACCGCCACCTGGGGCATGGGCGTGCCGGTGATCTGGCAGAGCCGGCCGATGATGTCGAAGAGCTCGGGCTGTTGCTGGGCGGTCACCAGGTGGGCGTGCAGGCTGCTCAGAATCAGCTTGTCCGAATAGAAGTACTGCGCCACCAGCAGGACCGCGACCACCACCACGATCAGAGCGACCCCGGTGTGCAGCAAGAGGAGCACTCCGATGAAGGCGAGATAGACCACGGCCAGTAGGAAGAGTGCCAGGAACATCCGGGCGGTCAATCCGGCGTCGGCGCCCAACTTGCGATGCATACGACCCCTATATACCCGTTTCTCGATGATTGATGCGCAGCCAACTCATCGTCCCCCCGACAGCTGGGAATCAGCTGGGCTCGGCGGCAACCACCCCCGGACCTGCCTGAGGGGTTCCTTGGTACGCCCACCAGAGGGACGCATAGCCGCCGCCCGCGTCCAGCAACTCCTGGTGCGAGCCTGACTCCACCGCCCGCCCGCCCGCGACCACCACCACCAGATCGGCGTCGACCGCGCTCTGGAGCCGGTGCGAGACGGTCACCACCGTGCGTCCTTCCAAAACCCGTGCCAGCGATCGTTCCATACGGCGGGCTGTTCTGGGGTTGAGCAGTGAGGTCGCCTCGTCCAGAACCAGGGTGTGGGGATCGGCGAGGAGGAGGCGAGCCAGGGCTAGTTGCTGCGCCTGCCCGGGGTTGAGACGCACACCGCCGGAACCGATGGCGGTCTCCAGACCGGAGTCCAGCTGGAGAACCCATTCCCGGGCGTCGAGCGCAGCCAGCGCTTCCAGCAGGGCCGAGTCATCCGCCCCGGGAGCCGCCATGAGCAGGTTGTCCCGCACGGTTCCGGCGAACAGATGGTGCTCTTGGGTAAGCAGAACAATCTCAGCCCGGACTCGCTCAGACGCCAACTGGTGGACATCGACTCCGCCCACCGTCACCCTGCCCCTTCGGGGCCGGTAGACGCCAGCCAGCAGCAGCGCCAGAGTGCTCTTTCCCGAGCCGCTCGGCCCCACCACGGCTACCCTCGATCCAGGGACAGGGCGCAGGCTCAGGCTGTGCAACACGTCGTGACCCGGCTGGTATCCGAAGTGGACCCGGTCAGCATCGAGCTGCTCCCCTTGCGGCTCAGCATCAGTTACCGGCTGCCGCTCCACGTGGCCCACCCCGATCAGCCGGGCCAAAGAAGCGCCGCCCAGCTGGAGTTGATCCAGCCAGCTGAGGATGACGTCGACCGGTTCGATCAGCTGCTGGGTATAGAGGGCAGCCGCGGTCAGAGCACCCAGGCCGAGCAGGCCGTCGGCGTGGAGGACTCCGCCGATGGCGACGCTCAGCACCAGCGGGACCAGATAGGTGGCCTCGCTGATGGGGAAGTACACCGTGCGCAGGCGCAGGGTTGCTCGCTCGGCCAGAAGCCACTCGGCCACGGCGTGGTCAACGCCGGCGACTCGGTCGCGGCTGAGACGCATCGCCTCGATCGTTCTGCCCGCCTCCACCGACTCCTGAATGAGGCCGTTCACGCGGCCCTGGGCGGCTCGCTCTCTGAGATACGCCGAGGGTGCCCGCTGCAAATACCAGCGGGTGGCCAGGGCCAGGACCAGCGCCGCCGGCACCAGGGTCAGTGCCAGCAGGGGGGCGGTCCAGATCAACGCTCCTATCGTCAGCAGGACCGTGACCATGGCGATGACGATCTCGGGCAAGGCTCGCTGAACGGTCTGACCCAGGCCGTCCACATCGGAAGTGGCCCGGGTGAGCAGGTCTCCGGTCCCGGCGCGCTCCACCACCGCCAGCGGCAGGTGGAGCACGTGTCCCAAGAACTCCTCCCGCAACCTGGTCAGCACCCGGGCTCCGAGCAGACCACCTCGGCGACCCGCCCACCAGCTCAGCAGGGTGCGCAGGATCGTCGCCGAGAGCAAGATCAGCACCACCGGTACCAGAACTTTGGCCAAGCGGTGCTGGGCGGCTGCCTCGACCACGACGCCAAGTGCCCAGGGGCCGACCAAACCAGCCAAAGTTGCGCCACCCTGAAGCAGCAGCAGCCACAACGCCGGTCCCCGCTGTTCTCCCACCAGACGCCGCATAGCGGCCACCACCTGGCTCGCTGAAGCGGTCGGCAGGAGCGACGAAGTCGGCTCAGTGGTCATCAGCTGAGTTCCCTCTCCAGCAGCGTCCGATAGAGGGGTTCCCGATCGAGCAGTTGCTGGTGGGTGCCGGCAGCCACGATCTCGCCATCGAGCACCAGAACCTGGTCAGCTCGCTCCATCAGCAAGGGGCTGGTGGTCATCACCACGGTGGTCAGGCCGCTGCGCAGCCCCCGCAGGTTCTCCACCACCAGGGATTCGGTGAAGGTATCTACGGCGCTGGTGGGTTCCTCCAGCACCAGGATGGGCGGGCCGGCGCGCAGCGCGCGAGCCAGCACCAAGCGCTGCCGTTGCCCCCCAGAGACGGACCGTCCCTTCTCGGGGAGGTTGTGATTCATCCCTCCCGCGAGCCCGGCCACGATGTCCTCGGCGCGGGCGGCCCGAATGGCGCTCCGAAGGGTCGGCCTGGCCCCAGCCGGCTCACCGCCGTTGGGATCCAGATTGCTACTCAAGGGACCGGCCAGCAGGGCGGCGTCACGATCGACCACCAGGATGGTCTCTCGGACCAGCTCCAGGGGAAGTTCGTCCAGGGACCGGCCCGCCAGGGTCACCCGGGCACGGGGTGGCGGGTCCACGTAGCGTCCCAGGCGGTCGGCCAGCTCAGTCAGAGCCTCACTGTCGCTACTGGTGATAGCTACCAACAGTCCCGGCTCGACTCGCGCTCCGGTCAACTCGTCATGAAGCACACCCTGAGATAGCTCAAAGGGTGTGGGGAGGGGGGCGCCGAATTCCGGTTGGTGCTCGCGCAACTCCCGCTCCCGGCGGAGCACGGTAAGGACGCGGCCCGCTGCAACCCGGCCGGCGCTGCCACTCTGGGCAGCTTCACCGAAGGTAGCCAGCGGGACGAGGAGGAAGGCCGCGAAGGCGTACACGGTCACCAGTTCGCCGGGGCCGGCCTGACCCTGCTCGGCCATCCTGGCTCCGATCCAGGTCACCGCGACCAGGAAGCCTCCCGGCACCAGCGCCTCCAGAGCGGTCAGGATGGCAGCCATCTGGGCAGTGCGGTTCATGGCATCGCGAACCCGTTCGGCGGCAACCGCGAACCGCGCCGCGAACATCGCCTCTCCGCCCAGGCCCCGGAGTACGCGAAGTCCGCCCACAACGTCCACCGCCTGGCCCGAGGCCAGTGCGATGGCTTCACGCTGCTGTCGCTGTCGGTGCGCCAGCGGCCGCAGGCAGGCCAGCAGTGAGAGCAGAGTCAGCGGCCCTCCGACGACGGCGACCAAGCCGAATGCCGGAGACATCACGAAGAGCACCGCCGAGACCGCCAGGTAGGTGAAGACCGAGCCGGCAAACCGTCCGGTTACGTCGAACGTGCTACCGATACGATCGACGTCGGTGGCGCTCAGGCTGGCCACCTCGCCGGCGGCAACGTGGCGGGGTAAGTCGGCCCCCAGACGGGCCGCGCAACGGATGATCAGCTGCTGAGTCCGGGACGCTGCCAGCAGGTAGTTGGCGACTGCTCGGCGATGGCGCATCACCCCGGCTAGCGCAGCGAAGACGCCCAGGGCCAGCAGGGCGCCGCTCCACGCCAGCACTTCGGCGGGGCGCCGCTGCGCGGCCGCCTCAACCGCTTCGCCCAATATCAGGGGCAGAGCAGCCAGGGCGCCCATCCAGAGGACGCCATAAGCGGCACCCTCAACCAGGTTGGGCAACTGGGCGCGTGCCAGCCACCAGAGAAAGCGATCCGGCGACCGCAGATCTGGCGTGCCGGGGTCGGCGGCGGCAACTAGGCGCAAAGGAGAAACCTCGAAGTGAGGAAGAAAGAAACTTGGTGGTCGGGAGCGACCACGAAAAAGCAGGGGGCCAACTGCTCGGGGAGGGTTATGTTACGCACCTGCATAGACGCCGTGGGGGAATTGAACGGAGGCTTGGAGCAGCTCCTCCCCCGCCCCTCCAAGGACGGACAGTTTTCTAGCGGGCGCTAACATGACGGCGAAGAAGGCGGCCGTCAGCCGCCTCATCTAAGGGGCTCAGTGCGTAGTGGAATTCATATTGATCGTGGCTGGCGTGGTGGTTTTGGGTGGCGCCGCTTCACGGACCTCGATCGGTCGGCGCACCGTCAACCTGTTCCAACAGCGCATGACCCGTCTCCTCAACCGAGCCGAGAACCCTGTCGATGCCTTGGACCTCTCCTATCAGAAGCAGCTCCAGGCTTTGCAGCAGGTACGTCGCGGGGTGGCCGAGGTGGTCACCTCGGAAAAGCGGCTGGAGATGCAGGCGGCTCAGTTGCGGCAGAACCAGGAAAAGCTCCAGGGGCAAGCCAAGCTCGCCGTCCAGCAGGGACGCGATGAGCTGGCCCGACTGGCACTGACCCGATCGCACGCCGCCGATGCGCAGCTGGAGTCGCTGGATCAGCAGGTGGAGCAGCTCAAGGACCAGGAGCAGAAGCTGCAGATCACGGCCCAGAAGCTGCAGGCTCGAGTCGAGGCATTCCGCACCCAGAAGGACACCCTCAAGGCTCAGTACACGGCAGCTCAGGCGTCAGCCCGGATCGGCGAGACCGTGACCGGCATCTCCAGTGACATGACTGACGTCAACCTGATGCTGGAGCGAGCCCAGGACAAAACCTCGCAGATGCAGGCTCGGGCCGCCGCCATTGACCAGCTGGTGTCCTCCGGAACCCTGGACGCGATAGGCAGCGGGGGCGGCGACGACATCGATCGCCAGCTCCGAGCCGGGGCCACCGACACCGCCGTGGAAGCCCAACTCCGCCAGCTCCGTCATGAGGTGCTGGCCGGGCCCACCGACACTCCGCATTTGGAGGCTCCGGCGCCTCCGTCAGAGCCATCCGAGAAGGGGGAGTAGGAAATGCTGCACGCCGTCGCTTTTATCGTCATCGGCCTGGTCGTCGGAGCCATCTTCATTCGCAAGGCTCGAGCGCTGGCGGCCGGCATCCGCGTCGCTGGTGGTCTGATCGGCTCGTTGGCCGGCGGCTTCATCTCGCTGGCTGCTCTGGGCAGCAAGACTGGCACCGGCAAATACGGATCGATCGTGATAGCCATTGTGGTAGCCGCGATTGTGGCCGCCATTGCCGCGGCGATCAGTAACACGACCACGGTCCGGGGCCGCTACTAGATCGATCTCGGCACTGGAGCCGGCCGGCGGCGTGACTCTTAGCCCGGATCGGGGACGGTCTCCGCCCCGCCCGCTCCCGTGCCACCTCCCGGCGGTGAAAGTACTCGTAGAAGATACCTTGGTCTAGGGCGGGGAACTCGCCAAGTAGGCGGCGGCCGCCTCGGCGTCTCGGCCCATGCGCTCGACCAGCGCCATATCGGTCACGAAGGTCTCCTGGGGCCGCAGATGCGCTAGCACGCTCGCCAAGGCCAGCTGGCCGTACAGATCACCGGGATCTTCCAGACAATGGACCTCAAAGACTCGGCGCTGGCCCTGGAAGTGAGGCCGCATCCCGATGCTCCCCACCGCCCCGAGGGTCACTCCTGAATCGGTGCTGAGCTCCATCACGTACACCCCGTCCGCCGGCAGAGCCTGACTGCCTGAGAGCTGAATGTTGGCGGTGGGGAATCCCAGCCGCCGCCCCATCCCCTCGCCGTGAACAACCTCACCGAGAACCTGGAGCGGACGCCCCAGCATCCCCCGAACGGCCTCCAGGTCCCCCTCAGCCAGCTGTTGGCGGACTGCGGTGCTGCTGACGGCCTCCCCCTGCCAGTTGAGCGGGGCAACCACCTCCACGGCGAAGCCGGCGCCGGCCGCATACCCGGTGAGAAATTCCAGGCGCCCCTCGGCCCCTTTGCCGATGGAAAAGCTGGGACCCACCACCATGACCTGGATCTGGAGCCGCTCTAGGAGCCGCCCCATGAACTGTTCAGGTGTCATCTGCCTGATCCGCTCGTTGAAGGGCATCACCCAGAGCCGGTCAACGCCATGCTCGGCCAAGAGCCGGCGCCGAAGATCGAAGGTGCTGAGCAGACGGAAGTCCAGGCCAGGGTCGAGGACGGTGCGAGGATGGGGCTCGAAGGTGATCGCGGTGAGGGCAACTCCCAAGCGCAATGCCGTCACCCGGGCCCTTGCCAGGATCGCCTGATGCCCCACATGCACACCGTCGAAATTGCCCAGCACCAAACAGGTGGGCAGGGCGGTCCCGCCTTCCTCAGCTAGCCCCAGGCCAAACTCGGCAAGCCCCACCGAATCGGCGGAGAGGCTGACCACATCAGCCACTGATCGGAAGCAGGACCTTGGTGGGGCGAAAGCGAAGCCCGGTCAGCTCACCCAAGGCCACCAACCGCCCGTCTGGCCCATGCGCTCTGACCTCTCCCCCAGTGGCCACCGTCCCGTCCCCCGACCCGGGCGAACGCTGGACCCACACCGACTGGCCGCGCTGCACCGCCAGAGCACCAGCCGGGAGCAGGTCGATTCGAGGCACCATCTGCACTGCCAGCTCCGGCGGAAGCAGGTAGCTGCGCGGGTCGGACGACTCCATCAGCTGGTCTAGCTTGACTGCGTCGGCGATCTTGAAAGGCCCGTACTCGGTCCGCTCCAGCCAGGCCAGCAACCCGCCCACTTGGAGGCGCTCGCCCAAGTCGGTGGCCAGTACCCGCAGGTACGTGCCTCGACCACAGACCACCTCCACCTCGGCCTCGGCAACTTCCCCAGCGGTGAAGGAACGCAGGGTGATCCGGCGAATCTCCGCGGGTCGGGACTTGCGTTCCACGGTCAGGCCCTGCCGGGCCAGCTCGTAAAGATGACGACCCTGGTGGCGTACCGCTGAGTGCATCGGCGGAACCTGCTG
Organism: Candidatus Dormiibacterota bacterium; assembly: GCA_035534695.1. Lineage (GTDB taxonomy): Bacteria > Chloroflexota > Dormibacteria > Aeolococcales > Bog-877 > Bog-877. Next base: position 9,489 of record DATLRN010000029.1, read on the forward strand.
AACGATGCCGACGAATTGCTCCAGGGCGGCTGCCACGTCCGCCTCGGTCAGGCCGGCAGCGGATTCCACTCGCCGTACCTCTCCTTCCAGATCACCGGTGTCGCTGACCTGGCCGAGCCTGAGCCGGGCGTGATAGGTCTTGGGCTGGCGGAGGATGTACTCGACCAGTCTGGTGGCTCGGCCGACACAGAGTGGCAGCACGCCGGTCGCGGCCGGATCCAGGGTTCCGGCGTGGCCGACATGACGCTCGTCGAGAACCCGCCGGGCCATCTTGATGGCGGCAAACGAGGTGATCCCCTCAGGCTTGGCCAGGTTGAGCAGCCCGGTCAGCATCGGACCGTCCGACTTGACTCCACTCCGCCTCCGACCTAGCCCGGGTGCCGCGGTCATGCCGGCAGTGCCCGGATCAGCTGCCGAGCCTCACTGAGCACCGAACTTTCGAGGTCAGCGATGCCAGTGTGCACTTCGGCACCGGCCGCCCGGCGGTGGCCGCCCCCACCGAAGCGCGCCACCAGCTGGTGCGCCTCGAGGGCCCCTCGAGTACGAACGCTAACCCTGGTCAACTCGGGCGCCTCCTCCTTGAAGAGGACGGCGCAAAGCATGGTGTCCAGGCTCTGCAGGATGTCGATGATGCCCTCGCTCTCTTCCATTTCCGCGCCACTCTGGCGCAGCATCTCCTGGGTCACCCGGCTCCACACCAACCGCCCGCCGAGCTCATAGCTGGCCGATGCCGCCGCCAGGGCCTGCAACTTGAGGGTGGTCTCAGGCCGGGACTTGTAGCTCTTGAGCGCCACCCAGGCCGGGTCCGCCCCCAGTTCAGCTAGTTCCGCACCCAGACGGAGTACAGCGCCAGTCGTGTTGTCATGGCGGAAACCGCCGGTGTCGGTAAAGATGGCCGCGTAGAGGTTAGTCGCCGCTTCGGGGCTGACGTGCGCCCCCCAGGAGCGCAGGGCGTCGAACACGATAACGCCGGTCGCGGCGGCCTCCGGCTGGACCAGGGAGATGTCGCCGAAGCCTTCGTTGCTGGCGTGGTGGTCGATCACCACCGTGAGCGGAGCTGCCTCGATCCGCTGGCGGAGATTGCCGAATCGGCTCGGACTACCAGCGTCGAAGGCGATCGCCACCGCCTCGGCAGGTGCCTCACCTTGATTTACAGCCTCATACCCCGGCAGGTAGGCGAGGCCGCGAGGCAGCGGGTCGGGGGCCCAGGGATAAGAGCGCTTGCCCTCGCGCTGGAGGTAGTCCGAAAAGGCCAGCACGCTGCCCAGGGAGTCGGCATCGGCGTCCTTGTGGGCGACCAGGAGAAAGTCATCGTGATCGCAGACGGCCTGACGGATCCGCTCCAGAACCTCAGCCATGAGCATCTCCCCGACGCGCGCCCTGAGCGCTCTCCAAGCTGTCGAGTAGCTGGCCAACACGCACTCCGTAGGCGATCGAGTCGTCGAGACGAATGTCCAACTTGGGCACCCTGCGCAGGTGCTCCAGGCGCTCGCCCAGCCGGTGGCGCAGGAAGCCCGTCATGCCTCGGAGCACGCGCAGCACGTGTTCGCGTTCCGCCTGCTCGGCCAGCACGCTCACCTTGACCCGGGCGTAGGAGAGGTCGGGTGCGCAGGCGACGTCGACAACCGTCACCATCGCCAGCCGGGGATCCTTGACGTCAGTGGCGATCGCCAGGGCCAGCTCCTGGCGCAACTGGGCGTCAATCCGCTCTCGGCGGTGGTTGCCGCCAGCCTCCCGGGCCGACCTCACCACCGCTTCAGCCTCCCGCCAGCGAAGGGATTAGCGGTTTCGCTGCTGCACCACGTAGCACTCCAGGACATCACCCTCGGCGAAGTCCTGGTAGTCGCCGAGATCGATGCCGCACTCGTAACCCTGGGTCACCTCGCGAACGTCGTCCTTGAAGCGCCGCAGAGAGGCAACCTGGGTCCGGTGAACCTCCTTGCCATCGCGCATGACCACCGCCAGTGAGCCCCTGGTGATGGTGCCCTCGGTCACCTGGCTGCCGGCGATCACACCGGTCCGAGGCACCCTGATCCGGGCCTTGACCTCGGCGCGGCCTTCGAATACCTCCTCGAAGGTGGGCTCGTGGAGACCCCGGATGGCCTTGTCGATGTCTTCAGTGATCTGGTAGACGACGTCGTAGGTGCGGACGTCGATGCTGAGACTGTCCGCCCTGGCCTTGGCGCTGGGATCGGGACGCACATTGAAGCCGATCAGGATGGCATTGGCGGCGGCGGCGAGGTCAACGTCGGCCTCCGAGATGGGACCCACCCCGTCGGAAACCAAACGCAGCCGAACCAGGGGGTCGGAGAACTTCAGCAGGGCCGCCCGCAAGGCTTCCAGGGATCCCTGGCTCTCCGCCTTGACCACCACGTCGAGGTCGCGGAGCCCCTCCCCGGATTGCTTGCTGAGTTCGGCCAGGCTAACTCGGTTGGTGTCCGCCTTACCGGAGCGCAACACCATCCGACGCTCCTCCGCCAGGGCCCTGGCCCCTCGTTCGGTCGCCTCGACCAGCAGACGGTCGCCAGCAGTTGCCACCTCGGGAAGCCCGGTGACCAAGGCGGGCAGCCCGGGAGTCACCTCCTGAACACGCTCGCCGCGGTCGTCGAAGAGGGCCCGGATGCGGCCCGCCACGCCGCCGACGACGAAGTAGTCCTGAACCCGGATAGTCCCCTCCTGGACAAGCACGCTGGCGACGGGACCCTGACCTTTCTGGAGGTGGGAGTCGATCACCGCCGCCTCGCCCGGCCGGTCCGGGTTGGCGCGCGGCTCACCCAGATCGCTGACCAGAAGGATCATCTCCAGGAGGTGGTCAATGCCGTCTCCGGTCTTGGCCGAGACGGGGACGCAGACAACGTCACCCCCGAAGTCCTCCACCACCACCCCATGCTCGGCCAGCTGCTGCTTGACCCGGTCTGGATTGGCGTCCGCACGATCGATCTTGTTGAGAGCCACCAACAGAGGTACGCCAGCGTTGCGAACGTGTTTGATCGCCTCTTCGGTCTGAGGCATGACCCCGTCGTCGGCTGCCACCACCAGCACCGCGAGATCGGTGATGTTGGCTCCCCGGGCCCGCATGGCAGTGAAGGCCTCGTGACCGGGGGTGTCGATGAAGGTGATCTTGCGTCCCTGGCGCTCCACCACCGAGGCGCCGATCCGCTGGGTGATCCCCCCGGCCTCCCCGGCCGCCACCGACGTCTTCCGAATGGCGTCCAAGAGACTGGTCTTGCCATGGTCCACGTGACCCAGCACGGTCACCACCGGAGGCCTCGACTTCAGGTGTCCAGCGTCAGCGTCGGCCTGAAACTGGTCGCGGTCGAGCATCCGCTCGACCGGGGCGGCCACCTCCGGCTCGGCGTCGGCAATCTCAATCTCAAGCTGCTCGGCCACCATCCGGGCCGTCCCGGCGTCGATGCTCTGGTTGATGGTGGCCAGAATCTTGTTCTGCATAAGGACCTTGGAGACTTCGGCGGCCGAGACTCCCAGGGCGTCTGCTAGCGACTTGACAGTGAGGTGGGCGGGCAGGGCCGCCTGCTTGACCTTGGCGATGAACGTGTCCTCCTTAGGCGGGGGCTGTCGGTACGGTTCCAGGGGGGCCGGGCGAACCCGTGATCATACTGGCCAGGGCCGCGGTCAGCGCCGCTTGATCTATGGTTTGTCCAGCCAGCCGCAGGGCCCCGCCCAGGGCGTGCCGTTTACGGGCCGCCTCCCAGCAAGTCATCTTGGCACATAGGTACGCTCCCCGCCCGCCACCCCTGGCCCCAGCGAGCTCCGCGGCCACCTGAGTGCCGTCCCAGCGCAGGCGCAGCAGGACCTCTTGGGCGAACTTGCCACGACAGCCGATGCACGTCCTGGTCGGTCCCCGCCTGCGCCCGGGAGCGACTACGACTCCTCCTCCGGAGCTCGGATATCGATCCGCCATCCGGTCAGGCGCGCCGCCAGGCGGGCATTCTGACCCTCCTTCCCGATCGCCAGGGAGAGGCTTGGTGAAGCGACCAGGGCGGTTGCGCGATGGGCAGCCTGATCAAGATGGACCTCTAATACTGGGGCCGGAGCCAGAGCCCGCGCCACCAGTTCCGCCGGATCACTCGACCATTCCAGGACGTCCACCTTCTCACCGTTGAGGTCTGCCACCACCGATCGGATGCGGACACCCTTGGGCCCGATGCACGCCCCCTTGGGGTCGATGCCAGCGCGGAGCGACTCGACCGCGACCTTGCTGCGCTCGCCCGGCTCCCTGGTTATCGCCCTGATCACAACCGAGCCCTCCGCCAACTCCGGTACCTCCGCTTCCAGCAGCCGGCGCAGGAGGAGAGCGTTGGCTCGAGATGCCCGGACCTGAAGCATCTCCTCACCCCCACCAGGCCGCGACTCCATCAGGACCACCTTGAGATGCCGCCCCCGGATGAGTCGCTCGCCCCGGATCTGCTCTTCTCGAGGCAGGTAGGCCTGTAGCTGCCCGGCTCGCAGAAAGATCGTCCCCCCCTCGACCCGCTCCACGATGCTCGCCACCAGCAGGCCGCGGCTGGCCTCAGCCTCTCCTTCCAAGCGCTCCCGTCTGGCCTCCCGGACTCGATGTCCGATGGCGGCCTTGACCAAGCGGGCGGCGCGGGCTGCCACCGGCTTGGGCAACTGGGCCAGCTCCCGTACCGACACACCCACCTCGGCGTCCGGATTGAGCGCAAGCGCCCGCTCCAGAGAGATCTCGGCATCGGTCGCCGGCTCGCCCGCGACCACCGTCCTGGTCAGCTCTATAACCAACTCGCCCGTCTCTGGGTCGAGCCTGACGTCGACTCCCGGCGGGCTCGACTCCAACTGCGACCAGGCCGCCGGGATGGCAGCCTCTATGGCGGCGACCACTCCGCCGGTCGGCACACCATGGATCTCGCGCAGGGTGCGAAGCACGTCTCCCAGCTCTCCGGCACGGCTGTTGTCGACCACCGCCTTGGATCCAGCCACCGTCACAGGTCGACCACGATCCGAGCCGCCGCGACCGAGCGCCGACTGACCCGCCAGGCGCGCAGCCGACCGCCCTTGCTGCGACGCACCTCAAGGTCCAGCCCTTCCGGTCCGAGCGCCACCAGCCGGCCCTCGACCACGGTCATGGATTCCCCGTCTTGCAAGGTCAGACGCACCTTGCGGCCCAGAGCGGTGGCGAAATCCTGCTCCGAGGCGAGGTCTCGCTCGGCTCCTGGCGAGGAGACCTCGAGGGAATAGGGACCGGGCAGCAACTCCTCCTGGCGGTCGAGCAACGCCGAGGCCGCCTCGCTGGCCTGACCACATTCGTCGATGGTGACGCCACCGGGGCGATCGACCGTCACGCGAAGGACGGCGCGTCCTTTCCCGGGATGCCAGGAAACGTCTACCAACTGCAGCCCGAGCTGCGCTACGGCCGGCGCGAGAAGGTCTCTGACCAGCTCCGACGGTGACGCTTGAACCACCTTTATGTCAGCCTCAGGTACACATTGTGGGCGGACAGACGCCGCGCCTGGGAGAGAGTGCCCCGGCTGTCTCCGTAGCGCGATTCTAAGCCTCGCGCCGCGCCGTCTCAGTGGCGCGCGGTCACCGCACCCGCCGGAATCCGTCCGCCGCTACGCCGCGCCAAGCGCTGATCGAGTCCGCGCCAGGCGGTAAGCAGGGTCGCCGCATTGAATATTGAGCTGTACGTACCGGAAATAATTCCCACCAGCAACGCCAGCACGAAGCCCTGGATCGACGCCCCTCCGAAGAGGAAAAGGGTGAGCAAAACGAAGACCACCGTGAGCGACGTGTTGAAGGATCGGGAGAGCGTTTGGGCGATCGACAAGTTGACCACCTGGTCGAAGTTCATGCGCGGCCCCTGCACCCTGAGGTTCTCCCGTATCCGGTCAAAGACCACGATCGTGTCATGGACCGAGAAACCAACCATGGTCAAGACCGCAGTGACAAAGAGGGTGTTGACCTGGCCGAGCAGAGTGAAGTGACCAAGGATGGCCCAGATCCCCACCAGAACGAAAATATCGTGCAGCAAGGCGGCCATGGCGCACAGGGAAAAGCGTCTGGCACTGATTTGGGTACCGGCGAAGCGCAGCGCCAAGTAGCCCGAGATCAAGACGGCGGAGATGATCACCAGGAAGACCGAACCGACCACCAGACTGCCGGCGATGGTCGGCCCTACCGTGGTCTCGCTCTCGGTGACCGGATTCCCGGAGGAGTCCTTGGGCAGGTCGAAGTGGTCGTTGACCGCCTTGAGGATGGTGTCGACCTTGCTGGTGACGATGGGCAGGGTGGTGATCACGTAGGTGTTGTCACCCTCCCCCTGCACGGTCGGCTGCCCGGCGCGATAGGCCGACTGGGCCACTCTCTGGACGGCAGCGGCGGTGGTGTGCTGCTTGGGATGGACGGTCAGGCTGACCCCGCCGGTGAAATCGACACCCAGGTTGAAACCACCGATGAGAATGGCCAGAATGCCCGGGACGATGATCGCCAGCGAGGCGGCGAAATAAGCGTTGCGGTGGGTGACGACGTCGAAGCGGCCACCGCTCCGGAAGCTCTTGGCCAAGGATTCGGTGGGCAGGATCTTGGTGTACAGACGTGGGTTGCGCGCGAACTTGAACCAGCGCTGCACGTAGTGCAGCAGCGAGTGGGTGATCACGATCGAGGAGAACATGCTCGCCGCCACCCCGATGAACAGGGTCAAGGCGAAACCCTGCACCTCGGTGGAGCCGAAGAAGTAGAGGACGGTGCAGGTGATCATGGTGGAGATGTTGGAGTCGCGAATCGCCGGCCAAGCGCGCCGGAATCCGTACTCGGTGGCCAGCTCCAGCGGGCGGTCCTGGCGCAGTTCCTCCTTCATTCTTTCGAAAATGAGCACGTTGGCATCCACCGCCATACCCACACTGAGGATGAAACCGGCCAGTCCGGGAAGCGTCAGGACCACCGGGATGAGCTTGAAGACCGCCAGGACGAGCGCCGCGTAAAAGAGCAACGCAATGCTGGCCAGGAGCCCTGGGAAGCGGTAGTAGAAGAGCATGAACAGAACCACTAGCAGCAGCCCAAACGCCCCCGCCGCCAGGCTCTGGTTCACCGACTGCTTGCCCAGGCTGGCGGAGACTCCGTTGACTCCCTCGACCTCAATCTGAGCAGGCAGAGCACCGGCGTTGATATCGTCGACCAGACGCGTCGCTCCGTTGAAGGTGAAGTTACCGGTGATCTGGGTTTGGTTGCTGCTGGGGCTGGCCACAGCCGGCGCGGTCAGGACGGTGCCGTCCAGGAAGATCGCCAGCTGCGAGGTCGGAGGCGCAGCGGTCGTGCTGCCGCCGTTGCCAGTTTGAGTGCACCCTGGGTTCTTGGTGCACGCGTTGGTGGTCAGCTTGGACCACTCATTTGCTCCGGCACCATTGAAGGTGATGTTGACGGCGTAGCCACCCCCGCTGGCCGAGCCCACCGCCGCCGAGGTGACGTCGGAGGCGGTTAGGTTGGGAACGATCTTCCAGTGATACTTCTGGCCCGTCGTGGCGTCGACTGGGTAGTAGAGATCGTTGCTGAACTGGCAACTCGACTTGGGATGGGCGGGGGGCCAGCAGCCCGCCGGAATCAGCTGCCTTTGATCGATGCAGGTCTTGGTCGTGCAGGCGCCCGCTACGCCGTTGACGGACGGAGTCCCCGCTACTGGAGTGGCGAAGTGAAGCTCGGAGGTCTGACCTAGGGATGCCTCAGCAGTCGCGACATCCACGCCAGGCAACTGGACCAAGATCTGGCTGCTGCCCTGGGTCTGTAGCTGCGCCCCGGAAACTCCCAGGCTGTTGACCCGCCGCTGCAGGATGGTCAGGGTGTCGGCCTGGGCCTCCGCCAGGGTCCTGCCCTTGGGCAACCCGCTGGTGCAGCCGATCCCGGCCGGGTTGTTGGGGCCCTGGCAGATCTGGATCACCAGCGAAGAACCTCCCGATAGGTCGAGGCCCTTGTGAATGTAGATCGGGGTTCCGGCCAGGGTCGGTTGCTTGCCCTTGGGAAGCGCGGCCGTGGGAGTGGTGTGCCGGACCACGATGTTGTAAATGGGACCGTAGGCGTCAATGAAGATGGCGCCCAAGACCAGCACCACGACTAGCGCCAACCACCACCGGCTGATCCGGATCATCGCCCTGGGCCCGACCGTGCTGAAGTCAAGTGCATATGAGGAGTGTTGATTTTAGGGGAGCGCAGCTTGGCCCCTGGATTGCCGATCCCGGGTTAGGCAAGAGGCCCCTCGCCGAGCAAGTGCTGGCGGCGGGCAACCAGGGCCTGGAGTCGGCTCTCCTCAATGGCCTGGCGCACCTCACTCATGAGGCGGCCGAGATGGCAGAGGTTGTGCAGGCTGATCAGCCGGTGACCCAGGATCTCCCCGGCGCCGTAGAGGTGGCGTAGGTAGGCGCGACTGAAGGTGCTGCAGGCAGGACAGCCACAGCCGTCCTCCAGAGGCCTGGCATCCCCGCGAAACCGAGACTGGCGCAGGGAGATCCGGCCACGATCGGTAAGGGCTGTCCCGGTCCGGGCCAGCCGAGTCGGCAACACGCAGTCGAAGAGGTCGATTCCCCGAGCGATCGCCTGAAGCAGATCGATGTCCGTGCCCAGGCCCATGACGTAGCGTGGCAGCTGCTCGGGTAAGTGCTCGACACAGGCGTCGATGGCCAGGTGCCGCACCGGAGGTGGCTCGCCCAGCACCAGCCCGCCCAGGGCTATGCCATCGAATCCGAGCCCGGCGATCACCTCCGCCGACAGTGCCCGAGCCCGGGGCTCAAACCCGCCCTGCACGATCCCGAAGAGGAGCGATGAACCGGTGTCCACCTGGCGGCAGCGCTCCGCCCAGAGGTGGGTCCTGCGAGTGGCGACCTCGGCCAGCTCGGTCGGTGTGCCGTAGGGAACCGGCTGATCCAAGGCCATGATCACGTCGCTGCCCAACCTCAGCTGCCCCTCGACCACACCACCAGGGGTCAGCTGGATGGTGGCCCCGTCGTAGGGCGAGCGGAAGGTGACGCCCGCATCGTCCAGGTCGACCAGGTCGCCCAGGCTGACCAGCTGGTAGCCGCCGCTGTCGGTCAGGATCGAGCCGCTCCAGCCCATGAATCGGTGCAGTCCTCCCAGCTCCTGGATGAGATCGATACCGGGGCGCAGAGAGAGGTGGTAGAAGTTGCAGAGGAGCACTTCGGCTCCCGTCTGGGCTACCTCGTCAGGGGAACATGCCTTGACGGTGGCGTGGGTGCCGACGGGCATGAATGTGGGTGTTTGCACCTCGCCATGGGCGGTGCGCAGGGTACCCCGTCGGGCCCGTCCGTCACGAGCCGAGATGTTGAAGTTGCCGGTCGTCGTGGTCACCCTCGGCGCCAGCCGAACATGCAGTCCCCGAAGCTGAGGAATCGGTAGCCCCGGCTCAGCGCGTCGCGGTAGGCGCTGCGAATCGTTTGCTCTCCAAAGAAGGCACTGACCAAGACCAGCAGCGATGACCTCGGTTGGTGGAAGTTGGTGAGCAGACCGTCGACCACCCGAAAGCGGCTACCCGGGCGCAGGTACAGATCTGTCTCGCCCACCCCCGCTACCACCCCGCCTCGGTCGTCCGGCCGCGATTCCAAACAGCGAACGGCCGTCGTCCCAATCGCAACCACCCGGCCTCCAGAAGACCGCGCCCGTCCAATCTGATCCTCGGCCGCCTCGGGAATCTGATAGCGCTCCACGTGCATGGGGTGAGCTTCGATGGTCGCCGCCCGGATCGGTGTGAAGGTAGCCAGCCCCACCTCCAACTGGATCCGCGCGACCTCAACACCCACTCCGGCAATCTCCTCGAGGAGGGACTCGGTCAGATGCAGTCCAGCGGTGGGCGCAGCAGCAGAGACCGCCGGACCCGTGGCATATACCGTTTGGTAGCGCTCGGGGTCTTGGATTCCCCGCTTCAGGTAGGGCGGCAAGGGCACCTCGCCGATTTCCTCCAGCGCCACCCCGCGGTCGGTCTCCAGCCGCACCTCCCGTCCAGCCACATGCCCCGGCCAGACCCCCTCCACCACCACCCTCCAACCTTCGCCCTCCAGTACCGACCCCGGAGCCATGGTCCGGCCGGGGCGGGCCAGCGCCAGATAGCGAAGAGGACCAGTCTCTCGGAGCAGCAGGATCTCGCCCGGGCTGCTGCCTATCCGGCCCCGAAGTCGCGCCGCTCGCACCCGGGTGTCATTGAGCACCAGACAGTCGCCCGAGCGGAGAAGACCAGGCAGGTCGACCACCCCGGCATCACGGGTCCCACCCGCCGATTCCAGCACCAGCATGCGACTAGAACTCCGCTCGGCCAGAGGTTGCTGCGCTATCGCCTCGGGTGGCAGATGGTAGTCGAACTCCTCGGTCGGAGTTCCCGACCCCCTATTCGTCGCCGCCAAAAAGCTCTGCTGCCTGGGTCATCACCGCACCCGGCGCTTGGGCAGGAACCGCCAAATCGAGATGGCGGTAGGCGCTGCCGGTGGCGACTCTGCCCCGGGGTGTGCGCGCCAAGAAGCCGAGTTGGATCAGGTAGGGCTCGAGCACCTCCTCGATGGTGTGCGGCTCCTCGGCCAGGGCGGCCCCCAGAGTCCCCAGTCCCACCGGGCCGCCACCGAACTGCTCGCAGAGCAGGCGCAGCAAGGCACGATCAGATGCGTCCAGTCCCTGCTCGTCGATCTGGAGCAGCTGCAACGCCTCTTGAGCTAACTTCCGACTGACTTCCCCGTCTCCTCGCACCTGGGCGTAGTCGCGCAACCGGCGGAGGAGGCGGTTGGCCACCCGCGGCGTGCCTCGGGAGCGAGTCGCCAGCAGCAGGACCGCATCCTCTTCGATGGGGACATCGAGCAGTCCGGCGGAACGCCGAACTATGGTCGCCAGTTCCTCTTGGCTGTAGAAGCCGAGCTTGAAGGTGGCCCCGAAGCGGTCCCGCAGAGGTGCCGAGATCATGCCGACCATAGTGGTCGCTCCGATCACTGTGAAGCGCTGCAGTGGAATCCGCAGCGCCTGGGCACCGACGCCCTTCCCTGACACGAAGTCGAAGGAAAACTCCTCCATCGCTGGGTAGAGGCTCTCCTCAACAGCCCGCTGCAGCCGGTGTATCTCATCGATGAAGAGCACGTCTCCTGAGCTCAGGCTGGTGAGCACGCTGGCCAATGCCCCCTGAAACTCGATCGCCGGTCCGCTGGTGACCCTGATGCCGACTCCCGTCTCGGCGGCGACGATGTTGGCCAGGGTGGTTTTGCCCAAGCCAGGCGGCCCGGAGAGGAGGAGGTGCTCGATGGGCTCGCCCCGAGACTGGGCGGCGTCGATGAGGATCGCCAATTGCTCGCGAACCTGGGGCTGGCCGACGAAGTCGTCGAGTCGACGCGGGCGCAGCTGGCGGTCGATCTCGGGTTCGTCTGCGGCCACTTCCCGGGCCAGGACCGGGCCATCATCGATCATGGCGAGCTCCTGACACTGATCTGACCCAGCCGCTGCAGGGAGGCCTTGACCACATCCTCCAGGGTCCGCTCAGACCCGTCCGTGGCGGCAATAGTGTCCGCCACCGCCCGCCTGGCCTCGACCGTGGTGAAGCCAAGCGCTACCAGGGCCGCCGTGGCCTCCTCTCCCAGCGGATCGTTGACCGGCGTTGGCGGAGGTGTTCCAGGTAGCGCCAGCTGGTCCACTCTGCCCTTCAACTCCAGGACGATGCGCTGCGCTGTTTTGGAGCCGATCCCCGGTACCGAGGCGAGCAGGGCGTGGTCCTCCTTCATGATCGCCGCGACCAAAGAGGGCCATTCTGCCCGGGCCAGAATCGCCAGCGCCGCCTTGGGGCCAATCCGTTCGACGGTGAGCAGGTAGCGGAAGAAGACCAACTCCTCAATAGAGAGGAATCCGAACAGAGAGATGGCATCCTCCCGGACCACCGTGTGGATCTGGAGGGTCACCTCGCCCGTCTCCCCCATCAGCTGGGCCGTCGTTCGCGGGTGGACGAAGACCTGGTACCCGACCCCACCGACTTCGAGCACAGCCCACTCGTCGTCGAGGCGGACTACGGACCCGCGCAGAGAGGCGATCAAGGTCTCGCTGCCACAGCCAGGGCGCGGCGCAATCCGGAAGCGTGCTGGTGGCAGATTCCTACCGCACAGGCGTCGCTGATGTCGTCCGGGTGCAGCGGTACCCCGTCCCCAAGCAGGAGGCGGACCAGTCTGGCCACTTGTTGTTTGGGCGCCGAGCCACTCCCGGTGACCGCCTGCTTGATCTCGCCGGGGGTGTATTCGTGCAGCTCCAGCCCAGCCTTGGCTGCCGCGCACACCAGCACCCCGCGAGCCTGGCTCACCGCCATGGCGGTAGAGACGTTGCGGCTGAAGTAGAGGCGCTCCAAGGAGACCGCCTCGGGATGTTGTGTCGCCACCAAGTGGTCGAAGCTCTCCCAAAGCGAGAGCAGTCGGGGCCCAGCCTTCTCGGTGGAGGGAGTGGACCAGACGCCGGCACCCCTCAGGGTCACCCGACCGCCCCCGCCATCAACGAGAGCCCAACCCGTGAGCGCCAGCCCGGGGTCCAACCCCAGAACTAACAGGATCCCACCAGGAGCGGCGCCCGGGCCATTGCCGTAGCCCTTAGACCTCTGCCAGGACGTCGTCCGGGAGGACCGCATTGCAGTGGACCTCGCGGACATCGTCGTGCTCGTCTAGCGCCTCGAGGAGCCTGACCACTGCGGGGGCATTCTTCGCGTCGACCTCAACGGTATTGCTCGGCTGCATGGTGACCTCAGCGCTCTCCACCGTGATGGCGGCGTCATCGAGGGCCCGCCGGAGTGACTCCAGCCGCTCGGGCGCCACGTATACCTCGACTCCACCGTCCTCCACCTGGACGTCGTCGGCTCCGAGCTCGATGGCCTGTAGCGCCAGAGCCTCGGGATCGTGGGAGTCGGGGTTGACGCGGATAAGCCCGGTTCGATTGAACATCCATCCCACCGAGTTGGACTCCCCCAGGCTGCCACCAGACCGGGCGAAGAGGTTGCGGATGCCGGCGACTGTGCGATTGCGATTGTCGGTCAAGACATCGACCAGGATCGCCACCCCGCTGGGGCCATACCCTTCGTAGCGGATCTCCTCGATGGCGGCACCCTGGAGCTCGCCAGTACCCCGCTTGATCGCCCGCTCGATGTTGTCCGCCGGCATGTTGACCTCGCGCGCCTTCTGCATCGCCAGGCGGAGGCGGAAATTGCTGTTGGGATCACTGCCCGATTCGCGAGCGGCCACGGTGATCTCGTTGCCGACCTTGGTGAAGGTCTGCCCTTTGCGAGCGTCAACCACCGCCTTCTTGTGTTTGATCCCCGCCCACTTGGAGTGACCCGACACCGAACTACCTCCGATCTCGGCGGCCGCGACCTAGCGGCAACCCTGAACGAACATACATTCTCAATGGGTCCAGTCTAACCTGGGCTCGCTTCACTTAGCCTAGCAGTCCGCCGAGATGGGACCTGAGAGCGCGCCCACCCCCTTTCGCAGTCCGAGAATGCGTGTCGGAATTTGTCGTATACGAAACCCGTGAGCCTTGCCGCCAGTGTTCGACGCCGACCTCCTTCCGGAAATGACCGCCAGCCGGCCAACGGGGCCAGGGCTACGGACGCCGGGCACACTGTGCAGACACGTCGGTGCGCGTCGGACGATGCCTCGAGGAGTTGTCAGTCCGCCCTCAGACGCACGACCCGGCGGGCTCCGACTCGGAGCACGGCACCATCGGCCGGAGTGAGTGCGCGGCGCCAATCGGCGATCCGCTCGCCCGCCAGGTCCACGGCTCCGCCGCTGACTAACCGCGCTGCCTCCCCTTTCGAGTTTGCCATGCCGCAGGCAACCAGTAGTTCACGAATGTCCCAGGCTCGGCTCAAGTCAACTGCAACCTCCGGGATCTCGGTGGGAAGTTGGCCATCCCGGTGCACCTGGAAGAACTCCTCGCGAGCGGCGCGAGCTTGGGACGGATCGTGCAGGAACGCAACCAGCTGCTGCGCCAGGTCAGCCTTGGCGTCGCGGGGGTTGACGGATCCGTCCTGCAGTCCGTTCTCGACTCCGCTCAACTCCTCGTCCGAGGTATCCGTCAGCAAGGTGAGGTAGCGCACGATGAGCGGATCGGGAATCGACATCATCTGCCCGAACTGGGCGACGGCACCGTCTCTCACGCCAACCGCGTTGCCCAGGGACTTGCTCATCTTCTTCTCGCCGTCCAGACCCTCGAGCAGGGGCGTCGTGATGATGTCTTGAGCTGGCTGACCGTATGACGTCTGAACCTCTCGACCGCGAAGCAGGTTGAAAAGCTGGTCACTACCTCCTAGCTCCACGTCCGCCCGGATCGCCACCGAGTCGTATCCCTGGAGGAGCGGGTAGAACAGTTCATGGACCCCGATCGGCTGCTCCCCGCGCATACGCTGTTCGAAGTCGCTGCGCTGAAGCAGCTGGGCCACGGTCGCGGTCTGGGCCAACCGGAGCACGGCCACCAGGTCGAAGCCATCGAACCACTCACTCTGGCGCCGAACCTCGGCGGCCTCAGGTTCGATGACACAGAAGAGCTGGTCGAGATACGTCTTGGCGTTCGCCTCGACTTCCTCAACTGTGAGTTGTGGCCGGGTCGCGGAACGGCCGGTGGGGTCTCCGATCCGGGCGGTGTAGTCCCCGATGACCAGCACTGGGGTGTGGCCAGCGTCCTGCCAGCGCCGAAGGAGGCGCATGGGCACGAGATGCCCAAGGTGCAGATCGGGAGCGCTAGGATCAATCCCGAACTTGATCCTCAGTCTGTCCCCCCGGTTTAGCCGCTCCGAGAGGTGCTCACGACTCTCGCAGTTCACGACTCCGCGAAGCAATTCGCTAGCTCTAGTCACAGGCAAAGAGCCTACCTTGACTGAAGGTGGAAGCGGCTCAGACAAATCTCCGCTGGGTCCTCGCAACGGTAGTCCCTCCGCTCCCGAAGTCCCGAGACGCCTTTTTTACGTAGGGCACAACATCCTCGTGAAGGACTGCGCACCCAATACCATGCCGGGCGCAGAGCGCTACCCCCGTATAGGGTCTCGCAACAATGCGGACAGCCACCGTCTCTTTGAGGCTCTACGGGACCCTTCGACGCCGTGGATGACAACGCAGTCAATGCAGCGCTTGACGATGACTTACCCGAAGTGTCTTCCTCTCTGGCGCTGTCCGGCTCCGGCAGTTGGGCTTAACCGTGGCGTTAGCAAGTTCGACACTATTGAGTTCTCGACCAGATAGTGGTACGGTCGCGGGGTAGGTTCGGTCCCGACGGAGGTATCAGCTATGAGAACCGTCTGGAGTTACCTGAGGCACACTCGGGCGGAGTGATCGGCCCTCCGGGGTCGTAGCAAGGCGGATCAACTTCGGTCCGTCATGAAGCTCCGGCCCCGGGGAGGGGCAGCTCACTAACTGGTTTCTTGTTCCGGCTGATCCGTCGGAACTGGTGCCTTAGGCACTGCATATTTACGGAGCGAGCCCTGCGGGGCTCGCTCTTTCTTGTTGGTCCGGGTACGCGAGGTGGCTGCCCTGCCCTTGGCGACGAAGCGCAGGAGGCTCGGGTCTCGTACGCCTACTCTTGGGGTCACCTCGTGGCACCACGGTGCGTCTGGACCAGCCTCGAACCAGATGGCACCGACTCCAGGTCGGCAGAGGTCCAATCCGTTGCAGGCAAGGTCAATCTCCAAGGTGCAACAGAGGAGGGCTGGTCCCTCAAGCCGAAGTTCTCCTCCCTCCCCCATTTCAACGGCGCCCCGGAAAAGAACCGCCTGGGGGTCGCCGGACATTCCGGTTACTACGTTCAGACAGTGGTGCATCCCGTAGATGAAGTAGACGTAGGCGAAGCCAGCCTCACCGAACATGGGAGCGTTGCGACTGGTTCTACCTCGAAAGGCGTGTGAAGCCGGATCGGATGTACCCAGGTAGGCTTCCGTCTCGGTTATCAGGACCCGAATCTCTTGGTCATGGAGGAGCCGTACCAAGTAGCATCCGAGCAACGCTTGGGCAACCACGGGGCTGGGCCGAGAGAAGAATCCGCGAGCAAGCGGCACTCGACCCCCGGAGACGGCAATCTCGGCTTCGAAGGGAGCGTCGGGCACGCTAGCGGAGACCGGTCACCACGGCGGCACCTCCCCGGCGCCAGACAACGGCAGCCTCGGAGAAGCCGGCTGCCTTCAGCTTCTTCAGATGCCAGTCAGCTCCCGGTGTGAACTCGTCCGGATGGAGGAGTCCGCCGAAACGCCGGTTGCGCTCCGCTAGGAGTTCCGCGAAGGCAGGATCGTTCTCGATCCGGGCCCACCACTCCTCCCACCCCTCGCCTGGGCCAGTTGACTCCGGCTCCAGCTTTTCCGCGACGCGGGCCAGGTCGGGAGTCGCCTCCAAAGGGAAGTGATCTGCGTCGGCGAAGACCCCGCCCGAGCGAACCAATCCTGCCACCGCCTGATATACCGCGGCCAACCTCTCCGGTGCCAACCAATGCAGAGCCGTCGCCGATATCACAGCGTCGAAGTCACGGACGGGAAGCGACTCGACCCAATCGTCGCGACGGAGATCGACCTCCGCCAGAGTGACTCGATCGTCGCCCTGGAAGACCCCCTGGGCGATCCTCAAGAGCACCGGGTCGATGTCAGCCGCCACCACCTCGGCAGCGGGAAAGCGCGCCAGGATCCTGCTGGTGATGGACCCGCAGCCGCATGCCAGATCGAGGACACGAGGCGACGCCTGCCCAGCTACCGCCCCGACCAGGGTAGCCAACACGGAGAACCGTTCCTCTCGATCAGGTAGGAAGCGCTGCTGCTGCCGATCCCAGCTCTCCTGCCACTCGATCCAGCGCCTGCGCTCGTCGCCGGCCTCGGCGTTGCTCATTCCGATCCCCCCCGAACCACCGCATTCAACGTGGCTAGGGCCTTGAGGACCCGAGCTCGCAACTGGTCTCCCTCACGGTGGGTAAGCGTTCTCACAGGATGGCGGAAGGTGAGTCTGAAGGTCCATCCCTTCTTGCCTTCCGGCAGCTGCTTGCCACGGTATAGATCGACCAGGCGAACCTCCTCCAGTTCGTCGATCCCGAGAGCCCGTACGGCTGATACAGCCCCGCCCAGCTCAGCACGCTCAGGCACCGTAACGGCAAGGTCCAGGGACAGTGCGGGGGTCTTGGCCAGACGGACACCCCGCCCCGGCCGACCGCCATCGACGAGCCAGCCATCGACGCTTAGTTCGGCCGCAACGGTCGTACCCCGCAGCTCTACCTCGGGTCCCTCTGCTGCCACCAGCTCGCCGAGCACCCCACGGCACTCCCCGGCCACCCAAACCTCGCTGCAGCGCTGGCGATGGAAGCCTGGATGTGGCGCGGGCCGGAATTCGATCTCCACCAAACCAACCCCATCCGCGAGCGCCTGCACCACTCCAAGGAGAGAGTTGAGTGCCATATCGGGCAACAGCGACTCGGTTCCCCAGAAGTTGTCGACCAGCGAAAGAACCTCCGGCTCCTCAGGGCGCCCAGCGCCATCAGGGCTGGGGCGGAAGACCCTTCCCCACTCGAAGAGCCTGATTCGCTCCTTGCCTCGCGACTGGTTCAGCTGACACGCTTGGAGTAGACCAGGCAAGCAGCTGACCCTGAGTTCCGCCAACTGCGACGAGAGCGGATTAGAGAGACTCAGCGGCACGATGTCCGGAGCCAGGCCAGGTGAAACCCGAACCTGCTCTTTACCCACGAGGCTTGATGTGATCGCCTCGGTGAACCCAGCACCTATGCAGATCTGCCCGGCCAACCGCTCGGCACGCACCAACCCGGGACTGCCGCTGGGAGGTTTCGTCAGCGGAGGGAGGGTCGAAGGAAGACTGTCATAGCCCAGGATGCGACCTACTTCCTCGGTGACATCCACGGGGATGCGCACATCGGTCCGGCTCGGGGGTGGCTGAACGGACAGATCCTCTCCTGCAATCTCGACTTCAAAGTCCAGAAGCTGGAGAGCCTCGGCCGCGGTCTGGGCATCCACCTCTGCGCCAAGCAGGCCCGACACGCTCCGCGCAGAGACCCTGATCGGATCCGCCGCCCGGGGAAGTCCCCCGTCAACCACCGCGCCCGGGCGCACCCGACCTCCGGTTACCTGTTCGACCAGGTGGACAAAGCGTTGCGCCCCCGCGGTCACCAGAGCAGGCGCCAAATCGCGCTCGTAGCGGGAGGATGCTTCAGTCCTGATCCCGAGCCGCCGAGTGCTGCGGCGGATCGAGATCCAGTTGAAGCTGGCGACCTCGAGGATTATTCGGGTCGTCGAGGGCTGCACCGCGGTGGCGCTGCCGCCGATGATCCCGGCCAGGGCCACCGGCTGCTTCGCAGCGGTGATCACCAGCGCATCCTCGACCGGACGCGTCTCGCCGTCCAAGCAGGCCAAGTGCTCACCAGAGCGACCATGGCGGACCCCGATCTCGATCTGTCCCGGGCCACCCGGCAGGCGATCGAGATCGAAGGTGTGCACCGGCTGGCCCACCTCCAGCATTACGTAGTTGGCGAGGTCCACCACAGCTGAGATGGAGCGGCTCCCGACCGCCATCAGACGACGCTGCAGCCAGAGGGGGGCGGGCTTCGATCCGAGCTGGTCGATGCACTCCGCCAGGTAGATGGGACAGTCTTCAGTGGCCTCAACGCGCACCGACACCGCCTCCTGGGTCGGCGGGCCGGAACGGCTGAGAGCCTCAGTTTGCGGCTCATGCAGAGGGCGCCGGAACAGCGCCGAAAGTTCACGCGCCACCCCCCAGTGCGACAGGCAGTCGGCGCGGTTGCTGAGAATCTCCAGCTCGAGGATCGTGTCGCTGGGGAAGAGTTGGCTCAAGGGCGTCCCTGGCTCAGCCTCGCCCTCGGGCAGGAGCAGAACGCCCTCGTGGTCAGTACCCAGGCCGAGCTCGTCGGGGGCGCAGATCATGCCGTTGCTGAGCGCCCCTCTTATCCGGCGCTGGCCGAGCTTGAGTCCGCCCGGGAGCTCCGTTCCCGGGCGCGCCCAAGCGATGACTGCGCCGAGGTGCAGGTTGGGGGCGCCACAGACTACCTCCACCGGTTCCTGTCCCGGCACCCGCACCTTGGTCATCCAGAGGTGGTCACTGCCCTCCAACCGGCCCAGTTCGACCACCTCGGCCACCACCACCTGGTCCAGGCCACCGGCAAAGGGAAACGTTCGCTCCACCTCGGTGCCGCTGACCGTCAGCTGCTCTGCGATCTGGCTGGGCGGCAAGTCACCCAGGTCCACGAACTCGCCGAGCCACTCCAGACTGACGCGCATCAGAAGTTGCTCAGCAGGCGCAGGTCGTTCTCGTATAGGTCGCGGATGTCCTCGAGACCGTACTTGAGGGCGGCGATCCGGTCCGGGCCCATGCCAAAGGCAAAGCCGCTGTAGCGCTCTAGATCCACGCCCGCGTTGCGGAGGACGTTGGGGTGCACCATGCCCGAGCCGAGGATCTCGATCCAGCCTTTGCCCAGGCAACTGCGGCAGCCCTCGCCGTTGCAGAACCAGCAGGACACGTCCGCCTCCAGGCTGGGCTCGGTGAAGGAGAAGTAGCTGGACCGTAGGCGCACCTTGCGCTCCTTGCCGAAGATGGCTTGAGCGAAGTAGATCAGGGTCCCCTTGAGGTCCGCCAGGGTGACTCCCTCATCGACGCAGAGGCCCTCAACCTGGTGGAACATGGGGTTGTGGGTGGGATCCGGGTTGTCCCGCCGGTAGACGCGCCCCGGGGCCAGGATGCGATACGGAGGAGGCCCGGCCATCATGGTCCGCAGCTGCACCGGCGAGGTGTGGGTGCGCAGCAACCATCCCTGCGCCGGTCCCTCCAGGTAGAAGGTGTCGTGGGTGTCACGAGCGGGATGGGCTGGAGGCAGATTGAGCAGCTCGAAGTTGAACTGATCGTCCTCGACCTCAGGACCACGGACCGACTCGTAGCCCAGAGCCCGTCCGATGTCCTCGATCTCCCGGATCAGCCGAGCGACCGGATGCTGGTGACCTCTTGCCAGTGGGGAGCGTGGGTAGCTCAGGTCCAGCCACTCGTCCGCCTGGTCGGCTTCCCGCCGACTCGCCCGGAGCTCGCCCAGACGCCGCTCCAGGGCCGCCTCGGTCGCCTGCTTGGCGGAGTTGAAGGCCCTCCCCAGTCCAGCTCGCTGGTCCTGAGGAGCTTGGGCCAGGGCCTGGGCTCCTGAGCTGATCAGGCCGCCGTGGCGGCCCAGGTACCGGAGACGCACCTGCTCCAGTTGGTCTTGATCGACCGCCCCGGCGATTTCCTCCAGGGCCTGCTCGCCAAGTGCCTGGAGGTCGCCCTCAGTCACTGGTCGGGCGCCGTCTCCCGCACTACCTCAACCAGCCGTGCAAAGGCCGCCGGGTCGTGAATCGCCAGCTCCGAGATCTGCTTGCGCGAGAGCTCCACTCCGGAGCGACTGAGGCCGGCGATGAAGCGGCTGTAGGGAATGCCGGCCTGGCGCGAGGCGGCATTGATGCGGGCGATCCAGAGCCGCCGGAAGTTGCCCTTGCGCTTGCGCCGGTCGCGGTACTGGTAGGCCAGCGAGTGCATGACCGCCTCGTTGGCGGGCCGGAAGAGGCGATTGTGAGTGCCGCTGAAGCCGGAGGCCAGCTCGAGGACTTTCTTGTGGCGCTTACGGGCGGTGACCCCGCGCTTGACCCGGGCCACGGCTCAGCCCTTCAGGTAAGGCGCGTTCTGCCTCACCGACTTGGCACTGCCCTTGTCGACGGGGTGCATCTGGGCATAGCCGCGCTTACGTTTGGCCGACTTGTGCTCGAGCATGTGGGACTGGAAGGCGCCCCGGCGCAGCAGCTTACCCGTCCCCGACAGGCGGAACCGCTTCTGGGTTCCCTTGTGGGTGCGGATCTTCGGCATGGTTGCTGGCGCCTCCCTTAGGTAGCTTCTTCGAGACCGGGTTGAGGATCATGATCATATTGCGCCCCTCGACCAGAGGTGAGCGCTCGATCTGGGCCACGTCCTTGACTTCCTCAGCCAGCCGGTCGAGCAGAGCTCGGCCAATCTCCTGATGAACCAACTCCCGGCCCCGGAACATGATAGTGAGCTTGACCTTGTCGCCTTCTTCCAGGAAGTGACGGACGTAGCCGTACTTGGTCTGGAAATCGTGCTCGCTGATCTTGGGGCGGAGCTTCATCTCCTTGAGCCGGATCGAGTTGTGCTCGCGCCGGGCATCCTTTTCCCGCTTGAGAGCCTCGAACTTGAAGCGCCCGTAGTCCATCAGCCGGCAGACCGGGGGCTGGGCCTGGGGAGCCACCTCGACCAGGTCGAGACCACGCTCCTGAGCCAGGAGCTGGGCATCGCCAATGGTGACGATCCCGAGCGCCTCGTCGTTGGTGTCGTCGAAAAGTCGAATCGAAGGGACGCGGATCTGATCGTTGATACGCAGTTCGCGAAACGCTATGGACGAATCCTCCACAAACCGGATAAGGAATCCCGGATGCTATCACTGAGGCCGGTCGTTCCGGCCCCGGGCCTACGGTTCAGCTGCCGACCTCGGCCCGCAGCTTCCCGATCAGTTCGTCAACGGAGATCGGGCTCTCCTCCCCGCTGCGGTTGTTGCGCAGGTTGACGTTGCTGCCCAATACCTCTCTCTTACCCACGATGGCGGCATAGGGAACCTTGGCCAACTGGGAGTCCCTGATCTTGGCTCCCATCCGGTCGCCGGGGCGATCAGGCACCTCGGTCCGGAATCCCGCCTCCTCCAACTTGAGCGCCACTTGGTGAGCATAGTCCAGCTGGTCGTCGCTGACGGTAATGACTTGGACTTGAATCGGTGACAACCAGGTGGGCAAGGCCCCCGCGTAGTGCTCCAGAAGTACCCCCACGAAGCGCTCCATGGAGCCCAGCAGGGTGCGATGGATCATCACCGGCTGGTGCGGGGCCCCGTCAGCCCCGACGTACTCGAGACCGAAGCGGGCGGGTTCGTTGAAGTCGAACTGGACGGTGGCACACTGCCAGCGCCGGCCGATGGCGTCGCGAATGTGGACGTCGACCTTGGGCCCGTAGAAGGCGCCCTCACCGGCGTCGACCTTGTACTCCAGCCCCTCCGCCTCAATCACCCGGGCCAGGGAGGCTTCGGCCTGATCCCAGAGCTCGTTGGCGCCGACCGCCTTGGCCGGCCTGGTGCTGAGGTCGACCTCCACTTGATCGAAGCCGAAGCGGCTGTACATCTGGCGGACCAGGCGCAGGACCCCGGCCACCTCCTCATCCACCTGCTCGGGGCGGCAGAAGATGTGGGCGTCGTCCTGGGTGATCATGCGAACCCGGAGCAGGCCATGCAGGGTCCCGCTGCGCTGATAGCGGTAGACGGTGGCGATCTCGGCCAGGCGGAGCGGCAGCTCCCGATAGCTGCGGGCCTTGGACTTGTAGATCTCGATGTGGAAGGGGCAACTCATCGGTTTGACCCGATAGCGGTCGCCCTCTACCTCCATCGCCCCGAACATCTCGTCGGCGAAGTAGCCGAGATGGCCGCTTGTCTCCCAGAGCTGCTCGCGGGCCAGATGCGGGGTACATACGAGCTTGTAGCCGGCCCGCCGGTGGGCGGCCCGCCAGTAGTCCTCGATCACGTTCTTGACCGTGGCGCCATGGGGATGCCAGAGGATGAGCCCGGGGCCAACGTCTTCGGCGATAGAGAAGAGGTCCAGCTCCCGACCCAGCTTGCGGTGGTCGCGGAGGGCGGCCTGTTCCAACCGTTCCAGGTAGTCGGCCAGCTCCCCTTCCGAGTTCCAGGCGGTGCCGTAGACACGCTGCAGCATGGGCTGGGTCTCGTCTCCGTGCCAGTAGGCCCCGGCGGGGTGAGTCAACTTGAAGGCGGGAATCTCCGAGGCGTCGTGAACGTGGGGACCCCGGCAGAGGTCGAAGAAGTCCCCGGTCCGGTAGCAGCTGATCACATCGCCCTCGGGGATACGCTCGATCAGCTCGACCTTGAAGCGCTGCTGGCGGCGCTCGAACTCCGCCAGAGCCTCTTGCCGAGTGAGCTCTTCCCGCTGGTACTCGGGCTTGCGCCCGGCAATCTCTCGCATCCGGGCCTCGATCAGGGGCAGGTCTTCGTCGGTGAAGCGGTGATCTTGGGGCAGGAGGAAGTCGTAGTAGAAACCGTCCTCGATCGACGGCCCGATGCCGTACTCGGCCCCAGGCCAGATCTCACAGACCGCGGCGGCCATCAGGTGGGCCGCGCTGTGACGGAGGATTTCCAGATCAACGCCCTTCTCAACCATGCTTGTGGGCTCGATTGTATGAGAGCGCCGGGACGGGCCAGGATGGCAGCCGTCCGAAGCTATAATCCGGTCACCCCGACCCCCGAGAGGGCGCATAGCTCAGGTGGTTAGAGCGCTACCCTGACACGGTAGAGGCCCCAGGTTCGACTCCTGGTGCGCCCACCACCTGGACTGAGGCCACGAGGAGCCGCCATGTCACTCACTCCAAGCAACGGGAAGATCTGCTACCTGGCAATCCCGACCCAGGATCCGAAGGCTTCCTCGAATTTCTACCGGGAGGTCTTCGGCTGGACTGTGCGCCGGCGCGGCGACGGCGCGATCGCCTTCGATGACGCGACCGGCCAGGTCAGCGGCACCTGGACGACGGCCACTACCCCTTCACCGCCCGGGATCCTCGTCTACATCATGGTCGACAGCGTGACCGCGGCTCTGGGGGCAGTGGTGGCCCACGGAGGCGAGGTCGTGCAACCGGTGGGCCAGGACCTCCCCGAGATCACCGCCCGGTTCCGCGATCCCGGCGGCAACGTGATCGGCCTCTACCAGGAGCCGGAGCACCCCTCCGGGGGCTGAAAGCGCGACCCAGACGGGCCCGATTTGATGACAGCTTGTCCACAGCTAGGGATGGGGATACTGGGCACAACCGGGGCCGTCCAGAGGGGCTGGAAAAGTACCAATTTTTATAGTTGTTATGAGCATTGACAGGGGCCCCTTAACCAGTCTCTAATAACCCTCCGTGGCGCGCTCCTCCCGGCCCCTACCAGCAGTCCTGCGGGCCTGCGCTCGAGTTGGCTGCGCCGCCCTGGTGAAGAAGCAGACCGCCAAGTACTGCAGCGTCCGCTGCTCCAGCCTGGACCCGGATCGGCGGGCCCGTCTCCGCGAGCGAGCCCGGTCCGCTCGGGTGCTCCCCTTGGCCCGCCAGCTCCGCCTCGACTTCGAGAGTGAGGAGATGGGTCTGGCCCTTCTTGACAACGGCCGCGAGGAGATCCCGTTGGGGCTCTCCCGCTGGGCAGTCTGACCTAGTCAGTACCCGTCTCTTCCGCTTCTTGAGATCGGTGCTAGCGCCGGGCTGAGGTGGGGACCATCGAAGCCACGGCGCTGCGGATGTCGGCATCGGTCACGGTGACCAAGAGGCTCAGCTCGCAGCTTTGGCAGACGATGTGGAAGGTAGTCGGCTCCGGGATGGCCCGGGCCACCTCCTGACGGAGTCCGCAGCTTTCGCAAGTGACGACGGCTCGCATGCTGTCATTTAGCTCGCCTCCCGAGGAAGTGGCTACCTTCGATAACGGACTTCGACATCTCGCTACGCGGCCGTAACCGTGGCCCGAGTGGGCTATCCGGTGGAGGCCAGCCCCCAGCGCTGCCTGAAGGCGACGAATCCGGTGCCAATCAGGGCTACCCCCAGCGCGCCCACCACATCGCTGGCCCCGACCACGTCGGCGATGGCCCCGGCCAGGAGCAGAGGGACGGCGATGGCCAGATTGATGGCCAAAAAAGCGCCGCCAAAGATCTTCCCCCGGGTAGCTTCTTCGGTCGCCTCCTGGATCATGGTCAGACAGGGGATCAGCACCGCACCCAGGCCAATCCCGAAGAGCACCGCCAGACTGATCGCCAGGGGCACGAGGGCACCGTCGATACGGAGACGGTCCAGGATCGGGGGAAGCACACCGAGGACGATCATGGCCACTCCGGCGATGCCCAGGCCCTTGGTCACGGTGCCCGGGCCCGGACTCTGCGAGGAGGCACGTCGGCTCAGGACAGTTCCGGCCACCACCATCCCGATGGTGGCCGGGATGAGCAGGATGTAGCTGTCGTGGGGGCTGCGCAGGAGCACGTGCTGCATGTAGCCGGCGGAGAGGGCAAAGATGGTGAAGACGATGGCTAGGGCCAGGGTCAGCATGGCAAAGGCGAAGGGCAGGATGGGACTGACCCGGACCACATTCCAGGTCTCGCGGATCTCGGTCCAGGTACTTCGCCAGGGAGCCCGCATCGCCTTGCCTCCGGCCGCCGCCGGGGCCGCCAGCTTGGGCTTGATCAACCAGATGGCGCCGGCGGCGACGGCAAAGAGTCCGGCGCCGAAGTAGTAGGGACCCTCGAGGCCGAGCATGCCCTGAGCCACCGAGGCCAGGGGGACCGAGAGCACGATGGTGACGATGATGGTGATGGTGAAGAGCGAAGTGGCCGCCGCCAGGTCGCGGCGCTTGACCAAGCTAGGGATGCTGGCCGCCTCAGCGGGCGCGAAGAGCTGGCCCACCCCGGCGAAGACGAAGGTGATGACGTAGAGCGGCAGCACCTGGTGCTGGGCCACCCCGGTGATCTCCAGCAGCGGCACCCCGAGGACCATCACCCCGCGGGAGAGGTTGGTCCAGATCATCAGGGTCTTTTTGTCGTACCGGTCGGCGAATATTCCGGCCGGGATCGAGAGGAAGACGGCGGGGATGGTGTAGGCCAGCAGTAGGGCAGCGTCGCTCAGGTAGAGGTGAGTCAGCGAGTAGATGGACAGCAGGAGGGAGAAAGCGAAGAACTTGTCCCCCAGCTGAGCGGCCACCTGAGCGCCCCAGAGGAGCCGAAAGTCTCGCCCGCGGAGTACCTGGCGGAAGCCGGTCGGACCGGAATCTACGGCCGCCTCAGTGGACGATCCCGGAGGGGCCTCGACCGGCATGGCGGCGAATATATCACCGGATCGGGGTCCCTCTATCTCGAACCGCTGAAATCAGCACTCGCCATTCCTCCAGTTCCAGGCTGCCCGGGCGCCGGACCGGATCGATGGCGATGGATTGGAGGAAGACGAGCGCCTCCCCTGGGGTGATGCCCAGGGAGCGTGCCAGCCCGTGATGCAGTTGCTTGCGGCGGGCCTGGAACATGGGCCGCGCCAAGTCGGCAAGCGCCGTCGCCAGCTCCGGGTCCACACCCGGCCGGGGCCGGACCGATATCAGACTGCTGTAGACCTGGGGCGAGGGCCAGAAGCAGTCTGGAGCGACGTCGAACTCCACCTCAACCTCGGCCACCGCGCGCAGCACCAGCGTCGCCAGGGACCAGTCGCCATGGGACGCTGCCAGGCGCCGGCCTACCTCACGCTGGACCAGGAGATGGCAGGCCTGGGCGGGCGGATCCCAGCGCATCAGATGCGGCAAGAGCGCACCGGTGATCTGGTAGGGCAGGTTGCCGAGCACCGTCGGTCCCGGCAACCCCAGTTGAGCCGGACTCACCCGGAGAATGTCCGCCTCGACCACGGTCAGGCCCGGGTAGTGGCTGCCCAGCAGCCCCAGGGCTGCGACGCAGCGAGGATCGAGCTCGACTCCCACCACCTGGACACCCCGCTCGAGCAACCCCTGGGTGAGGGCGCCGAGGCCGGGGCCGATCTCCAGGACGCGGTCGGCGCTCCCGGCGCTGGCCACGATGGCGTCGCGGACCCGGCGGTCGATGAGGAAGTTCTGGCCCAGCTCCCGGCGCGGGCTGATCCCGAATCGCCGGGCCACGGCTCGCGCCGTCGCAGGCGAGCAGAGGTCGGGGACGCTCAAGGCGCCGGGAGCCGAAGCGCTCGACGGGCGTTATCGCTGGTGACCGCCGAAAGCGACTCCAGGCAGTCGCCCCGCAGGACCGCCAGCCACTGCGCGGTGGCCCGGACCATGACCGGTTGGCTGCTCTGGCCGCGATGGGGCTCAGGCGCGAGGAAGGGGGCGTCGGTCTCCACCAGGAGGAGCTCGGAGGGAACGATGCGGGCCGCATCCTGCAGCCCATGAGCCGACTTGAAGGTCACGTTGCCGGCGAAGGAGCAGTAGAGTCCCCGGGCCGCGGCCTCCTCGGCGAAGCTAGCGCCGCCGCTGAAGCAGTGCAGGATCCCTACCACCGGAGGCCCACCGTCGAGGACTTGGAGCAGGTCGGCATGAGCCTGGCGCTGGTGGATCACTACCGGTTTGTCAAGCTCGGCGGCGAGCTCCAGCATGGTCGCAAACATCTCTCGCTGCACCGACTTAGGAGTCTCCAGGTAGCCGGGGCGATAGAAGTAATCAAGTCCGACCTCCCCCACCGCCAGAGCCTTGGGGTGGGCCAGCAGCCGGCGCATCTGGTCCAACTCCGCGCCTGATGGAGGAACCGGGTTGACCGGGTGCCAGCCAACGGTGAAGTAGACCTCGGGGAACTCCTCGGCCAACGCACAGCCGGCGCGGCTCTCATTCAAGTCATCGCCGCTGCTGACTATCTGGTGGACCCCGGCCTGATCAGCGCGAGCCATGACCTCTTCAATTGCTATCCCCCGCAATATCACCTGGTCCAGATGGCAGTGAGTGTCGACCAGGTCGACGTCGCGCTCAGCCACCCAGCCGCACCTTCTTGCTGGGCGGGGCCTCGATCACGATGGTGCACTCGCCCCGCGGTGGCTCGGCACGGAACCGGGCCGCCAACTCGGCGGCTGTCCCCAGGTACCAGGTCTCGTGCAGCTTGGAGATCTCCCGAGCCACTGCCACCCTGCGCTCCCCGATCACCTCGCTGGCCCACTCCAGAGTGGCCGCCAGGCGGTGGGGTGACTCGTGAAAGACCAAGGCCCAACTCTCCGAGGCCCGGAGCAGCTTCTGGCTGCGCGACTTGGTCCGGGGCAGAAAGCCAAGGAAGAGGAAGCGATCTGCTCTCAGGCCGCTGGCGGACACCGCTGCCGCGTGGGCCGAGGGACCAGGCACGGCCACGACTGCAAAGCCCGCTTCGCGAGCTGCCGCCACCAGCCGGCGGCCGGGATCGCTGATGGCCGGAGTCCCCGCGTCTGAGACCAGCGCCACGTCACCGATCCGCAGCTGTTCCAGGATCAGCGGAATGCGACGTTCCTCCTGTTCCCCGGGCAGCGAGATGAGCCGGGCCCTGTCCGACCTGCCCCTGAGCAGGGTTCCGCTCCGGCGGGTGTCTTCCGCTACCACCGCCGCTACCTGGCCCAAGATCTCCGCCGCCCTCGGGGAGAGGTCAGCCAGGTTGCCGATCGGGGTCGCCACCACGTAGAGGACTCCCGCCATGAGCGCGCTCTAGTGGCCCCAGTCGCGAGGATAGCGAAAGTCCTGGCCGACGCTCCGGGCGGACAGCTTGGCGATGAGTGGCGGTTGTCGCTTGAACTGGGTGTTGCGAACCCGATCCCAGATCACCTGGACCATGACCGGATCCAAACCCAGAGCGGCGATCTCGCCCGGCGAGCGGCGCTCATCGATCAGTTGGTAGAGGATCTGGTCGGCATCGGCGTAGGTGAAGCCGAGATCAGCCTCGTCGGACTGGCCCTGAAAGAGGTCGGCGGAGGGCGCCTTATCGAGGATTCTCTGGGGAAGTCCTAGGTGGCGAGCCAGCTGGTAGATCTGGGTCTTGTAGAGGTCGCCCAGGGGATTTAGGGCGTGCGCGCCATCCCCCCAGAGAGTGCTGTAACCCAAGAGCAGCTCCGACTTGTTGCTGGTGCCAAGCACCAGGGCAGCGCGGGTGGCTGAGATGTCGTAGGCGATGCTCATCCGCTCGCGGGCCATCTTGTTGCCCCGCCGGGTGGCATCCGCCTCCGGAAAGGCCGCGAAATAGGAGTCGATCTGAAGGCTGATGTCGATCACCAAAAGTTCGACGCCCAGTTCCTCGGCGACCAACCGGGCATCCTCCAGGCTGCTGGGATTGCTCTCCCGGTAGGGCATGGCGACCGCGGTCACCGACTCTTTGCCCAAGGCGCTGACCGCGATCCGGGCCGACAGAGCGGAGTCGACTCCACCCGAGAGGGCGACCACCACCCCCCGCGCGCCCACCTTGAGGACCTCTTCGCGAACAAAGCCGATGAGAATGCCGGAAACCAGGTCGGTGTTGATGGAGAGGTCAGTCATCGTCGGTCAGGTCCAGCTGATGCTGGACGACGTCGAATCGCTCGTCCCGCAGCAAGGGGTGGGCGATCCGGGCTCGGCGCAGGTGGCCCCGATCCAGCTGGGCATGGAGCACGCCCGGGGAATCATCCAGGGGCCCGGCCAGGATCTGGCCGTCCGGACCAAGCAGACGGCTGCCGCCCCAGAAGTGGAACCCATCTTCGAAGCCCACCCGGTTGCAGTAGGCCGCAAAGACGGTGAACAGTTCCGCGTAGGTGCGCAGCATGGCCCCGTAGGAGGTGGCGCTGCCCAGCTCTCCCTCCCCGCTCCCCACCCCGCGGCCGGGGCTGGCTGAAGGGCAAAGGAGCAGATCGACCCCAGCCCGGCTCAGCAGGTAGGCCGAGCTGGGATGCCAGAGGTCCTCACAGACAAGGACACCGATCCGCCAGCTGGCTCCCCCAGCGAGTTCCACGTCAGCCGCCAGGAACTGGTCGCCAGCAGCCAGGTGGCGCTGCTCGTCGAAGATCCCGTAGGTCGGCAAGTAGACCTTGCGGTGGACGTGCCGGATGGCGCCGTTGGAGATCAAGACTGCGGCGTTGTAGAAGCTGAAACGATCGGACTCCAGGATCAAACCCACCAGGGCGGCTGCCTTGCCGGTCGCCGTGATGAGCCGTTCCAGCTCCGGACCATCGAGACGCACCGCCGTCTCCGGAGTCAGGTCCTTGAGGAAGTACCCGGTCAGACTGAGCTCGGGCAGCACCACCAGGTCGGCGCCTTGAGCCGCCTCGGCGGAGATCTTCTCGCAGCACCAGTCCAGATTCGCCTGCAGGTCGCCCAGAACCGGCTGGTGCTGGACCAGGGCCAGCTGCACCGGCGGGGAGCCGGCCATCCTAGCCCACCACCGCGGCCGGTTTCTCGCCTCGGAGGAAGGCACCGATCAGGGGTGCCAGCCTTTCCGGTGGCTCGTAGAGGAAGGCGGCCTTAGGCAGCGCCCGGACGAACTCCTCGCCATATTTCCGTTCCAAGATCCGAGGATCGCAGATCACGACAGCGCCCCGATCACCATGGCGGCGCACCAGCCGTCCGAAACCCTGCTTCAGACGGAGCACCGCCTCCGGGAGCGAGAGCTGGGCGAAAGAGTCCGCACGGCCCCGCGCCCGGGCCTGAAAGATGGGGTCGGTGGGAACCGGGAAGGGAAGCTTGTCGATGACCACGCACTGGAGCACGTCGCCGGGCAGGTCGATCCCCTCCCAGAAGCTGTTGGTACCCAGGAGCACCGTCCGAGGCTCCTTGCGGAAATTGCGGAGAACCTGGTTGCGAGTTCCGTCCAGGCCCTGACCGAGCACGGCGATCCCTTCACCCCGGAGCAGGGAACGAAGCTGCCCATGTACCTCGCGGAGGGCGTGGTACCCGGTGAAGAGGACCAGGGTCCGGCCACCGAGCTCACTGGCGATGTCGGCCACCAGCTGGGCCACCACCCCGGAGTGCTGGGGGTCCTCATGTCCAGGCATTCCCCGCGGCAGGCAGCAGAGCGACTGACGTAGGTAGTCGAAGGGCGAGTCGAGGACCAGCTCCTGGGCATCCTCGAGGCCGAGCCGATCGCGCAGGTACTGGAATGACCCGGCGACTGCCATGGTCGCTGAGGTCAGGACCACCGTCTGGCAGCGCTCGAAGAGGTGCTCACGCAGGGAGGTGGCCACCTCCGCCGGGGCCGTCCGCAGGACGGCCCGATCCCCACGCTCAATCTCCACCCAGGCCACCTGGCTCGGGCCGACGACGTCTGACCCTAAGCCGGGATCACCCTCCAGGTTGGCCAGCGAATTGGTGACCACCCGGGCCATCCCGGCCAGCGCCTCGGCGGCCACCCAGCACTCGCGAGCGCCGTTGTCCGGCTGTGGCCAGACAGTCGTCTGGACATTGCCCAACTCGGCTGCGCTGTGCAGTGCGGCGCTGGCCTCGCGCAAGGACCGGCCCAGCCTGAAGAGCCACCGCGACGTTTGCTCCCAGCCTTCGGCGGCGACCACGCGCCCGTCCAGAACGACGAATGTCGGACCCCGGACCTCCGAGTTGGCAGTCTCGGCGGCCACCAGCTGACGCAGCGCGGCGAAGGCCGCGGTGGCGGCCTGGCGCAATCCCTTCAGGGCTCGGTTCACCTCGGAATCGCCAAAATCCGGGATTCGGTCCGTCACCGCCAGGATGGTTCCCAAGCCCAGGCGCTCGCCCTGCGACTGGGTGGCGGCTTCCTCGAGGTGGTGGGCCTCATCGATGATCAGGTGGTGGAACTCGGGCAGCACCGCTCCCCCGCTGTCGGCGTCCGCCAGAAGCAGGGCGTGGTTGACGATGACTAGGTCTGCCTCACGGGCGGCAACCCGAGCCTTGACCATGAAACAGGTGCCGTCGCGCCAGTTGTGGCAGGCGGGTCCGAGGCAGTCGTCGACGGTGGAGGCGACCTTCTCCCAGAACTCTGAGTCCCGTCCAGCCAGTCGCAACTCGGCGCGATCTCCGATCTGGGTCTGGTACGCCCAGATCAGAGCTCGGACCTTGAAGCGAACCTCGTCGGGGTCACGGCGGCGGCCAACTGGTCCCGCCGCCAGCCAGCGCTCCAGCCGGCGCAGGCTGAGGTAGTTG
The DNA here is from genome assembly GCA_035534695.1 of Candidatus Dormiibacterota bacterium. GTDB lineage: Bacteria > Chloroflexota > Dormibacteria > Aeolococcales > Bog-877 > Bog-877. Next base: position 41,127 of record DATLRN010000029.1, read on the forward strand.
CCCCGCCCCTTGAGCACCGCCGTGCGCAGCGGCAGAGACTGGGCCGTCTCAGCCAGGGGGACGTCGTGTTGGACCAGCTGCTCCTGCAGGGTGATGGTGTGGGTCGACACCAAGACCCGGCCTCCACCTCGGGCCGACCACTCCCGGGCCGGGAGCAGGTAGGCGAGGGATTTCCCCACCCCAGTACCCGCCTCGACGAGCAGGGTCTGGCCCCGGTTGAAGGCCTGGGACACGGCCAGCGCCATCTGCTGCTGCTCCTCCCGAAGCTCGAACTCGACCTCGGAGTGGGCCAGACCACCCTCGGGACCGAATGCGGCCAGCATGCCCGCTTCGTCGATGCCGCCCGAACGGCCAGAGGGAGTCTCCTGAACCTGGGGAGCTGCCCTCGGTGGCTCATCTCTCTCTGAGACCTCCCTGTCCACACCCAAGGCGCCTACCAGCAACTGCTGGGCCAGATACTCCCCGGTCGGCCAGCCACCAGCGGAGCACAGCAAGCGCACCCGCTCACGAACTTGGGCCGGCAACAGCTGGGCGATCTCGATCAGGCTCTCGAGCAGAAGCTGAGTCGCCTGGGCGTCGGACAGAGCCCGGTGGGGCCGGTCGTGGGGTAGGTCGAGGGAGCGGCTCAACTCCTCCAGACTGTGGCTGGGAGCGGCGGGGAGAAGAACGCGGGCCAGTTCGGACGTGTCGAGCGCCAGACGGCCGCCGAACTCCTCGGGAAGGATCTCGGTGCAGAACGCCATGTCGAAGGAGACGCCGTGGCCGACCAGGGTGCAGCCCTCGCTGAACAGGGCCAGTCCGGCGACCGCCTCGGGCGGGGATGGCTGCCCTTGGAGGTCTTGGTCCCTGATGCCGCAGAGGCGTTGAATCACCAGCGGCACCGGAATACCCGGATTGGCAAGCGTGGAGTAGGTGTCGAGCACGCCGGTGCGGTCGAACTTCACCGCCCCGATCTCGATGATGCGGTCGCTCCGCGGGCTGAGGCCGGTCGTCTCCAGGTCGAAGCAGACCAGCGTCTCCTCGGGGCTCGTGGGGATTACGGTGATCATGGTGCAAGCACCACCTTAGCCGCGCTCGGAGATTGGCATTCCCGCTAGGGCGCCTCGGCTCCTGCCGACAAACCCCGCCTGCGGCACTCGCTGAGGACCAGATTCACCACCTCCTCGGCGGAGAGGGCGCTGGTGTCGATGGAGAGGGCATCGCTGGGCACGGCCAGCGGGGCATGGACCCGGCTGAGGTCGGTCTGGTCGCGGGTGAGAACATCAGCTCGAAGGACCTCATCCGAGGCGTCCCGGCCTCGGCTGAGGAGCTCCTTGCGCCGCCGCGCCACCCTCACCTCCGCCGGGGCATCCAGGTATACCTTGCAGTCCGCGTCCGGGAAGACCACGGTTCCGGTATCACGACCGACGGCGACGACGCCTTGTGCGGCGGGCCTCCGCTGCGCCGCCAGCAGCGACTGGCGCACCCCCGGCTGGCGGGCAATGTCGGCCAGTAAGGCGGCCAGGCGGGAGTCCCAGAGTTCCTCCGTCAATGCCTGGCCGTCGGCCCGCGCCTGCCAGGCACCGGGAGCCGGATCGGGGTCTGAGTTGACCTCAAGACGGACCGCCGCTGCCAGCTCCTGCAGTGCCAGACTATCCCCGGCCTCGATTTCAGCCCGACTGGCGGCCGCGGTCAGGGCGCGATAGAAGATTCCGGTGTCGACGAAGGGAAGATGAAGAACCCGGGCCACGCTGCGGCCGACCGTGGACTTTCCGACTCCGGCCGGTCCATCGATGGTCACCACCGGGGCCACCCGGCTCATTTGAGCCCCACCGAGTGGCGAAGCCGGCGCACCTCCCCCTCGCTCAGCTCTCGGGACCGTCCCAAGGTCAGAGTCCCCAGTCGGAGATCGCCGATGGCGACGCGCTCCAGATCCTCAACCTTGGCCCCCACCGCGGCACACATCCGGCGGATCTGTCGCTGCCTGCCCTCGGCCAGCTGGATCAGCAAGAGCGAGCGTCGGGGTCCGCTCCGGAGTAGCCGAATCTCCACGGGATTGGTGGGGCCGTCGACCAGGACCGGGCCCAAGCGCAGGGCGGTCAGCTGCTCCTGGCGTACTGGCCCTTTGATCGTCACCCGGTAGGTCTTCACCACCTGGTAGCGGGGATGGGTCAGGCGGAGGGCCAGATCTCCGTCGTCGGTGAGCAGCATCAGGCCCCTGGAGTCGAGGTCGAGTCGGCCCACCGGGAAGAGGCCCTTGTGATCCTCGACCAGTCCCAGGACAGTGGGGCGGCCTCCCGGATCCCGCGCTGTCGAGACCACCCCCACCGGCTTGTTGAGAGCCAGGTAGCGGCGCTGGATGTTGCGCTGGACCAGGGGACGACCATCGAGCTGGACCTCCTCCCGCTCGGGATCGATCAGCCTGCCCTCGCGAGGCGGGACCTGGCCGTCAACGGTGACCCGCCCAGCGGCGACCATTCGGTCAGCCTCGCGGCGGGACGCTATTCCGGTCCGAGCCAGCCAGCGACCCAGCCGCTCACCCGGCATCAGGCTCTTCGCTGCCGCGGGCCGCGTCCAGCCAGGTCTCAGGATCGAGGCGTTCCAGGGGAGGCAGTTCGTCGACCTGAGAGATCCCCACCACCTGCAGGAAGCGCAAGGTGGTGCCGAACAGGCGCGGGTGGCCCGGGCCTTCCTCTCGACCGACCTCATCGATCAGCCCATGCCGGGTCAGGCTCTCCAGGACCGCCTCGCAGTTGACCCCTCGGATCGCCTCGATGGCGATTCTGGTGATCGGCTGACGATAGGCGACGATGGCCAGCGTCTCCAGGGCCGGTTTGGAGAGCCTTCCAGCTACCTCAGGGCGCAGGGCCCGCTCCACCGCCCAGGCCGCCTGAGGATGGCTCACCAGCTGGAGCTCGTTGCGGTGGCTCTGGAGCATCAGGCCGCTGCCCTGGAGCAGCGCTGCGCCGGCGCTGGCTGCCTCCTCGACGGCGTCCGGGCTGAGGTCCAGGGTGTGGGCCAACTCGATGATCGAAATCGCCTCGGCGCGCACGAAGAGCACCGCGATCAGGGCCGCGGCTACGCCTGGGACGGACTCGCTCAGCTCAGCCGCCACCCGACCTCTCCACCAAAATCGGTCGATCCGGCCCGGCCTGGGTACAGGCAACCTCGCCGGCCCAGATCAACTCCAGGAGCGCCAGGAAGAAGGCAACCGCCTCCAGTCGATCGCGAGCCTCGGCGAAGACCTGGTCGAACTGCAGCGAGCGACGCTCGGTCAGCAGTAGACGCAGCTCATCCATCTTCTCGGTCACCGAATAGCGGGGTAGGGTCAGCTCCAGCTCGGTGGGTTCGGGCAGGCGGGCCAGCAGTTCGCCCAGCGCCACGGCGAGCACCTCGGGGCTCAGCTGTAGGTTGGCCCGGGGCTCGACCGGGAGCCCCAGCACCCGTAAGAAGGCCTTAGGCCCGGCGCTGGCATCCGCGAGCAGAACTCCGGCCGCCGCCTTGAAGAGGCGGTACTCGGCCAGGCGGGCCCCGGGGTCCTCCTCCTCGATCAGCTCGGCGTCGCCAAGCAGGGCGGCGTCGGTTGCGTCCTCCAGATGGCGACCCATCTTGAGGTCGAGAAGACGGGCGAGGACTTGGAGAGACTCGGCGGCCCACAGCAGGTCCAGCTCCCCGCCCCCTTGATCCACCTCAGCTTTGAGTCGCTGGCTGAGCGCGGCCAGTTCGACGGTGCCCAAATCGAGATCTCCCCGCTGGGCCTCGGCCAGGACTGAGTTGAGCCCTTCCAACTCCTCCACATGCTCCGGAGTGGCCATGGCTCAGCCCGCCTCCGGGCCGCTGCCCACCGCGCTCAGGAGCTCCTCGGCGTGGGCCCGGGCCGCCCCCGGGGTCGCCTCTCCAGCTAGCAGGCGGGCCAGTTCCTCCACCCGCGCCGATCCGGCAACCACCGTCACCTCGCTGAAGGGCCGACCCTGGCGCTCTGACTTGGCCACCACCAGGTGGGTGTCGGCGCGAGCGGCGATGGGAGCTAGGTGGGTGATGCAGATCACCTGGTGGTGATCCGCCACTTCGCGCATGAGATCCCCCACCCGGTTGGCGGCCTCACCGCCCAGGCCCTGGTCGATCTCGTCGAAGACAACGGTCGAGACTCCTGACTCCCGGGTCAGGTGGGAAAGAAGAGCAAGCGCTACGCGGGACAGCTCGCCTCCAGAAGCGACCTCGCTGAGTGGACGGGCCGGGTCACCAGGATTGGCTGAGAGATCGAAGGAGATCTTGTCCCAGCCGCTGGGTCCAGCTGCGAGGCGGGTGTGATTAGGCCCGGGGATACCCGCCTCGTCCTCGACCTGCCAGATCCGCACCTGGAACGCCGCCTTGGGCATGAGCATCCGCCGTAGGTCGCCCGTCACCGCTCGAGCCAGGGTCTCGGCCACCTGGGTCCGCAGCGCCGAGAGCCTTCTCGCCTCCTCCCCGAATCTCTCTTCCCCGGCCGTAAGCTCGGCGGCCAGCCGGGCCAGGTCGCCCTCACCCCCATCGACCGTGTGGAGCAGGTTCGTCGCCTCCTCACGGCGGGCCAGGGCTGATTCGAGTGAGCCCCCGTGCCGGCGTGCGAGCCGCTCCAGGAGGTCGAGGCGCTCTTCAACCTGGGCCAGCCGCGCACTGTCGTCGGGGAGCTGGGTCACATATGAACTGAGCGACAGCTGCAGTTCACGCAGCGAGGCCACCCCCTCCTCGGCCTGGTCGAGAAGCGAATCCAACTCATGGTCGATCCCGTGGACACCCCGGGCCGCGTGCAGCGATTCCGCCAAGCGATCCGCCGCCCCGGTTTCCCCGGCGGCGCCGGAAACGGCGCTGCGCAGCCCGGCTGCGGCCTCACGCAAGCGGCCGGAATGGGCAAGCCGGTCGCGCTCCTGCTGCAGGCGGACATCCTCGCCCGATTGAGGATCAGCCTCATCCAACTCGGCCAGGTCAAGTCGCGCCCGATCAAGGTCGCCCCGCTGGCGCTCGCGCAGCGACCGCATCTCCGCGATTGCCGTCTCTATCTCCTGACGCTTGGACCAGAATTCCCCCATCCGCTGCAGGAGCAGGACCGCTGTCTCGCCGCCCAGGTTGTCCAGCGCGGAGCGCTGCTCGCTCTCGCGCAGCCACAGCGACGAGGCCCCCTGCCCTTGAACATCCACCAGTTGGGTCCCCATGTCGCGCAGAGCGGTGGCCGGGACGGTGGCCCCGTTGGCGCGGGCACCGCCGCGACCAGCGCTGGACAGCTCCCTGGTCAAGACCAGGGTTTCTTCCACGACTACCCCGAGGGCCCGGCAGGTCTCAGCGACGACATCGGGGGGATCTTGGAACACCGCGCTGGAGAGGGCTCGCTCAGAGCCGCGCCGGACCAGATCGGGGTCGGCCCTGACCCCCAGAGCCAGTCCCAAGGCGGAGAGGAGCACCGACTTACCGGCCCCGGTCTCGCCGGTGATGGCGTTGAAGCGCCCGCCAAATCGGGCTTCGGCGCGCTCAATCACCGCTAAGTTCTCCACCCTCAGCTCCACCAGCATGGCTCAGGAGTGCTGGCTATCCGGGCTGACAAGGGCGGCTCCCGGCTCCTCCGGGTCCAGTTTGAGCACCACACCGAAGCCGGTCTTGGACCGGAGCCGCTGGAAGAACCCTGGAGTTCCCGGGGGCCGGATCATCCGCAGCTCGGGCCCCTGCTTGACGGTGAGCTCACAGCCCGGATCCAGCTGGGCCCAGACCTGGCCGTCCGCCGCCGCCACGGCCCGTCCCCGCTGCACCTCGATCTTCACATCGAGTGTGTCCGGTATGACCAGAGAGCGGCTGATCAGGGCGTGCGGGTTGAGCGGGGTCAGCACCAAGGCGGCCACCCGGGAATCAACCGGGGGTCCGCCCGCGGACAGCGAGTAGGCGGTGGACCCCACACTGGTCGCCACAACCAGGCCATCGGCGTCGAAGGTGCCCACCAACTGCTCGTCGCAGGTCACCTCCAAACGGACCAGACTCACCCCCTCGGTCTTGACCACGATCTCGTTGATCGCCACCTCCAAGGCCGCCTCGGTGCCATCCTCGCCCCGGACCTCACCCCGAAGGGTGCCCCGCCGCAAGGTCTCGAAGTCGTCGCCGACAAAAGCCGCAATGGCGTCCGGCAGCTGGGCCATCTCGACATTGGTCAGGAAGCCCAGCTGGCCTCGGTTCACGCCCAGCAGCGGCACTCCCCGCGGGGCGGCGTGCTGGGCCGAGTAGAGCAGAGTACCGTCCCCGCCGATGGCCACCAGCAGCCGAGCACTGGCCAGCTCCCGGGCCAGGACCGCTTCGGCGTCGTGCTGGGCCACCCAGGTCCGGAGCGAGGCGGCCTCGGCCACGTCCCGGGCCCGGCGCAGAGTGGGCGACTCCGGGGATTCGCGGAAGTGGAGCAGAAAGCCGATGGAAGCGGTTACGCCGGCCACCGTCAAGCCAACCGCCCACGCTGAATTGGTGCCATCGCGCCTAGGATCTTAGGCCGTTCCTACCCAACGGACAGAAGGGACACGGGGTCCCGTGGCCGCGGCGTGGGACCACCGATCGAGTCGGTGGGCTCCGGGGCGATCCCGGTTCCTGCTTCCTTGCCGCCTGCCAGGCGCGGCCTGGACTTCTGGTCGGCTCCACAGGCAGTTCGCGTCTCCACCGCACTGGCGGTGACGGCCGGGTGGACCGACCCGGCGAGGTTGATTGCGGCATTGAGATCGCGGTCAATGGCCAAACCGCAGCTCTCGCAGCGAAAGGTCCGCTCCCTGAGCAAGAGCTCCGGTTTGACCGTTCCGCAGCGAGAGCAGGTCTTGGAGCTGGCGAACCAGCGGTCGGCGACCACCAGCTCGGAGCCGTACCAGCGGCATTTGTAGGCGAGCTGACGGCGGAACTCTCCGAATCCGGCGTCGGCGAGGGAACGGGCCAGCTTGCGATTCCGGAGCATCCCCTGGACGTTGAGGTCCTCCACCACGATCCGGCCGTGGTTCTTGGCCAGAGTGGTGGTGAGTTTATGGAGGTGGTCGCGGCGCAGGGAGCCCACCTTGGCGTGATGCCGGGTCAGCCGGCGAGCGGCTTTGGCGCGGTTGCGGGAGCCGCGGCGCTTGCGGCTGTGGGCCCTGGACAGCTGGCGCAGCTTGCGCAGGCCCCGCCGCAGCGCCTTGGGGCCGGGGATCACCGTCCCATTTGACAAGGTGGCCAGGGCGACCACGCCAAGGTCCACGCCCATGGTGTCGGTGTGGCCGTTGCCGCTGGGGATCGCCCGCTCCGCCTCGACCGCCAGCGCCACGAACCAGCGGTCCGCCTCCCGGCTGACGGTAGCAGAGGTGATGCGCACGCTCCCGACAGTGACAAGCGAAGCCCAGCGGGTGGCATCCTCGCAGAGGCGCACTGCTCCGATCCGGGGTAGGGTCGCGGCCCCAGCGTGCAGGTGAAGGGCGCCGGTGAGGCGAAAGCTGTCGCGGGACCGGCTCTTCTTCTTGAAGCCAGGGAAGCGGACCTGGGGTCCGGGTCGTTTCCCGTCCCGGCCGGCCCAGTAGGCGCGCAGGCCCCACTCCAAGTTGCGGAACGCCTCTTGGGGGGCGCACTTCGAGACCTCAGTCCACCACGGGATGCCCTCGGGGCTCTGCTTCCAGGCGTTCCACTCCCGATGGAGCGTCATGGCTGACGGGACAGAGACGGTGGTGTCACCCGCCCGCCGGGCGGCCAGCCCGTCCATCACCCGCCGCAGCCCCCAGTTGTAGGCGTAGCGGGCGGTGCCGGCGTGGCGGGCCAGCTCGCGCCGCTGCCCGGCGTTCGGGTCGAGCGCAAAGCGCAGCGCCTGTTGGACCTTGGCCATCAGGCGGCCTCCACCGGCTGCGCGGCACAGCGGAGCGCCCGCGCGGCCCGGGTCCGAGCCGAGCGGCGGCCGTAGAGACGCGCGCATAGGCTGGTGAGCACCTCGGTCATGTCAGGGACCAGATCGTCGGCGACCTCGGTCGCCTCGACCACGATCAGCCGTCGTCCCGCCCCGAGCAGGGCCGCCTCGATGTACTCGGATCCCAGCCGCGCAAGCCGATCGCGGTGCTCCACCACGATGGTGGTGACGGTGGCGTCAGCGAGCAGCCGGCGCAGCTTCGGCCGGGCGCCGTTCATCCCCGAGCCAACCTCGACCACGGTACGTGTCACTGGCAACTGCTGTCTCGTCGCCCACTCCACCAGCCGGCCGAGCTGCCGATCGAGATCGGCGCGCTGATCGTGAGACGACACCCGGGCATACAGGGCCACGGCCTGAGCGTTGCCGGGCGCGACCACCTCGACCAGAATCGTCCGCGGCCCGACCTTCCGCGCCGGCACCGGCAGCGTGCCCTCCCGCCACCAACGCAGGGCGGTCTTGGGATGAACTCCGTTCACCCGAGCCCAATCAGCCAGCTTCATGTGGCTCACTGTAGCGCCCCGACCACATGTACGCTACCCAATAACCCTTATCGATGAGCAGTTGACTACCCTGGCCGGGACCGGTAAGCAGCCCGCCAATTCAGACTACGAGTCCCACCGCGACTCCCAGCACAGCTCCGGCCAAGACCTCGTAGGGGGTGTGGCCGATGAATTCGCGGAGGCGCTCGTAGCGGAATCCGAGGTGACTACGCAGGTCGTCCAGGACCTGGTTGAGGATCACGCTCTGCTGGCCCGCCGACCGACGTACTCCGGTGGCGTCGTACACCACCACCATCGTCAGGATGGCGACCGCCGCGAAGATCGGGGAGCCTAGACCGAGCTTCCTGGCCAGAAGCGTAGTCAGGCAGACGGTGAGGGCGGTGTGCGAGCTGGGCATACCACCGGACATTCCCAGCGAGCGCAGGCTGAGGCGGTGTTGCCGCCAGGAGTCGGTGACCACCTTCAGCAGCTGCCCAATCCCCCAGGCCAGGAGAGGCACCCAGAGGAACTGGTTGGTGAGTAAGGCGGTCACACCCTGGGGTCAGCCGTCGTCGGCGCCATCGTCGTCGAGTTCGAGAAGGAGGGGCTGCTCTCGGGGCTGGCCATCGGGTCCGGCGGTCAGTTCGGTGACTCTGCGCTCAGCGCCGTCGAGCAGTCCGGAGCAGCGCCGGACCAGTCGGACACCGCGTTCGTACAGACTCATCGCGTCCTCGAGGGCGACCTTGCCATCCTCGAGACGGGCCAGAACCGAGTCCAGTTGGGCCAGTGCCGCCTCGTAGTCAAGGGTTTCCGGCTCCCGCTCCTCAGCTATCTTCTCGGGCTCCCGGTCAGGCTCCATCCGCTCCTCCATCCGACTCCGGTCGAACTTCACTGACCCGGCTCACCAGTTGACCAAGACGGAGCCGGGTGACGATCGCCGCACCCACCTCAACTTGGCCCGCATCGCGGAGGACTTCGGCACCCGACTCCTGGAAGGTGATCGAGTAGCCGCGACTGAGGACCGCCAGCGGGCTGAGGGCCTCCAGCCTACCAACCCTCCCCAAGAACTCCTCGCGGGCATGGAGCAGTCTCCGCTCGGGGCCGCGAGCGTGGAGAAGGCCCGCTCGGGCGGTCACGGCGGCGAGCTCGTGCGCCAGGAGACGACGGGCTGCCGCCGCCAATCGCTGCTGCCGGATATCGAGATCGATCCGCCCGGTTGCCAGCCTGTTGGCGGGGGCGAGCAGGGTCAGCCGCCGACTGATCAGGTCCAGCCCGCGGCGCTCGCTCGACACGCAGCCCTCCACCCCCCGGCGAAGGAGCAGCGCCCGTCGGGACAGGTCGAGCTTGAGTCCGGACAGGTCGGGGACCGCCAAATGGGCCGCCACCGAGGGTGTAGGGGCCCGGCGGTCGGCGACGAAGTCGGCCACCGAGGCGTCCGTCTCGTGGCCCACGCCGACCACAACCGGCCGGGGACAGGCGATGATCGCTCGGGCGAGCTCCTCCGAGTTGAAGGCCTGGAGGTCTTCCAGAGACCCGCCGCCGCGAACCATTAGAACCACGTCGACATCGGCCCGGCCGGCCAGTTTGAGGGCGCCGAGAAGTGAGCGTACCGCCCCCTCGCCCTGCACCAGAGCGGGTGCCACGGCGATCTCGGTGATCGGGCAGCGGCGCTGGACCACATGGACCACATCGCGGAGGGCTGCCCCATGAAGTGAGGTCACCACGGCCAGTCGCCGAGGCAGGAAGGGCAAGGGCCGCTTCCGTTCCGTCGCGAAGAGCCCCTCCGCCTCTAGCCGAGCCACCAGCTGCTGGAAGGCGAGGGCGAGAGCGCCGACCCCCTGGGGCTCGAGGCGGTCGAGATACACCTGGAGCGAGCCGCCGGCGGCGTACAGGGACACCGAGCCGTGCCCCAGGACGCGCATCCCGGTGCGTGGCTCGAACTGAAGTCCGCGTGCCTCCTTGCGGAAGAGCGCCGCCTTGAGCACCGAACGGTCACTACCGCCCGGGCTGCAGTCCTTGAGGGTGAAGTACCAGTGACCAGCGGCGGAAAGGTGGCAGTCCCCCAGCTCGGCCTCGACATAGGCGTCCTGAAGCTGCGGCTCCTCTACCAGGGCAGCCCGGATCAGAGCGGCGAGTTCACCGACTTGAAGAACGCGCACCCGCTTGCTCCAAACCGGGGCGGGCGCTGCGCGCCAGGTTGCCCAGGATCCCGTTGACGAACTTACCCGCCTCCTCGCCCGCCATCTGCTTGGCAAGCTGGACCGCCTCGTCGATGACCACCGCGACCGGGGTCTCAGGCCGCCAGCCGAGCTCCTCGGTGGCAACCCGGAGCACAGCCCGCTCGAGGGCGCCCATCTGGTCCATGGCCCAGTTGGTCGAGCAGGCCCTGATCATGGCGTCGATCTCGCTGGCGTGACTGACCGCCCCCTCGACGAGGTCCACTGCAAAGCGCTGGTTGGAGGCGCTCTGAGGCTCCAGGTCAAGGTGGTACTGGAGCGGGTCCCGCCAGTTCCCCGGCTGGAGCTCGAGCTGGAAGAGAACCTGCACCGCCAGTTCGCGGGCCCGGTGGCGCGCCGCCACCAGCTCAGTCCCCCTCGATTTCGGCGATGTGCAGGTTGATCTCCACGGCATCCAGGCCGAGCATGCTGTGGATGGCGTGGGAGACTTTGTGCTGGAGGTCCTCGGCAACCTGACCAATCGCCGCCTGGGGGGTGATGGCCACGTAGAGGTCGAGCTTGATCCCGGTATCCCCAACCATCTGCAGCTGGACCCCGCGGTGGCCATGCTGACGGTGCAGGGGCAAGGAGACGTTGACCCCGGTCGGCTCCCGCATGGCGGCGATGCCGGCCACGTCGAGCACCGCCAGGGCGGCGATCGAGGCGACCACCTCACTGGCCACCCTGACCCGTCCCGGCGCCTGCTCTCCGGGCTGGCTCAGCAGCGAGGTGCTCACTGCACCCGCTCCAGGTACTTGCCGGTCCTGGTGTCGACCTTGAGCCGGTCCCCGGTTTCCACGAAGAGGGGCACGTCCACCACCAGACCGGTGTCCAGGGTGGCCGGCTTGCTGCCGCCGGTGGCGGTGTCGCCCTTGAATCCGGGATCGGTCTGAGCGACCTCCAGCTCGACGGTGATGGGCAGCTCGACTCCGATCACCTTGCCGTCGTACTGGAGGACGAAGAGGTGGTCGGACTCCTTGATGTACTGGGCCGCCAGGGTGAAGTGACTCTCGTCGACGGGGTACTGGTCGAAGCTCTGGGTGTCCATGACCACGTAGTGCTGGCCATCGCGATAGAGGAACTGGACGTCCACCTTCTCGATGCGGGCCCTGGGGAAGCGCTCCTCGGGGCGGAAGGTCTCCTCAGTCACGGCCCCGGTGGTGATGTTGCGCAGTCGGGTCCGGACCACGGCGGTGCCCCGTCCGAGCTTGACGTGCTCGAAGGAGAGGACCTCCCAGAGCTGCCCGTTGCGCTCCACGGTGGTCCCCGAGCGGAGTTCGCCAGCGTTGATCATCGAACCGCTCCTGTGTAGGGGTAGTGCTCGGCCGTCCCAGCTTCCGACCAAGGGCGGATTGATGATGCCAGCTTTTAGCCCCGGACAGCCGGGGATGGCGTCTACCTCAACCCCACCGGGCCCTGGGGAGAACTGGCGTCGGCTTCCGCGACCCCATCGTCAGAACTTGCTGCCGGAACGCGACTGCTGCTCAGATCCGGACAATCTAGGGTGGGCCTATGTCCAGCCGGGTGATGACACCTGTCCGCCAGGGGGCGGCCTCGGGCGAGCTCGCCAGCTCGGTGGTGATCGCGGCACTGTCCCGCGCCCTGGATCTGGCTGAGGGCGAGCCCATGGGTCATTCCATCCGCTCCTGCTGGCTGGGGATGCAGATGGCCCGGTGGCTGGAGCTCCGTCCCACTGATCGGCAAGACCTCTACTACGCTCTCTTGCTCAAGGATGCCGGCTGCTCGGCCAACGCCTACAGCGTCACCCACTGGTTCCAAGCCGACGACCTGGTCACCAAAGCGGAGCTCAAGATCACCGACTGGACCAGTCAGTGGCGCTCGATGATCTTCGCCATCCGACAGACAGCGCCCTCGGCACCGATTACCCGGCGCATGGCCCAGCTGGTCTCAGTAGGCAGCCGGGGGGCCGGCCTGGCCAACGAGCTGGTCGAGGTGCGCTGCACCAGAGGGGCGGAGATGGTTCGCCAGCTGGGATGGGCCGAGCCCGCCGCGGCCGCAGTCCTCAGCCTGGACGAGCACTGGAACGGCTCGGGTCGGCCTCACGGCCTGAAAGGCGACGAGATCCCACTCCTCTCTCGAATCGCTCTGCTGACCCAAACGGTCGAGATCTTCTGGCGACGCGGCGGCGGCCGAGCGGCCGAGACGGTGCTGCGTCAGAGGCGGGGCAAGTGGTTCGATCCAGTGCTGGTCGACCTGGTCCTGGCCCACGCCGGCGATTCCAAGCTCTGGCGGCAGATGGCCGAGATCACCCACCCCGAGCATGTCGGCCACCTCGACCCTGAGCCCAGGATCATCCCCTCCACCAGCATCGACGACATGATTCGGATCGGTGAGGTCTTCGCCGCCGCGGTGGATGCCAAGTCGCCCTGGACCACCAACCACTCGACCCGGACAGCGGCCCTGGCGCGGCTGATGGCCGAGACCATGAACTTCACCCCGATCGAGCAGGACCGGGTCGGGTTGGCCGGCCTCCTCCACGATCTCGGCAAGCTGGCCATCAGCAATGCCATCCTGGACAAGGCCGGCCCGCTGCTCCCCGAGGAGATGGAGGAGATGCAGCGCCACACCTCGATCACCCATGACATCCTGGCCCCCCTCTGGCCTCTCGACGACGTGGCCGAGATGGCCGCCTCCCACCACGAGCGTTTGGACGGGAGCGGCTACCACCGCAGGCTGCGGGGCCCGGAATTGGCCCATGGGGCCGACGTCCTGGCGGTCGCCGATGTCTACGAGGCCCTGACCGCTCACCGCTCCTACCGGCGCGGTATGGATGCCGACGAGGCGGTCCGCGAGCTAAAGAAAGAGCAGGGCAAGCGGCTCGCCGCGGAACCGATCGCGGCAATTGAGCAGATGGTCGCCTGCCGCCGTGCCGACGAGGGCGAAGCGGGAACCGTCTCCCCTACATGAAGTAGAGGATCAGGCCGGCCCCGACGACGAGGTAGGGGCCGTAGGGCAGGGCATCACGGAAGCCGACGCGGCGGGTCACCAGGAGCAGGATGGTGACCACGCCACCGATGATCGTCCCCGCGATGAGTGCCCAGAGGGCATAGAGCTGACCGTAGTTGAGGCTCATCCCAGTCATCGCCCCGATCACCATGGCCAGCTTGACGTCACCCCAGCCGAAGCCCTGACCGTCGTGAAAGATCTCGCTGACCACAGCGAAGGGAAGCATCAGGCCGCCGCCGATCAGGATCCCAAAGAGAGCCCGGACAATTGAGAGGTCGGGGCTGAGGTTGGCCAGCACCAGGGCCAGGGCCAGCGATGGCAGGGTGATCAAGTCGAGGACCAGCCGGTGCTTCAGGTCGAAGCCGAAGATCTGGATCAGCACCAGGATCCAGACGCTATGGACGAGCAGGCCCGGTCCCATGCCCTGACGGAGCGCAAAGGCGGCGAAGCCGATCAGTCCCATCAGCGGCATCGCCACCAGCTCGAGCGGGCCCCTGCCTACCTCGAAGGGCGGGTCCTCATCGGCCAGGGACTTCTCCAAGAACAGCGACAGCTGTCCCATCAGAGCTCCCCCCAAGAGACCCAGGACTCCCCAGCCCAGCGCCTCGGCCGGGGTCACCTGGATAGAGGGCCCCTGCCCTCAGCCAGCCATCGCCAGCTCATCCGAGTCCGGCCTCCTGGACCTGTTGATCGTGCTGGGCAAGAGTGATGCTGTAGTCCACCTTACCGTTGGCCAGGGCCAGAAAGTACAGGTAGTCCGTGGCCGTGGGGTGGAGCACCGCCTCGATGGCGGTGACCCCCGGACTGTCGATCGGACCGGGGGGCAGCCCCGAATTCAGATAGGTGTTGTAGGGCGACACGAACTGGGTGTTCACGTTGGTGCTGTTGTCGCCCGCCAACGACTGGGCGTAGAGGACGGTGACGTCGCTCTCCAGGGGCATGTCGTCGTGAAGGCGGTTGAAGAAGACCCCGGCCACCAGGCCGCGATCCTTGACCGTGGCTGCCTCGGCGGAAACAATCGAGGCCAGCACCACCACCTGGAATGGCGAAAGACCCACGGCGGCCGCCCCCTTGGTGATGTCCGCGCCCACGCGGGTGTTGAAGTCCTCGATCTGTCGAGCCAGCATCTGGTCGGGGGTGGTCTTGGGTAGGACCTGGTAGGTGTCACCGAAAGCGAAGCCCTCCCAACCGGCTCCCGCCGGGGTCCCCGCCAAGGGAGTTATCCCCGGGAAGGTAGTGGCGGAGTCAGCGACTTTGAGGTAGCTGGCCGCCGAAAAGAGGCCATCGGACTGGAAGATCTGAGCTTCCTTGGTGAGGCGGAGACCGTCCGGAATGGTGACGTTGAAGGCCTGGCTCAGCGGTGGTCCCTTGAGCACGTCGACGACTTCCTGGGCGTCCATGCCCGGGTCCAGCTCGTAGCGGCCCGGCTTGAGGGCATCCTGGAGAGATTTGCTTTCGGCGAAATACTTGAAGAAGAAGCTGCTCCGAATCAGTCGGCGGTGCTCCAAGCTGACCGCCACCTGGCTCACGGTTTCGCCTTTGCCGATGGTGAAGAGGACCTCGTGCGATGGGACGGTGCTGACCGCCGAAAGGTCACGTCGGACGATCACGCCAAGCGCCGCCCCCGCCCCCACGAGCAGCACCACCAACACCAGAAAACAGCTGATCAAGGGATGCCGCCTCACTAAATGGGCCTCCCCTCTCCGGCCAGTGCCTGCTGCAGGATCAAGGTGGCCGCGACTTGGTCTCCCACCTCGCGCCGGCGCGCCCGGGAGGCGCCTCCTGCGATCAGGTGTCGTTCTGCCTGCTTGGTGGTGAGGCGCTCGTCGAGGAAGGTCACCCCAACCCCGGTGGCCTGAGCCACCGCCGCTCCAAAGTCCCTCGCCTCTTTGGCCGAGTTGCCTTCGACTCCATCCATCTGTAGGGGCAGGCCGACCACGATCGCCGTGACCGCGAGCTGCTCGACTAGGCGGGCGATCTGGGTGAGGTCGCGTTGATCCGAGCGGCGCAAGACGGTTGAGTGTGGCTGGGCGATGGTCCGGGTCTCGTCGCTCACCGCCACCCCGACTCTCGTTCGCCCGGGATCGAGCGCCAGGATCCTGCCCCGCCCGGCAGCTGCCGAACTAACCAGAGGTGCGCCCCTGCGTCAAAGAAACGCGAACGAGGTGGATGTTGCCCGAGAACAGTGGCAGCCAGGGCAGACCGAAGGGTGACTGGGAGATGGTCACGGTGCTGGATCCTGGCAGATGCCCCAGCAGGTAGGTCTTGGCTGCGCCCGGGCTCATGAAGCTCAACTTGCCCTGGAAGGTTTTGAGATCCAACTGGGGAGCCCAATAGCCAACCGCATGAGATGCCAGCGTCACCGTACCTCCGGCACCGGCGGACACGACGCGGGGATTGCCCAGATCGGGGTCCGCCAACAGCTCTCCGTTGGAGGGAACCTTCGACTTGAGGTCCTTCAGCACAGCGGCCTTGGCCGCCGCGGGACTGTAGGCGGTAGCCGCAGCAGTCAGGGTCACCGTGAGGGTCTCGGTGGTCGCGGCGGGGCAGGGTGTGGATGCCGAGGTGTTGCACCCCGTCGGTAGCGTGGGATTGTTGACCGTGACCACGATGCCGGTGCCGCCCGCGGTCTCGGCGATGACACTCTTGTCCTGCGCGGCCAACCGCCGCAGTTGCTTCTTGGCCTTCTTGGTGAGGTTGGTATCGACGGTCTGCTGTTTTTGCGTCGCCGCCGCGGCGTCAGAGGTGGAGAAGACCGACTGCGTGGTAGCACCCTTACCACCGGTCATGGCCGACGAGTTTGTAATGTGCAGATTGTTGGCATTGTTGTTGCAGACACCCGGACCGGAACTTACGCATCCAGAACCGGGGTAGTTGGTCCAGCTCCACCCTGCCCCCGATCCCACGTTTCCCTGGGTACCAACGGTGTTCGCGTCTGCCTGAACAGCCACCCCAGACGAGTAGGTTGGGCAGTTGGGCAGCGCCACAGATTGACCTTCGCCACCGGTGGTAGTCGTGAATCCAATTCCGCTCGTCGTCGTGTCCGCGAATGCGGGCGCATTCCCCTGGAACGACAGGGTCAAATTCGTCGCAGGTCCACTCCAGCAGAACTCAAGATCTCCGGTCGCAGGCACCGGAGGCAGCGACTGCGTCCCGCTGGGCGTAGCCGTGAAGTTCTGGGTGAACGTATTGCTCTGGAGAGCCTCGGTCGAGATTTGGTCAAGGGTGGGCCCCGACCCAGATCCCGTGGTCCCCTGGATCGTGGCGGTGTCGGCGAGCCGGTGAGCCCTCACCCCGAGGGTGATCGTGGCTGAGGGGAATACGAAGAGAAGAAGCAGAAGCACTACCAATACCACGGCGCTGCCAATGACCAGAAGTCGCTGGCGGCCCTGCTGCGAATCCCACATCTCGTGCAGGCGGGTCCACCATCCGGCTGCCCCGCCGGTGCCCGCCGCCAGTAGCGCCGAGGGGCCGCGCTTGGCCAGTTCCGTAGTTGGTGCGTCCTCCCCGGAAACGACCGGGGCCGCCACCACGGCAGCTGCAGCGGCGGTGGCGGCGACGGCGGCGGCGGGTACCTCGGGTACTCCGCGCAAGGGAGCGCCCTGCTCCAGGGTGGCCAAAGAGGCGAAGGTGGGGAAGCCGGTGCGGATCGCCAGACCCTGGATCTGGGGATCGCCGGTGACGATTGCGATCCGCTTCTGGAAGCCCCGCGTGTACTGCATGAGCAGGCGCATGTCGAGGGGAGAGCGCAGGACCTTGCCATCGGGGGGCACCACGAAGACTAGGTCGCGGTCTCCCTCGGCGCGGCGGATCCGATCGACCAGGTCGGTGATCTCGTCGTTCGGCTCTACGTAGAGAAGCTTGGCCATGACGGTCAGGTCCCCCGACCTTCATGCGCATCAGCCCAACATCGGATCCCGTTACGAGCCATCCGTACCCCGGATTACCTGAGTGACCTTGCGCAGAATCCCCTCCAGCCCGGGTCCCGCCTCGGCCGCCTCTTCGATCTGTCCGCATCCCTGGTACGCCAGGCCCATGGGAACGACGTCGGCCGGAGAGGTGAGCAGGCCGGTCGTGTCGTGCACTGCCGTGAGTTCCTCGGGGCCCAACTGGCGGAAGGTAGGCGGCTGGACGAAGGGTAGGTAGTCGGTCCAGCGGAGGACACTCAGCTGCTCACCAACCTCAGGCAGCATCGCTCCCCCACCGTAGAGTCGGATCCTAGTGGGCAGAGGCTGGCCCCTGGCCATGTCATGGAGAACCAGCGCCACCCCCTGGGCCAGGACCTCGGCCGACTCACCCATGGCTCGGCGGGCCATGGCCTCCTCCTGGCCGCCCAGCATGCCCGCGGAGTGGCGCAGCTTGAGACTCTCGGCCAGGATCAGGGAGAGATCCATGTCGTGGGCGAGCTTGCGGGTGAAGGCCCTGCCCCCCAGCTCGAACATCCGGGTCGACTCCAAGATGGCGTTACGGACCAGGCTGACGGTGGTGGTCCGGGCGCCGATGTCGATGAAGATCGCCCCCGATTCCAAGACCTCCGGGGTGGAGGCCAGGCGGGCTAAGGCGTAGGGTTCGGCAACCGTCTCCAGCAGCTCGAGATCAAGCGCCTGGGCGACCTCGTCGACGGCCGCGAACTGGCCCTCGGTGGCAAATGTGTTGAACACGGTGAGCTCCACCTTCTGGCCCTGGTAGCGGAGCGGATCGAGGACCGGCTGCCCGTCCACCTTGGCCGCCGTGATCGAGGAGTGGACCAGCCGAAGCGGCCCGTCGCCCCCGCCGGGGGACTCCTCGTCGAGCCGTGCCTGCGCCTCGCGCAAGGCCCGCCGCTGGATGCCTTCCACCTGGTCGTCGACCTCGCGTCGGGAGATCCGCACCTGCGGCCTGCCCCGGATTCGAGACCCGGAATTGCTGGCCGCCCGCACCCGGGAGCCGCCGATGCCGATCACCACGCGGGTCGGGATAACCTCTGCCATGTCCTCGGCGGCCTCCAGGGCGGCGTGACAACCCTCGATCACCGACTCCATGTCGACGCCCCTGGAAGGATCCAGTTGACCAGGCCCTTGCTCGGAACGGCCCACGCCGAGCACGATCGCTTCGCCAGCATCCTTCTTGAGGACCAACGCCTTGATCACCTGGGCTCCGATATCGAGCGCGGTGACGTGGGTCTTAGGCTGTCGGCGCGCCGACGGGGCCTGCGGCATCACGCTTCCTCCAGACTGGATCCAAGGATGGTACGCACCGTCGCCAGCACAGCGGCGTGACCGTCCACCGACAGTCCGCCCTGGCCCAGCTGGTCAGTACCCCCGCCTCCACCGAATGGCTGGCACGCGACTTGAGCAATCTGCCCAGCGCGAAGTCCGCGCGCAACCAGGTCCGGCGACAGTTTAAGCACCAAGTCTGCGCCCGCCAGCACCAGAGCGCACCCCCGGCCGATGTCAGCTAACAATTCGTCAGCCTGGCGGCGCTGCTCGGCGCGGCTCAAAGGGGCCAGCGAATCGACCACCGCCAAGGTGAAGGACCCGATCGACTCCTTGCTCGCGGCGGCGAGCGGGGTCGCCCCCTGACGCCGCGACTCGGCCAGGTCGCGTTCCAGTTCGCGCACCCGCGCCTGCAATCCTTCGACCCTGGCCCTGACCTCGCCCACTGGTGCCCGCAGCTGGCGAGCCACCTCTGAGGTGTGGCTCCGTTGCCCCTCCCACCATTGTTCGGCGGCCTGGCCGGCGATCATCTCGATCCGGCGCAGGCCGGAGCCGACGCTGTGCTCGGCGGTGAGGACAGCCAGACCGATTCGGCCGGTGCGATCTACGTGCGTTCCCCCGCAGAGCTCGCGGGAGAATCCGTCGAAGCTCACCACCCTGACTTGGTCGCCGTAGGTCTCCTCGGGCAAGGCCAGCGCACCGGAGCGGCGGGCATCGTCCAGGGAAAGCATCTCGACCCGACGCTCCAGGTCAGCCCTGATCGCTCCGTTCAATTCGCGCTCGACCGCGACCAACTCCTCCTCCCCAAGAGGGCGGGGCCAGCTGAAGTCGAACGTCGCCCTGTCGGTCGAGACTAGCGAGCCCCGCTGGACCACCCCCTCCCCCAGCTGGCGGTGGAGCGCGGCGTTGAGCAGATGGGTAGCCGAGTGATGGGCGGCGCAGCCGGCGCGGTGCTCGAGGTTGACGGTGGCCCGAACCACCTGACCCTGGCGAAGCTCGCCCTCCAGAACCCGGCAGTGCTGAACTCGGGTCCCCGGCTGGGGTGACGTGGTGTCCAGCACCAATGCCGAGCCACCGTACCAAGCCAGCTGGCCCCGGTCGCCGACCTGGCCCCCGGCCTCGGCGTAGAAGGGCGACACCTCGAGAACCGCGTCGACCTCCTCTCCGGAGAGCGCCCAGTCGACCGGCGCACCCCGACCGAGCAAGAGGCTAACGGGAGCCGTCACCTCGAGCTGCTCGTAGCCGACGAACTCGCTTGCGGGCAGAGGCGCCTGAGCAGTCCCGGGAAGGCTGGTGGAGCGGCTCGCCCGAGCCTGTTCGCGCTGGACCTGGAAGAGCCGTTCCACCCCCTCCCGATCGACTCGGACGCCGCGGGCGGCGGCCAGGTCTTCCGTCACCTCCAAGGGGAAGCCGAAGGTGTCGTGCAGGCGAAAGGCATCGCTCCCGGCGATGACGTGGCCCTGAGCGCGGCCGACGACGTCCTCGAACTGCTCCAACCCACGGGCCAGTGTCTCCTCGAACCGTGCCTCCTCCTGTTCGATTACAGCCCGCACCCGCTCGGCGCCGCTGGCCAGTTCGGGGTAGGTCTCGCCGAGCACCCCCACGACCGCGGGAACACAGGGCGCCAGACCACCATCTACGTCCAAGCTGAGCGCGCTCACCGAGGCTCGCCGGAGCAGGTGGCGGAGGACGTAACCCCGGCCCTCGTTGGCGGGAAGGACCCCGTCGGCGATCAGCATGCTGGCGCCGCGGGCGTGGTCGGAGAGGCGGCGCAGATGGCGGGCGCCTTGGTCGACCCCAACTTCCCCCAGCTTGCGCGCCCGACCGGCGAAATCCGCTTGAATCGGTGCGAAGAGGTCGGTGTCGAAGATGGACTCGCAGCCCTGCAGCACCATGGATACCCGCTCCAAGCCCATGCCGGTGTCGACCCCAGGATGGGCCAGGGAAACCGTGCTGCCATCCGCCAGCCGCTCCGAGTCCATGAAGACGAGATTCCAGATCTCCAAGTAGCGCTCACCCCGTCCGGGCCGCTCGCCAGGACTCGAGCCGAAGCGCTCGCCCAAGTCGTAGTAGATCTCGCTGTCCACGCCGCACGGTCCAGTCGGCCCCGCCTGCCAGAAGTTCTCCTCAAGCCGGGTCACCCGCTCGGAGGGAATCCCCGCCACCTTCTTCCACAACCCGACCGAGGCCTCGTCGCTGGGGTGGACGCTGGGGAAGATTCGGGCCGGGTCGAGGCCGAATCCCTGGGTTAGAAGTTCGAAGGCGTAGCCGATGGCCTCCTCCTTGAAATAGGCGCCAAAGCTAAAGTTGCCCAACATTTCAAAGAAGGTGTCGTGGCTGAGGTCGCCTACCTCGTCGATATCGGTCGCCCGGAAGGCCTTCTGACAGGAGGTGAGACGGTCCTGGGGCGGCACCTTTTGGCCCAGGAAATAGGCCTTGAACGGCACCATGCCGGCACTGACTAAGAGCAGGCTGGGATCGTCCCGGGGGATCAGCGGCGCGCTGGCCACCCGGAGATGGCCGTGCTGCTCGAAATAGTTGAGAAATTTAGTGCGGATTTGTTGACTTAACAATGCCCATCGTCCTTGCCCGATCGGCCGGATTCTAGCCGCTCCGGCGACGCCGGCACTATTCCGGCAGTTCGCGCTTGAGTTGGGCCAAGGCCGCACGCTGCAGTCGGCTGACATGCATCTGGCTGATCCCCAGGCGCCGGGCGACTTCCGTCTGGGGCAGCTGCTCGACGAAGCGAAGGACCATGATTTCGCGCTCCCTGGGGGTCAGGTGACGCATCGCCCCGGCCAGCATGTTCTGCAGCTCGATCCGGCTCAGATTCTCATCCTCGGCACCGATCCGGTCGCCCAGCTCGCCCTCACTGTCGCCCGAGCCCGCCGGAGACTCCAGGGAAAGGGCGCGCTGGGCCGGTCCTGCCTCCAGAGCCTGGAGCACCTCGTCCGGCTCCAGCTCCAGGCGGGCTGCGATTTCCGGAACCGTCGGTCCGCGGCCCAGCTCCTGGCTCAGCTCCTGTTGGGTGCGGACCACCCGAGCGTAGGTCTCCTGAAGTCGCCGGGGCACTCGTACCGCCCAGCTTTTGTCCCGGAAATAGCGCTTTATCTCGCCCAGGATGGTGGGGGTGGCGAAGGTGGTGAACTCCAGCCCCAAGCCAGGATCGAAGCGATTGATGGCAGCGATCAGACCGAGGTAGCCCACCTGCTCCAGGTCCTCCAGGGGCTCACCCCGGCCGGCGAAGCGGCGGGCCAGGGAGTGAACCAGCGCGGCGTACTGCGGCACCAGCTCTTCGCGAACTTTGGGATCGCGGGTCTTCGCGTACTCGGCGAAGAGCCGCCGCTGCAGATCTCGATCGAAGCGGGGGGGAGTTAACCCCGCCTCGGTCACCGCCAGCGGTACTTGGCCAGACGGACCCGCACGAGCCCGTCGTCCGCCGCCTGGAAGTCGACGTCCTCGGCGAAGCAACTGAGCATGGAGATGGCCATGTCGATGGCCTCGGCCGTGGCCAGGGTGGCTGACGGCAGCTTCGGAGTCGACCTGACCTGGGGCCGAGGCTTGCTGCCGAGGAGACGGACCTCGACCCGGAGGGCATCCTCCTGGACCAAAAAGTTGATGCGCACCTTGGCATCCGCCAGGCCGGCGGCCAGGGCTGCCCGGATGGTGTGCTCACAGGCCTCGGCGATGGCGATGTTGAACTCGTCCAGCGCCTCCAGGCCGAGCCCGGCGACCGTCGCCATACCCGCCGCCGCCCGTTTGGCGACCACGATGTACTGGGGATCGGCCGGAATCCTCAGTTCCGTCGCCTCGGCCGTCCTGGTGGCCATCACTTGCATGCTTGCCCCCCCGGGCTCGAATTCAAACCTACCCGATGGGCCCTTCGGCCCCCACCGGCGCTTAGCTCCGATCCCTGGTTCACCAGGTGGGTGCGCCGCACGGGACCTTCCAGATCCTCTCCGAGGAGGCTTGTGGGCCGTTCGCGGTGTTGGCGCTCCCGAGAAATCATCACTAGGGTCGGGTACATGTGTCCGGCGGGGGCCGGGCCCAGGGCCACCGTAGCACGGCTCACTTGGCTTGGGACTCCTTGAGAGTTCCGGGTTTGGGCGCCAGACGGAGCCCGACCTCAGCCAGCTGCTCGGGCAACACCGGAGTCGGTGCTCCGGTAAGCGGATCGGAACCGGTCTGGGTCTTGGGGAAGGCGATCACCTCGCGAATCGACGGCTCGCCCAGGCCCACCATCACCATCCGGTCGATGCCAGCTGCGAATCCTCCGTGGGGGGGAGCTCCGTAGCGGAAGGCGGATATGAGGAAGCCAAACTTCTGCTCGGCTTCCTCGGGAGTCAAACCCAGAGCGGCGAAGATGGCTTGCTGCTGCTCAGGACGGGTGATCCGCAGCGACCCGCTGCCCAGCTCCACCCCGTTACAGACGATGTCATAGGCGCGGGAGCGCACCCGCAAGGGATCGCTTACGATCAGCGGCCAGTCATCGACATGGGGCTGGGTGAAGGGATGGTGCGTCGGACTGACCCCGCCGCTGGCGGAGCGCTCAAAGAGGGGAAACTCGGTGACCCAGACAAAGTCGAGGCGGCCCTCGGGAATCCAGCCCAGCTGGCGCCCCGCGTGGAGCCGGACGGCCCCCAGCGCCGTGGCCGCCACAGCCTCCGGACCGGCCGTGAAGCAGACGCAATCGCCGTCCTCCACCCCCAACTGCTCGGTCAGAGCGGCCAGTTCACCGGCGGAGAAGAACTTAGCGATCGACCCCTCGTACTGTCCCGCTCGGCGCCACAGGTAGGCGAGCCCCTGGGCGCCGTAGGTACGCGCGACCTGCAGCCACTCCCCCTCCAGGTCTCCTCGCGTGAGCTCGCCTCCACCGGGCACTCGCAGCGCCCGAACCGTACCCCCGCCCTCAATAGCGCCGCTGAAGACCCGAAAGGAGCTGGTCCGAAACACTTCGGAGACATCCATCAGTTCGTTGCCGAAGCGAGTGTCGGGCTTGTCAGTGCCGAAGCGAGCGATCGCTTCCCGGTACGGAATCCGGGGCCAGGGAGTCGGTATCGGCTGCCCAAAGGCGGACTCCCAGGCGAACGAGATCATGGCTTCCAGAACCTCGTAAATCTCCTCCTCGTCGACAAAGGACATCTCCAGGTCGAGCTGGGTGAACTCAAACTGGCGGTCGGACCGGAGATCCTCGTCGCGCCAGCAGCGGGCGATCTGGAAGTAACGGTCAAATCCGGCCACCATCGACAGCTGCTTGTAGAGCTGGGGCGACTGGGGCAAAGCCCAGACATGGCCCGGCCACATCCGGCTCGGCACTACGAAGTCGCGGGCCCCCTCGGGCGTGCTGGGAATCATGGTCGGGGTCTCAATCTCGGTGAAGCCGAGCCGGTCGGCCTCGTCGCGCAGGCTCTTGATGAAGCGGTGGCGAGTCCGCAGGTTGCGCTGCATCCGAGGCCGACGCAGGTCCAGGTAGCGGTACTGGAGGCGAACCCGCTCGTCCGCCTCGGCCTCATCGGCCGTTCCGATTGGCATCGCCTCCGCCTGGGCGAGCACCTCGCAGACCTCGACCGCCACCTCGATCTCACCGGTGGGCAAGTTGGGGTTGGCGCTGCCTTCGGGACGCGGCTCGACCACCCCTTCGGCCCGCAGCACCCATTCCAGACGACTGCGCTCGGCCACCTCTTGAGCCGCTGGGAACTTGGCCGGGTTGAACACCAGCTGGACCACCCCGGTGTGGTCGCGGAGGTCGATGAAGGTAAGACCACCGTGGTCACGGCGATGGTTAACCCAGCCCGCCAGGAGAACACGCTCGCCGCGTTGGGCCAGACCGACCGTGCCACAGTAGCTTCGACCCCTCACAGCTGCCCCTCAGTGGCGCTCGCCTCGGCCCACTCCCGCACCTGACCAGACGCCTCCGCCAGGCGGAGGGCGACCTGGTCGCCTGTGCTCAGGCGACGAAGGGTGACCCGCTGGGACTTGACCTCGTCCTCACCCAGGATGGCGACGGCTCCTGCCCCGGACCGCTCCGCTGCCCGCATCTTCCCCTTCAGGCTGCGCCGGCCCACGTCGCAGATGACGGCCAGGCCGTCGCGGCGCAACCGCTGTGCCAGGTCTACGGCTAGGCCCACCGCAGTCTCCTGGGCCGAACAAACCACCACCTGGGGCGGGGCCAACGGGACAGGAGGCGGGGCCAGCATCACGACTCGTTCCAGGCCGGCCGCGAAACCAACGCCAGGCGCGGCCGGGTAGCCGAGAAGCTCAGAAAGTCCGTCGTAGCGCCCGCCCCCGAAGAGCGCGTTCTGCGCTCCCTGAAGGTCCTCGTGCCAGACCTCGAAGGTGGTGCGGACGTAGTAGTCGAGTCCTCGCACCAAGCGATCGTTGATCTGGAACGGAATGCGGTAGGCACGCAGAGCCAGCTGCACGCGCTCGAAGGCGTCACGGCACTCAGGGCAGAGGAAGTCGCGGGTCCGAGGCACCGTCGCCAACAGCTCCTCGGTATCGGGGTCCTTGCTGTCCAGGATCCGGAGCGGATTCCTGGCCAGGCGCTCGCGGTCCAGCTCAGGCAGCTGGGCTAGATGGGGGGCGAAGTGATCGAGCAGGGCCTGGCGGAAGGCGGGGCGGCACTGAGCGTCGCCGATGCTGTTCAGCTGCAGACTGATTCCCCCCAGGCCAAGATCCGCCAGCCAATCCCAGGCGACCGCGATCACCTCAGCGTCCAACTCGGCCTCCGCATCCCCGATCGCCTCCACCCCGAACTGGTGGAACTGCCGGTACCGGCCTCGGCCGGGCCGGTCGTAGCGGAACATCGGGCCCGCGTAGCTGAGCCGGACCGGAGGTGGCAGCTCACGAAGCGACGACTCTCCGAAGGCGCGCAAGACCGGCGCCGTGTTCTCAGGGCGCAGAGTCAGCGACCGGCCCGATCGATCCGGGAACGTGTACATCTCCCGGCGGACCACGTCGGTGGTGTCGCCCACCCCGCGTACAAAGAGCTCGGTCGACTCGAAGATAGGCGTGGCGATCTCCCGATAACCAAAGCTGTTGGCGATCCGCATGCCCGCCGCGACAGCTCCGGCCATGGCTGCCAGACGGGCAGGCAGCAGGTCCTCGGTTCCGCGCGGCCGCGAGATCGGGGGCATCGAACTGGCAGTGTAATTGGCTGGGCCGGCGCGACCCCCAGAGCGGCGATGTCAGCTGACTTCGCGCATCACCTGCTGGACGTCGCGTACCCCCTCGAGCCGCTCCAGGAGCCGGCTCAGCTCGGTCAGGCTGGAGATGTCCACCACCGCGTTGATCACCGCCGACTGGGAACCATCAACCTCAACCGCAGCACCGCTCAGATTCACCTTGCTCTCGGCG
The DNA here is from genome assembly GCA_035534695.1 of Candidatus Dormiibacterota bacterium. Taxonomy (GTDB): domain Bacteria; phylum Chloroflexota; class Dormibacteria; order Aeolococcales; family Bog-877; genus Bog-877. Next base: position 67,240 of record DATLRN010000029.1, read on the forward strand.
ATGGCGGTGGCGACGTCGCGGAGCAGGCCAGTACGATCCCGCGCCTCGATGCGTAGACGCACCGGATAGACCTGGCGACTGCCTTCGTCCCACTCAACCTCAACGATCCGCTGCGGATCGGTGGCATGACGAATGTTGACGCAGTCCTCGCGATGGACGGTCACCCCGCGGCCCCTGGTCACGTAGCCCCGGATCGGCTCGCCGGGAACTGGCTTGCAGCAGCGGGCGATGTTGGTCATCAGGTCGGTCAGGCCCGCCACCCGCACGCCGCCACTGGGAGCGGACCGGGTCACCAGCGGGATGGCGCTGGCCGGGACCTGGTCGACTACCCCGGCCTCCTCTCGGGCAGCCCACTTGAGCACGATCGTTCGCGCCGCCACCTCGCCATAGCCCACGGCGGCGAAGAAATCCGTGAGATCGGGGATGCGAAACTCCTTAGCCAACTCGAGAAGGCGTGCCTGCGGCACTGAGCTCAGCTGGATCCCCCGCATGCGGCGCAGTTCGCGGTCGAGGAGTTCACGCCCCCGGGTGACGTTCTCCTCCCGCCGCTCCCTCTTGAACCATTGGCGGATCTTCTCCCGAGCACTGCTCGTCTTGGCGAAGTTGAGCCAGTCCCGGCTCGGCCCATGGCGCTCGGAGCGGGTGGTCAGGATCTCGACGATGTCACCGTTCTGGAGCAGGTGGTCGAGAGACACCATCCTCGAGTTGATCTTGGCCCCCAGACAGCGGTGGCCGACGTCGGTGTGGATCCGGTAGGCGAAGTCGATGGCCGTGGCTCCGGCTGGCAGAGAGAGCACATCACCTTTGGGGGTGAAGACGAAGACCTCGTCCTGGAAAACCTCGAGCCGGACATGCTCGACGAAGCGCTCGGCGTCGAGGACCTCCTTCTGCCACTCCAACAGAGACCGCAGCCAGCTGAAGCCCTCGTCCAGGCGCTGGTCGGAGCGGGTCCCCTCCTTGTAGTGCCAGTGGGCCGCGATCCCCTCCTCGGCGGTGCGGTGCATATCCCGGGTTCGAATCTGAATCTCGACCGGTTCCCCGCCCTCGCCGACCACCGTCGTGTGCAAGGACTGGTAGCCGTTGCCCTTGGGCATGGCGATGTAGTCCTTGAAGCGCCCCGGGATCGGTTTCCAGAGGGCGTGGACCACGCCCAAGGCTCCGTAGCAGCCACGGATGTCGTCACAGATGACCCGCAGCGCGACCAGGTCATAGATCTCGCGGATGGTCTTGCCGCCCTGCTGCATCTTGCGGAAGATGCTGGTCAGATTCTTCGGCCTGCCCACAACTTCGGCTCGGATCCCCGCCTCAGCGAGGTCAGCGGCCAGCTGCTGACAGGCCTGCTCCAGCACCAAGAGTCGCTGCCGTCGGCGTAGATGGACCTCCTGACGCACCCGCTCGTAGTTGTCGCGGTCGAGGACCGAGAAGCAGAGATCCTCGAGCTCCGCCTTCATCTGCCAGATTCCCAGTCGATGGGCCAAGGGCGCGTAGATGTCGATTGTCTCCTGGGCGATCCGGCGCTGCCGCTCTTCTGGGAGCGCCGCGATGGTGCGCATGTTGTGCATGCGGTCGGCCAGCTTGATCAGCACCACCCGCAAGTCCTCGGCCATGGCGACCAGCATCTTGCGGATGTTCTCGGCCTGTACCTGGGCCTGACTGTGGAGTTTGATACGGCCCAGCTTGGTCACCCCGGCCACCAGCTTCTCGACGGTAACCCCGAACTCCTCGCGGATCTGCTCGGCGGCCATCGGAGTGTCCTCGACCACGTCGTGGAGAAGGGCCGCCGCCAAGGCGTCGGTGTCTAGGTGGAGGTCCGCCAGGAGCGCCGCCACCGCCAGGGGGTGGGTGATGTACGGCTCTCCGGAGAGACGCATTTGGCCGCCATGAGCCAGCTCAGCTACACGGTACGCCCGCTTCAGCGTGGCGACGTCGCTCTCCCCGAGGTAACTCAGGCGAGGGACGAGGTCCTCGAACTGCATGCCCAACTACTGCATTCTAGGTGGAGCAGTTGAGATTGAACTTGTGGGCACCCGCCCAGCGCGGGTCTATACTCGGCTCAGTGGCTGGTCCAACTGACCCTGAGCCGAGCGGCGTCTACTTGGCCGGCCCGCCCGCCGACGGTCCCCAGACGCTGGGAGACCTTCAGACGCACCCGCGCATGAGCCGCACCGCCTGGCTGATCGCGATCATGCTCTTCGTCGCCGTGCTCTCCTTCTTCATCGTGGTGGTCCTGCTCGGAGTCGACAACTCCTGAGGCGACCGACCTAGTCCGTCAGTGGGCGAGGACAGCGACTCCGGCGGTCCCCAGAAAGAAGACGAAGAGGTACAGCATCGAGAACCGGAAAAGCTGGCGCGCCCAGCGCATTCCGGATGCTTCGCGCAGTACGAGGATGCTGAGGGCAATGAAGGGAACGCCAAGCAGAACGGATACCACCAGCTCCGCCGGTCCCAACCAGATCGCCAGGGTGCAACTGAAGGACACCAGGGCCAGGGTGTAGCCGACGATGCTGGTACGGGTCCTGCGGATCCCGACCACGACCGGGCGCATCGGGACGGAAACCGCCGCGTAGTCCCTCCGCACTATCAACGAAAGGGCCCAGAAGTGGGGCGGGGTCCAGAGAAAAACCACCGCGAACAGCGCTAGCCCCACGGGACCTAGTCCGTGGGTCACGGCGGCCCAGCCGACTAGCGGCGGAATCGCCCCAGCGGCGCCGCCGATCACGATGTTGGACTTGGTCGACCGCTTCAGCCAGAACGTGTACACGAAGACGTAGAACGTACCCCCAACCGCTGACAAGACCGCCGCCAGCGGATTTACCAAGGTCAAGAACAGCAAGAATCCCAGGACGCTGAGCCCCACCCCGAAGGCCAGCGCCCCCCCTGGCTGAATCCGACCGGACGGGAGCGGCCGGTGCCGGGTCCGACCCATCACCGCATCGATGTCACGATCAAACCAACAGTTGACGGCCGCCGCACCCCCGGAAGCACAGGCCCCGCCGGCTAATGCGGCGGCACTCAGTCCAAGACCCGGCCAGCCGCGGGCCGCGATCACCATGGCTAAAAACTCCGTGACCAGCAAGAGACTCATGACGCCAGGCTTGGTTAGGCTGGCGTAGTCCCCCACCAAGGCGCCGACCGGTCGGCGCGGAATGGCCGCTTCAGACGGGACCCAGGAGCCAGCCGACGACTTCAGGGCTGCACCCCCGTGCGCCGCCTGTACAGTCTCGACGATCGACTCAGCGATGGGAATGAACCTCCCGACTAACTGCCCTCACCCGAAACCGGTGCCGGCGCCACACCGGCCGCCATCTTCTCAGACCCGCGATCACCGACGAATCGGGCCCGCGCGAGCCGCCCCGGCCTCGGTAAGGCTACCGGCTAAAGGAAGTAGCAGACAACCCAAGCCAGCAACACGACAGCGCCCAAGAACAGCGCGAACATCTGGTAGGAGTAAGCCAGCGCCGAGATTGGCGTGGCCACCTCCTCGATGGCGTCCGGACCCGGCATCGCGATGGGATGGGTCGCCTCGTAGCCGGCTCGATTGGCAAGACTAAGGACCCACAATGCGAGGACCCCAATCTGGATGGTCACCACGATCTGCATCGCAAAGAAGCAGCTCGCGTACCCCCCGCTGTCGATTCCGTAGCCTACGTGCGAAAGCTGCCAGATCTGAACCACTACCGCCGCCACCAGGAGGAGGGCTGCCAATCTGCCGGTGTTGGTGAAGGATGCGAGGGTTCTCTGGCTTTGCAGGTGCCTTAGCCCGGAGTGAGCCACCAGTATCCCGACTACCGCCAGTGCCGCAACAGCGACTCCCAGGCCCAGATTGGGAGGATGGATCCCCTTCGGCTGCCACATGTGGTCCACGTTGGCCTGCTGCAGGAAGAAGAAGGCGAAGAAGAGCGGGACAAAGAAGAAGAAGTCGGCGCCGATAAACAGCCAGGTGCCGACCAAGGGGATCCGAGCCACCTGCTCAGGAGAGTGCGCACGCCCGCCAGTTCGCAAGGTGCCAGTCGCCGCGGTGTTGTCCGAAATCATCTTGATACCGTCCTCAGATCGCTGGAGCTGGAGTGGGTATCTGTCCAGTGTCAGGCCACTCGGCTATCGGCCGAGTAGTGCCCGGGCCATATTCGTAAGGGCCCGAAACGATGGTCGGAATTCGCGGGAAGTTGTCGGCCGGGATTGGCGTGGGGATCTGCCACTCCAAAGAGCGGGACTCCCAGGGATTGACCGGGGCGCGCTCCTTCTGGAAGCCCCATGAATAGACGATGTTGTACAGCCAAATGAGGTTCGACAGACCGAATAGGAACCCGTTCACGGAGATCCAGACGTTGAGCCCGTGCAGCTCCGCGGCGTACACCGGGCTGCGTCGCACCTGGCCCAGATAACCAGCCGCGAACATCGGCAGGAAGGTCGTGTTGAAGAAAATCAACGCGGTCCAGAAGTGCCACTTGCCGATCCGTGCATTGAGCATCTTCCCGGTCACCTTGGGGAACCAGAAGTAGCTGGCCGCATAGAGGGCGAAGATCTCCCCGCCCACAATCGTGTAGTGGAAGTGACCAACCACGAAGAAACTGTCATGCAGCGTCACGTTGAGAGGCACGTCTGAGAGGAACACACCGGTCAGGCCCCCGATCAGGAAATTGAACATCACCGCCAAGGCAAAGAGCAACGGCAACTTGAGCCGCAGGTCGGCCTTCCACAACGTGCCGAGCATGTTTAGGAACATCACGCCCGTTGGAATGGAAATCAGCTCGGTCGCGGTCATGAAGAAGGGCCGCAATCCAGGTGCGACTGAACTGGTGAAAATGTGGTGATTCCACACGAACCAACTCATCAATGAGACGCCGAGCATTCCTGCGACGGCCAATCGATAGCCGAATAGTGGCTTTCTGGTGAATACCGGCAGTATCTCCAGCACCACTCCGAATGCGGGGATGATGAAGATGTAGACCTCAGGGTGACCGAAGAACCAGAACATCTCTTGATAGAGCAGTCCGCTCCCGCCACCACCGGCCTCGAAGAAGGATGACTGCACCGCACGATCGAACCCCACCAACATCAAAGTGCACGCCAAGACCGGTGGTGCGAGAGCTGAGAGGAATTCGACGGCGATCATCGCCCAGGCAAACATCGGCATCCGGCTCCACGTCATCCCCGGGGCCCGCATCACGAAGATCGTGGTGAGCAAGTTGATGCCCGCAATGGCCGCTGCGATTCCGATGAAGGCGAAGCCGACGATGGCCCCGTCCATTCCGATACGAGCCTCCACCGAGAGGGGCGCGTAGAGCCACCAGCCGGTCGGGAACCCGCCGCCGAATCCGGCAAAGATTGTCGAGTACATGATCAGGGCTCCGAGCGGGACCAGCCAGAAAGCGAATGACTCCAGCCGTGGGAACGCCATTCGCTTGGCGCCGATCATGATCGGGATGAAGTAGTTCCCGAAGGCACCGATGATCACCAGGGTCGCCACGAACATCATCAGCAGGCCGTGCAACCCCACCAGGGTTTCGTACTGACCTGCCGGCCAAGGGCCACCACCGTTGGGGAACAGGAATTCCGTCCGGATCATCATCGCCTGGAATCCAGCCAGGAAGAACATCAGCACGACTGCGACACCGAACTGTATGCCGACCACCTTATGGTCCAAGGAGATGCCGAAGAATTCGGTCCAACCCTTGGACTCGGCGGTCTTCACTATGCTGGCGCTCGGACGGCCCCGGAGGCGAAGGATCACATCGTTCGCGAAGCCGAGCGTGACCAGAAAGCCAGCGGAACCGACCAAGTAACCCAGCAGGATTCCACCGTTTCCATTGTCGGTGGTGTCCAGCTGAGCCCCGATCCAGTAGGCGACTGCCCCTACCACGATCCCCACGATGATCGCGGTCACCAAGTTCTGGGTCAGGAACAGACGCCGAGGCGAAAAACGAACCGGCGCCCGGCCACTAGCGATCGCTGTCTGGCTCAAGTCTCTCTCCCCATCGCAATGCTCCTGTCCTCCGCGAATCTCGGCCGAATGACTGGTCTAACGAACGGGCCAGATTTCACTCTCATCCCCAGACCACAGGCGCCGGATAATACGTCAGAGCGAATTTGGGCAGGTCCTTGGTCTCAGGTCCGTACGTGGCCTCGGCGTAGCTGAGCCACGACGCGAACGCCGCCGGGGCCAGCGCCTCCCCCGCTTGGGAGCCGACGTCGGTCATGTACCCGTGCCAGAGACCGCATAGCTCACCGCAGCGCACATTGATGATGGTAGGCGACGCGACATAGGTATACCCGATGTTGTTGATTCCCTGGTTTGCGTCAAGCTTGACCCCGAGCTGATAGGCCCAGAACTGATGCGTCACATCCAGCGAGGTGACATCGAACTGGATCAGTCGGCCAGTGGGGATTCGCAGTTGCTGGGACTCAAATCCCCCGTACTGCGGATAGCGGTAGGTGAACTGCCACTGCTGACCGATCACCTGGACGATAAACGGGTGATGCTGGGCTCCGGACGCCAGCGCGGACGCCGGGACTACTAGGGCTGGATCAGTCTGGCCCTCAAGCTCGACCACACCAAAGCCCGCGGCGAACATCACCAAGACGATGCACGAGCTGATCCAACCCACCTGCAACGGTACGTTGGACGGGGCCCGGACGCCGGCCTGCGGCTCAGCGGTCCGACCCTGGCGACTGAACAGGATCGCGAAATAGAGACCATAAGCCACGACGGCCATCCCGATGTCCCCAGCGATGATGGCGAACACTTGGCTGGTTACCGTCTGGTCAGCGGCCGTGGTGGTCGCGTAGCCGGGCGGAATGTGTAGTACGAGCGCAACCAAGAGGTCCCAGATCAGGGACAAGACCGCGACGATGAGCCCCGGGATGACGAGGTGCCGTCGATTGGTCAAGTTACCGATCTCCTTTGGTTCAGTTGGTACTAGAGCGACCCTAAGGGGCCGACAGCTCGGGTCAGACGATCTTTAGGTAGCCGTCCATGTAGCCGACGGTCTGCATCGGCCCACCATTGCCGAACAGGTAGCCAGCTGCGCATGGTACGAAGCACTGCCAATGCACGGTTTCGGGAGCCCCCGTTTTGAACGAGAACGAGATGGTTTGGTGGGTGTTGTGAGGATTGGTCATGTCCGCCGGATAGGCTGACTGGGTGATCCCCGCCAGCGGGACGTTCAGGCCGAGTTCGGGAATCGAGAAGGTGTGAGCCGGCAGGTTGGGATTCAGGTAGCGGACCGCCTTACCGTCGAAGTACTCGACTCCGCCGACTGTGCCCCGCACCATGCTGATGAAGGGGTTGCGGAGCCCGGTCTCGCTGTCATATTCCCAGATCGTCACGTGGACCACCGAGTGCGCGGGCACACGCCAGACCGTCGAGTTGACCCACTTCCCGTCGTGGCGGATCAGGTAGGCCACCCAACTGGGGTGAGTACCAAAGTCGATTGACCCGGTCGTCGCCAGAAAGAGATTGCTGCTGACCTGGCCGGAGGAGTTGGTCGTGGCTGGCGGGACGATCGTCTCAGGGTTGTAGGAGAGCCAGATCGTGACGTACAGGGCGAGTCCCACGATTCCGATGAGGAGACTTGCACCGGCGATGAACAGCTTCCTTCCGACGCTCATTGAGGATCTTCCCCTCCCGGTAGTGGTGCCATCAGACACGCCGAACTCGACGTCAGCTGACGATGGCACCCTCTCTCGTTTCCCAAGACGAGGACGAGGCTACACCGACGACATCGGGTGTGTCAACCGTTTGGGGTCCCGCTGACTGAACTGAGGCGGAGAACAGGAAACTTGACCGCGCAGTCGGGTTCCTGCCCCCTGACCCTATCCCCACGCGCTGGCGAGCCGGCTGCGAACCGCAAGGTTCGCTGAGGTTCGCCAGCCGTTGCCAAGAGCCTTGACACATTGCTCAGCCCCTTCTACGCTCAGCCAGAGAACGACAGGAGACTGGAGTCGGGCACGCCCGATCTGACTCCAGTTGACAACGGTACCGTCGATCGAGTTCACTACTGTGCAGATGCGACTTGTATAGGAGGACGGCATGTCTGCGTTCGGAGCGGTCCCCGGCCTGACGATCTTCACCCTGGCGTCGGTGATGTTGCTCGGAGCCGCCTATCTGGGCTGTGCCGCCTTCATCAGCTTCTCCGGTGAAGCGCAGCGCTCTTGGCCGAAGGTAGTGATACCCGTCATGCTTATCTTCACCCTGACCACCTGCCTGGCGCTGATCTCCACCATCGCCGAAAACCAGTTTGTGAATCGGGTCACCGGCGGCTGAGGCGCTAGAGACAACCCGATCTAGCGCGACGCACCGCTAGGAAGCCTACCACGGTGTTCCGGCAGTTCACGTACCACCGCGGGAAGCGGGCATGAGACGCCTTGGCGCAGCGATTGTGGTCGGGACTGCGGTTGGCCTCGTCGGTTTCTCGGCCGGTTCGCAGCTGGACGTAGCCGACAACGGCAATGCTGCCATCCTGATCGGATTCCTGTCTGGGGCGGCTGGCTTCTTGGTCACTCTGGGTTTCGCCAGCGACGTCCTCTTGCGGTTTCGGGGCCGGCCCGGCTCCCCCAATTTCAAGCGGAGTCAGGGTGCCGGATGGACTGAGTACTTAGGCATCTCCCTGGACCACAAGGTGGTAGGGATTCAATTTGCGCTGGGAGCTGTTCTGATCGCGGTGGCGCTGATCTTGGTCTCGGTCCTTTAGCCACCCGAGTGCCGAGGCGCTAGTCATGTCCCGACCGCTGCTACGGAGCTGCCCATCAGCCCAGCAGGATCTCAGGTCGACCCTTAGCGGCTAGCGCCCTCGTTCCCAGCCAGCACAACCCTGCACTGGCTTCAGACCTCCGACCTGGCTATCCGCCGAACGAGCTGACGGAGGGATTTGAACGCCCGGTCCGCCGCTTACAAAGCACCTTGGCATGAGCGCTGAGCTGCCCACTTCTAAGGCGCGAGAGTCGAGGGTAAAGTGACCGGATGTGGAGGGTCCAGAGCGACTGGCCCTCGGTCGCCGTGGGTACCTGTAGCGGCTCAGGGACCTTGTCCCCGTCACTGCTAGGGACTTTGTCACCCCGTCGGCTTCCGCGGATGGCTTTGGGCGGGCTTCCAGGGGGGTGGATCGCTGCGGGAGCTGCGCCGTCTTTGGGACAGGCCCAGGACGACGGCCGGCGAGGACTTGGAACTCGTCTGTTCCGCGGATACAGCTTTAGCTAATTACCGCGACGCTGTCCCCGCCGGAAGCCTGAGCTGCTGAAGGGCGGCGGTGACCTCCTTGAGGACAAGTTCCAACTCCGCGGCCGACCAGTACTCCGGAGCACAGGTCGTCAATGCGTAGGTATAGGGCAGATTCCGTCGCCCCTCAACCCCGGCCGGAAGCAGTACTTCGAGTCGTGCCGTGGCCAGCCTCCGCGCTTCCATCTCAGACGGGGCAACCAGAAGGTTGGAGGAGCGATCCAGGGCTTGGTTGCGGAACATCGCCTGCATCTCCTCCACGTACTCCCGAACTCCCGCCAGAGCGAACTGGGGGCCGTCGACCTCGGAGGGCGCGACGGCTGCGGAGATCCTCACCGGCTTCGAGGCAACCGGTAGAGATAGCATCCTCACCGCCTTGGTCAGCTGGAAGGCGCCCACGAGTCCGAGAGCAGTGAGCAACGCCCCCACGGTGATCAGCGCGGCCCCAATCGCGGTGGTCGTCAAGTCCGAGCTACCTTCGTTCCAGTCGCCACCCAGGAACCTCGGGGGGTTAGCGAGGTGATGCGCTCCGCTGAGTTGAGGCTGGTCACAAGAGGACTACCGCCATGACCACCATTTACATCACGGTAGCCAAGACCGCCAGCCCCACCAGGCACGGTACGGAGAATCCAAGGCCGCCACACCCGGGGCTGCGCAGATAGACCCGTGGACGCCTCACTGGCTACCGCGGCCCCAGTGCCCGCTCGTCGAAACGGCCGAGGCCGCTTAGTAATTGGCACTGGACATCTGAGCCGAAGTCACGTACACGCAGTCGGTCACCCGCGTGCCATCAAAGCACGAGACCGTGGTCGAGATTTGCTCTGAGAATTGAATCCAGCCGTCAGACCCCGCCTCATCTAACACCTGCACGGTGAAGAAACCCGACGGCAGAGAGGCCTTCCGTAAAGCGATCAGAGTGACCGGCGTCGGCAGGCACCCGGCAGCGTAAGCCGACTCGCTGTGAAGGGTGAACTTGACAGTCGACCCTCTCCGGGTCACCCCGGCCACGCGTTCTGGCTCACAAGGGACAGGTGGCTGGGGTATGACGAGGAACAGAACGCTGTCTGGTTTGAGAAGAGGCGCGATGCTCGTCTGGGTGGACCGGGCCAGCGGTCCGAGCTCTTCAAGGGTAGTCAGCGAGGTGCTGTAGACGAGGGAGTTGTAGGGCCGTGGCGAATAAGGCTTGAGCACTGGGTCGAAAGCCGAATAGGCCAGGTGCTCGGTACGGAGCGGAGCCCAACTGCAGCCGGCTGACAAGACGCCGAGCACGCCTAGAAGCAAGACCAGCTTCTTCAGCATCTAGCGCGTCATGGTATCCCAAGATCTGTTCGGCCGTTGGCGAAGTTAAAGGGAGCAGCTCGGAGATTCAAACTCGAGCGCCATGGAGGGTGGCAAGTCAGCGGACAGCGGCAAGCTTGGCGACGCGATCCATGAGCGAGCGAGCACCCCACGCCTCAGCCAGCCTAGCTAGTCCGGGCCCTGGTCCGGTCCACCGCAGTCCGACGACCGAGGGTAGCAACTGGCGCTCTACCCGCAGCGTTGCCAAGTCAAGGAAGAGGCGCGCCAGGTCGCCGTTTTCACGAAGGACGACCGCCAGCCGCTGCGCTCCGCGCACCGAGACACCCCATGACGCCTGATCTGGGGGAATGTCGCCGATGTACCGGAAGCGAGCCAATACTACGGACGCCGACCGGGCCCCCCACCCCGGCAGCCCCGGGAAACCATCAGCTTGGTCTCCCACCAGGGCGAGGAGGTCGGGGATGGAGGTGGGTTCGACCCCGAACTTCTCAACCACCCCATCGTGGTCGATGATCCGGCCGTGGCGCCGATCCAGCTGGACGACGCGTTCCCCGCGCACCGCCTGAGCTAGATCCTTGTCGGCCGTCAGGATGAGAACTTGCTCGACCGCCGGATCGTCCCCCGCCACTGCCGCCGCCGAGGCAAGCGCATCGTCCGCCTCAAGCTCGGTCATCGCCCATAGTGCAACTCCCAGTTCCGCCAGCGCCTCTTCGAGGGGGCCGAACTGGGCCAGAATCGCCGGGTCCATGCCGACACTGCTCTTGTACGCGGGCCAGAGCCCATTGCGAAAGCTCTCAACGACATGGTCGGTCGCAACCCCCACATGAGTAGCACCACTCTCGAGTAGGGCAATGGTCCCCTCCACGACAGCGCGCACAGCGGCTCGGGGACGAGCGCGTAGCTCTTCCGGCAGCCCGTGGTGCTGACGGAAGAGCTCATAGGTCCCATCCACAAGGTGGACTCGCACACCGCCCGCAGGGGAATGCTTGGCTCGGGGAGAAGTAGCCACAGGCTGGCAGTGTGGGCCATCTTCGGTCGGACCTGACCCAGCGCTGATCAGCCACTCCGAGGCCGGACAGGCGTCCAAGGAGCCGGAAGCTCCCTCGGCCGTCCGGAGCCGACGGGGAGATTCGAACTCCCACCAGCTGTTTACAAAGCAGAGCCGCCTGAGCGCTGCGCGGTCGAGTTCAGGGCTGCCATCGTAGGGGGGTGAAGTTATCGGGTGTGGATCCGGTCCAGCGGCTCAGGACCAGTGCCACCCCAAAGTCTCGGGGTGCTGGGGGGTCAAGGGGAGGCCTTCCCGGGGATTAGGACGCCGCACAGCGGGATGATTTCAGCGGTGGATCCAAACATCGACTCGGTGGAGCTGGTCCGGGACCCAACCCAAGGGTCTCCATCCGAGGTGCGGGCCTGGATCGAGCAGATCTGGCCCAGCCGGCGAGCCAGCCTCCAGGAGTTGGGCGACGACGGCCCGGAGCTGCTGGTGGCCCTGTTCAAGTACGCGGGCTACCCCGACCCAAATTTGCCGCGACCCACCGAGGACACCGAGCTCTGGCATGGAGAAGGCGCCAGGCAGGATGGCGAGGTGTACCCCCGCCGCGGGGTCGCCTGGTCACTGACCCAGGAGGGCGGTCTGCTCTATGCGCGGAAGTATTCGAGCACCGAGGAAGCCGTCCTCTGGCGAGCGGTCGCGCCTCCCTGGCCGAGTTCTTCATTCCGGGCGAGAACGTGCAGGAATGGGTCGTGGTCCCGTGGGACCTGAGGGATCCAACTTTGGAGGTTCGGGTTCCACAGCACGAACTCCGGTTCCATACACCCTGCCCGCCCGGTCTCCAGTTTCTGAATGACCGCTGACCTTGCCCAACCCTGGGTCTAACGTCGGAGACTGTCGCCGCCCGTGCGGCCATGGGAGCGGAGCACAATGACGCCCATGCGCTGGTCCAAGCGGACCGTGGCCGGGCTCGCCGCCATCGGGACGGCACTGCTGGCCATCGGCATCAGCGCCTGCGCCAGCACCGGCACACCTAGCCCCACCCCGTCAACCCAGGCCAAGGTGAGCCAAGTCCGAGCGGCCCCAATCCCTATGCCGTCGGGAAGGCCATGACCGACGGCGCACATCAGAGGGTCACAGTTACAGCCTTGGCTCAGGGGTTAGCACCTTCGGGGGACGAACAAAATGGCAACGAAAGAGGGCAAGGGCGCGGACTCGATCCCTGTTCGATAGTCCCCGCTAAACTGGCGGCCCGGCATCCGGTTGCGAATGGAAGGGCCCGGCGATGAGCGAAGAGCTTGACTGGTTCCTCAGCCCTCGGGAGCGCGGCAATCCCGACACACATCTCGATGATCTGGCCTTGGCCGGCACGGCGTTCACGGAAGGCAACTTAGTCACGGCCCTGATCCACGGAGCCAATTACTACCGCCGACTGGTAGAGGAAGTCTCCGCCTTGCGGGCGGGCGACGCCGTCTATTTCACCGACTGGCGAGGCGATCCCGATG
>DATLRN010000030.1:0-61653 GCA_035534695.1 Candidatus Dormiibacterota bacterium
TTGGCGGTGGAGTCAGCCACCAGACCGGGGGTGCTTGCCTGGCGTAGCCGTTCAGTGGCTCGCCGAGTCCTTGGAGCGACTCTTGGCGCTGCCTGAGGGGCACCAGTTCCGAGCGGTCGCCGACCGCTCGTATCGGCCGAAAAAGGCGGATGACGACAAGCAGTGGGAGCGTGCCTACCCGCTACTGATTGAAATCCTGGCAGCCGATCCTCGGCGGCTCACGGACGACCACCGCGCCATGGAGACACGTCGTGCCGCGCTGGCACGGCATGTGTACTGGCTGGCAGGTGAATATCCCGCAGATCTTAATGCCGACTTTGCGCTCGACGACATGCAGATCGGCCGGTCGAGTGCCTGCTCTCTGGCCCACACCGTCTACCGATCACGGGCGGCGTTTATGTCGCAGATCCGCTCCTTCCGGGGTGGATACCCTGACCTGTTTCCCCAAGCGCAACCTGTACCCAAGCCCAACCGGCTGGCGCCGGTTACCGACGACGAGTTCGCGATCGCCCTTCGAGCGGCGGACACCTTCCGCGCTCAAGCCACACGTGACCACATCCGCGCCCTGCTGCTGCTCGGCCGCGCGGTGGGAGCGGACGCTGGTGATTGCAGATATGTGGCTGGCTCCGACGTCTACCGCCGATCGGGCGCGGGGGTTTGGGTCCGATTGACCCGACCGGGATACGAACGCGACGTCCCGGTGCTGGCGAGATTTGCCCCACAGCTGGAGGAGCTGGCGCAGAAGGCTGGCGACAGACTACTTATCTCGGCTCTGCCGCCCCCGGCTGCGCTCGGCGCTTGCAACGAGCTCGCCGGCGCGTTGGTGCGCAGGCTCCAGGCGATCAACCCCGGGCTGCACATCTCAGCGATGAGAGTCCGGAAGGCATGGCTAGTAGAGCAGATCGCAACGTGGGATAAACTCCACGCGTTCCTGGAAGCATCAGGACTGAAGACCGCGCATGCGGTCGATGAACTCCGCCCGTTCTGGCCCGAGGTGGGTCTCGAACCGGCTCGGATAGCCGAACTGCTGGGAGGAATATCCAGGTCGACAGGCTCACGGCACGGTGACCGTGAGAGGCGGCGCTGATGGACCGGGAGGTACTGGCCATCATCGATCGCCACTTTCTTGCGCCGCACTCGGAGTTCTTCAGCGAGATTGATCGATCAATTCAACCAAGGCGCGGGCGACCCCTCCTGTCGTGTCGAGTGCTGTTCGCGGGGTTCATTTACCTGGGCATGGTCTGCAGTCCCAAGACGGTGACCAAACTGGCCAGAGTCCTCAAGAATGAGGCCACGCCTGGCCAATTGCAGCTAATAGTCGGCACCCCAACCGGACCTATCCATCAGCACGCGACCCCGCTCGCGCCGTCCAAGTGGCGCATTTACCGCCTCTACAGGGCGCTCGAGCTCGGCTTCAAGCGGGACGGCTTGGGAAAGGAGATCTTCGGCGACGACGACCTGGACGCCGCTCTCCGTAAGGTGGGGACAAGTTTGCTGGATAGCAGCGCGCCGGCTCCTCCGGAGGGGGCGGAATACACGGTCGACACAACCGACATCTGGGCCGCCTGCCGGCCAGTGAGCCAGGCCAAGCTGAGAAATGGAGTGGCCGCTTCTGACCCCGACGCCAGGTGGCGCAAGAAGAAGCATGGCAAGTTGGATCCCGATGCGCCCGTGCCGGTGCGTGGACCTGCTGATAAGACGAAATGGGAAGACAAAGTCGTGTTCGGCTATGGGGCGGTGACGGTCGGAGGTACCCACGAAAACTATGGCTACGTCTATGGGTGCCAGCTCATACCAGCCAATCAATACGGCGTCCTGGTCTCACTGAAGATCGCGGATGAGGTCAGGGCGCGACGACATGTGATCGGAGCGCTAATAGGTGACCGGGAATTTGGTAGTGCTGGCCGTTGGATTGCTGGTCTTAGAGAGCGAGACACGATGCCTGCCTTTGATTTCAAGGAAGACACGCGATCCCGGGATGCCGATTGGAAGGCGTGTTTAGTGCTGCAGGGTTGGCCTTATCTACCCCAGCTCCCGGCGCGCTTGTGGCAGCTGGAGCGCCCCGGCCCGCAGGCCCCTGCCTGGAAGTGGCAGGCCTTCTGGGATAAGGTCGACGAGCGGCAGCTCTACGCGTTGCTTCCTCACGGCCGACCCACCCCGTCCGGGGCTCGGGTGACCTCGCCGCTCTTCCGGAATCGCGCTCTTGGATGCCCGAAGGTGCCGGGATCGATGCGGAAACGGGATCCGAAGCTGGCGACGTGTTCTGGCGCCCATGGCGACAATGAGGCCTGCTGCATCCGTTCCGCGAGCTTCAAAGCCGAGTACGCCCCGCTCACCTACCAATATCCCGTCTGGGGCACACCAGAGTGGGAGCACCGGTATAACAAGCGAACCAACGTCGAGCGAGGCTTCAGCACGCTGAAGAACCCCGACGTGATCGGGATGATGCCGGGTCTCTACCGGATCCGAGGCTTGATCAAGATGTCGCTGCTGGTGGCGTGCATGTTCGTCGCCCACAATCTCCATCTGAGGGTGGTGGACGAGGAGCGTCTGGTCAAGGGTCGGCCGCGCCTGGTGCGCACCCCGAGGCGTCATCAGATCTTCGCGAGGGCAACGTTGCCGGCTGCGCCGGCCGCGGTGAGCGTTCAGGGGGCGGACTCCCGGGCACCGTAAGCCCGATACGCCGCCCTCCGCTCCGTGCTTGACCCCTGAGTACTACCGCACCCAAGGGGTTTTCGGCCGTCCGGTAGATCGCGGCCGAATGGCCTGAGTTCAGTTTTAAGTAAGCCAGAAATAGAGAAGCGCCCGAGGAGAGTCCTCGGGCGCTTTGCTTTGGGTGTTGCTTAGCTAATTCGCCAACGAGTCAAGGAAAATTCGCAAATGGCTCCACACTAGGAGCAGCCGGAGGTGCTTCCGCAGTTCATGCACTTGTAGCAGGCACCGTTGCGCACCATCAGTGAGCCGCAATCTGAGCATGAAGGGGCGTCCTCTTGATTGCGAAAGGTCAGCTCCGACGCGAGTTGCTTGGCACTCGCCTGTCCCGGCGGTGGTGACGCTACGGTCGCTGAAGCTGGTGCGATTGCCGATACCACAACGGCGGCGTTGTCTTCGGGCTCCCCGCGGCGGGTGATGATGCCCAGGGCGTCGCGATCCTCGGCGGAGAGGAAACGGGCTGCCAGCCAGCGGAAGATGTAGTCGACGATCGACTTGGCGATCGGAATCTCGGGGTTCCCGGTGTAGCCGGCCGGCTCGAAGCGGGTGTGGGCGAATTTGGCGCAGAAGAGGCGGAGGGGGACACCGTATTGCAGTGCCACTGAGATGGATGTGGCGAAGGAGTCCATCATCCCGCTCAGGGTGCTGCCTTCCTTGGCCATCTTGAGGAAGATCTCGCCCGGTTGCCCATCCTCGTATAGGCCAACCGTGAGATAGCCCTCATGGCCCTGGATGTCGAACTTGTGGGTGATCGCCGCCCGCTCCGAGGGCAAGCGGTGCCGTGCCGGGCGCGCCGCGGCTGGCTCGGCTTCCTCGGCTTCCTCCTGACCGCTGTAGGTGGCCTGCTTGCGGGAGGTGGAGAGGGGTTGGCTGCGCTTGCTACCGTCTCGGTAGACGGCTATTGCCTTCAATCCCAGCTTCCAAGCGTCGGTGTAGGCTTGCTCGACATCCTCGGGAGCAGCATCCTGGGGCAGGTTGACGGTCTTGCTGATGGCGCCCGAGATGAAGGGCTGGACCGCGGCCATCATGCGGACGTGGCCCTGCCAGGTAATTGAGCGCTGGCCGTTGGCGGGCGGGAAGGCGCAGTCGAAGACGGCGAGGTCGTCGTCGCGGAGGTGGGGCGCTCCCTCGATGGTGTCGTGTTCGTTGATGTAGGCCAAGACGGCGGAGATGGCCTCCTCGCCGTAGCCGAGCTTGCGCAGGGCGGAGGGTACCGTCCCGTTGACCATCTTGAGCAGACCGCCACCGACCAGCTTCTTGTACTTGACCAGGGCGATGTCAGGCTCGACCCCGGTGGTGTCGCAATCGAGCATGAAGGAGATGGTTCCTGTCGGGGCCAGAACGGTCGCCTGGGAGTTGCGGTAGCCGTGCATGGCGCCCAACTCGTGAGCGTCGTCCCATGCCTTGCGGGCCGCTGCCAAGAGTGGTGCGGGGGCGTAGTCGTCGGAAATCTTGTAGGCGGCGCCGCGGTGCTTCTCCATGACCCGGAGCATGGGCTGGCGGTTGGGCTCGTAACCCTCGAAGGGTCCAACCTCCTTGGCGATCCGGGCGGATTGGGCGTAGGCCTCGCCGGTGAGGATGGCGGTCAGCGCACCCGAGTAGTCGCGTGCCTGGGGGCTGTCGTAGGGCAGTCCCCAGGCCATCAGCACCGCGCCCAGGTTGGCGTACCCCAGTCCCAGAGGACGGAACTTGTGGCTGTTCACGGTGATCCGCTCGGTGGGGTAGGTGGCATAGCCGACCATCACCTCCATCGCCGTCAGCATGATCCGAACCGTGTGGCGGTAGCCGTCGACGTCGAAGCTGCCGTCATCAGCCAGGAACTTCATCAGGTTGATGCTGGAGAGGTTGCAGGCGGTGTCGTCGAGGAAGACGAACTCGGAACAGGGATTGCTGGCGTTGATCCGGCCTGAGTTGGGGCAGGTGTGCCACTCATTAATGGTGGTGTCGAACTGCAGGCCGGGATCGCCGCAGGCCCAGGCTGCATCGGCGATCTGCCGCATCAGGTCGCGGGTCTGGTAGGTGCCCACCACCCGGTTCTTGTCGGTGACTGCGTAGGTGCGCCACTCCTTGTCTTCCAGGAAGGCGCGCATGAACTCGTCGGTGACGCGGATCGAGTTGTTGGAGTTCTGGAAGAAGACGGAGGCGTAGGCCTCGCCGGTGAAGGCGCCGTCATAGCCGGCCTCGATCAAGGCCCAGGCCTTGCGCTCCTCCTTGACCTTGCAGTTGATGAAGTCGACGATGTCGGGGTGGTCGGCGTTGAGGATGACCATCTTGGCCGCCCGCCGGGTGGTACCCCCCGACTTGATCACCCCGGCGAAGGCGTCAAAGCCCTTCATAAATGAGACCGGTCCGCTGGCGGTGCCACCGCTCGCCAGGTGCTCGACCGAGGAGCGGATCGAGGAGAGGTTGGTGCCGGTGCCCGAACCGTGCTTGAAGAGCATCCCCTCGGTCTTGGCCAAGGTCAGGATCGAGGTCATGGTGTCCTCGACCGAGTTGATGAAGCAGGCGCTCACCTGTGGATTGGGGTCGGCGCCCAGATTGAACCAGACCGGGCTGTTGAACGCGGCCACCTGGTTGACCAAGATGGCACAGAGTTCGGCGTGGAAGGTCTCCAGGTCGGCTTCTGAGGCGAAGTAGTTCCCCTCGCGGCCCCAGTCCCGGATGGTGTCCGCCACCCGCGAGATGAGCTGACGCACGCTGGTCTCGCGCTGGGGGCTGCCTTGAAGGCCTCGGAAGTACTTGGAGACGACGACGTTGGTCGCCAGCTGAGACCAGGAGGCGGGAACTTCTATGTCCTCCTGGGTGAAGACGGTCTCGCCCTTCTCGTTGGCGATGTTGGCGGTGCGGTGCTCCCATTCGATGGCATCGAAGGGGTGCACGCCCGGCTCACTGAAGTGCCGCTCGACCTGCAAGCCCATGCCCCCCGCCGGCCTGGTCGGCTGCTGCCCGGAGGACCGCTTGGTCGGCGCGTGGGCAGTGCGGGAAACCGTCGGGGAAGCTGGTTCGGGGTCGCTCGCAGATCGGTCCACTGGGATTCCCTCCTGGCAGGACGAGTGGGGTTTTGAGGTAAGCCTAGGTGGCTGCCGGACAACATGTGGTGGTTGCCGCAGGCCCTAGGCGCAATATCTTGGGCGTTCGCGTCCCCGGAGTCAAGTACCTGGCCGGGGTTTTCCTGCCTCGCCTAGAATCTCATAAAGAGGTAACTGAATTCGTTAGCAACAGGGCCCCCGATCGCCGGGGACCGCGCAAGCAGCCAGGAGATTCGGTGCCGAAGAGAACCCTGGAGGTGACCCTGCCCCAGATGGGGGAGTCGGTCACAGAGGGGGTGGTTGGGAGCTGGCGGAAGCACGTCGGCGACCAGGTGACCGCCGGCGAGGCCCTGGTTGAGGTCCAGACCGACAAGATCGACGCCGAGGTTCCGGCGCCGGAATCGGGTCTGCTCACGCGAATCCTCGCCGAGGAGGGTGAGACGGTGGCGGTTGGGGGGAGCCTCGCCGAGATTGAACTCGGCCAGACAGGTAACGGCCAGACACCCCCTGCCGAGCCGGCGGCGCCTCTGGCAAGTGCCAGACGGCGCGACGAGGCCGAGGCCCCTCCTCCTCCCTCGGCACCAGGGGCAGGTACTGCGCCCGCGGGAGCGGTGCCCTCCCCGGGCGATCCGGCTGGGATCACCGACGTACGCCTTCCAGCTCTGGGAGAGTCAGTCACCGAGGGGATCGTGGGGAGCTGGCTCAAGCAGGTGGGTGACCCGATCAACTTCGGCGACACTCTGGCTGAGATTCAGACCGATAAGGTCGATGCCGAGGTGCCGTCCCCGGTTACCGGTGTTCTCCTCGAGATCCTCGTCCCTGAGGGGGAGGCGGTGGCGGCCGGAACGGTTCTGGCCCGAGTCAGCGGCTCCGCCACCTCACCCCGGGAAGGTGCCACCGCCGCGCTCCCACCCCCAGGCCCAGCCAGCCTCCCGCCCGCCGGGGAAACCGAGATCGCCGCCACGCCGCTGGCCAAGCGCCGGGCCGCCCTGCACGGGGTCGACCTGCAGGCGGTCAAGGGAAACGGCCCTGGAGGCTTGGTGCGTGGGTCTGACGTCCTTGCCGGGCCGAAGCCGAGCCACGTGAGCCCGGCAGAGTCGAGCACCACTCCCATCAAGGGATCGCGACTGGCTCTGGTCAATGCGATGGAGGAGAGCCTGAGCATTCCCACCGCCACCAGCTTCCGAACCCTGGAAGTCGGCGTCATGGAGGCCCGGCGTCGCCAGCTCAATGACGCGCTGGCAACTCGAGAGCCTCCGGTCAAGCTGTCCTACACCCACCTGATCGCCTTCGCTCTGACTTGGGCGGCTCGGGAGATGCAGGTCTTCTCGAGCAGCTATTCCCAAGTCGACGGGGTTCCCCTGAAGGTGGTGCAGCCGGGAGTCAATCTGGGTCTTGCGGTCGATGTCGAGAAGCGGGACGGCAGCCGCTTCCTCCTGGTGCCGGTGATCAGGGGAGCGGAGAGCCTCGAGTTCGCCGACTTCCGGGCCCGCTACGAGGAAGTGGTCGGCAAGACCCGGAACGGGGGCATCCAGGTGGAAGATCTGGAGGGAGCCACCATCACCCTGACCAATCCGGGTGGAGTCGGGACCATGGCCTCCGTCCCCCGTCTCATGTCCGGTCAGTCGGCAATCATCGCGGTAGGAGCGATCGGGAGGCCTCCGGGCTTGAGCCGCCTGGACGAGAGGTCAGTCCGCGAGCTGGGCGTCGCTCCCGTGATGACGGTGACCAGCACCTATGACCACCGCCTGGTCCAGGGAGCGGAGTCGGGGATGCTGCTCCGCCGCATGGAGGAGTTGTTGGCAGGAGGGGAGACCTTCTATGAGGTAGTCGCCGCCAGCCTGGGGGTGGAGCTCAAGGCTCTGCCGGCGAGCGATCCCCGAATCGGACCCTCGACCACCTCGGCCAACCTTCCCGCCAACCAGGAGTTGATGTACGCGGTGGCGGCGGGCATGTCTTTGGTCAAAGCCCACCGCACCCACGGCCACCTGGCAGCCCATCTCGATCCCCTGGGGAGCGAGCCTCCTGGGGACCCAGCTTTGGAACCAGAGACGGTCAAGCTGACCCCGGAGCTGATGGCCGCAGTTCCGGCCTGGATGATGCGGGTGATGGTGCCGGGGGACACCCTGGCCGAGGCGCTGCCCCACATGCGCCAGACCTACTGCGGCACCATCGCCTACGAGATTGAGCACATCTCGAGCCACGAGCAGCGGGTGTGGCTGCGCAAGCAAATCGAGTCCGGTGTGCATCGGGTGGCGCTTTCGCCCGATCAGCAGGTGGCGCTGCTGCAGCGCCTGACCGAGGTGGATGCCTTCGAACGCTTCCTCCGCAAGACCTACCTGGGCCAGCACACTTTCTCTTTGGAGGGCTTGGACGCTCTGGTCCCCATGCTGGAGCAGACCATCTCTCTGCTGGCCCAGGCGGGTACCCGGGAGGTGGTCTTGGGGATGGCCCACCGAGGCCGTCTCAACGTCACCGCCCGGATCGTGGGCCGCTCCTTGGCGGAGATGATCGCCGAGTTCGAGAGCGGCGCCTACCTGGGTGGCGCCAGCACCGGAGACGTCAAGTACCACTACGGCGCTGAGGGCAGCTACCGGACTCCCCAGGGGGTGGACGTTGGCGTGGTGCTGACCCACAACCCGAGCCATCTCGAGGTCGTGGACGCGGTGGTGGAGGGACGCACCCGGGCGCTGCAGACGCGCAACCGTGGCACCGAGGCGACCCAGGACACCAACGTGGCAGTGCCGGTTCTGATCCACGGCGACGCCGCCTTCACCGGCCAGGGGGTGGTCACCGAGACCCTCAACCTCCAGGGCCTGCCCGGGTACCGGGTCGGGGGCACCATCCACATCATCGCCAACAACCAGATCGGCTTCACCACCGATCCCCAGGAGGGCCGCTCCACCCGGTACGCCAGCGACGTGGCCAAGGGCTACGACATCCCCATCATCCACGTCAACGCCGATGACGTCGAGGCCAGCCTGGACGCCACCCGCCTGGCCGTCAGCTTCCGGGAGACATTCCATCGGGATGTCCTCATCGACCTCATCGGCTACCGCCGCTTCGGTCACAACGAGGGTGACGAACCGGCCTACACCCAGCCCCTGATGATGGAGCGTATCCGCAGTCACCCGCCCCTGGTACAGGTCTACGGAAAGGTGCTGGTGGAGCGCCAGGTTCGCACCGCCCAAGAGGTCGAGGACGATCAGACCGCTGCCTACCAGGAGATGGCTGCCGCCCACGCCGAGACCAACCAGCAGGGTGCCGCCATGCTCCAGGCGGCCCAGCCGGCGGGGACCATGACCGAGCTGACCGAGCTGCCCCAGGTCCAAACCAAGGTCGAGATGGCGTCCCTGATCGAATTGGATCGCCAGCTGGTGGCGCTTCCAGAGGGCTTCCAGGCCAATCCCAAGCTGATCCGCCAGCTGGGCCAGCGTGCGGCCGCCTTCCAGGCAGAGGGAAAGGTCAGCTGGGCCCAGGCGGAGGCGCTGGCCCTGGCATCGCTTCTGACCGAGGGGGTGCCGATCCGGCTCACCGGCCAGGACACGGTGCGGGGCACCTTCAGCCAGCGCCACCTCATGCTCTTCGACACCGCCACCGGCGAGGCCTACGCCCCGATTCAGCACCTGGTCTCGGCCCAGGCGGTGATCGAGCTCTACAACAGCCCGCTCTCGGAGATGGCAGCGCTGGGGTTTGAGTACGGATACGGCGTCACCGAGCGCTCCGCGCTGGTGCTCTGGGAGGCTCAATACGGCGACTTCTTCAACAATGCCCAGGTGGTCGTCGATCAGTTCGTTGCCGCCGGCCAGGCCAAGTGGAACCAGGAGTCTCGCCTGACCCTGTTGCTGCCCCACGGCTACGAGGGCAGTGGCCCGGAGCACTCCAGCGCCCGGATCGAGCGCTTCCTGGAACTGGCGGCCGAGGGCAATCTGCGGGTCGCCTACCCATCCACCGCGGCCCAGTACTTCCACCTGCTCCGGCTCCAGGCGCTGACCGATCAGCGCCGACCGCTGATCCTCTTCACGCCCAAGAGCGGGCTGCGCCTGGCGGCGGTCTCCTCGGCGCCGGAGGAGCTGGCCGAGAGGCACTTCGAGGAGGTCCTCGACGACCCGCTGGCCGACCATGGGCTGGTACGCCGGCTCCTGCTTTCGACCGGCAAGGTTTCCGGGGAGCTGGCGGCGCGCCGGGCCAAGCTCCAAGCCGACACCGTGGCGGCTCCCCGGCTCGAACTCCTCTATCCCTTCCCCGGCCCCCAGCTGGAGCGGCTCTTCCAGAGCTACCCCCACCTGGAACAGGTCATCTGGGTCCAGGAAGAACCCCGCAATATGGGCGCCTTCTCCTTCGTGGCCCCTCGCTTGCGCGAGATGCTTGCCCCCTCCGTCAAGTTGGGATACGCGGGGCGCCGGGAGCACGCCGCGCCCTCCGAGGGATCGATGCGCGCCCATCTGGTCGAGCAGGAGCGCCTCCTCCAGCAGGCTTTCGCCGGCGTCCCAGTCACTCAGGCGACTCCTAACGAGGAGGGCGGTTGAGTCCCCGGGTGGTCGTCTTGGGCGGAGGCCCGTCCGGTGACGTGGCGGCCCTCCGGGCGGCCCAGCTGGGCGCCGAGGTCGTCCTGATCGAGCGTCGCGAGTTGGGGGGGACCTGCCTCAACCGGGGCTGCGTGCCGAGCAAGGCGCTGCTGGCGATCTCCGCCCTGGCCCGCAAGATCCAGCACGCCAGCGACTTCGGCCTTGAGGTCGGGCCGGTCAACTTCGACTTTCCCAAGATGCAGTCCCGCAAGGACGAGATCGTGCTGCGCATGCGGCGGGGGGTGGAGGCGGCCTGTCAGCGCCACCAGGTCAAGGTGGTCTACGAACAGGGGCGGCTCGAGGGAGACCAGGTGGTTGCCGGCGGGGAGAGCTTTGCCTACAACCACCTGATCGTCTGCGTCGGCACCGAGCCCTCGGGCCTGCCCGGGATCGACATGGGTCAGGAGCGGGTGATCACCTCGGATGGGGTCTGGACCCTGAAGGAGATCCCCGCTCGGCTCCTGATCATCGGTGGCGGAGTGATCGGCTGCGAATTCGCCAGCCTGTTCGCGCCCTTGGGCACCGAGGTGACCGTGGTCGAGCTCCTGCCGCAGCTTCTAACCGGGGTGGATCGCCGCACCGCCCAGCAGTTCCAGCGCCTGCTCGAGGCGGATGGGGTGAAGGTCCATCTGGGGGCCAGCGTCGAGTCCCTCGACTACGGGCGCAAGAGCGTCCGAGCCTCCATTTCCGGGGGCGCCCAGGTGGAGACGGAGTTGGTTCTGGTGGCGGTTGGGCGGGCGGCCCAGACCAAGGACATCGGCCTGGAGCAGGCCGGGGTCGAGCTCAATGAGCGGGGCCAGCTCGAGGTCAATGACATGCTCCAGACGGCCAACCCCAAGATCTGGGCTGCCGGCGACTGCATCGGGGGGCTGCAGCTGGCCCACCTGGCCTCCGCCGAGGCGGCGCGAGCGGTCGAGAACGCCCTCGGCGCGGGCCCCCAGCGCGCCCTCGACCGGACCGTGGTCCCCAACTGCATCTTCACTTATCCCGAGATCGCCACCGTGGGAGTGGTGGCGGACGCCGCCAAGGCGGCGGGCCGGGAGGTCAAGCTCGGCCAGGCCCGCTTCGTGGGCGAGGCCAAGGCCCTCGCCGAGGGGGAGTCGGAGGGCTACGTGCAGCTGGTGGCCGATGCCCAGACCGATCTCCTTCTGGGCGCCACCATCATGGGGCCGCATGCGGTGGAACTGATCCACGAGATTGGGGTCGCCATCACCGACGGCTTCACCATGGCCGAGCTGGGCGAGGTGATCCATGCCCACCCCACGGTGAGCGAGGTCGTCATGGACGCTGCCCAGCAGGGCTGCGGGGTCGCTCCCTACCTAAGCTGAGACCGCGCTCACGCGCGATGTAGCGCCCCTTGTACGCCCTCTGCAGCCAGTCCGAGTCGTCTCAAATGAGCCGATCGCGCTATCATATTGGATAGCATGTTAGATCCAAGCTCCCAACTGCGATTGCTGCGGACTCGGGCCGGGTTCTCTCAGCGTGAGCTAGCCAAGCGCGCAGGCACGTCTTCGGCCACCCTGAGTCGCTACGAGTCCGGAGGCCTAGCTCCCAATACGGCCACTCTCAACCGCCTGAGCAGGGCTTGCCTGCCGACGCAGCGACGGTGGCCGTCTTTGACTGCACTGGCGCCCGCGATTGCCCGAGCCAGAGCGCGGCATGGCAGCGCGTCAGCCTGGCGGCTGGTGGGCGAGGTCCTCGATGACGAGAGTCATGGAACAGGTGCGGAAACCAAGCTGGTTGTCGCTGACCCACCGGCTTACACAGGGGACAGTGCTGCCGACGCCGCTGTGGCCGGACTGGCCGAGTATTTGAGCCTGCGCCGGGGATTTCAAGCACCGGGTTGGGCTGCGGATCCCGCGCGAGTGGCGCGGCCATGGTGGTTTGTAGCCGACGCTCCGGCATGGATTCCGACGAGTCTGCGCGAGAGCCCTCGCTCCTTTGCCACCCGAGGTGTCTTTGTCACGGCAACCGCCCTGGAGCGCATCTGAGACAGCCACCTGGCGATCTTCTGCGCCGCGATGAGTTTCTCCGCGCATTGACCGACCTTGGTGCGCGCCTCGAGGCCAAGGGAGTCGTCGGAGACATTTACCTGGTCGGGGGAGCGGCGATGGTGCTGGCCTATCAGTCAAGAGAGATGAGCCGTGACATCGATGCGGTATTTGCGCCAAGCGCGGAGATCTACCAGGCCGCCGAGGAGGTTCAAGAAGCTCTCGGTTTGCCCAACGGGTGGCTCAATGATGCGGCCAAGGCTTACGTGCCAGGCTGGGACACTAACGCCATTCCCGTCATGACGGTTCCGGGACTGCGCGTCAGTGCCGCGTCTCCGGAATTCATGTTGGGGATGAAGCTCCTCGCCGCTCGCCCGGAACAGGACCGCGAGGACATTGCTTACTTGGCCAAACTTCTCAATCTAGGAACCAGCACGGAAATTCTCAATGTGGTGGAGCACCTGTATCCACCAGAGCTGATCAGTGCACGCACCAAGTTCCTGGTCCAAGAGATGTTTCCCACGCCGGGGGAGGCTCCGGGAACAGCCAAGACGCCGTGAGCGACAGCAGAGGCGCCCCGCCGAGCGGTTGACACCGGCGGGTGCCCTGGTGAACGCCCTACAGGGGGTTGATGTCTCGGCTATTCCACCGCCAGGCAGGTGATGGTCCGGACGACTCCGCTCACCCCCTGCAGCTGGTCCACGATCAGAGTGCCGATCCCTTTGACGTCAGCGGCTTCGACCTGGGCGATAGCGTCGAACTCTCCGGTGATGGCGTCCACCTGACTGACCCCCTTCTCCTGGCGCAGTCGAGTCACCACGTCGATCGCCTTGCCCGGCTCCAGCGTCATCAATATGTAGGCCCTGACCATTTGGGCCCTCCTTCAATCCCGCAGCTGACCGGGGCGGCGGCGAGCCCCGCCCGAGAGATCACCATATCTGATCGCGGCGGGCTTCGGAGTGGCTTGCCACCGCATGATTAGGGTCAGGTCCTCGGCCCTCGGCGGGCCCACGGAGGCGCCGATCTTTTGCGAGCTGTGGTCAAGCCCTCGGCTGGTCCGGGAGCTACCTGGGCGACTGTCCCCGAGCGCCAGCCCGGAGCTGACGAGGTCCTCCTGCAACTGGTGGCGGCGGGCATCTGCGGGACTGACCTGCACATCCTCAAGTGGAACGCCTGGGCCGCTGCCCGGGTCCACCCACCGCTTGTCCTCGGCCACGAGATGGCGGGACGGGTGCTGGCCGTTGGCGCTGGTGTCGAAAGTCCCGGGGTCGGCGATCTCGTGGGGGTGGAGAGCCACCTGGTCGATCTCACCTGCCCGCAGTGCCGGAGGGGTGACTTCCATGTCTGCGAGAACACCCGGATTCTGGGCGTGGATGTGGATGGAGTGTTCGCCGAGCAAGTGATCGTGCCGGCCCGCAACTGCCGGGTGGCGCCACCTTCGTTGGACCCGGCCGTGGTGGCCTTCCAAGAGCCGATGGGCAACGCCGTGCACGCCGCCGCCCAGGGCAACCTGGGCGGCCAAGTGGTGATCGTCACCGGGTGCGGACCGATCGGATGCGCTGCCGTTGGCATCGCCCGGGCCGAGGGTGCCCACCGAGTCGTGGCGGTGGACCGGGTCCGGCCCCGCCTGGAGATCGCGGAAGCGATGGGAGCCGACGCCCTGGTCGACACCTCGGCGGCTGGCGATCTCGAATCCAGCCTGCGCACCGCCTGTCAAGGCGAGGCCGATGTGGTGCTGGAGATGTCCGGGCACCCGATGCTGATCCGGGCGGCCCTGGCTGCGGTCCGCCCCGGGGGTTGGATCAGCCTCCTGGGACTGGGCGACGACGACCTGACGCTGGATCTATCCGCCCAGGTGGTGATGCGGGGGATCACCCTCTTCGGGGTCACCGGGCGGCGCCAGTTCGAGACCTGGGACCAGACCAGCGCCTACCTGAGTTCGGGACGCATCGACGTCGGCCCTATCATCACCCACCGGGTCCCGCTGGCCGACTTCCAGGCCGCCGCCGAGCTGGCGGAGGCGGCCGAGGTGGGCAAGGTGGTGCTCTATCCTCCAGAGGGTGACTGGCCGTGAGTGACTTCGAGGAGAGCCTGGGGTCCGAGATGGACCAGCTCCGCGGTGAGGGCCGTTGGCACCCACTGACCATCCTCGAGGGGCCCCAGGACGCCGAGGTGGAGATCGACGGAAAGCGGTTCATCAACCTCTGCTCCAACAACTACCTGGGCTTGAACACCCATCCCCACCTGATCGAAGCCGCCATCGCCGCGACCAAGAAATGGGGCGCGGGTTCCGGCGCAGTCCGCACCATCGCCGGCACCCAGTCGCTCCACGAGGAGCTGGAACGCAAGCTGGCCCAGTTCAAAGGCACCCCGGCGGCGCTGACGCTGCAGAGCGGCTTCACCGCCAACTTGGCCGTGCTCGGGGCGGTCCTCGGCGACGGCGACGCGGTGGTCAGCGACGAGCTCAACCACGCCAGCATCATCGATGGGATTCGGCTCACCAAGGCGCGCCGCTACCTCTTTCCTCACAAGGACATGGGCGGGCTGGAGCAGCGTCTCCAGGAGGCCCGCCGGGACGGCGCCCGGCGGATCCTGGTGGTCAGCGATGGGGTCTTCAGCATGGATGGCGATATCGCTCCCCTGCCCGAGATCGTGCAACTGGCCGAGGCCCATGGCGCAGCGGTCATGGTCGATGACGCTCACGCCTCCGGGGTTCTCGGACGCAACGGCAGGGGCTCGGTCGACCACTTCGGACTCGACGGCCGGGTCCAGGTTCAGGTAGGCACTCTGAGCAAGGCGGTGGGAGTTCTGGGCGGTTACGTGGCCGGCTCTCAGGACCTCCGCGACATCCTCATCCACAGCGGTCGACCATTCCTCTTCTCGACGTCGCATCCGCCGGCCGTGGTCGCTGCCTGCATGGCGGCCCTGGAGGTCATGGAGTCGGAGCCCGAGCTCCAGGTCAAGCTCTGGGACAACGCCCGCTACTTCAAGGCGGGGTTGGAGGCACTGGGATTCGACTGTGGGGCCAGCGAGACCCCGATCACGCCGGTGATCGTGGGTTCTGCTGAGCGGGCCGTTGACCTTTCCCAGGAACTGCGAAAGAGGGGGATCTTCGCCACCGCCATCGGCTTTCCCACCGTGGCCAAGGATCGGGGTCGGGTGCGCACCATCGTCACCGCGGCCCACACCACTGAGCAGCTGGACCGCGCCCTCCAGGCCTTTGCCGAAGCCGGTCAGGCCATCGGGCTGGAGTTAGCCCCGTCCCCGAGCACTCCCGTCGGGGGGTCGTAATCTTGGCCCGAGTGCCCGAATTGTCCTCTCTCGATGAGACCGCTCCGCTGGAACCTCCGGAGGCCAGCTCGCGCCGCTTCGCCCGGCTCCGCCGGGCCAGCGCTCGCCCCAACCAGGAGCTGGAGGAAGAACACCGACTGGTTGAGGCGGCCAAGCACGATCCCGCTGAGTTCGCCAAGCTCTACGACCGCTACGTGGACCAGATTCACGCCTTCGCCTACCACCAGACGGGAAGCTGGGAGCGGGCCCAGGACGTCACCGCGACCACCTTCATGCGCGCCTACGCCGAGATTGGCCGGTTCGAGTGGCGGGGGGTTCCCTACTCCGCCTGGCTCTACCGGGTGGCCGCCAACCTGGCCATGCGCGAGCACCGCCGCCAGGGCTGGATCACCCTGCCCGAGAACATGGTCGACCCCGGCGAGGGTCCCGAGGATGCCGCCATCCGCTCCGAGCAGGTGCGCCGCATCCAGGCCGCCGTCCGCCAGCTCTCGCCCGACCAGCGCCAGGCGATCACACTTCGCTTCGGGACTGGGTTGCGCAACGCCGAGGTGGGCCGGGTGATGCGCAAGAGCGAGGGCGCCGTCAAGCTGCTCATCTTCCGCGGGCTGCGCTCGCTGGAGCGGCGGCTAGGCCCGGAGTTCCAGGCGCCTCCCTACCTGGCCATGGGCAGTGGCGACCAATCTCAAGGAGAGGAGTGAGCCGATGACCAGCAAAGAGGAGAAGCGACTGGCAGCTGAGATCGCGGGATGGTTGGAAGGCGACGCCCCAGCTCCCACCGGCGACCCGACCGCCCGAGCGATCGCCCGCACCGCCGTGCTGCTCGTCGACGCGCTCGCTCCCACCCCCCTGCACCCGGTCACCAGAGCAAGACTTTACGAGCGCGCCCTGGCCGAGGCTCGCCCCGGTACCGTCACCATCAGCTTCGCCGACGCCATGGAGGATCCCTGGGGAGAGCTCTGGCGGGTCGCGCGGCAGGTCCCGGCCTCAGCCTGGCTGGGTCTGGGCGGTCTGCTCGCCGGAGTTGTTGTGGCAGCCCTGGTCCTGCGCCAGAGAGAGGAGATCGAGCCCGAGGAGTAGGACCTTGGCGGGGTGCTCGCCCAGCCTTCCTGGGGACCAGCAATTATCTGAACGAGTCCAGTCTGGGTGGTAGGATGGTGCGGTGCCAGTAGAGGTCCTCGCAACCCCCCGGGAGCGGATCCGGGACACCGGACAGCGGGTGACGGGCCTTCGGATCACCATCCTGGAGGCGCTGCAGGACCTAGGCCACGCCAGCGCCGACCAGTTGGTGCAGGCGGCCCGGGAACGGCTGGGATCGATCTCCCTGCAGGCGGTCTATGACTCCCTGGGAGTGCTGGGCAAGGCGGGCTTGCTGCGCCGGATCGAGCCCGCCGGAAGTCCCGCTCTCTTTGAGCTTCGCGTCCAGGACAACCACCACCATCTGGTCTGTCGGCGCTGCGGCAGTGTCGCCGATGTGGACTGCGCCCTAGGCCACGCACCGTGCTTGGCCCCGATCAGTGATTTCGGCTACCAGGTCGACGAGGCCGAGGTCACCTACTGGGGCGTCTGCCCGAGTTGTCAGACGGACTCGGCGGCGAGTCCGGTGTTGCCCACGGACAGTTGAGTTGAGGAGGAAAACATGAGCGAACGACCCAAGGTGACCACCACCGATGCGGGCATCCCAGCCGCCAGCGACGAGTTCTCGCTGACCGCCGGGGCTGAGGGACCGATCCTGCTTCAGGACCACTATCTACTTCAAAAGATGGCGCAATTCAACCGGGAGCGGGTGCCCGAGCGGGTCGTCCACGCCAAGGGCGGCGGTGCCCATGGCTTCTTCGAAGTGACCGACGATCTGACCGCCTACTGCAAGGCCGATTTCCTGCGTCCCGGGCAGCGCACCCCGATGCTGGCCCGCTTCTCTACTGTGGCCGGTGAGCTGGGTAGCGCTGACAGCAATCGCGACCCCCGCGGCTTTGCCCTGAAGTTCTACACCGAGCAGGGGAACTACGACCTGGTGGGTAACAACACCCCCGTCTTCTTCATCAGAGATCCCCAGAAATTCCAGGATTTCATTCATTCGCAGAAACGCCGCGCCGATACTCACACCCACGACAACAACATGCAGTGGGATTTCTGGACGCTCTCCCCGGAGTCGGCCCACCAGGTCACCATCCTGATGGGCGACCGCGGTATTCCCAAGACCTGGCGGCACATGAACGGCTACTCCAGTCACACCTTCCTTTGGGAGAACCGGGGCGGCGAGAAGTTCTGGGTCAAGTACCACTTCCACGCCGACCAGGGCGTCGAGTTCTATACCGCCGCCGAGGGCCAGGCGATGGCCGCGGAGGATCCCGACTGCCACCTCCGCGACCTGCACCAGAGCATCAAGCGCGGCGAGCATCCGAGTTGGACGCTGTCGGTGCAGCTGATGCCTCTGGCCGAGGCTGCCGACTACCGCTTCAACCCGTTCGACCTGACCAAGGTCTGGCCGCATGGTGATTACCCGCTGCAGCGGGTGGGCCGGATGGTCCTCGACCGCAACCCGGACAATTACTTCGCCGAGATCGAGCAAGCCGCCTTCGAGCCCGCCAACATGGTTTCCGGGGTCGGGCCTAGCCCCGACAAGATGCTCTTGGGGCGGCTCTTCGCCTATCCCGACACGCACCGCCACCGGATTGGAGCCAACTACCTGCAGCTGCCGATAAACCGGCCCCACGTTGAGGTTCATTCCTACAACCGCGACGGCGCCATGCGCTACTCCAATCCCCCCGACCCCGTCTACGCCCCCAACTCCTACGGCGGTCCCCAGGCCGACCCTGGAGCGGCCGAGACGGCCTGGTTCGCGGAGGGAGGCGAGATCATGCGCGCCGCCTACAGCAAGCGTCGCGACGACGACGACTTCATCCAGCCGGGGACCCTGTACCGGCAGGTCCTCGACGAGGGCGCCCGACAAAGACTGGTCAGCAACATCGCCGGCCATGTCGCCCAGGGAGTTGAGCCTCAGACCCTGGTCCGGGTTATCGACTACTGGACCAAGGTCGACCCCGAGCTGGGAGCGCGGGTGGCCCGAGCCACTCAGTCCGGCAACGGCCACCAGCCGGGCCCGGCACCAGTCCCGCTTCCCGAGCCGGCCGCAACCGGCGGACAGCACTAGCCGCACCTACCCATGGGCGGCCCCGGCCCACTTGGGGCCGGGGCCGCCCTGCCCCCTAGAATCCCTCGACGTGGGTCCAGTCCGAACGGTGGTGGTTCCGGCGGGCGGGCTGGGGACTCGCTTCCTACCCGCCACCAAGGCGCTCCCCAAGGAGATGGTGCCGGTCGGGGACCGGCCCTCGATCCAGTGGGGAATCGAGGAGGCAGTGGCATCGGGGATCGAGCGGGCGGTGATTGTCACCGCCCCCGGCAAGGAGTTGATCCAGGCCCACTTCGCCGCTGACCCGGTCCTGGAGACGACGCTGGAACGGAGGGGCGCAGACGATCTGGCCCGCCGGGTGCGTGAGATCTCCCAGATCTGCCAGATGGAGTTCGTGGTCCAGTCCGAGCCGCTGGGCCTGGGCCATGCCGTCTGGTGTGCCGCTCCCCTGGTTCAAGGGGAGGCGGCCGTCGGGGTCATGCTGCCTGACGACCTCTTCTCGGGCAGTCCACCGCTCTTGGGCCAGCTGATCGAGGTCTACCGCCAGCAGCACTGCACCGTCCTCGCCCTGCGGCGCTGCCCCCGCGAGCAGATCTCGCGCTACGGGGTCGCCGCCGTGGAGGGGGATGGCCCCGTCTTCCGGGTGACCGACGTGGTCGAGAAGCCGACGGCCGGGGATGCCCCCAGCGACCTCGCCCTGATGGGTCGGTACGTGCTGACACCGGAGGTCATCGCCGAGCTGGAGACCACCTCGGCTGGCGCTGGCGGGGAGATTCAGCTCACCGACGCCATCAGGCGTCTTGCCCAGCAGGGCGCCGTGGTGGGGCTGGAGTTCACCGGGCGGCTGCTCGACGTGGGCACACTGGAGAGCTGGCTGGCCACCAACGCGGAGATTGTTTGGCGCGACGAGGAGCTCGGGCCCTTGTTGCGAGCACGGATCGAGGAGCTGGAGAAGAGCCAGAAGTAGACCATCCGGGTGGACCTGCGCGGCTCTCCCGGCGGGCTCTTCGGTTCCCCTGCTGGTGCTCCGAAAACTCTCGCTGAAGCGAGTTATACTGCCCTGCCAGATGGCAATCGGTGCGGAGCAACCCGTCCTCAATCCTATTCGACTACAGGTAGTGCAATGGCAATGCAACGCCCGCGGCGCGGTGATGACCTTCTGCGCTACCGCAGCCAGGAGGGAGACTTCGAAGTAGAGGTCTCGCACACCCTCAACAAGTGGTGTGTTTCGGTGCTGCGGCTGGAGGATTCCAGCGTCGTGGCCCAGGACTTCTACCCAGAGCGCTGGAAGGCGATGGCCCGTGCCCAGGATTTCCTGCGCATCCTCAACATGCGCAACCGGCCCGGGAGCGAGGAGGAGGGCGACCACCCCGACGACGGTGATCGCCCGGCGCCCACCTCGGCGGTCGGACCGGGACTCGGTCGCTGAGCCCACCGTCAGGGCGGCTCACCGCCAGCCTTCCCCTTCCCCCCGGCCACGCTGTGGCCGATCCCCATGCCCACACCACCGCCAGCGACGGCATGGTCAGCCCCCGCCAGCTGGTGGCGGCGGCGGCGCTGGCCGGCCTCAGCGTGGTGGCCATCACTGACCATGACACCTTCTCCGGCTGTGCCGAGGCTGGGGAGGCCGGATCCGAGTTCGGCATCGACGTGGTCAAGGGCGAGGAGGTGACCACCGCCTCGCCGGCCAACGTCCATGTGCTGGGACTTTTTCTGGGCGGACCGGTGCGGATGGGCATGAAGGTCGAGGACACCATCTCGGCCATCCATGACCAGGGCGGACTGGCGATCATGGCCCACCCCTGGATGCCCACCTATTTCGCCTCCATATCCCAGGGGGCCCTGCGCCGTCTGATCGCCCAGCTGCCGGTGGACGGCATCGAGCTCCGTCACACCTGCCCCACCACCAAGGGCCGCATCCGCGGCCTCGACGACTTCTATCAACTCCACCGGGACCGGCTCGGGGCCGCCCTGGGGTCCAGCGACAGCCACTTCGGCGGCTATGACCTGGCCCGCACGGTCACCGTCTTCCCGGGCAGAAGCGCGCTCGACCTGCGTCGGGCGATCGAATCGCACTCGACCAGACCCCTGGAGCGGTACCGCCGGCCCCAGGGTCCGCCCCTCTCGCTCCGGCTGCGCCAGCAGGCGCGCAGCATGGGCTGGCTATCCTGGCAGCGGTGGCGCGGTCGAATTGGCCAGGAAGGAGCCTCAGCTAGTTGAACCGGACTTTCATGCGGCGGGAGTGGGGAGCCGTGGCCTTCGTGATCACGGCCATCCTGGGTGGCCTGGCCGTGCTCATCGCTCTTCTGATCAAGGCCATCTCACCGACGGCGATCCCGACCGCCCCGCCCTGTCCCAAGATCACCCCCGTCGTGATCCAGGCCCAGGCTCAGGCGTCCGCATCGCCCACGGCTAGCGTCTCCATCAAGCCGGTGCCCTTCGGCTGCCCCACTCCTCAGGTGATCGTCAAGACCCCGACTCCGAGCCCTTCACCGTCGGCCTCAGCTGCCACCGGCCCGACCGCCAAGGCGAGCCCGTCAGCGTCCGCTAGTCCCTCCAGCTAGCTTCGGCAGAGGCTGGGGTCAGAACTCCCACAAGGCGCGGGCGCCTTCGCCGACGAAGGTCGGCAGAGGATGGCAGATGTCACATTTGAGCGCCGAGCGGTGCTGAGAGAGATGTGTACGGTACGACCCGCGGCCTTGATGTGCTCCAGCCCCTGAGAGTGGTCAGGCCACCAGTCCCCGCCCGATCCCTGACCCACGAGGGCGGCGACTTCGAGAAGCTCTTTGAAGCGGAGTACTCCGCAGTCGTGGGGGTGGCGGCTCGGGTGCTGCGCGAGCGGGCGGCCGCTGAGGATGTCGCCCAGGAGGTGTTCCTCGCCTTCCACCTCAGGTACCCCAACGGCTACCAGGCCTCCGCTGGTTGGCTCCGACTGGCAGCGGCCCATCTGGCCCTGAACCGAGTGCGCGCTGACGGGCGTCGCTCCCGTCGCGAACTGAAGGTCAGGGACGAGCACCGGACGGACGACACCCCGGAGACAGCGGCTCTCGCCGGCGAGACCCGTCATGAGGTTGAGGAAGCCCTGGGCCGGCTCAAGCGGCGGCATGCGGCCCTCTTGATATTGCGCTACAGCGGTCTTTCGTATTCAGAGGTGGCGGCCGCACTGGCTATACCGGTGAGTCAAGTGGGGGTGCGCCTGAGGCGCGCCGAAGCGGCTCTGCGCAAGGAGATTGAACGTGACCACATTGTTCCACCCCTCTGAGGGAATGCTGCGGCGGATTGTCGATGAGCCTTTGCTGGTCGCGGACCGAGTCAAGGTTCATGCCAAGTCCTGCCGCCGTTGCTCCGCTCGGCTCGCCAGCTTTTCGGCGGAAGTAAGTAGCACCCGTCGACTGCTTCCCATGAACCCCGCGGTGGCGGTTGATGTCAAGGTGGGTTGGGCCAGGGTTCAGCGCCGGCTGAGCACGGCCCAGCCAGGTCGGCGGCGCTCGGTTGGAGAGCGGCTGCCCCAGCGCCTCGCCCATCCCGGTCGGGCCGGGGGGGTAGTTGCCACCATCGCCGTCCTGGCCATCACCACCGGTACGGTCACCGCGGTGGCTGGTGTCCAGTGGACCCAGATCTTCGCCCCCACCAAGGTCGCTCCTCTGGCGGTCACGCGGTCGGAGTTGTTGGCCCTGCCCCACCTCTCGGAGTTCGGCCGGTTGGCCGGTGTGGAAGATCTGAAGCTGATACCCGAACCCAGCTTGACGGCCGCCGAATCCGCCGCCGGGGTCACCCTCAGGATGCCCAGCACATTGCCCTCGGGCGTGACCGGAACTCCCGAGTACCTTGAGGTTCCCCGCTACAGCTCAACCTTCACCTTCAGCGCCGCTCGCGCCGAGGCGGCAGCTCTGGCCGCCCGCGTCGCCCTGCCGCCCCTGCCAGCGGGATTCGATGGGGCTCAGCTTCGCGAGTCGGTCGGACCTGGGATCGCCGTGGTTTACGGCATCGGCAGGCAATCTCTTCCCCTCTCCCTGTCCGACCTGTTCGGCGGCCACCACGCCAGCCGGCGGATGTGTACCTCGGGGAGTGTCTGTGCCTCGCCGAGCGCACGCTCGATCAGCGATGCCAAACTGCCCACCTTGGCGCTGCTGGCGGTAAGGGCCCCAGTTCTGGATTCGACCGGGGTCAGCGTGTCGCAGCTGGAGAACTACCTGCTCAGCCTGCCCTTCCTGCCCGCTTCGCTGGTGACCGCGATTCACCAGCTGGGCAATCCCATCGACACTTTGCCTATCCCCATCCTGACCAACCTGGGTCAGGCCCAACCGGCCACGGTCCACGGCCAGAAGGCGGTGTTGTTCGCCGCCGGCAGCCCGCTGGTGGCGGCGGTTGTCTGGGAGCAGAACGGTGTGGTTCGAGCCATTGGCGGTCTGGTCGACTCGGGCACGGTGCTGAGCCTGGCCGGTGGCTGAGGGCGTCGTCGAATTCCCGGTCGCTGATGAAGACCTCCTCAACTCGGAGGCATCGGCGCTCCCTGACAGTCCCGCCATCTACGTCAGCCAGCTGACCAAGACCTACGGCCAGACCCCGGCCCTCTCCGGGCTCAGCATGTCCGTCCCTCGGGGCGAGGTGTTCGGCTTTCTGGGACCCAACGGCGCGGGCAAGACGACCCTGGTGAAGATGCTCCTGGGTCTGGCGCGCCCCACCTCCGGGGAGAGCATGGTCCTGGGCTCGCCGGCTGGCTCCCTGGACGCCCGCCGCCAGGTGGGCTATCTGCCTGAGCTCTTCCGCTATCAGGGATGGCTGACGGCCCGGGAGGTGCTTGCGCTGCATTGCCGCCTGGCCCAGCTGGAACGCTCAGCTTGGCCCGACGCGATCCGAG
This sequence comes from Candidatus Dormiibacterota bacterium, assembly GCA_035534695.1. Lineage (GTDB taxonomy): Bacteria > Chloroflexota > Dormibacteria > Aeolococcales > Bog-877 > Bog-877. The sequence goes on from DATLRN010000030.1 coordinate 23,583, forward strand.
GCGCCCTGGCGACAGTTGGGCTCGCCTATCGGGCCGACGACCGCGTCAGCGGCTTCTCCAAGGGGATGCAGCAGAGACTCGGTCTCGGCGTGGCGCTCCTGGGCAGCCCCCAGTTGGTGCTCCTGGACGAGCCCACGTCGGCGCTCGATCCGGTCGGCCGCCATGACGTCCGGGAGATCGTGCGCCGACTGCGTGACCAGGGGGTGGCCGTCTTTCTTAACTCTCATCTTCTGTCCGAAGTCGAGCAGGTCTGTGACCGGGCGGCGGTTGTCGACCACGGTCGGGTGATCGCTACCGGGCGCCTGGCCGAGCTGCTGGGTCGTCCCCAGGTCAGGGTGCGTTGCACCGGGTTGGGGGCGGAGGCCCGAGGGGAGCTGAGCACCTTTGGCAAGATCCTCGACGACGAGGGCTGGCTGACCGTCTCGGCGATCGATCCCAGCCGGGTGCCGGACCTGATCGCCGCCATCGTCGCGGCGGGAGGCCGCATCTACGCGGTGGACCCGGGCCAGCAGACCTTGGAAGAACGCTTCTTGCAGCTGATCGGGGACAGCTGATGGCGATATGGGTGATCGCCAGCCTAACCTGGCGAGAGCTGGTCCGGCGCAAGCTGGTGCTTGCCCTTTTGGCCCTCACCGGGATTGTGATCGGCGTCACGGGGTGGGGCTTCTCCCGGGTCCCCAGCCTCCACCTGGCCGGCCATCCGCTGACGCAGGGGGAGATTCACACCGCGGCAGCCCAGCTGCTGCTCTTGGTCATGTTCATGTTCAGCTTCGTCTTGGCCCTGACCTGTGCCTTCCTGGCCGCCCCCGCCGTCGCCGGCGAACTGGAATCCGGAGTCGCCCAGAGCCTTCTCTCCCGCCCTCTTCGCCGCCGTGACCTGCTGCTCGGGAGGTGGCTGGGACTCTCTTTGCCGATTGCCATATACACCGCGGTGTCGGTGGCCCTGGAGTTCGCCTTGGTCGACTGGACTACCGGTTACTGGCCGCGCCTGGCGATTGCCTCCGGAGCGGCTCTGCTGGTGGAGGGCCTGATCCTGCTGACCTTCACCCTGGCCCTCAGCACGCGGATCTCGGCGATCACGGCGGGAGTGATCTCGGTGATCGCCTTCGGGACCATGTGGCTGGGCGGCGTCGCCGGTGCCTTCGGTCAGGTCTTTCACAACGCGGCCATCACCAACGTCGGGGTGGCCACCCACTTTTTGCTGCCCACCGACGGGCTCTGGCACGCTGCCGTCTACGCCATGGAGCCGTCGTCCTTCGCGGGCGAGGCTTCCCGGGGTCTGGGCAGTACCTTCGCCTCGGCCACGGGGCCGACGGTCGCCTACTTGGTCTGGGTCGCCGTCTGGATGGTCGTTGTCCTCGGCCTGGCGCTATGGAGCTTCGAGTACCGGGAGGCCTAACAGGCTGGCCCAGCCGCTTAGAGGGAGAGCAGTTCCCGGGAGCCGTTACCCTCGACGATGTCGGCGAGCGGCAACGATAGATCAATCTCGGGCATGGATTCAGAACGCACTTTGACCGAGATTCGTGAACTAAGGCGCAGGCCGGCCACCCGGACGCAGTCGCGAAGGAAGGGGAAGGCGAGCAGAACCAGCTGGTTGGAGAGCCGGTTGAGTAGCGCCCGGCCGGGATCGGGAGCAGTATGCTCCAGGCTCCGGTCGCGGAAGGCCATCACGGTCACCTCGTCGGTGAGCTTGATCGGGTCGGTCCAGCTGTAAGCCTCGCCCAGGCCGTCGCAATCGACGTAGCGCTCCCGCTGCGGAAAAAGCCGCAGCGGTTGCTCCAGGGAGGCCAGCGACTGGGCGTCTCCCTCCACGAAGAAAGGGATGTCGGGGAGGCCCCGGGCTTCGGGCTGGCTTGGGTAGCGGACGCTGAAGCCGACTGTTTCCACGCCCCAGAAGGGATTGGGTACCTTGATCCAGAAATCGCTAGGGGTGCTGGGCACGCTTGTTCGCCGAGCATAGCGCACCACACCGCTCAGAAGCAGGCCCGGAAGAGCGGATCAGGGTGGCGGGGCAAATTCGGCCGACCAGAGCGCATCGACCAGGGTTCGGGTCTCTGCCAGACCGCCGCTGTTGTCGATCACCCAGTTGGCCAGTTCGCGCTTGCGACTGAGCGGCATCTGAGAGGCGATCCGCTGCCGTGCCGCCGCCTCGGAGAGCCCGGTGCGCTGCCGCAAGCGCAGGAGCTGGGTCGGGGGATCGACCCAGACCACCAGGACGCCATCGAACTCCTCGGCCCGCTCGGCTTCGTAGAGGAGGGGGACGTCGTAGACGACGAGGTCGGCTCCCGACTCCAGGGCCTGTTGGATCTCCTGCCGGCTCAGGTCGAGGACCCGGGGATGGACGATCGCGTTGAGACGCTGGCGGGCCGCCTCGTCGCTGAAGACCAGTTGGCCGAGTTGGGCTCGATTCAGCGAGCCGTCCTCGGCGATGACCGCGTCACCGAAGGCCTGGGAGATCTCGGCCAGCGCTGGGCTGTGCAGTCTGACCGCGTCTCGGGCCAGCTTGTCGGCGTCGACCACCCAGGCTCCCTTCTCGCCGAGCATCGCGGCCACGGTCGACTTACCGCTGGCGACTCCCCCGGTCAGCCCGATCACCCGGCTCACGCTGGGGGCCCTTCCTCTCTGTCCCCGGCCTGTGGTGGGCGCACGAAGCAGGCGTCGGGGTCGAGCAGGCGCTCCAGTCTCGTGCCCGGGGTGTGGACTCTGACACCGCGCCGGGCCGGGACCCCGATCTCCCAGCCCTGGCGGAAGAGATCCCGTGCCTCGGCCAGGGTCGTGACTTGGGAGATGGCGCTGCCATCGGTCATCTGCAGGGTGGGGGTGCGGGAACCGGGGTATCCCAGGGCAACTTCGCCGCCGCTCTCCAGGAGGAAGCTGAGCTCGGAGAAGGCGGGCTCACCAAATGAGGGCGGGTCGGGGGCCTCGATCAGTCCCGCCAGGGAAGGTGCGGCGCCCTCTTTTACCTGATCGCGCACTTGCTTGCGCTTCTGGATGTGCTGCTGGCGCTCCCGGCGCCGGACCTCAGTCTGGACCGCCGCGCCGTCTCGGGTCAGCCGGTGGAGGCGGCGCTGGAAAGGTGCCATCTCCTCGCGGATGCGGCGCTCGGCCGCGTCGACCATGGCCACCAGCGCCTGGAGCTGCTCGTCGCTGAGCCCAGCGAACTCGTCGGCCGCGGGGAGCGAGACATCCGCCGGCTCCAAGGGTGCCTCCGGGTCGGCCACACAGCTAGCCTACACAAGGTGGCCGCGCCGGGCCCCGCCCAACGGGAGGACAAGCGACGGACGATCTAGTCCGGATGGAGCGAGACGGCAGGGTGGCCTGGATCACCATCGACCACCCTCCCGCCAACTCTCTCAGCCAGCTGGTCCTGGCCGGCCTCCGGGCCGCCTTCACCGAGGTGGCCAACGACAACTCCCTGGGGGCGGTGGTGCTGACCGGGGCCGGGGATCGCTTCTTCGTCGCCGGGGCCGACATCAAGGAGTTCGTGAGCCAGGGAGCGGATGGCACCCGGAGCAAGATCGCCGATGGCCAGCAGCTGACCCTGGAGATGGAGGCGCAGCGGTATCCCATCGTGGCCGCCATCAACGGCTTTGCCCTGGGGGGTGGCCTGGAGCTGGCCATGGCCTGCGACTTGCGGGTGGCCAGTGCCACCGCCAAGCTGGGGCAGCCGGAGATTCTGCTGGGGATCATCCCCGGCTGGGGCGGAACCCAGCGACTCCCCCGTCTGGTGGGGCGGGGCCGAGCTCTGGAGCTTCTGCTAACAGGCGAGCAGATCGACGCAGAGCACGCCCTGGAGATGGGCCTAGTCAACCAGGTGGTCGGACCTGGTGAGCTGCGGCAGGCGGCTCAGGACCTGGCCACCAGGCTGGCCGAGCAGGCTCCTCTGGCCCTGGCAGCGATCAAGCGCGCGGTAGGAAAGGGGCTGGACCAGCCCCTACACGATGGCCTGGAGACGGAACTCGGTGAGTTCGACGCCGTCTTCCGCAGCGGAGATGCCAAGGAGGGCATCTCCGCCTTCACCCAAAAGCGCCCGGCGAAGTGGACCGGAGAGTAGAGGTCAGTCCGTACCATGGCCCCAGTGAGCCAAGAGAGCCCCGGGGACAAGTCCGTTACCGCTGACGACCCCAACCTGAGCATCGCCGGAGCCCGCCAGCGGAGAGGACCCTTCTGGATGGAGGAGCCCAGCTGGTTTCTTTTCCTCTCCCTGCTCGTCTTCGGGGCGGGGCTGGTCCTCTTCCTGGTCGCGGTGGGATTCGACCGGCCGTGATCTGGCTCAACCCGGTCGCCCTCCTGCTACTGGTCGAACTGACGGGATTCCTCTTCGCGGTCCGGCTGGCTCCGCTGCTGCGTTCGATGGAGGCGGCCCAGCCCGACCGGCGCTGGGACCACCTGGGGCAAAGGACCTGGGGCGTCGTGGTTTTCGTGCTGGGCCAGCGCCAACTCCTGCGCTGGCCGCTTAGCGGGCTCGCCCATTTCCTCATCTTCTGGGGCTTCGTAATCCTCAATTTGGAGATCCTGGAGGCCGCTCTGGAGGCGCTCCTACCACCGCTGAACCTGGAGCAGCAGCTGTGGTGGGGACCGGTCGCCTTCGCCCAGGAGCTGCTGGCGGTGGCGGTGCTGACGGGGCTCGCGGTGGCGGCCCTCAACCGCTACCTGCTGCGGCCGCGGCGCTTTCAGGGCAGCCACCAGCTCGATGCCACCCTGATCCTGCTCTTGATCGCGCTGGTGATCCTGACTCAGATCGGCCTCTATGCCACCCAGATCGCAGCCGGCACCGATCACCTGGTCAACCTGCGGCCGGTGTCAGCGGCGGTGGCCCAGGTCTTCCGGGGCGTCCCCGGGCAGGGCATCTGGGCCTGGCACGAATTCTTCCTCTGGGCCCACCTGGGGCTGATCGCCGCCTTCGCCGTCTACCTGGCCCACAGCAAGCATCTGCACATCCTCACCGCCGCTCCCAACGTCTTCTTCCGCAGCCTGGAGCCGCCCGGACGCCACCTACCCCAGCTCGACATCGAGACGGCCGAGCACTTTGGATTGGCCAAAGTGGACCAGCTCACCTGGAAGCAGGAGCTGGACCTGGCCACCTGCACCGAGTGCGGCCGCTGCCAGAGCCATTGCCCCGCCTTCAACACCGGCAAGCCGCTCTCGCCCAAGCTATTCATCACCGACCTCCGCGACGGTTGGTACGCCCAAGCCCGAGAGCAGGCGCCGCCCCCCAGCTACTGGACGACCCAGGGCGAGAAGGCGCCTGCTGCCGAGGCTCCCCGGGACGGCCAGCTGCTCGACTGGAGTGTGCTCGAGGAGACGCTCTGGTCCTGTACCACCTGCGGCGCCTGCGTGGAGGAGTGCCCGGTCCTGATCGAGCACGTGCCGGCCATCGTCGAGATGCGCCGCAGCCTGGTCCTGGAGGAGTCGCGCTTGCCCAAGGAGGCCCGGACAGCGCTGGAGTCGATGGAGCAGAGAGGCAACCCCTTCGGCATGGCGGCGGACACCAGGATGCGCTGGGCCGACGGGCTGGAGGTCCCCCTTCTAGCAGACAATCCTGACGCCGAATACCTCTACTGGGTCGGTTGCGCCACCGCCTTCGACGAGTCCAACTGGCCCATTGCCAGGGCCACCGTGGCCATCCTCAAAGCGGCGGGGATCAGCTTCGCCATTCTCGGCCAGGAAGAGATTTGCAACGGTGACCCGGCCCGGCGGCTGGGCAACGAGTACCTCTTCCAAACTCAGGCAGAGCAGGTGGTCAATAAGTTGCAGGCACGGTCAGTACGCAAGGTGATCGCCACCTGTCCCCACTGCTTCAACACCTTGGCCAATGAGTACCCCGATCTGGGCGGTACCTACGAGGTGATCCACCACACCCAGCTGTTTGCCCAGCTTCTCGAGGAGGGTCGGATCAAGCTCAAGCAGCCCTTGCAGACAGGAGCTCTGACCTACCACGACCCGTGCTACCTGGGGCGTTGGAACGGTGAGTACGACGCTCCCCGCAAGGTGCTCCAGGCCATACCCGGTGCCCAGTTGGTCGAGATGAAGCGCACCCGCAACGAGGCCATGTGCTGTGGCGCCGGCGGGGGCCGCATCTTCATGGAAGAGAACCGAGGCGAAAGGATCAACCGCGTTCGCGTCAAGCAGGCCGAGGAGACTGGCGCGACAACGGCCGCCCTGGCCTGTCCCTTCTGCGCCACCATGTTCACTGAGGGGATCAGCTCGCAAGAGATGCCACTCAAGAGCCGCGATATCGCGGTGCTGGTGGCGGAGTCGATGGGGTTGAGCACGTCGCTCTGAGGGACGCCAACGGTACTCAGACCGCCGGTACAAAACCCGGGAAAAGCTTGCTGTTCGTCTCCCAGTCCTTGCTCTGCTAGCGATACCGCGGAGACCGCCATTAGCGAGACCACCACCGGCCGCTACATCAGGATCTCATCGGTAGAGCTCCCTAAACCTGGCGCTGGGGACAGCGCGGCGTGGGACTCAGGCCGCCTTTTCCGCTCCCCCGGTGAGCCTTTACGGAGATGGTCATAATCGAGTGGTGGCGGCGGATTCAGGCTTGACCGCGATCGATCACATCGGTCTTGCCGTCGTCGATCTGGACGCTGCCGTGGCCTTCTATCAGGATCTTCTCGGGGCGCCCCCCAGCCATGCCGAGGCGGTCCCCGTGGACGGCGTCAGCACCGTCTTCTTTGAGATTGGCGGGTCCAGCCTGGAGCTCTTGGGCAGCACGCGCGAAGACTCCCGGGTGGCGCGCTTTCTGGAGCGCCGAGGCGAGGGTTTGCACCACATCGCCTACCTGGTGGAAGACATAGAGAAGGAGTTGCGCAGCTGGCGCGACCGAGGAGCTGAGCTCATCGACGAGCAGCCTCGGCTGGGTGCCAAGGGGCGCCTGGTGGCGTTCATCCACCCCAAGTCAGCGCACGGCGTCCTGACCGAACTCTGCCAGCGACGAGATCTCCTGCCGTGAGCTCGGACTCCGCCGTTCCCCGCTTCGAGGAGACCGAGTCGGAGCTGCCCCTGGACCCCTGGTACGGGACGGGCTCACCCGAGCCGCCGCCTCCGGGGGATCCGCCTTACACCAGGGGAACCCGACCGGAGGGATACCGGAAACGGCTTTGGACGATGCGTCAGTACGCCGGGTTCGGTTCGGCGGCGTCCACCAACCAGCGCTTCCACTATCTCCTCGCTCGTGGCCAGACCGGTCTATCGGTGGCCTTCGACCTGCCCACTCAGATGGGCTACGACTCGGATGCGCCGGAGGCGGCCGGGGAGGTGGGCAAGGTGGGCGTGGCCATCGACACCCTGGATGACATGAAGGTGCTCTGTCAGGGATTGCCACTGGACCGGGTCACCACCTCGATGACCATCAATGCCCCGGCCAGCCTGCTCCTGCTGATGTACCAACTGGCGGCGGAGTCGAGCGGCATCGCCGCCGAGCTGCTCGGGGGGACCATCCAGAATGACATCCTCAAGGAGTACGTGGCCCGGGGCACCTACATCTTCCCGCCCCGGCCGAGCATGCGCCTGGTCACCGACACGCTTACCTACTGCCATGAGCACCTGCCCCGCTGGCATCCCATCTCCATCTCCGGCTACCACATCCGGGAGGCCGGTGCGACGGCTCCCCAGGAGCTGGCTTTCGCGCTCAGCGACGGCATCGCCTACGTGGAGGCGGCCCTGAGCGCGGGCCTGGGGCTGGAGCAGTTCGCTCCCCAACTGAGCTTTTTCTTCAACGTGGGCAACGACTTCTTTGAGGAGGTGGCCAAGTTCCGCGCCGCCCGGGCGCTCTGGTCCGCCATCATGCATGACCGCTTCGGGGCCCAGGGCGAGCGCAGCTGCCAGCTTCGCTTCCATGCCCAGACCGGGGGAGCCACCCTGACCGCGCAGCAGCCCCTGAACAATGTGGTGCGGGTCTCGCTGCAGGCCCTGGCCGCAGTGCTGGGGGGAGCCCAGTCACTGCACACCAACTCCTACGACGAGGCCCTGGCGCTGCCCTCCGAGGAGGCGGCCACCGTGGCCCTGCGCACCCAGCAGCTGCTGGCCTTCGAGTCCGGCGTCGCCCGGGTCGCCGATCCTCTTGGAGGATCTCACCTGGTGGAGCAGTTGACGGCGCAGCTGATCGAGGCGGCGACGGAGCTGATCCAGGAGGTGGACGTTCGGGGCGGGGCGGTAGCCGCCATCGAGCAGGGCTTCTACCAAGAGCAGATCCAGGATGCCGCCTACCGTCACCAAGAGCTGGTCGAGGCGGAGCAGCGCATCATCGTCGGGGTCAACCGCTTCCAGGACGAGACCCCAGTCGATATCCCCATCCTCAAGGTGGATCCCGAGTTGGAGAGAGGCCAGCGAGAGCGCCTGGCACGCCACCGCCTTGAGCGGGACGAGGAGGCGTCCGATCGGGCCCTGGCCCGCGTTGAGAATGCCGCCGGCGGCAGCAGCAACCTGCTTCCGGTGATGGCGGAGGCGCTCCGTGCCGGAGCGACCCTGGGCGAGATCTGCAACCGGCTGCGGGCAGTTTTCGGCGCCTACCAGCCGCGGGCCACCAGCTGAGCCACTGGCGGTCGGTTCGAGATCAGGTCGGGGGTGTGTTTCTGGGCCGGACTCGCAGCGAGGTGCCCAAGACGCTGGGATAGGCGGCGTCATGGAACAGCTTGGCGGTGACCGGTCGCAGTCCCAGTGGGGCGTGGACGAACGCCAGAGCGGCAGCCAAGGCTCCCAGCAGGGGACCGACCAGGTAGATCCACAGGGACGAGTAAAGCCCTGAGATGACGGCCGGCCCGATGCTCCGGGCCGGGTTCATGCTGCAGTCGGTGTAAGGCGCGCCGCGCCAAACCAGAAGCGCGATCACGATCCAGAGCGCCAGTGGCGTCCAGCGGGCAGTTTTCGCCGACGACGTGAAGGCGAAGAGGGCCAGGATCAGGACTGCGGTCAGGAGCGCCTCGATGCCGATGGCGGCCAGCGGCGTCACGCCGGGATGGGGGCTTGTTCTGCCGTCCTGGACGGAAATGGCGACCGGACCCCAGAGCAGGCGAAGCAGGCCCACACCAACCAGAGCACCGACGACCTGGTAGCTGAGGTAACCGACCAGGTCGGAGCGGGAGACATGTCCACTCGACCAGAAGGCCAGGGTCACTGCCGGATTCAGGTGGGCCCCGCTGAGGCGCCCCAGCGGAGAGATGGCCACCAGACTGCCGGTGCCGGCGAAGAGGAGTCCGGTAAGGAGCAGCCGGAGTGAGGCGGAGGAGATCAACCCTGGCATCGGCGAGCCCTGGCCGAAGTCGAGGCAGACGGCGCTCAGTCCGCCCAGCACCAGGAGAGCGGTGCCCGTGCCTTCGGCCGTCCATTCCGCCCAATGCCAGCCATTGCGGGGGGGATGACCGAGAGAGGGCGGAGCCAGCTGACCGCCGCGGCCCCGATCCGCCACGGTACTCACCAGGGTTGGCTCCGGGCCGCAGCCGCCACGAGCCCGCACTGGGCTGTCTCCAGATGGACGAAGATGACCGAATGATCAAGCCCAAGTCGCCGCCGGGCGGGGACGAAGCCCAGCGCTCCGTGCCCCGCGCCGCCAAGGACGAGCGGCGGCCAACCGCAGCCCCGAGTGCCAACGAGCGCTTGATCAATCAGCTGCGCAAGCGTCGTCATGATGCCGTGCACCGCGACGGCGAGCCGGAGCGCGTGCAGCGCAGCAGGGGCAAGCTCACCGCTCGGGAACGTATCAAGCGCCTGCTCGACCCAGAAAGCTTCGTCGAGCTGGACGCCTTTGTGACCCACCGTTCGATCCAGTTCGACATGGCCGAGCGCCGCGCCCTGGGTGATGGGGTGGTCACCGGTTTCGGCCTGATTGCAGGTCGACAGGTGTTCATCTTCTCCCACGACGCCTCCTTTATGGGAGGCTCTCTGGGTGAGGCCTTCGCCGAGAAGGTGTGCAAGGTGATGGACCTGGCGGAGCGCACCGGCGCCCCGGTAATCGGCATCAACGACAGCGCCGGGGCGCGCATCCAAGAGGGCGTGGTATCGCTGGCCGGCTACGCCGACATCTTCTACCGCAATGTCCGCGCCAGCGGGGTGGTTCCCCAGTTGTCGATCATCGCCGGACCCTGCACCGGTGGTGCCGTTTACTCGCCCGCCATCACCGACTTCACCTTCATGGTGCGCAAGGTGGGCTACATGTTCATCACCGGACCGGAGGTAGTTCGGGTGACCACCGGAGAGAATGTCGACCAAGAACAGTTGGGCGGAGCCGACGTCCACTCCCGGCGCAGTGGGGTCGCCCACTTCGAAGCCAAGAATGAAGACGAGGCGTTTCTCCAGGTTCGCGAGTTGCTCGCTTTTCTTCCCCAGAACAGTTGGGAGGCGCCCCCGCTGCGGGAGAGCTCCGATCCCAGTGACCGGTCCGATGTGGAGCTGCAGGAGATCATTCCGGAAAGCCAGAACATTCCCTACGACATGCGCGACGTCATCACCCGAGTGTTTGATGACGGTGCTTTCCTCGAGGTGCAGCCGCTCTATGCCCCCAACCTGGTCGTTGGCTTTGCCCACCTGGATGGTGAGAGCGTGGGCGTGGTGGCCAATCAACCGCGCCATCTGGCCGGGGCACTGGACATCAACGCGTCGGTAAAAGGTGCACGATTTGTGCGCTTTTGTGATGCCTTCAACATTCCCTTGGTGACCTTCGTCGACGTCCCCGGCTTCCTCCCCGGAACCGAGCAGGAGTATGGCGGCATCATCCGCCACGGAGCCAAGTTGCTCTACGCTTTCGCCGAGGCGACAGTTCCCAAGCTGACCGTGATTACGCGCAAGGCCTATGGCGGCGCCTACGACGTCATGTGCAGCAAACACATCGGGGCCGATTACAACGTGGCCTGGCCCTCGGCGGAGATTGCCGTCATGGGGGCGGAGGGAGCGGTCCAGTTCTTGGGTCGGCCGCGCCCTGGGCAGGCCCTAGTCGACCGGGAGGCTCTGATCGCCTCCTACCGCGAGCAGTTCGCCAATCCCTATCAGGCGGCCGAGCGCGGCTACATCGATGATGTCATCGAACCCCGGCACACCCGGCCGGCCCTGGTAGCGGCCCTGCGCATGGCCAGGACCAAGCAGGTGCCCGCTCCCCATCGTCGTCACGGCAATATCCCCCTCTGAGTGCTGGGCCCGGCTCCTGGGACAAGGAGCTCGACGAAGGACATCTAAACTGAGGCCTACGAGGCGGCGGCCGGATGCACCGGCCCATGGGAGGCGCCGGTGAAGCTGCTCGAACATCAGGCCAAGGAACATCTGCGCCGAGTTGGGATCGAGTGCCCCACGGGACGGGTGGCTCGTTCCCCCCAGGAGGCGGAGAAGGCCGCCCAGGAGATGGGTCCGGTGGTGGTCAAGGCCCAGGTACCGATCGGGGGGAGGGGAAAGGCAGGAGGGGTCAAGCTAGCCCAGACTCCGGCCCAAGCCCATGCCGCCGCTGCGGCGATCCTGGGCATCGAGATCCACGGCTACAGCGTCCCATCGGTGCTCTGCGAGGAGGCCCTCGAGATAGCCAAGGAGATTTACCTGGGCGTCACCGTGGACCGGGATCGCCGTTCGATGGTGGTCATCCTGTCCTTCGCCGGCGGCATGGAGATCGAGGAGGTGGCGGAACACTCCCCCGAGAAGATCGCCAAGCTCTGGCCCGACCCCTTCGCCGGCCCCCAGCCCTTCCAGATCCGGGAGTTGACTCTGCGGGCCCTGGAGGCGGTGGGCGGGGACGAGACCCTGCCCAAGGCTCGCTATCTGGCCGAGCTGGTCCCAGTGGTGCAACGCCTATTTCAACTCTCCCAGGAGCTCGACGCCAGCCTCTGTGAGATCAACCCGCTGGTGGTGACCAAGAGCGGCCAGGTGATTGCCGGAGACGCCAAGATCGAAATCGACCAGAATGCCGAGTTCCGCCATCACGACCTAGTCCGCGAGCTGGGTCCGGATGCGTCGGCCGCCACCAGTGGCGAGGATTCCCTCGAGGTCGAGGCCCGGCGCCGGGGGCTGACCTACGTCCATCTGGGGGGCAGCGTGGGCATCATTGGCAACGGGGCAGGCCTGGTCATGAACACGTTGGACCTGGTCAAGCAGCACGGTGGCACCGCCGCCAACTTCCTCGATATCGGCGGCGGCGCCAAGGCGGAGGTGGTCAAGCAGGCGCTGGAGATGCTCCTGCTCGACCCTGCCGTCAAGGGGGTCTTCGTCAATATCTTCGGGGGGATCACCCGCGGCGACGAGGTCGCCCGGGGCCTGATCAGCGCTCGCGACGAGCTTGGCCTGCACCTACCTCTGGTGGTCCGTATGACCGGCACTCGAGAGGAGGAGGGGCGCCAGCTGCTTGAGGAAGCAGGGATCACCCCGGCGGTTTCGGCTGCCGAGGCGGCGCGCAAGATCGTTGAGCTGATCGGAGCTGGGGGAGGGGGTTGAGATGAGCATCCTTCTCAATCGCAACTCCAAGGTGCTGATCCAGGGAATGACCGGGAGCGAAGGGTCGTTCCACACCCAGCAGATGCTCGACTTCGGCACCCAGGTGGTGGCCGGAGTCTCGCCCGGTAAGGGCGGCAGCAAGCACTTGGGCCTGCCCGTCTTCGACACCGTCCTGGAGGCGGTCCAGGCGACCGGCGCCGACACCGCCGGAGTCTTCGTACCGCCGCCCTTTGCCGCCGACGCCATCATGGAATCGTCGGCTGCGGGAATCTCCTTGGTGGTCGTCATCACCGAGCTGGTCCCGGTCAACGACATGGTGCGGGCACGGGCCTTCATCAGCCAACGGGGCACCCGCCTGATCGGCCCCAACTGTCCGGGCCTGATGTCCCCCGGCGAGCGGGCCAAGGTGGGCATCATTCCCAACCACATCGCCAACCCGGGCGAGGTGGGAGTGGTCTCGCGCTCGGGAACGTTGACCTACGAGATCATTCAGGCCCTGGCTCGGGCGGGGTACGGCCAAACCACCTCAGTCGGCATTGGCGGCGATCCCGTCCTTGGGCTTAGCTTCTCGGACGTGGTGCAACTCTTCGCCGAGGATGAGGAGACGACACTGGTGGTCCTGGCCGGGGAGATCGGTGGCTCGGATGAGGAGAAGGCGGCCGAGCTGATCGGGCGCGGCTACCCCAAGCCGGTGGTGGGTTTCATCAGCGGTCGCAGCGCCCCCCCGGGAAAGCGCATGGGTCACGCCGGGGCGATCATCAGTGGAAGCACCGGCAGTCCGGCCTCCAAGGTGGCGGCTCTGGCGAAGGCGGGAGTCGAGGTCGCGGAGACAATCGAACAGATCGTCGAGTTGACCCGCGAGCGGCTGGGCGCCGCTCGGAGCTCCTAGAGGCACATGGGACTGAGCTTCGAGCTGAGTCCCGAACAGGCGGCCATTCGCGACACCTGCCGCGACTTCGCCCGCCAGGTAGTCGCCCCCCAGGCGGCCGAGTGGGATCGCCGTCAGGAGTTCCCCTATCCCGTGGTCACGGCGATGGCGGAACTCGGCCTGTTCGGGCTCCCCTATCCCGAGGCGGTGGGAGGCGCCGGCGCCGATTTCGTCAGCTACCTGCTCGCCCTGGAGGAGATCGCTCGCGCCGACGCCTCCTTGGCGATCACCTTGGAAGCGGCGGTCTCCCTGGGCATCGCTCCCATCTTCTACTTCGGCACAGATGAGCAGAAGCAACGCTACCTGCCCCAGCTCTGCGCCGGAACAAAGCTGTGGGCGTTTGGCCTCACCGAGCCTGAGGCAGGGTCGGATGCGGGAGGGACCAAGACCAGAGCTCGGCGGGAGGGGGCGGAATGGGTCATCGACGGCTCGAAATGCTTCATCACCAACGCGGGCACCGATATCAGCGCCGGCGTCACCCTGACCGCCGTCACCGCCGAGGAGGACGGGCGCAAGCGGATCAGCGCCATCCTGGTGGAGCGGGGTACCCCCGGCTATGAGGTGGGAGCGGCCTACCACAAGCTGGGCTGGCATGCCAGCGACACCCGTGAGCTCACGTTTGCTGGCTGCCACGTCCCCGAGGCCAACCTGCTGGGCAAGGAAGGGGGGGGTCTGGGCCAGTTCTTCAAGGCCCTGGAGGCGGGCCGGGTGGCCATCGCCGCCCTGGCGGTGGGTCTGGCCCAGGCCTGCCTGGATGCCTCGCTCGGCTACTCCCAGGAGCGTCGCCAGTTCGGCCGACCCATCAGCCAGTTCCAGGCCACCCAGCTCAAGCTGGCCGACATGGAGACCCAGATCGAGTTGAGCCGGCTCATGGTCTGGCGGGCCGGAGTTCTCATCGACCAGGATCGGCCAGCCGGGAAATTCGCCGCCATGGCCAAGCTGCACGCCTCGGAGACCGCCACCTGGTGCGCCAACCAAGCGGTGCAAATCCACGGTGGGGCGGGATTCATGGAAGACCTTCCGGTGGCTCGCTACTACCGTGATGTGAAGATCAACGAGATCGGCGAGGGGACTTCCGAGGTACAGCGCCTGATCATCGCCTCCCACCTGCTGGGACTGGGCGGGTCAGTTTCCAAGCTCCTCGACCAGAGGCCCTGACCGAGCCTTGGGAATGGTCCGGCCAGCGGGTATACGATGAGTTGGTGAGTGATCGTGACCCGATGATCGTGGCGGCGGCCCGGACCCCCTTTGGCAAGTTGGGCGGCTCGCTGAGTTCAGTGTCGGCGGTCGATCTCGGGGCGCACGCGATTCGAGTAGCCCTGGAGCGAGCCGGGGTCGCCCCCGAGGAAGTGGACCAATGCATCATGGGCACCGTCATCACGGCCGGACAGGGGCAGATCCCGGCTCGCCAGGCGGCCATTAAGGCGGGCATTCCGGCCTCGGTCCCCTCGCTGACCGTGAACAAGGTCTGCGCCTCCTCTCTGAAGGCGGTCAATCTCGCCGGGTTGCTGATCCGCGCCGGTGAGGCGGACGTGGTCGTGGCCGGGGGCATGGAGTCGATGTCCCAAGCCCCCATGCTCCTGCCGGGGGTGCGGCGCGGAGTGCCGATGGGCAACATGACCCTCTACGACTCGATGCTCTGGGACGGGCTGACCTGCCCCATAGACGGCGTCCCCATGGGAGACCACGGCACCGAAGTTGCCGCGGAACTGGGGGTGAGCCGTGAGGAGCAGGACCAGTACGCCCTGCTCTCGCAGCAGCGCTATGAGGCAGCGCGGGCCACGGGTGTGATGGCGGAGGAGCTGGCTCCGATCGAGGTAGCCAGTAAGTCCGGGCCCGTGTTGGTGGACCGCGACGAGCAACCAAGGCCGGACACCTCGATCGAGAAACTCTCCGCTCTTCGGCCGGTGTTCGGAGGGCCTGATGGCAGCGTGACTGCTGGCAACGCCCCCGGAATCAACGATGGGGCCGCCGCGATCGTTGTCATGAGCCGAGCTCGAGCCCGGGCCCTGGGAGTCGAGCCGCTGGCCCAATGGCTCGGCTACGGGGAATCTGCAGCCGACCATCCCTACCTGGCGACGGTGCCGGCTCTGGCCCTGAACCGGGCGCTGGAGAGGGCCGGCGGCGGCCTCGGCGCTCCCGACCTCAAGGTGGTCGAGATCAACGAAGCCTTCGCCTCGGTGGTCATCACCAGCTCCCGAATGTTGGAGCTCGATCCCAGCCAGGTGAACCCCAACGGCGGGGCGATCGCGATAGGACACCCGGTGGGCGCTTCCGGAGCTAGGATCCTGGCCGCCTGCGTGATCGAACTGAGGCGTCGGGGCGGAGGAACGGGCGCGGCCACGATCTGCTCCGGAACAGCTCAGGGAGAAGCCACCCTGGTAGAGGTGGCCTGACGGGAGAATCTCCATGGTGACTGAAGTCCGCGAAGACCTCCAGGCCATCCAGTCATCGGTTCGGGAGTTGGCGCAGGCCAAGATCGCGCCTCGGGCGGCCGAGATCGACCGGACGACTGAGTTCCCCTGGGACGTGGTGGAACTCTTCCGCCAGCAGGACATCTTCGCCATTGCCTTCACGCCCGAGTACGGCGGTGTCTCGGGATCCTCGCTGACGCTGGCGGCTGCGGTGGAGGAGATAGCTAAGGTTTGCGCCACCTCCGCCCTGCTGCTCGCAGTCCAGGGCCTAGGCGGCTACCCACTCCTTCTCGGGGGCAGCGAGGAGCAGAAGCGGGCGTTTCTCCCCGAGCTAGCCAGCGGGCAGAAGTTGGCCGCCTACGCGCTCAGCGAGCCGGACGCAGGCAGCGATCCGGGGTCGATGACCACCCGCGCTCGCCGCGATGGCGACGACTACGTCCTCGACGGCACCAAGACCTGGATCAGCCAGGGTACCGTCGCCGACCTGATCGTCGTGTTCGCCGTCACCGCACCGGACTCGGGTACCAGGGGGATCTCGGCGTTCCTGGTGGACGGAGACTCGAAGGGACTGCGTCGGAATTCGATCCATGGCAAGCTCGGGATCCGAGGCAGTGACACCGGTGAACTGGTCTTCTCCGACTGCCGAGTCCCCGCTGACCGTCTTCTCGGCGACGAGGGCGAAGGCTTCAAGATCGCTATGGGAGTCCTCGACCGATCCCGGCCTCAGATCGCGGCCCAGGCCCTGGGCATCGCCGCGGGCGCCTTGGAGTACGCCGTCAAATACTCCCGGGAGCGGCGCCAATTTGGCCGGCCCATCGCGGAGTTCCAAGGCTTGCAGTTCATGCTCGCCGACATGGCCACTCAGGTCGAGGCCGCCCGCTGCTTGACCCACGAGGCGTGCCGGGCGGTTGATGCCCAGGACGCGCAGATGACCAGCCTGGCGGCGATGGCCAAGCTGGCCGCCTCGGATGCGGCGATGCGGGTCACCACTGACGCGGTTCAGATCTTGGGCGGCTATGGTTACATCAACGAATTCCCGGTGGAGCGGATGATGCGCGATGCCAAGATCACACAGATCTACGAGGGGACTAACCAGATCCAGAGGGTGGTGATCGCCAAAGCGCTCTTGAAGGGCGGATTGCCCGTTTCTTAGCGCTTCGGCAAATCACCCCGTACGTCGACGATTGGAAGATCGGGTCTTGTCGAAGCGCAATCATGCAGTTCCAAAGATGGCGTTTTCCTTGCTGTCAACGGCCAAGCAGAAGCTGCTGAATCCGCAGGAGACGGCCAGAGAATTGCCGCTGGAAAACGATGAAAGGGACCTGTCGGTGGGCTTAGGCGCCGACCGCGATTCTCCATCGTAGATGAGCGCATTCCCGACAGCATCCACTCCGCCGCAGAAAGTACTGCCTGTTCAAGATACCGGCACTTGGACGCCTGTTCCTGCTCTCCTGCGATCAAAATTGGGGCATGGCTCCACTGCTTTCGGCCTGATCCCAGTTCAGCCGTTCCAGTTGAACCCAAGACGCCGTGGCGGCTTGGAGCCTGACCGTCAATCCCGGTATCCCCAGCCGGGACCGAAGAACTTCTTGAAGCCCGTCCACCACCGGGGAAATTCCTCTTGACAGTCGTCATCTCCCCCCGGGCAGACGCCCCGGCCCCGACAGTGCCGGCATGGGGCAGGCCAGCGGGCGAACTCTGCCGGCCTGCCTGAGCCGCCGCATTCGCTGCACCGCCGTCCCTTCACGTGATCAAGGTCCTCTCGGGGCGCCCTAGCTCAGGACCTGCTGCCTCGGGCCTTACGCACTGCTGCGACGTCTCAGAGAAAGTCGCGACTGAGTGGGGAGTCCGAACTGGGGGAACAACCACAAGCAGCACTATGGCGCCTTCCTGTCGGATCGGCAATGATCGGTGCCAGTTGCCGCCCGCCGCCGACTCGCTGAGGCCGATGGACTCGGCTCGGGGGATGGGTGCTGTCCAGGGACCTTCTCAGGACCAGGTCTTCTGCCGCTTTCGAACAAGCGTGTGCGTTTACAACCCCGTAACCTTCGGTAGGCAGCCTTGGCCTGATCGTATCCTTGGACGTAGCCTGCGACGCCCTGGTAGGAGCGTCTGAGTCCGCTCACGTGTCCAACCGAAGCTAGTAGGGATCGCCACACCTTGGGTGGTCAGTGGGTCGCGACCTAATACATCTCGGGAGGATGCATTAGGCTATGATGTAACGGGCCATGTATTTGGGAGAGTCTGGCCCGCCTCCAGTTCGGAGAAGACTGTGAAGCAACCTGGAAGACCGAGTTGGAGAGATCCCGGGCTGCTGGTCCTTTCCACCCTCGTTGACGGACCTCGGCATGGCTACGCGATCGTCCAGGAGGTGCGTAAGCAGGCGGGGATCACCTTGGGCCCGGGAACCCTCTACGGGGCACTCTCGCGGCTGGAGGCCTACGGGCTGGTAGCGGGTCTTCCCGCGGACGGCAGACGGCGTCCCTATCAACTCACCGACAAAGGCCGGCAAACACTGGAAGCTCAACTAGATGCCATGGCCCGATTCCTCAGGTTCAACGGGCACCTCGAGGAAGGTGGCCTCTTCACCCCTAGATCCACGTCGGCCGGAAGGGCCTGAGCCGAAACCTCACTGGGGCGGGGCTCGCCGGTCCGATGACCCGCGTGACACGGTGCGGTTGGCCATCCGTTATCCACGTGGGACAAACATAGAAAGCCCGCCCGGGTGGTATCCAGGAGGCTGGTGATGGTGGGAGACTGCCCAGTTTGCGGCGAGAAATTAGCTGATGGGATTCTTGCGCGCAGCGGCCCGCGGCCGGAGCGGAGGGACTTCGCCGAAGCCAGCGTCACGACGCAAGCCAAGGACCTGCCAGGGGACCAGCGGCCAAGCGGTGGGCAATACCGCGATCGCCGCGGATAGGGACCGCTGGCCGACTACGTCGCCGCCTAGCGCTCATACCGTGCTTCGTGTTTCAGGGAAGCTCCGCTAGTCTGGAGACGTGTGCGGCTGGGCCCAATTGAATCGCCCAGATCCAGACCTAAGAACGGGTCGCGACCTGGAGGACGACGTAGATCCCGTTTGAAAATTCCACGATTTACTCCATTTGGCGGTGCCTGCTTGTGAGGGGCGAGAAGGGGTCGTTGGCCGGATGGCGCAGTCCTCCTGAATCCAAATCGGAAGAGGGGCGGAGCGCACCAAATCCCCAAGACGATGGTGAGACTGGGGGCGACTGACCAGGAGCCTGCCATTACCTACCATGGGACGCCTTGAACATTGACTCTCTCCTGGCGGGCGAGACCCGGGCGCTCGCCCAAGCCATCTCGGCTATCGAGACCCGTCAGACCGGTTCCGGCGACCTTATCCAGGAGATCGTGGAGCGGCGCCAGCTCTCCGGAGAGCCCACGACCCAGATTGTCGGGCTGACCGGTCCGCCGGGAAGTGGCAAGAGCACGATCGCAGACGGGTTGACGGGGCTCTGGCGCAGCCAGGGCCGAAGGGTGGCCATTCTGGCTGTCGACCCCAACAGCCGCTTCACCGGCGGCGCCATCCTGGGAGACCGGGTCCGGATGCAGCGCCACGCCACAGATCGCGGCGTATTCATCCGGAGCATGGGGGCCCGCGGCCATCTGGGAGGCGTGTCACTGGCTACCCGGGGCACTGTTCGCCTGCTCAGCGCCCTCGGTTGGGAGATGGTGCTCGTCGAGACCGTCGGCGTCGGCCAGTCCGAGCTGGAGATCTGCGAGATCGCCGACTCGGTGGTGGTGGTGACCACTCCCGCTGCCGGCGACGGAGTTCAGGTGATCAAGGCCGGGATCACCGAGATCGCCGACCTTTTCACCGTCAACAAGGCGGACCTGCCTGGTACGGACCGGGTGGTGCGGGAGCTCCGCGACCTGGTCAGAGCCCATCGCGAGGAGGGTGTCTGGCAGGTACCGGTGATCGCCACGGTCGCAGCCAACGGTGCCGAAGGGGTGGCCGAGTTGGCGGTGGCCCTGGACCAGCACCAAGCTCACCTGGTCGCCAGCGGAGCCCAGGAAGGGAGGGCGGCTCGGCGTCTCCGTGAGGAGGTGGTCGAGATGGTAGCCAGCTACGCGACGGACTTTGCCCGTCGCCTGCTCGATGACCCTGACATCCTGTCTGAGGATGCCGGTAGTGCCAACCCCGAACGAGTTGCTGAGAGCGTCTTGCGCCACATGTCCGCTCAGGGGAGCAAGATGATGGACGCCGACGCGGCACCGCCCGCGGACGTCCGGAGGACCCCTTGATGCTTGATCAGCAGTCGGCGGCGATGGTCGATGACGAGGTCGCGTTGGCGCGCTGGGCCGAGCGCTACCGAGCGTCTCGGGTGAATGGCTCGACGGCGGCGTCCCGACCGATTCCGGAAACCCTCTCCGGCCTGCCCGTCGATGCCCTGTACACCCCCCAGTCCCTGCGCGGCCAGGACTACGCCCGCACGATTGGCTATCCCGGCGAGTTCCCCTACACCAGGGGGGTCTATCCCTCCATGTACCGGGACAAGCTCTTCACCATGCGCCAGTTCGCCGGCTTCGGCAGTGCTGCCGAGACCAATCAGCGCTACCGATTTCTGCTCGCGGAAGGCCAGACCGGACTCTCGGTTGCGTTTGACCTACCCACTCTGATGGGCCGCGACTCCGACGATCCGGAGGGGCAGGGGGAAGTGGGCCGGTGTGGGGTGGCCATCGATTCCCTGGAGGACATGGACCAACTCCTTGAGGGGATCGACCTGGCCCAGGTCACCACCTCGATGACAATCAACTCCCCGGCGGCGGTGATGCTGGCGATGTACGTGGCGGTGGCGGAACGCCGCGGAGTGTCCCTGAAGCAACTGGGCGGGACCCTGCAGAACGACATCCTCAAGGAGTACATCGCCCAGAAGGAGTACATCTTTCCGCCGCAGCCGAGCCTGCGCCTGGTCACCGACGTGATCAGCTTCTGCGCCCGTCACGTCCCCCGCTGGCACCCCGTCTCCATCTCCGGCTATCACATCCGGGAGGCGGGGTCGACCGCGGTCCAGGAACTCGCCTTCACCCTGGCCGATGGCTTCGCGTACGTGGAGGCAGCGATCAAGTCGGGGCTGGAGGTAGACGACTTCGCTCCCCAGCTCAGCTTCTTCTTCAATAGCCACGTTGACTTCTTCGAAGAAGTGGCCAAGTACCGGGCGGCGCGCCGGATCTGGGCCAAGCGGATGAGGGACACCTATGGGGCCCGGGATGAGCGCTCCTGGCTGCTCCGCTTCCACACGCAGACAGCCGGCTGCTCGCTGACCGCCCAACAGGTGGAGAACAACGTCGCCCGAACCGCCCTTGAGGCATTGGCCGCCGTGCTCGGTGGGACTCAGTCGCTCCACACCAATGCCATGGACGAGGTGCTCGCTCTTCCCACCGCCAAGGCGGCCCAGATCGCCCTCAGGACCCAACAGATCATCGCCTTCGAGACCGGCGTTGCCGCCACCATCGACCCTTTGGGCGGCTCCTTCTTCGTCGAAGACCTCACCAACCGGATGGAACTGGAGGCGGAGGCCTACTTCGCCGAGATCGACGCCCGCGGCGGCGTCCTCGCCTGCATCGAGTCCGGTTTCTTCCAGGGCGAGATCGCCGACGCCGCCTTCCGCTACCAGCAGCAGCTCGACCGTGGCGAGCGGATCGTAGTGGGCGTCAACGCCTTCACCTCAGAAGACGACGAAGCGCCGCCTTTGCTGCACCTCAACCAGGCTGTCGAAGGGGAGCAGATAGCCCGCTTGGCCCAGGTCCGAGCCAGTCGCGACGGCGAGGCGGCCCAGCTCCGGCTGGAGGACTTGCGCCAGACGGCCCGAGGCACCGACAACCTGATGCCTCCGATCATCGCCGCTGTCAAGGCCCTCTGCACCGAAGGGGAGATCACTGCGGCACTGACCGAGGTCTTCGGAGCTTACCGGGAGCCCGCGGTGTTCTAGCTCCCGGCTACTTTGGGGGGCGCTTCTTACTTGAGAAGCGGGCCAACCAGGATTCCGTGTCCCGGCTCGATGGCCGGGGCTTCTCGGGGTCCTTTCCCTCTTCCCCGCCATCCCCGCGGGGCACATCCAGACTCCCTCGGGGATCCATCTTCTGGAGCAGGGCCTGGCCGCCCATGGTGGTCCCTCCCTTCCTGCGGACCAGATCGCGGAGGCCCCGGTCACTGGTGGCCACCATGGTGCTAATCCCGCCATGGACCGCCTGGGCGACCAGTTCCACGATCCTCTCATCGGCGCTCTGTCCGAGGTCCGGATAGAGCACCCTGACCCCAGCTGAGCTGGAGGGGCCGGTAGCAGGAGGTGGCCCGTCGAAGACGAAGGTGAGCTGCTGATAGCTGGTTCGCAAGGCGGATTGAGTTGCTGTGCTGACGAGCAGGCGCTGAGCCGCGCCGTGATCCTTATTGAGGAGCAGGTGGCGCGTCCGGGGCCATGCCCAGAGGACGTTGCTCCCATCCACTAGGAGCTCGCTGTTGGCCATCTCTTCGGCCTCAATCCGGCCCGGCCGAACCGGACGGTGCGCCCCGCGAGTCTGCCGGGGACGAGTGCGGCTGGGCTTCGAAGTCGATCAGGCGATCGGCCAGGATCTGCAGACGCTGCCGCAGAGCGCTGTCCAAGCCGGCCAGGCGGGGGGAGGAGGGTTTGATGCCGAAGCAGGCTCCGGCCAAGCCGCCGGCGAGGGCCAAAGTGCCGCGGTTGGTCTGGTCCTGGTTCTCAACCTCCTCCAGAACCGTGTCGAGATCGACGGAGGTAGAGAGCGCCACGACAGCTTGGCTGAGCACCGCCACGGCGTCGTCCCCGGGCTCAGGCAGATCGCCTCGGTGGGGATAACGGAGAACCCGGGCGAGCCGGAGTGGCGCCTCCTCGCGGAGGGCCTGACCCACCCGGGCCAGGCTATCAGCCAGTCCTCGCGTGAACAGGTCGCGGGCCAGGAGGCAGCTGGCCACGGCAGCCATGCGCGAGGTCAGGTCGCTGTGGGTCACCGACGCACTCTGGTTCGCCCAGCGCTTGAGCAGGGCTCCATCTTGGCGCGCTGCAATGGCGATGGGCAGGGCTCTGACCAGGGGGCCGTCGCCGCTGCGATCGGGAACCACCCGGGCGGTAGCTTCAGCCAGTCCCTGGGCGGGGAAGCCTTCCAAGTAAAGGCGGAGGGCCTGCCCGGTGATCGAGCTCCCAGAGGGACGGGATGAAGGATCCAGGCGGGTCCAGCGTTCGAGCAGGAGTTGCGGTTCGATCTCGCCCCTGGCGACCAGCGATTCGCCCAACTCGAGAGCGAGGCTAGTCAGGGGCAGCGTCCCGGTCATGGTTTCTCCGCACGCCATGCCGAGTAGGAGCCCCTGGGCTCGGTCACGCAGCTCCTGGGCGGGGATGGTGGGCAGTTCCATCAGGCAAGTATTGGGGCCCGGCTTGACGCATGGCTTGTCCAGCCTGGCCGGGCGGGTTATCTTGTTGAGAACGGCTTGGACGGAGAAGAGTAGCGAGATCCCCAGGCGAAGAGAGTCGCCGGCAGCTGTGAAGGCGGCCCTGGGCTCTCGCGAACGACCCTCCCGAGCTGCGAGGAACAACGGCTCCGGCCAACTAAGCCTCGCCGAGTTGCCCACGTAAAGGGCCTCGAGGCGCGGTCTCGGACCGGCGCGAAGTGCGGTGGCACCGCGGGAACCCTCCCGCCCGCACCTCCAGGGCTAGCTGCCGGAGGTGTCGAGTGGAGCGCGTTTGGTCCGACCAGCTGGCCGATTTCGTCGGCCAGCCGGTGCAACTGGCCGGCTGGCTCCATCATCAACGTCAGCTGGCCCGGCTGACGTTCCTCCTACTCCGCGATGGCCGGGGAACCGTGCAGGTCGTGCTCGAGGACCCAGAGCTGCGAGCTCGGGTAGCAGCTCGGCCGGCCGAGTCTGTCCTGCGGATCGAGGGAGAGGTGGCCGCCGTGCCCCAAGCACCCGGTGGATTGGAGATCCGGCAGCCGTGTCTGCATCTCCTGAGCGAACCGGATGGCCCGCTGCCCTTCGACTTGTGGCGCCCCGAGCTGGGACTCCAGCTTCCCACGCTCCTGGATCACGCGGCCCTCAGCTGGCGCCACCCGCGGCAGCGAGCACTGAGCCGAGTCGCGGCTGCCGCGGTCTCGGGCTTTCGTTCTTGCCTCGACGCCCGGGGCTTCGTGGAGATTCAGACGCCCAAGCTGGTGGCGTCGGCTACCGAGGGCGGGGCCAACGTCTTCGCCGTCGGCTACTTTGGCCGCCCCGCTTTTCTGGCTCAGAGTCCTCAGTTCTACAAGCAGACGATGGTTGGCGTACATGAGCGTGTCTACGAGACGGTGCCCGTGTTTCGGGCGGAACCGCATGACACCTCGCGTCACCTCGCCGAATACCTCTCCCTGGACGCGGAGATGGGTTTCATAGCGGATCACCGCGAAGTAATGGCCTGTTAGCGCGACGTCATGGCAGCCGTGTTTGGCGCCGTGGCGGAGCAGGTTCCGGCGAGCGTTGCCCTACTGGGCTTGCGGATACCGGCGAGAGGGTCCAGGGGGAGCCCGACCTGGCGCCTGATCACGAGCGCTTTCTGGGCGAGTGGGCGTTGCGCCAGTGGCAGTCGGAATTATTGTTCGTGGTCGGCTACCCCATGGCCAAGCGCCCCTTTTACACCTATCCGGACCCTCAGCGTCCAGGCTTCTCCAAGAGCTTCGATCTGCTCTTCCGAGGCTTGGAACTGGCGACCGGTGGTCAGCGCCTGCATCTTTATAAGGACTATCTGCGGGCCCTGGGCGGCCAGGACCTGGCGCCGTATCAGGGCTATCTCCAGGCTTTCCGATACGGCATGCCGCCCCATGGCGGCTTCGCGATCGGGTTGGAGCGGCTGGTCGCGCGCCTGGCGGGCCTGCCCAACGTTCGTCAGGCCACCCTCTTCCCTCGGGATCCGAACCGTCTGGACCCCTAGGTGGGGGAGGACACCCGGTAGCGATCGTCAGGGCTAGTCGCCCTTCAGAACCTTGCCTTTAGCGGTGATGGCGATGCTAGCCCGGATGGTTCGGCTCAGCCAGCCGTCTATCCCGGACGAGACGCGGGCCTGAGCAACGATCCGAAGTTCACCTGACGGATAGTGCTCTTCAGTGCATGACTCCGAGCTGATCGGCTCGAAGTCGCTCGAGTCAATTCCTAGGGAGCAGGTGGGAGGGTTGCCCTCAACGGGCGGGAACGGATATTTGCCGGCCGGGCCCAGGGAGCGATCTCCGTCCCAGGCGTGCCTTCCGTTCCAGCAGATGTTGGTGCTGATGTTGAGTGCTGCCCCTAGTCCGTCTCCGAGTTGCCGGGAGATCTGGACGGCGCCGCACGTGCCGCCGCTCATGGACAGGTTCGGGCTCGGGACCACAATCGCTCTGACGGTGCCAGCTGGCACCAGCCAGAGAGCAGCGCCCCAAACACCCAGCACTAGTAAGCCGGCCAGGGCAGGTCGCATCGCTGCCGATATCCCCGAAAGCCGACCTGAGGGCGTAGAGGAGGGCGACTCTGCCGGCGACCTCGCCTCGGGCCAGGTCAGGATCACTGTCGGCAGAAGGCCGAAGAGTAGGAGTGCTGCTATTAGATAGCGGGGACCGTCGGCAAAGGCAAGTGGACCCCGCGTCTGCCCGTGCAGGGCGTCGGCGATGGATGCCGTCACGACGAGCACAAAAATTCCTATTCCCATGGCGCGAAAGGCGAGGCGGTAGGCATTATCACGAGCTTGCCTTTCGCGCTCATCGAGTTGCGAGGTGCGCCGCCACACGCGCCACTGCGAATTCTGCCCGAGGACCACTCCGGTGGCCACCAGAAACGCCACCAAGACGGCGCCGCTACCCCGCAGCGAAGTCGGTACCGGCGAGGCCAGCAGGCACCAGACCAGAACCATGGCGACCACGAGCAGGCGTGGCCAGCTCATCCAGCGAGGAGAACGACCCGTCACTTCGTTCGCTCCACTTTGCCGTTGCGGTCGACTGCCACGGATACCCGCAGCCGGCGCGCGAGGAAGGAAAGGACGTCTGGGTGTATCCAAGCCGTGTAGTTGAACTCCACAGTGCCGTTGGATTTTGTCCGCCGGACGCATTGCG
The DNA here is from genome assembly GCA_035534695.1 of Candidatus Dormiibacterota bacterium. Classification (GTDB taxonomy): domain Bacteria; phylum Chloroflexota; class Dormibacteria; order Aeolococcales; family Bog-877; genus Bog-877. Next base: position 49,422 of record DATLRN010000030.1, read on the forward strand.
ATGTGCTGATCGAGACCAGAACCCAATCGGACGCCATACAGTCACTGCGGTTCATGCCGTAGAGATACCGAGCTCGATGGCCGTTCCAGCAGACCTCGGTATCGAGCACAAAACGTGCCTCGAACCAGAAGCCGATCTCGGTCGTCCGCCGCAATGTGGCGCAGCCGGATCCTTTGGGTGCCGGAGATGAGTAGCGCTTCAGTTGGGTCGCCTGGGCGGGTATTACTTCCACGCCGATGGCGGCAAGGAGCGGTACGAGCAGACTCGTGGCGACCATCACGGCGGCGACTCGGACCGCCCAGACGTGTGAGCGCGTCTCTGGCGGCGCCGGCATGACCTGGTCGGGCTCGATCCAGGCGACGATCATGGTTGGCAAGCAGATGGCGAGCACCACGAAGGCGATGAAGGGGCCGCTCACCAGTGCGGTGCCCAACCAGGCGCGAGCACCAGAGCCGGCGAAGTATGTGACCAGCGCCAGGAGTCCTGCGATCCCAGCCAGTAGCCAGTAGGCGAGGCGATAGCCGCGGTCACGAAGGGAACCTTGTCGTTCATCCAACGGGCGAGGAAGGGAGACCGCCACCTGCGCGGTGGCCCGCGCCAAGACGACATTGCAGAGGGCCAGAAAGAGCAGGAGCAGCAGGACGGTGCCGCCCAAACCATCGGCGGGTAGAGCCACCATCAGCAGACATGACAGGACCACCAGCAGAACAACGACGCGTCGGACCCGGCGGCGACCGAGCCAGTTGCCCGGCTGAGCGGTCACCCTCCGGACCACGAGCGCAGTGGCGGCGCAGAGGGCCACGTAGATGAAGGTCAGCAGGTTGGAAAGGCCGAACGTATTGGTCGTGGTTGCTCCGAGCGCTAGCCCGGCGCCGATTACGAGGGAGAGCAGGATGACCGGAATCCACCCCCAGGAGCGCGTCCGGGCCGGAGAAGAGGACGTCACTTGTTATCGACCCGTTCGCGATCGGGGGCGTAGAGCTCTTCACTCATCGGGCGCTGCGGCTGGCGCGAGAAGATCGCTTCCACCGGAAGTTCGAATAGTTCCGCCAACCGGAGCGCGAGCTCCAGGCTCGGGTTGTACTCGCCTCGCTCCAGATACCCGATCGTCTGGTAGTTCACGCCCACCGCCTCCGCCAGCTGGTATCGGGACAACTCCCGCTCGGCCCGAAGTACGGCGATGCGGTTGTAGATCCGCGTAGAGCCTGTTCCGGAACCGCCATCGGGCCCCCCTCGCTTTGGAGTCATCCGCCGGAATATAGCACTACTACAACAGAATAGGCAATAAGGACGACATGTGGTCTGGGCTAGACTGGGGCCATGAGCGCGCGACCGGTGCGGATCTTGACCGCCAAGGTGGGTCTTGACGGTCACGACCGGGGCATCAAGGTGATTTCCCGGGCCCTGCGAGATGCCGGGGTGGAGGTCATCTACACCGGGTTGCACCAGACCCCGGCCCAGGTTGTCGAAGCGGCCGTCCAAGAAGATGTCGACGGAGTCGGTATCTCGCTCCTCTCGGGAGCCCACATGACCCTCTTTCCCGAGGTGCTGCGCCTGCTCCGCGAGCGCGGCGGCGCGGACATCGTGGTGTTCGGCGGCGGGATCGTGCCTCCCGACGACGCAGTCAAGCTCAAGGAGTTGGGGGTGGATGAGGTCTTCACCCCGGGGACCAGCATCCGCGCGATAGTGGAGTATGTGGAGCGCCGTTTCGGCTTGGAGAAGGTATGCGCCGGGGCCCGCTGATCCCGGGATTTGGTACGATCCGGCGGCTTTAGCCGATCTCCCGGGGGGTCGGCACCAGAGCCAGCCAGCGCTGGTGGAGGCCCATGGATTTCACGCTTGAGGCGACGCCGCGCACGACCGTGGGCCGCCACGTCTCTCAGTTGCGCCGCCAGGGGCTGGTGCCCGGGGTGGTCTACGGCCACTCGGTGAAGCCGCTCACTGTGGAGGTCCCCGGCAAGGACTTCGCCAAGATGTTCCACCGCGCTGGGCGCAGCCACCTACTGCAGCTCAAGGTCGAGGGTGAGCGGGCTGCCCGCCCGGTGCTGATTCGGGAACTGCAGATCAATCCCCGGACGTCGGAACCGGTCCATGTCGACTTCTTTCAGGTCAACCTCTTGGAGAAGCTCAACGTCCAGGTGCCGGTCGTTCTAGTCGGCGAGGCCCCGGCGACCAGATTCAACGCCGGCGAGCTGCTTCACCTGGTTCACCAGCTGGAGGTGAGCTGCCTGCCTAACGCGATTCCGGGAGAGATCGACATCGACATCTCCGGCCTCGCCGAGATCGACGACTCGGTTCGGCTGTCCGAAATCCAACTCCCAGAAGGCGTGGAACTGACCGGGACCCTCGATCCCGAAGAGGTGATCGCCAAGATCGCCGCTCCTCGAGTCCAGGAGGAGGAGGTCGCCGCCGAGCCTGAGGAGGGTGCCGAGCCCGGGGCCGAGGGTGAGCCGTCCGCGGAAGCCGAGTCCCCCTCAGCGGAGTCCTAGAGCCCCAGCGAGCCCGGCGCGATTACTGCGTCCGGCGCTGGCGAGTCTCCTCCAGCCTCAGCCCCAATGCCTCCTCCTCACCGTGGAGCGAGGGCCGGTAGTATCTGCGCCCGAGCAACTCCTGGGGCAGGTGCTCATGGCTGACCAGTCCGCTGGGATCGTCGTGGGCGTACTGGTAGCCCTGGCCGTACCCCTTCTGCCGGTCCCGTCCGGTGACCGCGTTGCGGAGGTGAAGGGGGACGGGAAGGTGGAGCTGGGAGCGCACGTCCTCAGCGGCTGAGCCATAGGCGGCATAGACGCTGTTGCTCTTCGGGGCCAGGGCCAGGAAGATCGCCGCCTCCGCCAGCGGCAGCCGGCACTCGGGCATCCCCACCACCCGCACCGCGGCATGGGTTGCCACCGCCATCTCCAGGGCCCGGGGCTCAGCCAAGCCGACATCTTCTGCTGCCAGGATGACCATCCGTCGGGCCGGGACGGTGGGATCCTCGCCCGCCTCCAGGAGGCGGGCCAGCCAGTAGACGGCGGCGTCGGGGTCACTGCCGCGCAGAGACTTGATGAAGGCGCTCAGAAGCTGGTAGTGGAAGTCACCGGCGCGATCGTGGCGCAGCACCGGGCTGCTCAGTGCCCGCACTGCGGCCGCCTCACCGATCTCGGTACCGTCGGGTGCATTGGCCGCCGCCTGCTCCAGGGCGTTGAGCATGGTCCTGGCGTCGCCCCCCGAGCGAGCCACCAGAACCTGCCGGGCTGCCGCGGCGAGCCGGAGCCGGCGCCCTCCCAGACCCAGACTGCGGTCGGCGAGGGCGCGGTCCAGCAACTCCGACAGGGCCTCCCTGGTCAGCGGCTCCAACTCGAACACCTGGACCCGAGAGAGGAGGGCTCCCGACAGTTGGAAGCTGGGGTTCTCGGTGGTGGCTCCGATCAAGGTGAGCAGGCCACTCTCGACGTGGGGCAGAAGCGCGTCCTGCTGAGTACGACTGAAGTGGTGGATCTCATCCAGAAAGAGGACCGTCCGTTGCCCGACCCGCTGCCGCGTCCGCGCCTCGGCCACGGCGGCCCGGATCTCGCCCACCCCGGCGCTGACCGCGGAGATGGCGATCAGATGAGCCGACTGCGAGCTCGCCAGAAGCTGCGCGATTGTGGTTTTCCCACTGCCCGGTGGACCGACCAGGACAACTGAGGGAAGCACCCCTCCCGCGAGAGTGGCCTGCAGAACACCTTCGCTGCCCACCAGCCCGTCTTGACCCAAGATGTCTTGCCATCGCTGGGGTCGCAAACGGGCTGCTAAAGGCGCTGAACTAGCCTGTTCTGGTGGCGGAGTGGGGGAGCCGAACCGGGTTTCTGGGGCTGGCTCTGCTCCGGGCTCCAACGGCAGCTCTCCCTCCACAGGTCCATCTTGAGGGTTCTTGGACGACGCCAAGCCGTAGCGCTTCAGGGTGGGCTGCCTAAGAAGTGGGAGTGCCCGCCGGCCCCTTCGAGCAACTCGGCACCATGGCTCGATGCCGGGTTACGTCAGGCGGCCCTGACGACGACCACGCCGACCATGCCAAAGGTCTCGTGAGGGATGCAGAAATAGCGGTAAACGCCAGCCTTGGTAAAGGTCAAATGGGCCGACCTGCCGGTAGGCAGGCGCAGATTCCAACCATGTCCTCCCGGTGGCACGGATGCGTCCCCGGCACTGGCCGCCTCGCTGGGCTCGTCGGTGCTGGTGTGGTCGTGGCCGGACGAGGTGTTCCGCCAGGTCACTGTTCCCCCCACTTTGATGCACACTGCGGCGGGGACGAAGTGAAGGAGGTCGGTGGCATCCACCGTTACCTGGTCCACCGCACGGCTCGCGGTACAGGCGGCTATCGCCCGCGCGAACGTCGGAGTCGTGGTCGAAGTAGCGCAGCCGGAGAGCCCGACCAAAAGACAGATGGTCATCCCGACCAGAGCAACCGGGTGTCGCCGCAACCCGAGACTCAAGATGTGTTCAACCCGCCATCGGCCAAGCTGATCACCGTGCACGCCTCCGGTGTTCGCCCTGCCTTGCCGCTGTCGATCCAGATCGACCAAGCCGAGAAGGTGAGGTTCGAAACCCCGAGAACCTCCTGGTTGAGGACCGCGACGCCTCTGGCGCTGGCCCGAACCGAGCCGACCAGAGTGGCTCCATTGGGGCGAGTCCCGACACAACTGGACTGGTGCACCAGCCAGGCGGTGACTTTGGCGTTGGGTGCGAGGTCCTCAAGCCCGACCGCCACCACGAGCAGTCCGGCGGAGCGGTACCAGATCAGGTGTCCACTCCCCCGTACAGGCCGCCCGGAAGAGGGCGAGAAGGAAACCAACACGGCATGTGAACTGGGCAGCGTGGGTTGCCCGGAGGCCATGAAGAGAGCGACCGCCGCCCAGATGCCGAGTACCGCGACGACAATGGCGGTAAGCACGCCGGCCGCGGGGTGAGGCAGGTCGCGGGCGCTCCGCAGCCAGGGCTGGGGGCGAAAAAAGCCTCCCGACCGGCGACGAACTGGACAGCCGCTCACCTGGCCCACGGTATCAAGCCGATCGCGCTCGCACTGCTCTTAGGAACGCGGGTGCCGCTGCGCCTGCCGCCAATCTAGAGCTCCCCCAGCAGCCACTCGTGCACGGCGCCGATCTTCTCGACCAACAGGGTTAGGTGGCCGTCTTCTTCGCTGAGCGCTGCTTGGGCACCGGGGACGTGCTCGGCGAGCCACTGACCGTGCTGGAAGGGGACGAAGCGGTCCTGGCGGCCATGCCACACCTTGACCGGAATCCGGATCGAGTCGAGGTCGAATCCCCATGGCCCCAGATGGGCGACCCCGTCATCCCACCAGCCCTCATCGCCTGGTGCCAATCCGTCATGGGTACAGTTGGTGAGAAAGGCGGCGAACTGACCCGTGAGAACCGCAGCGTCGGTCGGGGTCAGTAGCGTCTTCAGAATCTCAGCGGTCTGCTTCGGCGTCGCCTGCAGCATCGCTTCCCGCTCTTCCAACCCCTGCTTCCGGCAGGCCCCGGGGTCGGAGAAGTAGAGCTGGATACCTTCAACGTTGCTCTCGCCCATCCCGGCGAAGTAGTCCAGGTCCGGCACTCCATATGGGGCGACCGAACCCACCGTTGCAGCGGCGGCCACCAGATCAGGTAGCAGGGCGGCACAGGCCAGCGTGTAGGGACCGCCCCCGGAGTAACCCCAAACTAGGAGTCGATCGATTTCCAGGGCATCAGCAATGCTCCGCACGTCCTCGGCCGCGTCGGCGACGGTGTGCCGCGGGCAGGGGGTGGATTCGCCATATCCGGGACGGTCGTAGCTGATCAGCCGCAGGCCCCGACGTTCCGCGTCGTCTAGCCACTTCGTGAACAGATGGCGCGAGTTAGGCGTACCGCCGTGAACCAGGACCGGGGTGCCCTTGGGGTCGCCACCCAATTCGACGCAGAGCGTCCGGCCATCTCTGGCCTTGACCGTATCCGTCTCGACAGACGCTTTCATCTTTCCCCCTGATCACCTGTACTTGCACGGGCACTTACGTGCCTGCCGGACATAATGCATTACAAGGCAATGGAGCTGGTTGCGGTGAGCTGGAACCGGAGAGGCCCCACCGACAACGCATGACGGAAGGTGGAGGGCAATCATGGCTCGCGGAAGATCCGGTGGTTTCCCAGCCTTCGCCAGCGCAACGCGGGCCAGGGGCGGCGGTCGGCATCGACGACCGTGGTCCACTCCCAGTTGGCCCGGCCGTCGGGTCCAGTGAAACTCCAGGTCATCTCACCGTCGGCGCCGCTAGCTCTCCCTGCGCATACGGGGGTCCGATTGAACTGAGCGGCACTTGCTCCGATGGTTTGCCTCGTTCAGACACCTGAACAAACCCCCATCTCGTAGGGGACGTGGCCGCAAATGGCGATTCAACCGCAGGCCGACCCTCCGTAGGCAGTCATGTCCTATGTCGAGGAGCCCACCCTGGAACCGTGGCGGAGGCCGTCGAAGAGCAGGCCCACCAGGCGATCTGAAGCCTCGGATCGGTCCTGGTCGGCCGACATGCAGACGCCGCCAATAGCACGGAGCAGGTCGCCTCCGTCGATGTCGGCGCGGATGCTACCGGCCGCGACTCCCGCCGCGAGGAGCCTGGTCGCTGCGGCGGTGGCGCGTCCTTTGGTCTCCGCGAAGAAGGCGGCGTTACTGCTGAGCATCGGCTTGAGCACCGACAACATGCCCCGCTTGGTGGCGACGTGCCGGACGAAGAGCTGCATCCACTGTTCGAGCGCCTGATCGGGTGGGAGCGTGCCCAGCAGCTGATCGGCGCGCTCGCAGAGGAGATCGACCTCGCGGCGATACACCGCCTCCACGATTGAGTCACGCGTGGGGAAGTGCCGGTAGAGGGTGCCGATGCCCAGGCCTGCCCTGCGGGCGATGTCCTCGAGGGGCACGTCGGCGCCCTGGGCGGCGAAGACGGCGCTCGCCGCGGTGATCAGGAGCTCTCGGTTGCGCACGGCGTCGGCGCGCAGGGGACGGTCTGCGGATACCGAGTCGGTGGCCTCCATCGCCCCGTGCTCCGCCGCGGCGATGTCACGTCCCACGACTGCTGTCACCAATACCTGACTTGCTAAACGGAGGAAGCCTCCGTATACTTCCGGAGGAAGCTTCCGTTTCGCCATCGTACCACTTGGAGTGTCACATGCCAACTACCGGAACCCTCTCCCGCCCGGCTGCCCGTCCCGGCCTGGTGCTGGGTATCATCCTGGCCGTCCAGTTGATGGTGGTTCTCGATGCCACCATCGTGAACATCGCCCTTCCCGACATCGCCAGGGAGCTCAAGTTCTCCCCGACGAGTCTGTCGTGGGTCATCACCGCCTACACCCTCACGTTCGGAGGCTTCCTTCTTCTCGGGGCCAGGGCGGGCGACCTGCTCGGTCGTAAGCGCGTATTTATGGCAGGTATCGGCGTCTTCACCGTTGCGTCGCTGCTGGGGGGGCTGGCGCCGTCCGGTGGAGTGCTCTTGGCGGCGCGCTCTCTGCAGGGTGTAGGTGGGGCGCTTGCGGCTCCGTCGGCCCTGGCCTTCCTGATGATCATGTTCCCCGAGGGCCGGGAGCGCCTGCGCGCGCTCGGCTACTACACCGCGGTTTCCATCGGCGGCGGAGCGATCGGACTGATTCTCGGTGGCCTGCTGACCCAGGTTGCGTCGTGGCGGTGGGTGCTGTTCGTCAACGTGCCGGTCGGCGTGGCCGTGCTCTTCCTGGCACGTCGCTCCCTTACCGAGACGCCCAGCCGTAACGGGTACTTCGACATCCTGGGGGCGCTGACCTCGACCGTCGGCGTCACCTCTCTCGCCTACGGATTCGTCCGCGCCGCGAGTAACGGGTGGGGCGACATGCTGACCATCAGCGCCTTCGCCCTGGGCGTCGTACTACTTGGTGGGTTCGTGATCTTGGAGAGGCGTGCCGCCGAGCCGATTACGCCACTGCGGCTGTTCGCTGACCGCAGCCGCAACGCTTCGTACGTGGCGCGGCTGTTCCTCGTTGCCGGCATGTTCGGGATGTTCTTCTTCATGACCCAGTTCCTCCAGGATGTGCTCGGATACGGACCGCTTGAGACCGGCCTGGCATTTCTGCCATTCAGCCTGGCGCTCTTCGTCATGTCCCAGCTCAGCGCGCGGCGGCTGATCGAGCGCTTCGGTCCCAAGCCGCTGATGGTGGTGGGGTTCAGCTTCTCTGCCCTCGCCATGCTGCTGATGACGCAGCTCTCCGCGTCGAGCACGTACTTGTCGGTACTGATCCCCGTGCTGCTCTTCGGAATTGGCAACGGGCTTGGATTCGTGCCGCTGACCGGGGCATCCCTGGCTGGCGTGCGCCAAGAGGACGCCGGCGCGGCGTCGGGCTTGGTAAACGTGATGCAGCAGATGGGCGGAGCGCTCGGGCTGGCGGTGCTGGTCTCGGTGTTCGGTACGGCAGGGCGCGTTGTCGCCGGCCAGTCGGCGGCCAGCGCCCGGGCGGCGTTCGTTGTCGGAGCTGACCATGCCTTCATCGCCGCCACCCTGTTCGTCGCCGCGACGGTGCTGGTCCTGGCGGTGGCGATCCGCGGTCGGCGAGCGACCGCCGACGTTGCCGCAACGGCGACAGCGGCCCCGCAGCGAGTGCGCGAGCTGGGGCCCCGTGCGGGGTTGCCAGAGGCCGCCGAGGCTTGATCTCTCGTGGCTGTGGACGCACTTCATCCTCGAGAGTTGCGCGGTCCTGCTTGAGGCAGGGGTCAAGGTCTCGTGCGGCGTTGCCGGTGCCTTCCTGCCGGCCGAGGTTCACGAAGTGCGCTTTGTGAACCTGGGCCGGGCCGACGTGCGTCCTGGGTAAAGTGCTACGATGTAGCACATGGAACGTATAGGGGTGCGGGAACTTCGTCAGCATGCCAGCAGGTACCTGGCCCGGGTAGCGACCGGGGAGACGATCGAGGTGGCGGACCGGGGCCGTCCGGTTGCGCTCCTAGTGCCGACTCATCGGGATCCGTGGCAGGAACTGATCGCCCGCGGCCAGGTACTCGCCGCGCCTGGTGAGGGCAACGTGGTCGACGACCCGCCGCATGACTACGGTATCGACGCGTCGGCTCGGCTGGTGGAGATGCGTGCGGACGACGAGTGAGGATCTACCTCGATTCGTCCGCTTTGGTCAAGCTGGTCCAGCGAGAAGCCCAGTCGGACGGGCTGCGAAGGTTCTTACGTCGACACCGGTCTGACCATCTGGTGACGAGCGCGCTCGCTCGCGTGGAGGTGGTCCGAGCGGTTCTAGCCGGTGGGCCAGTTGCCATTGAGCAAGCCCATCGCCAGCTCTCCCGCCTCGACCAGGTCGTGCTCAGCAACGAGGTGCTCGACAGCGCCGCGCAGTTGACTCCTACCGGTCAGTTGCGAAGTCTCGATGCGATCCACCTCGCCGCGGCACAGCTCGTGGGGAGCGATCTGCGGGCACTTGTCACCTATGACGGACGGATGGAGGACGCCGCCCGAGCTCTTGGGCTCGCCGTGGAAACGCCGGGGTGACCTCCTGGCCGCATTGCCATGCGTCCTGGAAGGAGACTTGGGGGTGGCTGCTGTGGGAAGCGCAACAGCCGCCAACCAGGCTCAAGGATGCGGCCGGCTCGGGCTAGCAAGCCCGATGGCTAATGTCTCGGCTCGTATCGCATTGCCACTGCCCCCGAGCCGAACTCCAGCCGGCTGACGAGCTTCAAGTCGACATGCTTCGATAGCCCCGCGAACAATGTTGGCCCGTGGCCTGCGAGCCTGGGGTGCAGCACGAACTCGTACTCATCGATCAATCCCAGCTCGGTCAACGCCAGTGAGAGCTTCACGCGTCCCACTAACAGTCCCTTGCCAGACTCCCGCTTGAGTTGCTGAACGTCCTTGCCCAGATCACCGCGCACGAGTACCGCGTTCCAATCGACCTGCTCCAGGGTGCTCGACACGACGGACTTCACTGCTCCGATCAACTCCCACAATTCGGCCAGGTGCCCGATCCCGTTAGTGATTGCAACCAGTCGCCCACCGGGGCGAAGCACCCGAGCCAGTTCGCTGATCGCTAGATCCCGGTCTGCGACGTGGTAGAGCATCCAAGCCGCCACTGCAGCATCGAACGTGCCGTCTGGGAAGGGAAGATCCTGAACATCTCCGAGCAACGCCTCGACGCCGGCGGCTCCCGTGGCTGCGACCATCGCCGCGGACGAGTCGAGAGCCACAACCTGACACGAAAGTTCCCTAGAGCAGCTCGCGGCGAATGCGCCCGTTCCGGATCCGACCTCGAGCAGTCGCCTCGGCTTGACCCAAGCCAGTGCCGAGAGCGCCACGTCTTGAGGCCAGCGACCTTGAGCATCGGGATGCCAAACGGAGGACCGCGTCTTTAGCTTAGCAGTAGAGCGGTATTGCTCGTGCACGAAATCGTCCTCATCGAGGCGCATGCACAGACCCTACATGGCACGGCCATTCTCGAGGCAGTCGCGAAGTTTTGGGAGGCCTGAGGCGATGGGCTACTAGGCTGCCCACAGCCCCGTCTCGAGTGGCTCCAGCAAGGCCAGCCCGAGCCCGCCGTGTCCTTGGTCCCAGCATCACGATGACCTTGTCCGAACGCGCGATCGCCGCGCGAACGCGCGCTTCCCAAGCCTCCTCTGGCGCTTCCTAGTTAAGAGAGTGATCGGAGACGCGAAAGGGGGAGTCTGGCAGCTTCGCCTGCCCAATGATGAAGTCATAGAGGATCTTGCCACGATCGAAGTCGTAACTCACAAATACCTTGGTCTTCACTAAAGCTGCCTCGTCCCAGCAGATGACCCCTATTCCATCGGCTGATACTACTCTTGGCTTCCAGATGCGAGCTGGGCGCCAGCCGTGCTTTATCAGCTCTGCATTAGTCTCCTCGTCTCGCTGTCTATTGCCTCGAGCTGATGACGTCACCAGTCGCCATTGCTTGATACGTCGTGCGGGGCCGTTTGTCATAGATGACCGCCGACTGGCCGCTGCCGATTCCGAATGATAGGATCACGTCTCGAAATGGAACGTATGAAGGTTGGTCACCGCAACTTGCTTGAACGAGCCATCGAATGCGCCCTCGAGGCGCACGCTGGTCAGCAGTACCCATCGCCGGAACCACAGCCCTACATCCTGCATCCCATTCGCGTGATGTGCGCTGTCGAGGGCGACGACACACGGATGGCGGCCGTTCTACATGACGTCATCGAGGACGCAGAGGTCACCCTCGCCGACCTTCAAAGGGCAGGCTATCCACCCCCCGTCATCCACGCGGTAGACGGCCTCTCTCGTCGGGACGGCGAAACCTACGCCCGCTGCATCGAGCGTGTCGCCACGGACCTGAGGGCAACGATAGTGAAGGTGGCTGATCTGCGGGACAACCTTCGCAATAATTTAAGCCTGCCCCCGACGTTAGACGTGCTCAAGAGAATCCAGCGCTACGAGAAGGCATTGTCCTTCCTAGAGCCCAGACTCGAGGCCGACGCTTGACCGGAGATGACGCGGAGGCTATTTGGCAGGAAGTCTAGCTAACAAGCGCAAAAAGCAGAGTTGCGTGTGCGGTCAGTAAATTTGACCAGCTGCGGCTATCGTGCGAGACGATTAGTCTGTTCGCGTGGAGAGGCTATATGACCGGGACAGATCGTCACGACGGAGAGCGTCACGGCTTCGAATACGAACAAGGTCTAGTTATCGAAACAGGAGGCGAGGGAACGGACGAGGAGTGGGGACATAAGGAGCCTGAGAACGTGGACCACCTCAGTCTGGAGGAGATGGAGGAGCGTCTGGGGGTCAAGGTAAATTGATATGGACCCCGTCTGCTGGACCTGCTAAATGAGAGTCAGGCAACACTGGTGGAGCCCCGATGGAGGTTCTCGTAGTCTACGGGCGTGAGCATCCCGAGGGAGCTGTGCCTTCCGATGCGATTGTGGAAGATTTTCAGGTATTCGAAGAGTTCCGAGGACAGTTCGATCCGCGTGCTCCACTTCTACCGGTTGAGCAATTCGGTCTGCAGCCGGCCCCAGAAAGACTCGATGACCGCGTTGTCGTAAGCATCGCCAACGGTCCCCATGGATGGCGCCAGGCCGGCCTGGCGTACACGCTCAGTGAAGCTCCAACAGGTGAACTGGGTGCCGTGGTCGGAGTGGATCACCGTGCCGGCTGTTGGCGTTCGATTGGTCAGCGCCATGGACAGGGCGTTGGTGACGAGCGAGGAGGCCTGGTGGATGTCGATCGACCAGCCCACCACCCTTCTGGAGTGGG
>DATLRN010000031.1:0-3968 GCA_035534695.1 Candidatus Dormiibacterota bacterium
GTTGGCGCGAGCGTGCGACGGCGTGCTCCCACAGGGCTCGCAGCTCTTCGGCGCTGTCGTCGGCGGCGGTGCGCCACTCCCAGTCAGGGTCGGACTTCCAGTCAATGGCGTCCCACGGCGGCGAGTAGTCATGGCCGAACAGCGAGCGGGAGAACCACCCGTCCTCGACCAGGGCCAGGTGCTTCATCATCCCGCCGAGCGTCATCGTGGAAGCGGCGGTCCTGGTGTTGAGGCCTTCCGAACCGAGGTCACGGCACTTCCAGGCGAACGTCGCACGGTGATAGTCGAGGAAGGCGAGGAGCATCGACGTCTCGTCGCCCGCCTCCGGAGGCTCTGGTCGGCCGTGTTCGTCCAGCTTGAGCGCCGCGCCGTTGCCGCCTTCGTCGAGGTCCATGCACTGAGCTTAGCCAATCGGCCCAAGCCTTGGGATGGGGCCGTGTGACGGCACCGCCGAGGCGATGCTGCCAGCGGACCCCACGGACCAGCCGCGGCGGGTCCGTTTTACTGAGTGACCGCCCCATGCTGACCATGCGCCGAGGGTGCGGCGGATGCGGGAGTTGCCTGCTCTGGTGGATCGTCGCGGTCTTGCTAGTCAATTCCTGGGTGAGCCCCAGTTGGACACTCCGGGCGGTCGAGCTCCTGGCCGGTGCCGTGGTCGTCGCTGCCTTGGGCACCTTGCGGCACCGTAGGTCGAGGTCCTTTTTTGGAGTCGCAGGGCATCCTTACCGGGGCTTAGGTTGGCTTCCAGCGTCACCACGCCACGGTTGAGGCGACCAGACAGCCAGCTGTTAGCGGGCGGCCCTCCCAGCGGCTCTAGGCTGCGGACGTACTCAGCCCGGCGCTGGCGAAACATCTTCCGACGCCTTCCGCTCATTGCAGGACGATGATCCGGTCCTTTCCGGGGGTGTGCTTGGTGAGTCCAGCGGAGAGCGCGTCCAGCCCGGCGGCCCATGCCAACGTCGCCGCCACGGCGCAGTCGATCTTTCGCGGGCTGTCGGGGTACTCCTCGCCGATCTGGAGACCGCCGCGCGACACGGTGCGCCGGGCGTTGAGAACGTGCTCGGTCAGCCGATAGCTGCCGTCGTGGGTCAGGTCGCCGTTATTGACCGCCTCCTCGAAGGCGGCCAGCGCCTTGACCATGATCGAGGTGCGGTTGGCCCAGTAGTGGGTCGGGTGATCGTTACTGGCTCGGACCTTGAGGCGGCGGGAGAACTGCTGCTCCCAGGTCCCGAGCTGGGACTGCCACCCGGAGGGGTCGGCGTAGAAGCCGACCACCCGGAATTTGGCGAACGCGCCCCGGACGGCCCTGTCGATCAAGGCCTCCGGCGCTTCCCAGCGGTCCTCACCCTCGCGGGCCTGCGACCGCGCCGGGGTCGAGCTGACTACTCACGGGCTGCGCCACTTTTACGCCTCGGCCCTCATCGCTGGCGGCGCGTCCGTGAAGCAGGTACAGGCCGTGCTCGGCCATGCGAGCGCAGTCATCACCTTCCGAACCTACGCTCACCTGTGGCCCAGTGATGAGGACCGGACGCGCTCCGTGAGTGACGCTGCCCTCAACGTTCTGCGGACTTTCTGCGGACTAGACGCGCAAACGGGCGGTGTCGCCACAGATCAGAGTGACTTGGCGGCGAAGTCAGGCCCCTAGCGACGCTACTTCTTGGATTCCCAGAAGATGCGGGCCACCTCATCGACCTTTGACCGAAGCTCTGCGGCCTTCTCGGCGTCGACATTCTGCTTGGTCGCGGAAGCGGCCTTGAGGGTCTTCCAGACCAGGTCATGCAGCTCAGGGAACTTCTCAAGGTGTTCGGGCTTGAAATAGTCGCTCCAGAGCACTTGAACCTCATGCTTGACCCGCTCCGCGTGCTGCTCCTTCACGGTCACCATCCGCACGAAGGAGTTGCGCCGGGCCTCGGAGTCGTCGTCAGGGAGGGCCTTGATCTTGGTGACCATGGTCTCCACGGTCTGGGCGGCCAGCTGGGCCTCGCTCGGGTCGTAGATCCCGCAGGGGATGTCGCAGTGGGCGTGGACTACTCGCCTCGGGGCGAGTCGCGCTGTCAACTTGGCACTCATACTGAACTCCCTCAATCGCAACTTCGCCAAGCCCCAAGTAGGACTTCGGTCAAACGTACCATCAGCCTGTGGTCAGCGGCAAACTCACTCGACTAGCCGGACGAATTCACACCCTGACCCCTCAGCTGGCGGTGGTGCAGGGCAAAAGCATGGAGCCGACTCTGCCCGAGGGAGCCTGGGTTCTAGTCAGCCTGGTTGCGCCTGGCGGACCGAGGCTTGGCCAAGTGGTAGTGGTCGAGCACCCTCGCAGAGCGGGCTTCGAGCTGATCAAGCGAGTTTCTGCCGTGAGCCGAGAGCGGCGGCTCATCTGGGTCGCTGGCGACAACCGTCGGGCCAGCACCGACAGCGAGGATTTCGGACCCGTGCCTCGGGAGCTGGTTCGCGGGGTAGTCCGGGCCTGTGTCAGGCCACTGCCCTGGCATTGGCTCCGGCCTGACCCCAGCCGACTGGTCTAATCCACGCGGCGGCGACTGCCCGCGAACTGGCACCATAGGAACCGAGATGAGCGAATCAGAACTACCGACGCCACCCAAAGCCCCGGACCCGCCCCGAGAGGTCTTCGTCAGCAGCGTTCCTTCCCAGAAGAAGGACAAGAAGCGAAAGAAGAAGGTGTCTCGCGAACCACCGCGGGGTCGGGGCCGCCGCTGAGCCTGGAGCAGGGCCTGCCCGATCGACGGCTGGCGCTGGCAACCGCGCGCTACGCCGTCCAGGCGGGGGGCGCCGTGATCAAGTCCGCCGGAGTCGGCTTCCACACCACCGAGAGCAAGGGCCCTGGCGACTACGTTACTGCCGTAGATCGAGAGAGTGAAGCGGTGATTGTCCGGATTCTCTCCTCGGTCTTCCCTGACCTCCCCATCCTCGCTGAGGAGAAAGGGGGAGGAGTTCCGGAAAGGGGCTGGGTGGTCGATCCCCTGGATGGCACCACCAACTTCAGTCGCGGATTCCCAATAGTTGGGGTCTCGGTCGCGCTGCTCGAGGCCGGCGAGCCGGTTGTGGGAGCGGTCCACGCGCCCTTTATGGGCTTCACCTTTACCGCCGCCGTGGGAGAGGGCGCCCACGACCAGTCAGGGCGACGCCTCCAGTTAGGGGACCCAGAACCGAAGCAGGCGGTGGTCTCCACCGGCTTCCCGTTCAAGACCCCGGACCAGATTCCGCGACTGGTGGCCACTCTGGAGCGCGTACTTCGCCGGGTGGAGGATGTGCGGCGACCGGGCGCTGCCAGTCTGGACCTGGCCTTTGCTGCGGCCGGAGTCTTCGACGGATTCTTCGAACTCGGGCTCAAGATCTGGGACATCGCGGCCGGGGCTTTGCTGGTCACCGAGGCAGGTGGGGTGGTGTCGGACTGGGAGGGTGTTACCGGACTGCCCAGGAGCGGGAACATCGTCGCTGGCTCGCCCCGGGTCCATGCGGCCCTGTTGGAGGCCACCGGGGCCGGCTAAGGGTCGACTCTGACCATCCCTCTGGTCCCGGAGCCCGCCCGTTTGGGGCCTGCCTGGGGTACCAGCTTCAGGCTGAACGTCCCGGGGTGGAGGGGAATGACCGTGATCACCACCGGCACCACCGCGTTGGCCTCCAGGATCCCGCCGCACGAGCGGTTATCCAGCCAGTGCCCACCAGCGGTCCCGAGGAAGGTGACTCGCACCACCTTGAACTCGGGGCTCAAGTTACCCGCGACGCAAGCCGGGTCCATGGCGCCCCCGGCGGTGTCATCGAGGGCGAAGGTGAAGACGTTCCGCTGACCTACCCGCAACGCCGACGTGGGCAGTGTGCCGTTGAGCTGAGCCTGGGGTGGCCCTTCACCACTGCTCACCTCCTTCAGGCTGATGAGCACGTCCGAGAACACCGCGATCACGATGAAGAGGATCACTCCCAAAGTGATCCAGTGTCCGGTCGTTAGT
>DATLRN010000032.1:0-5255 GCA_035534695.1 Candidatus Dormiibacterota bacterium
TCCAGTGACGGAGCCACGAAGGTGCCTCGGCGCCCCCTGGCCACGGCCAGGCCGGCCTCCTCCAGCTCTCGGTAAGCGCGAGCCACCGTCCCGGGTGCCAGACCGAGGTCTCCGGCAAGCTGCCGGACGGGGGGAAGCTGAGTGCCCGGTCCCAGTTCGCCGCTGGCCACCATGAAGGCCAGTCCCAAGCGAATTTGCTCATAGGGAGGCACCGGAGACGCGAGATCGACCTGCAGTCTCATCCGATCTCGCCGGGGCCGGGCTGCGACGCCGCAGATGGGTGACGGCCGAGGGAACCCTCCAATACGAACCAGAGCGTGATGGCGGCGACCACCACCCCGAGCCCCGCCCAGCCCAAGGCACCGGAGGCCAGGCTGAGTGCGCTCACTGAATGCGAGCACGGAACCTCGAGGCCACCGGCGGCGGACATGGACAGGAGACCGACGGCCAGTAGCACCAGCGCCGCGCCAGCGCCTTCGGCGGAGCGGACTGCAGATCGGCGACACAGATCATCCAGAGACTGTCCATCACCCTCGGCGGACTCGGGCTGGCCGACAACCCTTCTGATCACCAATCTCGACAGGCCCAGGCCCGCCAGGCCGATCACCGCCACCGCCGAGGACCACCCCACCGACGGCCAAGCCAGCCGCCCACTGAAGACCACCTGGTTGGGAACGCAAACGGCGTGATAGCTGATGCGCGGGGCCACGGCGAACAGAACGGGAGCCAGGATGAGCAAGCCCGCCCCCACGACACTCACGGCCAGCACCCAGCGCACCAGGTAGGTGGCGGGGCGCCGGGTGGTGAGGCTCGCGGACCGCACATCGCCGTGCAGCGGCTGGGGTGCGGCAAGCTCCCCACCCAACACGCCGACGAGATATCCCACAGCAGGCCCGAACAGGGCACAGGGGATGGCAGTGGCCCCGGTGAGCTGCGCCGAGATCCCAAGCACCGATCCGACCAGCAGGCCTGCCAATCTCCAGCGGCGAGTGCCGCTGAGATAGGAATCGACCCACAGAGCTTGCGGCGTGCCCGCCTTCACCGCCGCGGGCCGCAGCAGCTCGGCTCTTCTACGACTGCCGGTCCGCCACAGGACGCGAGCCCCCAACAGCGTGGCGGGGACGCCTCCGAGGACCAAGACGAAGAGCAGCGCGATCAGGATCACCGCCAGCGGAGCTCCCCAGAGAGAGTTCTCCTTCACCTGCCGGGCCGCCCAATCTGGGGCCGCGACGGAGGGCGCCTGGCACGAGGCCTGCGATCCCCCTCTCCCGAGCCGAGGTCAGTCGCAGCGTGGCTGGCCTGGGCCCGTCCCTCCTCGCCTGGGCCTGAAAGGCCTTCCCAGTAGATGGGACCGGACCCGGCGGCCACTCTTGTAGCAAGCACTTGATACAGTATCTCGCCTCGTCCTGGGCCTGTCAAGCTACTTGACGCCCCATCGAGTCGATCTTCTCCGGGTTGCGGCGCCGCACCGACGCCACCAAGCGCGTGCAGGTCCGTGACCACGCGCCCTACCCGGTCCTCAAGTTGGCCCTCCGACTCAGCGTCAACTGGCGAGGCATCAACGCCCTCACGAGCATCTCACCCCGCGTCTCACCAGCTCGCCACGGTCAGTCCTACGAGAACGGATCGCCCTGCCGGTCGCCACCGGCGGTCCCATGCGCGCCGGTTGACTTCGTTTGGATTTAGGAGCTACCCTGTTGCGCATGGTTCCCAGCGACGACTCTATCTGGTTGGCTCAACTCCGGAGGGGAGCGCTCGAGCACTGCGTGCTGGCTCTGCTGCGCCACCGGGAGAGGTACGGCTTCGAGCTCGCCCGCACGCTGGCAGACGCCGGTGGGCTGCTCGCGGGTGAGGGCACGATCTATCCGCTGCTCGCCCGCCTCCGCCGCAACGGGCTGGTGAACACCACCTGGCGGGAGTCGGCGGAGGGGCCTCCCCGCAGGTATTACCGGCTCACCGCGGTGGGTGAGCTCGCCCTCTCGACGTTCGTGCAGCACTGGCAGCTGTTCCGCGATGGCGTCGACCGAATTCTGGAGGAGGCATCGGCGGCATGAAGACCAACAGCGACGTGGACAAACTGGTTGCCCGCTACCTCTCCCAGCTAGGCCGGGAGCTCTCCGATCTCCCGGCCTCCCGGCGCCGCCAGATCGTAGAGGAGGTCTCTAGCCACATCGCCGAAGGCCTTGCGGCCCTCGACACCGAGGACGAGGCTGGCGTCCGCTCCGTGCTCGACCGCGTCGGTGACCCGAGCGCGATCGCCGCAGAAGGGGGCGCCGCCGAGTTCCGACCGAGGGTCCCGTGGGCCGACGCCTTGGTCCCCTGGCTGCTGCTCTTGGGTGGCTTCGTCTTCGTTGTCGGCTGGTTCCTCGGAGTCGGTCTTCTCTGGTCCTCCTCGACGTGGAAGGTGCGGGACAAGCTCCTCGGCACGCTGGTGATCCCTGGAGGCCTGCCTGGGCTCGTGTTGCTCGGTACCTTCTCCTGGAGAACGAGCTCCACCAGCTGCGGCGGCGTATCCCCTCTTGGCCAGCGCGTGGTGATCCACTGTGTCACCAGCGGCTTCTCCCTGCCGGCAGCCGTTGGCATCTTGGTACTCATCCTGGCTCTACTCGCACCGTTCGCGGTGGCCGTCCACCTGGAGCGGGTGCGCCGCCGCTCCGTGAACAACGTCCACGGATGACCGAGTCAGTCCCGAAGGTTTTCCTTCGGGACCGCTCCCTCAGCGACGTCCCCCGATCGAGGCCGTTGGCCACCCACGCCGCAGATAATGCAAGGCCGTGAACGGGTGGCAGGAAAGCTGGGATAGGCAGCTTGAGCGAGACCGAGATTGGTCCCGGTGGGCTGACCTGACCCCCGGAAACTGGTCCACGTGATATGAGGGTTCCACCACGGCCGGCCTGGCCAGGAGGAACCATGAAGGGCAGAAAGCACACGCCGGAGCAGATCGTCCGAAAGCTGCGGGAAGGGGAGCGGCTGATCGCCGAGGGGAAGACCCTCGGCGAGGTGGCCAAGGTGCTGGAGGTCAGCGACTACACGTACGTGCGCTGGCGCAACCGGTACGGGGGGCTGAAAGCGGACGACGCCAAGGAACTGCGCCGGCTGAAGGACGAGAACGGCCGGCTGAAGCGGGTGGTGGCCGATCTGACCCTGGACAACGCCATGCTCCGGGAGGCGGCACGGGGAAACTCCTGAGCCCGGCCCGCCGCCGGGACGCCGTCCGCCGCGTGCGCGAGCGGTTCGGGGTCTCGGAGCGCAGGGCGTGTCGGGCGCTGGGACAGCACCGGACGACCCAACGCCGGCCACCGCGGCCGGTCCTGGCGCCGGAGGAGCAGCTCCGCCGGCGGATGCGGAAGCTGGGGCGTGCGCAGCCCCGGTATGGGTACCGGCGGATCTGGGCGCTGCTGCGCCAGGAGGGCTGGCTAGTGAACCGCAAGCGGGTGCAGCGCATCTGGCGGGAGGAAGGGCTGCGGGTCCCGGCGCAGTCGCCCAAGCGGCGGCGTCTGGGGGTGAGCACGGTGCCAGCTGATCGGCTCCGGGCGGAGCGACCCAACCACGTCTGGGCCCTGGACTTCATCTTCGACGCGACCTCGGACGGGCGGCCGCTCAAGGCGCTGTCGATGTGCGACGAGTTCACCCGGGAGAACCTGGCCCGGCGGATCGGCCGCTCCATCACGTCGGACGCGGTCGTCGACGCCCTCGATGAGGCATACGGGCGGCGCGGCGCCCCGGAGTTCATCCGCTGCGACAACGGTCCCGAGTTCGTGGCCGCAGCGATCCGGGACTGGTGCCGCTTCATGGGCACGGGGACCGCCTACATCGAGCCCGGCAGCCCCTGGGAGAACCCCTACGTGGAGAGCTTTAACGGCAAGCTGCGCGATGAGCTCTTCGCCCGCGAGGTCTTCGACAGCGTGATGGAGGCCCGGATCCTCTTCGACGACTGGGCTGACGTCTACAACCGATATCGGCCACACAACACGCTCGGCTACCTTGCACCCGCTGTCTTCGCCGCTGCATGGGACTCGCACCAGGGAACGGGGTGACGTCAGAGTTCTTGACCACGGTGCCCGTGTCTCAGATACTCGACCGGCGTGGATAGCTGCATCGCTTGTGACCTCGTCGGCGGCCGCTTGCCCCTACCCGGAGGCCAGATCCATCACTCCGGTGGATGGGTGGTCGAGCACTGCGTGGGCCCGCTCGGGCTGGGGACTCTGATCGTGAAGCCGAAGCGCCACGTCACCGCCGTTGCCGACCTCACCGAGGGCGAGGCGAGGAACCTCGGCCCCCTGCTGCGGCTGGCCTCGGAGGTGGCCGGCCAGCTGGTCGACGCCGAGCAGGTCTACAACTGCCTCTGGTCGCACGCGGGGGGCGTGCCCGGGCACCTCCACTACGTCATCCAGCCGGTGACCCGTCAGCAGACAGCCGAGTTCGAGTCCTACGGGCCGGATCTGCAGGCGGCGATGTTCGCCGCCGGGCAGATGCCGGACCCCAAGCAGGTCGAGGCCGTGGCCCAGAAGGCGCGCGACCTGTTCGCTGCCGCCACGTCAAGCTCGCGAAAGGCGGTCTGAAACCCGCTACCATCAGTCGCCGCGGCCATCCCCGGTGGCTGCATCACCATCCCGGAACCCTCATAGAGGGTGGACCAGGGAACGGGGTCCCGTCAGGGCGCTCCAGCAGTGGTCAGCCTTTCCAACGAGGGGCCAACGCCCGCTGGTTCTTGTCGGGCCAGCGGTTTGGTCACAGGGTGGCTTCCTGGACGGGGCCGCGAAACGGGCTTACCTCTCTGGGGACTGGCAGCTCCCTTCGTCCGTTCCGACGGCGGTGTTGGAGACAGCCAGAGCCACGATGGGCGTGGGAGTCACGTCGGGCCGAGACGGCGGACCGCTTCAGATCCACACTGCACGCCGGGCCAGTGCCCGATTCGACACCGACAGAGGCCCTATGAATCTGTCTGCGTGGCAACTACATAGTGACCAGGCCAACGGCCCGATCTGGGTGCTGGATCCAGAACTGGCCTCGGGTGCCTGGGCTCCGACCCTGGCCGTGTCCGATCCAACAGCCAATCACCCCCCGCACGGTAGGACCGTCAAAGCCACGACTGTCGGTCTAGAAGGTACCCAGCTCAGAGTGAGCTTCACGAGTGGCAGCCCTCAGTGCGTTGAGTACCGGTCCGCCGAGGTCCTCGAATCAGAGCGGGCCGTCGTGGTATTGCCAGTGGCTCACGACATAGGGCCGCCAGGATTCAGAACCATGGAAGGCTA
>DATLRN010000033.1:0-11930 GCA_035534695.1 Candidatus Dormiibacterota bacterium
CGCCCCCTGGAGGGGCCAACCGGACAGCCCCTGCTCCAGCTGCCGAGCCAGGGCATAGCCAGACTTGGTGGCGCGGAGGGCATCCCCGGGGTCAATCCCCAGGGGCGGTTGGAGCTCGGTCAGGGGCACGCCGCTGGCCCAGTTATAGACGTACTCGACGTAGTCCAAAGAGGGACTCCGGCTCTCGGAAAGTCCCCACTCCGCCTCGGTTTCGCTGAGGTCGCGCTGGGCTTGCCGAAGGCGTCGGGCGACCTTTTCCAGGCGCGCCGTAGGCATCCGTCGCTTGCCGCTGGGTCGGTCCGGATTGCGGTCTTCGGCGGCCAGCATGACCAGCGTGGCGCAGATCTCGGCAGCGGACATCTGGTCCAACCAGCCCTCGGCGACCGCCTGGGAGACCAACAGCGTGTTCTCGCCATATACGGCGGCGGCGAGCAGTCCGAGTTTGGTCGGTCGGTCCTGACTGAGGTAGCCGAGCTGGGCCAGTACGGCCCGATAGGCCTGCAGCTGGGTCCGGTACTCGTGCTCGCGGGCTTTGGCCTCTGCCTCCGCTCCCGCTAGCCCCGCCTCAATCTCTACGACCTCGCGGCGGCAGGCTTGGTGGTCGGAGAGGATGGGACAGGTGGGACAGGGGGAACTGGAGAGCCGGCGCTCCTCCTGGCGCATCACCCGCCGCAGTCGCTCCAGACGTCCCCCGGGATCCTGGGTGCCTTCACCGAAGCGGCCCCGGCGGCGATCGCGAAAGTGGCGGCGCCGCAGCTGACGCGACTCCTCGCGGGCCGCATCCAAGCCCTGGCGAGCGCCTAGAAACTGGCTCAAGGTCCGCTCCGTACACGCCACTCTGGGGTGGCGGAAGCGGCGCTGGCGGAGGTCCTCCAGGCGCGCCTCGAGGTTGGGGCGGCGCTCGCGGAGACTGTCTAGGGCCCGGAGTCTCTGGTACTGCCCAAAGGACTGCTCCAGCAGTTCCTCGGCCTCCTCCGGCGTGTGCCGGCGGAGCAGGTTGAGGGTCATGTTGTAGGTGGGAGCGAACTTCGACTCAACCGCCATGTCGTTCCCGAGCAGGGTCTCGCAGATGACCCCGAGATCGACCTCGGGATCACGCAGGATAACCCCATGGCCGATGGAGTCGATCCCGCGCCTTCCGGCGCGGCCCAGGAGCTGGGCGAGCTGACCGCTGCGCAGGGCGGCGAAGCCCTGGCCGTCGAACTTGGTGAAGGTGGAGATGACGCAGGCGCGAGCGGGCATATTCAGGCCGAGGGCCAAGGTCTCGGTGGCGAAGACAACTTTGAGTAGGCCCTGCTGGAAGAGCGCCTCGATCGTCTCCTTGACATAGGGGAGGAGCCCGGCGTGGTGCATGGCGATCCCACGTCGCAGCAGATCCATCGGAAGCGAGCGCACATAGAGCTCGGCCTCCTCGGGGTCCTCAACTTGGGCCAGCCGCTCGGCCAGCACCTCGTCGATCTCGAATTTCTGCTGCAGCGAGGTGAAGTCGACGCGATGGGTGCTGCAGCGCGCCATCGCCTCCCGGCAGCCCCGTCGGGAGAAGATGAAATAGATGGCCGGCAACATGTCCTGCCCGGCCAGCTGATCGAGGATCCGGAGCATGTCGTTCTCCGAGGCCCAGGCCAGCCGGCCACCGCCCATGCGACGGTCGCCGCCGCGTTCCTGCTGAGCCAACTCGAGGGTGGCGCGGTCGAGCCGGCCCTCGCGGTCCAGTAGCGGCAAAAGTCGATTGCGCATGCCGAGCCAAGTGCGGAGCTCGACCGGGCGTTCCTGGCGCACCACGACGGCCATTCGGCCCCGGCGCTCGCTCATCCAAGCGGCCACCTCGTCGACGTTGGTGATGGTGGCTGAGAGACCGATGAACTTGATGTGCTGGGGAGCCTGGACGATGACCTCCTCCCAGACCGTTCCCCTGGGGTACTCGTCGATGTAGTGGATCTCGTCGAGGATTACCCAGGAGACCCGCTCCAGAGACAGGGGATCGTCGTAGACCAAGTTGCGCAGAATCTCGGTGGTCATCACAACCACCTTGGCGAAGGGGCGGATCGAGGTCTCTCCAGTGACCAGCCCCACGTTGGCCTCGCCGTAGCGCTGGCAGAGGTCACCGAACTTTTGGTTGGACAGCGCCTTCAACGGCGACGTGTAGAGGACACGCTCTCCGCCCGCTGGGCCGACCGCCTCGAGGCAGCGCCAGATCGCCCACTCGGCGACCACGGTCTTGCCGCTCGAGGTGGGAGCGCTGACGAGGACACCCTGATGTCTCTCCAGAGCCGAGATCGCCTCCACCTGAAAGGGATCCATTTCAAATGGGAGGGTGCGCTGGAAGTCGGCCAGGTCCGGAGGTGCCGCCTCGTTCAAGCGTTACTGGATTCGGCGGTCAGGACCGGAGATCGCCGATTGCTCCTCCGCCAGACCAAGACCAGCAGAGGGACCCCTAGGACGAGTACGCCCAAGGCGGTCAGCTGAGCCTGCTTGAGGCCGAACGCGATGACCGGGACGTTGACCGGATTGCGGAGAAAGAAGATCCCGATCTGAGTGATCGGGTAGAGGGCCATGTAGGTGATCCCGATGACCCCGTCGCCCACTCCACGGCGGCGCAACCAGATCAGGAGTCCGAGCACTATCAAGATCACCAGCGCCTCGTAGGCCGCCGCCGGCTGGTAGCCGACGCCGAGCTTGGGGGCGAAGCTGTTGGGGTTGGTGTAGGCGGTCGCCCAGGGCAGGTTGGACGGGTAGCCGAGGATGTCGCCATTGATGATGTTGCCAATCCTTCCGATCGGTTGGCCTATGGCTGCGAAGAGGACGGCAGCGTCGAGCAGAACCCAGAAGTTGACCCGCGCCCGCCAGGCCATGACGAGCAAGGTGGCACTGCCCAGGAAGATGGCCCCGAAGAAGGCCATCCCACCCTGCCAGAAGGCGAAGGTCTCCAGGGGATGGGTGAAGTAGTAGGCGGCGCCGGACTGCAGATCGTAGAAGAGGCGGCCACCGATCAGCCCCATGACGATCGTCCAGAACGCGATCCAGCCGCTCTTTCCCCGGGGAATGCCATGGCGCTCGGCGTAGGGCAGGGCCACCTGCAGCCCCACCAGGATGGCCACCGCGTAGCCGACCCCGTACCAATGGATGGTGAGGGGACCCAAGCGGAAGACCGGGTCGATCCCGATCTGGATCACACCGATCAAGGGGCTCACGCCTGGATCAACTCGATTTCCTGGCGAGTCAGCAGGGCTTCACCACGACCGCCATCCTCGGCAACCCAGTTGGCCACCTTGTTCAGCATTTCATCGGCGTGGCGTCGATCATTGCTGACGCAGGCGACGCCAATCACTGCCAGCTGCCAGGAGTCCAGTCTCTCCACCTCGGCCGCCGCGACATTGAATTGGCGCCGGACTCGTTGGGTTAGGGAGCTCACCACCTGGCGCTTGGCCTTGAGGGACTGGCTCTGCGGCAGGTGCAAGGTCAGCACCAGGCTGCCGATTACCACGGGGCTAGTTTAGGGAGCCCGTCTGGCGGGGTCGGCCGGGATGGTCAGCCCATCTGCCTCAGCATCTGGACCGCCACGTTTTCCCGGCGCTCCTGGCCGACCGTGCTGGTACCGCCGTGTCCCGGATAGATGACCGTGTTCTCCGGAAAGGAAAGGAGCCGGGAGAGTACCGAGACCAGCTGCCGGGGCACATCCACGTCGGGCAGGTCAGTCCGACCGATGTTCCCCTTGAGCAAGGTGTCACCGGTGAAGAGGTGGTTGCCCACCTTAAAGCAGAGCGAACCGGGGCTGTGGCCTGGGGTGGAGATCACCTCCAATTCGAAGTCACCAAAGGCCAGCTTGTCACCATCGTTGAGGTAGTGGTCAGCCGAGCGCAGGTAGGCCTTGGCGTCAAGAAGACTGAGGGCGGTTTCGCCGCCCACCTGGGTCTTTACCTCCTCCTTGGCGGTGGCGTGGTTGCGGTGGCCATGGCTGCAGCAGAGGTGGCGGACGGTCAACCCCTGGCATTGCTCGACGATCTTCGCCGCGTCAGCGCCGGGGTCGATGACCACGGCCTCCTGGGAGCGGGCGCAGGCGACCACGTAGCAGTTGGTCTCCGCCGTACCGGTGACCCGCACCCGGGCGATTTGCAGGCGGGGCCGGGTGGGCTCCGGAGTCAGCCGCTGACCTCGCGCTGGTCGGCGATCTTCTGACGCAGGGCCTCCAGCTGCTCGAACTCGTCCATGGCCGGCTTGGGCAGCCGCTGGTAGGAGTGGGGGAACTTGGCGTGCTGGAGGGCGTCGAGGAGAACTTCCACCTCATCGTCGCTGAGCCGGTAGAGGTGCCCGTGAGGCGCCGGAATGCTGGGAATCTCCGACACCAGCACCGGTTGCTCTGACTCCTCCTCGTCGACCTCCTCCTCGAGCATGGGGAAGCCGCTCGAACGACGCAGGGGCAGGGTCTCGTTGGGCGTATCGGGATGCTCTGGGGCCGCCACCTTGGTGGGCTGGAAGAGCTGGGCCGAGCCGCTCAGGCTGGCGCGTTTGAATGCCATCTCAGTTCGCCTCCCGGGAGAGCACCGCCTCGGCCAGCTGCCGGTACGCCGAGGCGCCATCGGACTCGCTGGCGTACTGGAGGATCGATTGGCCCGCTAGGGGGCACTCGGCAAAACGAATGCTGTCCGCCACCTGGAAGGGATAGACCAAGTTTCCAAAGTGGGATTGCACGTCGTTAAGGACCTCATTGGCGTGCACCGTCCGACCCTTGTGGATCGTCGGCAGGATGCCGTTGATGCGCAGCCGGGGGTTGAGCTTGACCCGCACCCGCTCGATGGTGCGCTGCAACTGCTCCATCCCCTTCATGCCGAAGTACTCGCACTGGAGGGGGATGACGACGTCGGTGGCGGCGACCAGGGCGTTGATGCAGAGCAGCCCCAAGGACGGCGGACAGTCGATGATCACGTAGTCGTAGTCAGGCAGGATGGGAGTCAGCTTTTCCAGCAGCACGGACTCCCTCCCAATCTCGGTGACCAGCTGCAGCTCGGCCCCAGCCAGCTCCACGTTGGCGGGCAGGAAGTCCACTCCCACCCCGGGCGAATGGAGGCGGATGTCGGCGGCGGAAACCTGATGCTCGCAGAGCATGTCGTAGACGGTGACGCGCAGATCGTCGGGGTGGGAAACCCCCATGTTGACGGTTAGATGGCCTTGAGGATCAAGGTCAACCGCGAGCACCCGAACTTCCCGCTCGGCGAGGGCACTGGCGAGGTTCACCGCGGTCGTCGTCTTGCCCACCCCGCCCTTCTGATTGGCGACGGCCAGGACCTGGACACCGGTGGGCTTGTGGTTGTTGGAAGGCATGAAACGAAGGGACCTCGGCTGGTCAGCAGGCCATTAGAGTGGCCGACGTTGGGGCAGCCTGTCGGTATCATATGGCGGCTCACAGCAGTTCCGGGGTGAGACCGGTCAGGTGTGCGCCAGAAGACCGGCCAGGGCGGCACCCGATCACTTCCTAACAACCGCGAAAAGTCTCACCGGCACGTGCCCGCGGCCATCCTCGATAAGGAGAAACGGCAGCCTTGGCTGAAGTTGGCGAAGTCCCAAAATCCAAGATCCAGGCCGCCGAAGAAGCGGTCAACCTGGCTCTGGCTAGTCGCTGGCCAGAGGCCCTCGCCATCAACGACGAGTTGATCCAGCGCTTTGGACCCGACGAGGATATCTGCAACCGTCGGGGCAAGGCCTTGCTCGAGCTGGGTCGTCTGGAGGAGGCGGATGCGGCGTACAACGCCACCCTGAAGGTCAATCCCGGCAACCAGATCGCCCGCCGCCAGTTGGCCAAGCTCGCCGAACGCCGCGCCGCCAAGGGGCAGGTGGCGCCTGTCAGCGCTTCAGTCGACGTGGCCGTGTTCACCGACGAGCCGGGAAAGTCCGCCATCACCAAGCTGATCCTGGCCGCCGGGATCGACCCTAGCCAGGTCGCTCCCGGCGATCCCCTCACGGTCGAGGTGGCTGAGGACCAGGTGTCGGTCCGGACTCTTCGAGGAGTGGATCTGGGCGGAGTGGAGCCGCGGCTCTCCCAGCGCATCCTCAAGCTGAGCAAGAGCGGTAATCGCTATGCCGGCGCGATCACTCACGTCGACGGCTCCGGGGTCCAGGTGATCCTTCGCGAGGTCTACCAGGCCCCCGATCTGGCCGGTACCAACTCCTTCCCGGTGCGCAAGGTCCGGGAGATCACCTACCGCCCTTATGCCAAGGAACCGGTGATCGCCCGCGACGACGAGACCCCGGTCACGACTGAGGACGATGAGGACGGCCTGGCTCCGGCGTCGGCCATGGTCTCTGACGATCTGGAAGACGGATTCAGCGAGTTCGAGGAGCCTGCCGAAGAGGCCGAGCCCGACGACGTCGACGAAGACGTCCGGCCCGAGGATGAATACTGAGCCGGACCCGGGTCTGGGACAAGGTTCACACCGACTCGTTCCCGGATTGAGCTCGCCAGGCTCCTCGGCCGACCCGGGCCTTTGGCTGAGCCCGGCATGAGTGGAGACCGGCCGATGAGCATGAGCGCTGCGCAGAATCGGGTTTCGCCTGGTCCCGGGGCGCGCGCTTGGGCCAGCTTGGCAGCCGTCTACCTGCTCTGGGGGTCGACCTACGCCGGGATCCAGGTGGCCATCCGCTACATGCCACCGTTCCTTATGTCGGGGAGCCGCTTTGTCCTGGCCGGCGCTCTCCTCTACCTGGTTGCCGGCCACCAGGGCGGCTTCAGGCAGGGGTTGGGGCACTGGAGCACGCCCAGTCGCCAGGAGGCGATCAGTGCTGGGGTGGTTGGTCTCTTCCTTCTAGTCGGCGGCAACGGGCTGCTCACCCTAGGTGAGCTCAAGGTGGAATCGGGGCTGGCTTCCCTGATGATCGCCACCGTTCCCCTCTGGATGGTTCTGATCGGATTGCTCCTCAAGGGCAGCCGCCGGCCCGGGCCCCTGGGTTGGATTGGGGTGCTGGTCGGGCTGGGCGGCGTCGCCGTGCTCGTCGATCCCAGCTCGGGAGGACATCTCAGTCTCCTCTCGGCGGCCGGTCTGCTCGGATCGGCCATCCTCTGGAGTATTGGGTCCCTCTACTCGCAGCGTGCCCCCTTGGCACGCAATGTCCTTCTGGTGGCAGCCGTGGAGATGGTTGTGGGGGGAGTGGGCCTGGTCCTGGTCGGGTTCCTGACCGGAGAGGCCAGCCACCTGCACTGGGCCCACATCGCCGTGCCCTTCTATCTGGCCTATGGCTGGCTCATCGTCGGCGGTTCGATCGCCGGTTTCTCCTGCTATACCTACGTTCTCAAAACGATGCCCCCGGCGACGGTGGCCACCTACGCCTACGTCAACCCCATCGTCGCCTTGGGGCTGGGCTGGCTGATTCTCGGTCAGGCCCTGACGCCGACCGCGGGTCTGGCGGCGCTGCTGATCACCGCGGGTGTGGTGCTGATGGTTAGTGGTCCAGCCCTCTCCAACCGTCGCGCCCGGTTGGCCCCGCTGCCCCCCAGCTGACCCGAGTCCGGCGCCGGCGGAGATCAGTAGAGGACGGTGCGCATACTGCCGATCCGCTTGAAGCCGGTGCGCTCGTAGACGTGGATGGCGGTGTCGTTGAAGTCGTTGACGAAGAGCGTCACCCACTCCGTCTCCGCCAGCAGCATGTTGCACAGGGTCGCCATGGCGTTGGTAGCCCGCCCCTGGCGGCGCAGCGACGGATCCGTCCACACCCCCTGGAGCTGAACCGCCTCCGGGGTGACCGACGAGCACTCAGCCTTGAAGACGACGCGGTCATCCTCCATCCAGACGTACATACGTCCGCGCCGGATCAGGGCTAGGACGCGCTCGCGGTAGCCAGAGGGGTCAACCAGCATGGGGTCGAAGCCGACTTCCTCTAGGTGCATGGCGGCACCGGCCTCCACCAGTTTGTCCAACTCTTCGGTGCGAGCCCGGCGCAAGGGAGGTGGATCGCTAGGGGCGGGAACCACCGAACCGAATTCGAGTGCGTAGTGGGGCTGCTCCGCGCGCAGAGTTCGAACCGGGGGCAGCTGAGATGCCAGTTGCTCCTGGAGCCTGGCCACCTGGTCCTGCGGGCCCACCATCAACTGGAGCCAGGGAAGGTGGGGCCGGAGGGCGCGGGCCAGGGCATCCAGATCGCGCGGGTCGGGGGCCCAGGGCACGACCAAGGGCCCGTGCAGGAGGACCCCGCGGAGGCGTCGGTCGCTGGGATGCTCGACCCCCATCAGAGATCCCTGGCGCAGTGCTCCTTGGCGAATCTCGCTGCGCAAGAAGACCGTCTCCAAGGGGTGCTGCTCAAGGCACGCTTCCACCAAGGAGGAGTCGGACGCCCACAGCTGCCGCGTCCGGGGCTGGCGGCTCAGGGCCCGCCGAAGCATGGCGCGATTATGGGCTTTCGGTCGCTTGTCTCGGGTCGTCGATGGTGGCTCGCTGGCAGGCTATGCCGACGATCAGGATCCAGAGTAGCTCGAGTCCCAGGAAGATACGCTCATAAAGGCCCCCGAGGCTCTGGGGTCGGAAGTGGGTATGGCCCAGAAGCGCCAGAGGGATGATGGCGACCACCGCCAGCGCCAAGAGAAATCCGCCCAGCTGGCGCAGCTCCGGAAAGTGACGCAAGCCCAAGGAGAGCGCGATCGTCCCCACCACGGCACAAAGGAACGCCACCAGGGCGAGATCGAGGTGGATGGCTCCCGCGGTGGTGGGCGGGGTCCCGGGCGGATCGTCGGGAAAGAACGCCAAGAGCGCCGATCCAATACCCCAGGCGGCGAGGAATCCTACGCCGACGCGGAGCCGCCCGGTTTTCGCGCCAAGGCGCAGCAGGGCCGCCGCCAGGGCCAGGGAGAGAACCCCTCGGAGCAGGAAGTTGATGTCCATCAGCCAGGAGTAGGGGCCGACGCCGTAATCGCTCTCGGCGCGGTGGAGCAGACTCAGGTCGGGTCGCAAGAACGCCAGTAAAACATCGATGAGAACGTAAATCACAACGGCGACACTGGCGGTCATCCCGAGCGACCGCCGCGACCGGCCGGATTGATCTAGCCGGAAGATGCTCTCACCTCTGCTCCAACCAAACGGATTCCGTGCCAACCTCAGGGTTGACCAGCCCAAGACTACTGCACCGGGATGCTAACCGTCATCCTTGGTTACTGTCAACAGTGATGACGACTTGGGCAAACGCGGTATCCTCAATAGGTGAGAGCCGTGAGCGGTCGCAGACACAAGCGGGAGGCTCCACACTTGGTGGTGCTTCTCTCCCGGGGGCTCCTTGAATACCGTGCAGCCATCCGGGGTGTTCTCGCTGAGCGCGGCTTCGACGACGTTCCGCGGTCCGGTAGTTGGGTCCTGGCCTCCCTATCCGAAGCTCCCGCCACTGTGGGAGAACTGGCCCGGACCGTGCGCTCGACCAAACAGGCGCTCAGTCGACTCAGTGACGTCCTGGTGGAGCGCGGCTACCTGCGCCGCAGCGCCGACCCCGCCGACCACCGTCTGGTCCGCCTCTCGCTAACGGCGCGGGGTCGGCTGGCCGCCGAAGCCGTCTTCGCCGGCATCGCCGGTGTGGACCGGTCAATCACGCTCCGCGCCGGCAAGGCCGCCCTGTCTCAGGCGCAACAGGCGCTGCTGATAGCCGTCGGGGACGCACGATGAGTCGGAGCGGGATCGGTTCGGTCCCCGCCGGCTAGAGCTGCGGCGCCGGCGCCTTTGGAATCAGGCCTGCCGCATATCGGAAATCGGCGAAGTAGGAATGGGCGACCCGGTCGATCAACTCGTGACTGAGTTCCGCCGGTATCCCGAGATAGCGGGCGGTGCTGATGATCTGACCGACGAGGTCGCGGGGCTGGCAGCCCCGCAGCGGCCGCCCCAGAGGCTGATAGTGGGTGGCCAGAAGGTAGTCGACGGCGCGATCCTGGTAGGCAAGCCCGCTGTTGGCGCAGACGTAGCGAAAGATGGTTCGGAACTGCTCAGGATCGGGGTCCCCCACCAGCGCCTTGTAGCGCACCCGGCGGAGGAAGGCTTCGTCTACCAGTTCCGAGGGGTCGAGGTTGGTTGAGAGCAGGAGGATGGTCGCGTAAGGAACGCTGACCGTGGTGCCGGCGCGGGCGATGTTAAGGTGGTCAACCCCGGTCTCCAGGGGAACGATCAGGCGGTTGAGGATCTCCCGTGGCGAGATCATCTGGCGGCCGAAGTCATCGACGTGGAAGATGCCCCCGTTGGCCTTCACCTGCAGGGGAGCCTCATAAAAGCCCAGGACTCGGTCGAAGGCAGGATCCAACTGTTGGGCTCGCAGTTCACCACCGGTGCGGACCACGGGACGGTAGACCAGGGTCCAGCGCCGGTCGTGGGCAATCGGCGGCCCGTCAACCGGACGGTGGTGAACCGGGTCGAAGACCCGAACCACTTCGCCGTGAACGTAGAGGGCGTGGGGGATGAAGATGGGATTGCCGAGCACCGCTGCGCAGGAATCGGCGATCGAGCTCTTGCCGTTCCCCGGGGGCCCGTACAGGAATAGAGCCTGCCGCGCCGTCAGGGCTGAACCGACTACGTCGACTACGGAGTCATGGAGGACCAGGTCTCCCAGGGCCTGGGTCATCGAGCTGGCGCTGATCTGGCCGGTGTCGGTAGCCAGGCTGCGGGCGCTGGCCAGGTAGTCACTGATCGGCACTGGCGCCGGTCCCGCGTACTGGCTCAGCTGCATGACCTCGCGGGCACGCTCCCTGCCACCGGCGCTGATCATGTATTCCAGGCCTTCCGCGAAGTCCTCGTGGGCGCCGGTCGCGCTGCGAGCTCCCGAGGTACCGCAGAAGCTCTCTGCGGTCAAGAAGGCCAATGCCTCGGCGGTCACCTTCCAGGGAAGGCAGACCAGCGATCCCAGTTCCCGACCCAGCAGGTTGCCGTTGAAATAGAGAACCTTGAGCACGAGATCGCAGATGAAGGAGAGGGGCAGGCCCAGGTCGCCCAGCGACTGCGGCGGTGGCGGACAGAAGACGGGGCCCTCGGCGGTTCCCCGAGGGCGCGGAACTGCCGAACTCGAGCGGTTGGGCGTTGTGGGGCGGCGGAGAGGTTGAGTGGCCATAGGTATCTGTGTTCGCGCAATCTAGCGGCTGGGGGGCCCGGCCGGCTCGGGAGGGGCCCGTCTCCCCGGGCCCCAGGGAGGGTCAGGGGCCAAGTCCGGGCAACCTCTGTGGGGCAGAGTGTATCTCCGAGGGCGTGCACCTTAGCGTCGCTCGAGCCGAGCTTGCGACTCTGTTGTGCATAAATATTGGGTCGATAGCGATGACTCACCCGAGAGTGGGCTACCATGAGTGAGCCGTGGACCGCACGGCAGAGCCTTGTCGACGGGATCACCAGCCGTTAGATCACTCGGCTTGTCGCTTGGGAGAGCGACCGCCGTCTGGGAGGGTAGTTTTGAGACACGTGGGCTTAGGAATATTCGGCAAGTTTTTGAGCGTCGCTGGGTTGGTCGCGGTCGCAGCGGGGACGGCAACGATCGCCTATCCCAGCGTGAGCGCTCAGTCTCCTACCTCCGCGGCGGGGTCAGCTGTCGCGGTCCCTTCCACGACTGGGGGGCTCACCAAGGGCAACACGGTCAATCTGCAAGCGCTCGCAAGCGCGCCGCGTCCCGCCATCGCGGCGCAGAGCAAGCCCCTGACTTCCCCGGTGCCAATCAACCGCCAATCTCCAAATCGCAGTGCGAACACGTCCGGTACGGCCGCGCCGACCTCGTCGGTCAGCGTCTCCACCGCCGGGACGGCAACGCCGGCAGGTGCCACGGCGACTCCGACGTCGTTTCCGGGCTTGACCGGCGCCCAGCAGGCGGCGGCCAACTCAGCCTACGACCTCGAGCCGCCCGACCAGGGCCTCTGCGCCAACAACCAATTTGTCATGGAACCCATAAACAATGCCGTGGCGATCTATCGGACAAATGGCCAGTTGGCTCTTCCCGCG
>DATLRN010000034.1:0-4556 GCA_035534695.1 Candidatus Dormiibacterota bacterium
GATCTCGTCGCTGACGAAGTTCTTCCCACGGCCTCGGGTGCGAGCCCTCGGGACACGAAGCGCCCGACCGGTGCGCAGACACGCGGTGAGCTCGCGTCTGAGTGCACCGCGACCCTGGACGTAGAGCGCCTGATAGATCGCCTCGTGCGAGATCCGCATCGACTCATCATTGGGGAAATCGACCGGCAGCCTCTTGGCGATCTGCTCGGGGCTCCACGATGCCGCCCAGCGCCGGTCCTGGCGGCGCCCATGACGTCGGCCAACCCATCGCACGTCCGGACCCGTCACGCAGCTCCCATCTGGCTTCCTGACGGCGCCCGCGAGCCGGTCCTGCACGTATCGCCGCAGCGCGTCGTTGACGACGAGCTTGGCGTTCTTCGGGCGTCGAGCACGTCTATCGGCATGCCACTGGGCCGTCGTGGCTCGGTAGTCCAGGTAGCCACCCCGAGTCGCAGCGTTCCGTCGCAGCTCCCGCGAGATCGTCGACGGCGAACGGCCCATCCGCCAGGCTATTTCACACACGCCGCTGCCGCGGGCACGAAGCATCGCGATCTCCTCACGCTCGACGAACGACAGGTAACGCCCCGATAGCGGGGTCTGAGGGAGTGATGGCATGCCGCCACTCTCCCGGAACCAACGCGCCCCGACCGTCGGCGAAACGCCGGCCTCCACAGCGGCGTCCTCGCAGGCCAGGCCACCCGCGATCTCCGCCCAAAACCGCTGCCGATGTTCCCGCCGTGCCACCGAAGGTCGGCCAGGCGACCACATCGGTGGGCGACACGCCTGATCTCCCCTGCGCCGCTTGCGCTCTCCCATCGCAACTCCTCTCATTGGGGCGTTGCGACGGCCAATTGAATCCACCCTGGACGCCGCGGTCGGAGTGGTGCACCAGTCCCTGCAGCTGCTCGCCGCAGCGGCCCCAGATGGCCATCTCCAGGGCGTCCAGAGCCAGGTCGGTGCGCAGGGACCGGGATGCCTGCCACCCCACCACGTACCGTGAGAAAACGTCCACGATGAAGGCGAGGTAGACCCAGCCAGAGTGGGTCTTTACATAGGTCAGGTCGGCAACCCACAGCCGGTTCGGAGCCGCCGCCACGAAGTGCCGCCTCACCAGGTCCGCCGGCCGGTCAGTCCAGTCGGCGGCCATGGTGGTGCGTGGGGTCCGGCCTCGCACCACCCCACGCAGCCCTAGCTCGCGCATCAGCCGCTCCACCGTGCAGCGGGCCACCAGGAATCCCTCGCGCCGCAGCTGGGCCCAGACTTTGTCCGCCCCGTAGACCCCGAAGTTCTCGTTCCAGACCCGTTGGATCTGGGGCTTCAGCCCCTGGTCCCGGACCGCCCGGGCCGAGGGCGGTCTGGTGCTGGCCGCGTAGTAGGTGGCCGGGGCGAACTGCAACACCCGGCAGATCGGCTCAACTCCCCAGCGTTTCCGGTTGTCGGCAATGAACTTCACGGCTTGGGCGGTCTCGGGTCGAGCTCCCGAGCGAAAAAAAGGGAGGCCGCTCTCAGGATTTCATTGGCCCGCCGCAGCTCACGGTTCTCCCGCTCCAGCTCCCGGATCCGCTCCCGCTCCGCCGTGGTCACCCCAGATCGCAGACCTCCGTTCACCTGCGCCCGCCGCACCCACCGGCGCAGCGTCTCCCGGGTCATCCCCAACTTGGCCGAGATCGATCCCAGCGCCGCCCACTCCGAGGGGTACTCATCCCCATGCTCCAGCACCATCCGAACCGCTCGCTCCCGCAGCTCTTGCGGATACCTGGTCGGGCTTGTCATCTCTCCATCCTCTCAACGAATGGAGTCTCCAACTTTCCCGGGGCGGTTCAGTCACTTGGTAGCCAGGAGTTGTCTGCAGCCGTGCCCGGTCTCCGTTGGCCCACCAGCTCTCGCGCATCGCAATGTGGGGGGCCACGCCCATCGGCCGGCACCGGGCCACGAAGTCCCGGGTGTCGGAGACCTCATCTGTCCCCAGCGCGCAGCGCCGGCGGCGAGTCCGGTTCCTCCGCAGTGTCCTTATCGCCGCCTCACGTTAGCCGGTGCCGGTCGCGGGGGTCAGCTCCACGTCCACTGCCAGTCCATGCCGGATCTCCATCAGGACGTGGCCGGAGAAACATCATCGGGGTTCCTTACCCAGCCCCTTGCGGGTCATCCGGGCTTCCGGATCGGTGGTCGAATAGTGCGTCTCATTAGCGCGCCGCTGGCCCTGGAGGTCTGCGTCCGCCGTTCTTCCCTCCACCACCCGAGTGTGTCCCGGGCCCGTCTCCTGGCGACGGTGCGGACTCCTCACGAGCCTCAGGACTCCAGCAGCGTGCCATCCACTGTGGAATGCTGCTAGGAGAGCACGTGACGCCATCTCGCCTGGGGGGTGACCACCGCCTCGAAGAACTGGCGGCTCACCCGTTGGTCCAGCAACCGCGTGCGGTTCTTGGCAAAACGGGAGTGGTCGAAGGGCTCGTCCTCCACGTTGAGGTCCAGGAACCATTTGAACAAGAGGTCGTAGCGCAGCCGCTCGCAGAACTGCCGCTCGTTGCGGATCGAGTGCAGCGCCGTCCACAGGCAGCTCTGCAGGAGATGCTCGGGTGGGATCGAAGGCCGGTTCCAGATCCAGTAATGCCGCCTCCACCAGCGGCCGGATCCGGCGGGTGGGGTGGTCGACGGCGATCAGGTGCTCGGGGTCGATCACCCCCAGCATGGCGACCTAGCGTGAGGTGGTGCCGCGCATTCAGCACTATCCCGACGACGCTCCGCCTCACTGACTTCCCCCAGCCGGTTTTCCTCACCACCCAACGGACCAGCAAGCCAATTTCAACACCCTGCTAGCGCACCGGTCACCCGCGTCTGACTTCTGTCCTTGGGACACTCGTGAAGCTCGCCGCCTGAGGGGCGATTAGCTGTGTGAGCAGCCGTCGCCGGGTTCAGTGACGGATCTGCCGCAGCGACACACGAAGCCGATCCGCCGTGCTGGGACTCCTGCGACGAGCTCATAGTCACCGACGGAGTGAGTGACCACGCTCCCGGCCGCCACCATGGCGTACTGACCAATCTCGTTGCCACATACGACAGTTGAGTTGGCCCCCAGGGCTGCCCCCTTCCTCACCACGGTCGGGACGCACTCCCACGATCCGAACGCCCTCGGCCTGAGATCATTGGTGAAGGTCACGCTCGGACCAACGAAGACGTCGTCCTCAAGAGTGACTCCTTGGTATAGTGACACGAAGTTCTGGATCTTGCACCCTGCGCCGATCTGGACATCAGCGTCCACGTAACAGGACTTACCGACTTGGGTCCGATCGCCTAGCCTCGCGCCTCGCCGAATGTGTACAAAATGCCAGACCCGTACTTCGTCCCCCAGGACGACGTCATCCTCGACGACAGCAGTAGGGTGAACAAATGTCACTGGGATTCTCCTTGCAAGGACTTCGATCGAGCCCTCATCGGCGGCTCGATCGGGTGATCCGCTGGGCGACGCCAGTCAGAATCGTGCCTAAAATCGCGGGACCGTCTCTGAGTAGTCGCATCTTCGACGTCTCTGAGCCATACCGAGCAGGGATGGGCACGTCTATTACGCGGGCGTGCACCCGGCCCAACTCAATGAGCATTGCGTTCTCCACGGAATATCCGTGCGATAGCGATCCGAGTCGCACCTTCTCCAGCGTTGCCGCGGTAAAAGCCACGTACCCGTTCTGCGAGTCTGCGAGGTGGCGGTGGCCGGATGCGATTCTAGTCAGCCACGTAAGAATCAAACTGCCGAAGACCCGGTGCTTGGGCATCGCCCGGAGCGACGACCACGAGTAGAACCGATTTCCCTTAGTCGCTTCGGCTCGACCGTCGCAGAGCGGCTCAAGGAGGTCCGGCAGGTAGCGCGGGTCCATCTGGTCATCGCCAGCCATTACCACAACCAGATCTGCGTGTAGGGAGAGAGCACGCTTGTAGCCCGACACCAGAGCACCCCCCAGACCTTGGTTCTCTGCGTGGCGGATTAACACCACGCGAGGCTCGTCCAGCGCTTCTGCCACGGCGGCAGTCCCGTCAAGGCTCTTGTCGTCTATCACAATGATGTGATCGACGAGCGGAGGCATGTTGCGTATCACACCCGCGATCAATCGTTCTTCGTTATAGGCGGGCACAACCGCGGCCACATGTCGCTCGCGGAACACTCACCGGCCCTCGAAGGCTGCAGTCACGGCGCTCGCCACGCGCTGAACGTCGCTTTCGCTCGAGCCCTGATGCACTGGCAGAGAGTTTACTGCAGCGGCGACTCGACGAGCGTCCGCAAGACTGGCGTGCCCTGAGTTTGGTGGAGGCGAAATACTGGGCTCCTGAGGATTGTCCAAAAGGAGACAGCCATGGGAAGAAGGGGCTCCCCACCGGAGTTTCGCCGCCGCGTACTCGACCTCGTCACGGCTGGTCGGAAGGTGGCCGACGTGGCTCGCGACCTCGGGCTCAGTCAGCAGACGATCTACGTTTGGCGCCATCAGGACCGCATCGACCGGGGCCTCGAGCCCGGGCTCGTCTCGGCTGAGCGCGAGGAGCTGAGGGCCGCGAAGCGGAGGATCCGT
>DATLRN010000035.1:0-114860 GCA_035534695.1 Candidatus Dormiibacterota bacterium
ACCTTGCGGGCGAACACTCACGGGCACGGAGGGCTCGCCAATAGATACGATTCCGATGAACGGCACCGGTGGGTCTGTTGCATGACCGCAACTGGACCCATTACGTGACCGCCGGTGGGTCTATTGCCTGGCGTTCGACACTCCGCAGAAGGAGGCGTGGTCTGCGAACGAGGTGCTGGCTCACCTCCGCGCCTGTGCGGATGTCTGGGGAGGTTGCATGTTGGCGATCCTTGCCGAGGAGAGGCCGACCATTCGGGCGGTGAACCCCCGTAGCTGGATCGAGAAGACTGATTACCTTGAACTGGAGTTCAAGGGGTCGCTCCGCGCCTTTGCCACCCAGTCAGCCGATTTGTTGGCGGTCCTAGGGCCGCTGCCGCCGCAAGACTGGGTCGCGCCGCCACCGTGACAGGTGCGGGACAGGTACTCGAGTGGACGGTGATGCCCTCTACGGGCAGCGCTTGGCTCGGCATGAGCGGCAGCACGTTAGGCAGGTGGTGAGCATCGTCAATAGGGTCTAGTACGCCGCAGCAGCCCCATCTGGCTAGGCGGGCACGCTTTCCTCGGTGGCAAGCTGGCCGACACGCTCAACCCAGGGGCGGGCTTGCAGCCGCTCGAAGATTCCCCGTGCCTCGGCGCGGAGCGGTCCGGCCTTGTCCCGGCGGCCCAGACTAACCAGCCACTCCGCGTGCTCCGTGAGGGTGACGCCGAGGTCAAACGGGATATTGAGATCCCGGAGCTCCGCCTCGGCAGCTTCGAATAGGGACCCAACCGACTCATGGTCTCCAGCCGCCAGGGAGGAACGGGCAGAAAGCCGAGCGAGCTGGGCCCGGAGCCAGGGGGAGACCTGACCTGGTAGAGCGGAGCGGATGACTCCGAGAAGTTCCTCGGTTCGTTCCAGATCACCGAGGCTGAGGGTCGACTCCACGGCCTGGACGAGAGCGTGCTTGACCATAAAGTTCGCCAGCCCCAGTCCGAGCCGAGTACGTGCCGCCAGCACCTCGTCGACTGCCGCCAGCGCCTCTTCGGGTCGACCTTCGGCACGGAGGACCTCGGATAGGGCCTCGAAGTACACCGCTCGCGTCTGCCAGTCTTCCGAGCTTGCAGCCGATGCGACCGACTCAAGCAGGTCGTGGGCCTCGCCTAGGTCCCCTGAGTGGACCAGAGCGGGCACCAGCCCGAGAAGCTCGACCGACACCGACTCGAGCGATGCCAACACTTCGGCCTCTCGGGCCTCTTGGATCACTGAGCGGGCCTCAGTCCATTGCCCCGAGCGGATCAGGGGGGAAGCCATGCTGGTGAGCGCCATCAGTTCCCAAAAGCGGTCGCCGACCCGACGCGCCAGCTCCAATTGCTCTTGCGTGTTCGCGATCATCTCGGCGTAGCGATCCTGACTTTGCAGGACCACGGACAGGTTGTTGTAGGCCCGCATCGCCGCAACGTTGAGGCCGTTTTCGAGCGCCACCTGCAGGGCCCGACGGAGAAGGGTGCCCGATTCGTCCAAACGATCGGAGTTGACGAGCAAGATCGCCTTGCTACTGAGCGCGTTGGAATAGACGTCTGGCAGGGCGAGGTGTTCGGCCAGTTCGAGTGCCTCCTCGAGAACCGGAGCCGCTTCCTCGCCACGTTGTTGGACCGCTAGGGTCCTGCCCAGTTGGGCCACCACCGCCGCCAAGTCGGGATCAGACACGTCGTCGGCCAGTCCGGCGCGAGCCGCCATCATTCGCTGGATAGCTTGGTCGGTGTGGCCGCGGCTGTGTTCCACTCCCGCCAAGCGGGCCTGGACCCGGGCGGCGCGGCGAGCTTGCCCAGCCGCCTCGAACAGCCGGGTGGCCTCAACGTAGGCGGTAGTGGCCTCCTCGGGCTTCCCTAACAGCTCCGCCATCTCGCCGGCTCTTTCGGTGAGGGTGGCTCGTTCCAGGTCAGATTCGCTTAGCTCCGTCGCCCTCTCGAAGGCGGACTGCGCTTCGTCCGCCGCGGCCAGGGCCGCCGCTCGCTCGGCGGCCCGCACCAGCATCTCGCGCGCTTTGCCCTTGATCTCCTGGGAGTCGGGGGCGTCCGGTTCCAGCCGCCATGCTTCCAGGTAGTGCGAGGCCACCACCTCGACGATCTCCTCTGTATCGGGGCCTGACACCTGCTCGAGATAGGCGGCCACGGCCAGGTGCTTGACCCGGCGCTCCCTCTTGGCTAGGGTCTCGTAGGCTACCGTGCGCACCAGGTCCTGAACGAACCCGTACTGGCCCCGCTCCGGGGAACGGGGATCGGCTTGGACCGAGAGCACCTCCTTGCCCACCAGGGAGGAGAGAATCGGCTGCAGTTCCTCCTCACTGCGGGGGGAGATGGCCGCCAACCCTTGCGGGGTGAAGGTCTTGCCCAGAACCGACGCGTCCTGGGCCAGTTGCCGCTCTTCGGGAGACATCCCGTCCAGGCGGGCTGCGAGCAGGGCCTGCAGGGTCTCGGGGACCTCCAGGGTATCGATCTCCCCGGTGGGTCGGTAGGATGACCCGTCCTCAATCAGGAGCCTGCGGTCAAGCAACATCCTGACCGTCTCGACCGCGTACAGAGGGATGCCCTCGGCGCGATCCCGGATCCGTTCTGCGAGTGCCTTGGGAAGCCCGGGAACCAGGCCGGTAAGGAGCTTGTCCATGTCGGCCGGTGAGATCGGTTCGAGGTGAATCAACGTGGCGTTCCGGGTGGTTGCCGCCAGCCCAGCGGCCGGAGAGTCGGGCCGGACCAGGCTCATCACAAAGAGGGGATAAGCCCGCGACCACTCCATGAGATAGGTGAGGAACTCCAGCAGGGTGGGGTCGGCCCACTGCATGTCCTCGAAGACCATCAGCACCGGGCTCTCCTCGGCGAGCCGCTCAAAGAACAGCCGCCAGGCGGCGAAGAGATCCTGCTTGTCGGGGGCGGTGCGCTCCTCCAGTCCGATCAGGTGGGCTAGCCGGGGGAACACAAAGCGGCGGTCCTCGGGGTCGGGAACGACCTCGTCGACCAAAGCCTGGAGCTTGTTGATGGCGGAG
Organism: Candidatus Dormiibacterota bacterium; assembly: GCA_035534695.1. Lineage (GTDB taxonomy): Bacteria > Chloroflexota > Dormibacteria > Aeolococcales > Bog-877 > Bog-877. The sequence goes on from DATLRN010000035.1 coordinate 3,021, forward strand.
TCACGGTCCTCGGCCTCGCGAATGCCGGCCCTGCCCCTGACCATCTCCGCCAGGGCGAAATAGGTGACTCCCTGGCCGTAGGCGAGGCAACGCCCTCGATGCCAGAAGTAGCCCGACTGCAGTCCGTCCATGTATTTGAAGAACTCCCAGGCCAGCCGGGACTTGCCGATACCCGCGATCCCGGTCACCTGCACCAGGTGGGCCCGTCGGCCCTCGGTCCCGGCATGGAACACGTCCTTCACCAGCCGCAGTTCGCGGTCCCGGCCCACAAAGGGAGCCTCCAGCCGTTCCGACTTGAGCAGGCCGCCGCGGCCGGCCACTATCCGAAGTGCGCGGAAGAGTGGTACCGGTGCAGCCTTGCCCTTCAATTGATGAGTGCCGACGTCCTGGTAGGCGACGGCCGCCTCGGTGGCCCGCTTGGTGGTTTCACCCACTAGCACCGTCCCGGACTCGCTCTGGGCCTGAATCCGCGACGCTGTGTTGACCAGGTCGCCAGCCAGCATTCCCTGGCCCTTGGCGCCCAGATTCACAGCGGCTGTCCCGGTCAGCACACCCGCCCGAGCAGCCAGCTCGGGCGCATGCACGTCCTCTCCGAGCTCGGCCACTGCCTCGACCAAGTCCAGAGCGGCCCGGACCGCACGCTCGGCGTCGTCCTCCTGGGCCACCGGGGTTCCCCAGACCGCCATCACGGCATCTCCGATGAACTTCTCGATGGTGCCTCCGTAGCGCTCCACCAACGCCCGGCAGACGTCGAAGTAGCGGCTGAGCAGCTCGCGGACCTCCTCCGGGTCCCGTGCCTCGGAATGGGCTGTGAAGCCCACCAGGTCGGCGAACATCACGGAGACAACCCTTAGTTCGACCATGTCGGTCGCGGCTGCACCGGGAGCAGGTGGGGAGGCGGCTGCTACTGCAGCCGGCCGGGACGGTTCCGTGGAGTCCCGTCCCGCGGCAGCACCGAGGGTGGCCCCGCACTCCCTGCAGAAGGCCGCCGCCGGGTCATTCGCGAAGCTGCAGGCGGGGCAAGCACGCGCCAATTGGACCCCGCATTTGTCGCAGAATTTGCTGCCCAGAACCGCTTCAGTCCCACAGCTCGAACAGACCACCAGCGCCTCCTACGAACCTACTGACGCGCTTCGAAGGTTACCCCGCCGAGCCTCCCGTTGGCGGGCAACCCTTGCTTCTGGCGGTGGAAGTCTCAGTCGGGGAGTTGACTACCTCGAGCAGTGGACCCGGCCGAGGGCCAGTCGTGATCGGTGGTAAGTCGTGCCAGTCGGCTACTCAGACCCGCGCCGTACCGGCGTCCTCGAAGGCCATCGCCCGCTGCAGGGCGGCAGCGCGAAGGTTCTCGGGAATCTCGATCGGGCCGCCGATGCCGGCCGCGTTGATTCCCGCTTGGGCCGCCTCTTCGACGATCCCTCCTACCAAGACGGCCAGGTCGGGCGTGCGATGGAAGACCAAGACGCCGTGGTTTGCCAGTAGCACGGCGGGAACGTTTGGCGACACGGCACTTCTGATGTTGGCGATCGCTTGCTCCGAGCCGCGCGGGCCATAGGCGGCGACCGGCACCCCGGTGGGAAGTCCGAACATGGCTAGTGCCTCAACCCAGCAACCGATCGGACGACCGGCGACCGCGTAGGCGGTGGCGTTGGGCGAATGGGTGTGCAGCACGCAGTTGACTTCGGGACGGTCTTGGTACATGGCCGTGTGCATGGCGACCACAGCGCCCTGGATTGGCGGCAACTCGCCTTCGAGCAGACTTCCGTCCATGCCGATGCGCACTACTGCGGACGACGCGTGGTGGCGCAGCGACGGACCCCCGGTGAAGTACATCTCATCCCGGCCGGGAACGCGGAGGCTCACGTTGCCGTGCCCGTTCGCGGAGATGGCGCCGCTAAGGACCACTCGTTCGGCAACCGCGATTACTTGATCCACCAGATCTCGGTCCATGAGAAGTCCTCCTGGGCTAGCTGATAGGGCGCACTCGGTTAAAGATTCGTTGGGGTGCGTCGATAACGGCGAGGATCCCCGCTATCCCAGGACGTCCACCCGTGTGCAAGCGTAGCCCCTTCAGTTGGGCCCGGCTGTGGGAGGCCCGGCCGCGAGCCGTTCACGTACCTTCTGCCAGCGCTCTGGGCTGTGGTGGGGCATCTCCCATCTTGTCTCTAGCCACCACGAGCACCCGGCGTCCGCCCACCGGGAGACTTCTGCCTGAGCGCCGTCCTGGTCCTCGGTTGGTGTCTCGCCTTCCGCCGTGAGATCGAATTCGGGGCCGACCCGCGATTCGAGCCATGCCCTTACCGCGCGGGCATCGTCCGGCTCGGCCTCGCGGTCGGCAAGGTCGTACTGGGGCACGATGCCGTTGCAACGCAGCACTCGCGCCATCGACTTCGGTCGTGGCCATACTCCGACTACCCAGATCGGAATCGGTCGCTGCACCGGGGTCGCCACCTGGCTCTGGTCACTGTGGGTGCCACCGTCGTAGGTGTAGTGGCGACCTTCGAAGTGGCTCTCGCCGGCCCAGAGCTTCTGGATCAGATCGATACCTTCGTCGAGGAGTTCGGCTCGCTGGAGCAGGTCCGTCGCCTCTCCGGTTAGGGGCAGGTCGCTGGTCAGAGCACCCAGTCCGACCGTGAGAATGAGCCGTCCCTGGGACAGCTGATCGACGGTCGCGGCCTGGCTTGCGACCTTCCAAGGACGCCTCCATGGCAGCGGCGTGAGAAGCGTCCCGATTCGAATCCGAGTGGTCGCCGTGGCGATGGCCGCCAGCAGCGCCCAGGCGTCCACCCCGTAGGCGGCCTCCCATACGAAAACACCATCCCAGCCCGATCGCTCGGCCAGAGCCGCCCGCTCTAGTTGCTGGGGTGCAGTGCCGCCCGGAAGGATTACTGCGTAACGCATGGACAGGCCTTATCCCGGCTGCGCAACCGGTGCGGATCCACTGCAGGCGCGGTGCCGGGACCGCTCAGGTTCCAGCATCGCCATGACGTGGGCATCGACTCAGGTTCCTTCCCAGAGCAGGGCCTCGCGTTTGGCGCCCTCCAGCACGAAGGCGACCTTCTCATATACGTGACGGGCCTGCGGATTGAACGCGTAGACGCCCAGCTCGACTCGATGCACTCCGACGGTCTCTAAGGCGTGGCGAAGGATGAGAGTGGTCGCCTCGCTACCGAGACCGCGGTCGTAGTAAGAAGGGCCGGCTGGGCCAATTCGGAATCCACTGGAACGATTCTCAGGATTGAAATCGTTCAGCACGAGCTCGCCGGCCCAGTCGCCGATGCCTCATCGATGATCGACAGATCCAGCCGGTCTTGGTGTTCCGCTCGGGTGCGATACCACTTCCGTAGGACCGCCATGCTGAACCTCCGGTGAGTGCCGGTCAGACGCAGCGTCTCGGCGGCCAGAGGCGCCGACACGTCGGCTTCTCGGACGGGACGAAGAAGGACGAGGTCCCCTTCCAGCGTCGGCTTGGCGGCGAAGGAGATCATCTCTGGCACGCTCGAAATTATGCGATCAGGCGCCCTAGCTCAGGCTCGCCCCACTTGCTCCTGGAGCGATACCGACGGAGCAGGCCTTAGCCTATCCCGACCTGTTCTGCGCTGAGGCGCCATAGTTTTCGCGCGGCCTCGTCGTCCTGCGCTGCCCCGCTGGGCAGCACCCGTCTCCGATCGGTGAAGTAGCCGCCCGTCTGAGATGAGACGTCAGGGGAATCGACCAGCCAGACCAGGGTCTCCGCGCCGCGCTCTGGCGTACGGGCGAAGGGACGGGCCACGCTCATCGCCAAGCCCATGAGCCCGCCATTGTTGCGGTTGAAACCGCTGGCGACGAATCCCGGGTGAAAGCAGTTGGCGGTTACCCGGCTACCTCGGAGGCGGCGGGCGAGCTCCGAGGTGAAGAGAATATTGGCCAGCTTGGTTTGCCCATAACGGGCGAAGCCGAACGTCGCATAGCCTCGTTCGGCGTTGATGTCATCGAAGGGTATCCGCGCCCCCCGATGTGCCGCCGAGCTGGTGGTGACGATGCGCGCCGGGGCATTCGCGCAGAGGCGCCCCAACAACAGATTGGTGAGCAGGAAGGGGGCCAGGTGGTTGACCGCCCAGGTCAGCTCCAGGCCATCCTCGGTGAGCTGGCGGGAGCTGTGCACTGCCCCGGCGTTGTTGATCAACACGTCGACCTGCGGATAGTGCGCCAGGATATCGGTAGCCAGCTGGCGGATCGACGTCTGGGAGCTGAGATCGGCGTGAAGAACGTCAACCTCGGGACTGGAAGCGGTGGCCGACTGGATCATGGTTACGGCGGCGGCGGCTCTCGTCTCGCTACGGGCCACGATGCTGAGGTGGGCGCCTCGCCGCGCCAACTCCTTGGCAGTGGCGAGTCCGATTCCTGCGGTGGCTCCGGTGAGGACAACGCGCTTCCCGGCGACTCCGGTCCACTCCTGGCTCGGCTCGGCCGACTTGAGGCTGGGGCGCGCTGCTTCCACAGCTTCAGCCTAGCCGCAACCTCGCGGATGCCCTCGCCGCAGGCGGCAATCAGGATGTCAGGAAGGAACTCAGTGCCCGGACCAGATGCCCGGGATCCTCCGTCCCACAGAGCTCCCGGATGGAGTGCATGGCCAGTGTCGCAATTCCCACGTCGACCGTCTCCATGGCTAGCCAGGCCGCGCTCAAAGGGCCGATAGTCGACCCGCCCGGGACATCCCCCCTGGCAGTATGGAACTGGTACGGAGTGTCCGAGGCGCGACAGGCAGCGATGAAGGCCGCCGCCCCAGATGCGCTGGTGGCATAGCGCTGGCGTGCGTTGACCTTGATCGCCGGACCGCGGTTGAGGTGCACTAAATGCCCGGGCTCGGAGCGATCCGGGTAGTTGGGGTTGACCGCGTGGGCCATGTCCGCCGAGACGCAGAGCGAACCAGCCAAGGTGCGCAAGTACTCCTCTCGGCCGCCTCCCCCGGCACTAACGATCCGCTCTAGCACCTGTGGCAGCAGGGCGCCCGCCGCCCCGGATGAGCTGACACTACCCACTTCCTCATGGTCGAAGAGGCAGACGACGGAGATCTGGTCACCGGGCCAATCGGCATCAGCCTGCGCGCTCAGGGCCCGGGTGGCGGCGTAGGTCGAGCCCAAGTTATCGAGCCGGGGCGCGCTCACGAACTCACCCCGCATCCCGGCCAGCACAGAAGGTGCCAAGTCGTAGGTCATCAAATCCCAACTCTCAACGCGGTCGGCCTCGACGCCCAGCTGGCCGGCCAGGAAGCCCTTGAAACTCTCTCCATCCGTCGCTTCCAGTCCCCAGATCGGAAGGAGTTGCGTTTGGGGATTGATAAGCAGCCCATCCGTCTTGTATTTGGGATCGAGATGGGGGGCCAGCTGGGGGATGCGTAGCAGCGGCCGATCGACGCGAATCAGACGGGTCTCGACCTTACCGTCGGACGCCAGCGCTACCCGACCGGCCACTCCGAGGTCGCGGTCGAGCCACGAATTGAGAAGGGGGGCCCCGTAAACCTCGACGCGGAGCTGCCGGTAGCCGAGATTGCTGGCCTCAGGTTGGGGGCGGATTCGGAGATTGGGACTGTCGGTGTGCGCTCCCACGATGTGGAACTTGGACACCGCGCTTGACGACTCCGGTGCGGCCCAGGCGATCAGGGTGCCTCCGCGGATCAGATAGTGGAGTCCGCCTGCGGGCCAGGAGTCTGACTCCTTGACCCCGGTGAAGCCGGCGCTCTCCAAGAGGTGGGCCGCTTCGAGACAGGCGTGATACGGCGTGGGGGAGGAGTCGACGAACCTCAGCAGGCCCTCGGCTTCGGCTCGGGACGTGACGGTGGGCACCTCAGGATTCTGTCAGAACGGGAGAGAGGTCTCCTCACCGCCAAGTTCGAATGGGGGAGTACCAGGCACGTGAGGGGAACAGGCTTCCAGCGAGCCGCTTCGCCCTGGTAGCCTCGGCGAGAGACATGAGAGGGAGTTCACCGGAGGATGGTCTTTTCGACCTGGTCGTGATCGGCTCTGGGCCGGCGGGGGAGAAGGGAGCGGCCCAGGCTGCCTATCACGGCCACAGCGTCGCGGTGGTGGAGCGCCGACCGCCGCCGCGTCCGGACGTGGTCACTGTCGTGGGCGGGGTTCCGGTCAAGGCGCTGCGAGACACGGCCGTCTATCTGAGCGGTTGGGCCCGCCGCGACATCTACGGGGTGGGCATCAGTCTGGCTCCCGACCTCTTGATGAACCGGCTGCGGGCGCGGACCGCGGATGTCGTAATGACCATGTCCGGCGCGGTAAGGGAGAACCTGATCCGGCACGGGGTGGAGCTGGTCCAGGGTGAGGCCAGGCTGGGACCGGATTTATCGGTGATCGTGCGCGCAGAGGACGGCACGGAGAGAACGCTGCAGGCTCGAGTGATCCTGCTGGCGACCGGATCCCATCCCCACCACCCTCCGGACGTTCCCTTCGACGATCCCGATGTGCACGACTCGGAAACCGTGCTGTCGATCGATCGTCTGCCCCAGAGCATGATGGTCGTGGGTGGGGGGCCGGTCGGCTCCGAGTACGCCTCAATCTTCGCCGCACTCGGCGTCAGCGTCACGCTGGTGGACCGGGGGACCCGGTTGCTGCCGATGCTGGATGGCGAGATGTCGGAGGCCCTGGCCGAGAGCCTGAGGAGATCTGGTGTGCGGCTCATGTTCGGAGCCCAGGTGGACTCCGTTGGGCGCGACGCGGAAGGACTTCTGGTGGTGGTGGACGGTGAGACGATCCGGCCCCAGGTCATCCTTCATGCGGTCGGCCGAGCCGGGAACGTCGAGGCCCTAGGACTGGCCGAGGTTGGCGTGGAAGTGGACGGGCGGGGTCGGATCCGGGTGGACGACAACTTCCAGACGACTGCCCCGGGAATCTATGCCGCGGGAGACATCATCGGACCGCCGGGACTTGCCTCAGTCGCGATGGAGCAAGCCCGGGTATCCATGTGCCGGGCCTTCGACATTCGCTTCAAAGACGCCGTCGACCCGGTTGTTCCGACCGGCATCTACACCCTCCCGGAGGCCTCCATGGTGGGGATGACGGAGGAGGCGGCCAAGAGCGCCGGTGAGGACGTTGAGACGGGGCGAGCCTACTTCTCAGCCAACGCCCGGGCCCGGATCGCTGGGTCCACAGAGGGTCTCGTCAAGTTGGTCTTTCGGGCGTCCGACCGAAGACTGGTGGGCGCCCACATCTTGGGTGAGGAGGCGACGGAGCTAATTCATGTCGCTCAGGCAGTCCTCCATAAGGGTGGCACGGTTGACGAGTTCATCGATACCACCTTCAACTTTCCCACCCGCGCGGACGCCTACAAATACGCCGCCTATGACGGCCTCCAGCGCTTGGACCAGCGAGCTGCGCAGTAGCGAATCAGGACTCGGTTTGGGCGTTTTCTGCCCAGGGATGCCTGGACGCGGGATGCCTAACCGGCTAGTCCGGATGGGTAGATCCAATTGTCTCGAGGGTCCCGCTCAAGACGACGGCCTACCAGGTCTGGTCGCGCCAGCGGCTCTCCGCGGCGGCGACCGTCTGCAGCTGCCTCTGACGGGCTTTGACTTCCCAGTGGGTGAGCAGCCGATGGACGAGGGTGGATCTTGAAGCCAGCCTGATTGCAGCTTCCCATGCTGCCCAAGTGAACAACACCGCGCCGGCGATTACTAGGGTCGTGTCCGTCCATGACACGCTTCGGCTCTCCACCTCAATGACGGCAGCGACCCCGGGGAAGGGGATCAGGTAGGTCAAGCCCGGGCTCTGGGTCACCCGGGCCCGCAAGGCCGCGGCCGCGACAGCGCGACTCTTGAGTACACGATGCAGACGTCCATCGCCAAGAAGCGTCAGTCCGGCGGCAGTCGCGCCGACCAGGGCGGCCTCATGCCACGAGGAACTGCCAGTTGCCACGATGGTCCCGGCGGCAATGGCCGCCAACCAGGGACGGACCCAGAGCAGGGCACGATCCCTCGGGCTTCGGCGTAGCACCTGGGTACCGGTTGGGGAGCTGGGGAGCGGCCGTGCCGGGCTCATTGGGCGACTCCGCGCAGCCAAACTGCAGAATGGCCGCGGTTTCTTGCGCACATCACGGTGGATTCCCCCTGCCGTTCCGGTGCCTCGCGTAGGCACTATACCCTCGCAGGAGAGGCTTGTCGCCGCACCCGCGCCAGTACTACAAGATGGGTCGGCGGTGGTCGTCTAACGCTGCGATTGCGCGCCCCGGAGCCGCTCCATGGCGGTGTCGATCTTCTGCCTCCAGGCTGCTGTGTCGAGGGAGCCGCCGGTGCCACGGATACGGATTCGATATCCGAGATCATCGCTCAGCTTGGTGCTGGCAAGTCGACTGGACCTACTGACCCAATTGAGTAGAAGGGGGATCCCGGCGACGCAGTACAGGAGGCACAGGCTCCAGACCACGGTTAGGAGGAGCTGAACGCGGCCCTGGGTGAGTGCGGCAGCGATGATTGCGGCCACACCGACCAGACAAGCAAGGGCCAGGTATTTCACGAAGTATTGAGTCCGAACACAACATTGAAATGCTTGCCGACCAATCAAGGGAACCAGAAAGGGACGCGTCCTTCTGACAATGGCTCGGTTGACAGTCCGCCTACCAGCCATGGCAGTGCGCCTCGCCAGAGACCCTCGGTCCGGGGCTCCAAGACGCTAGGAAGGCCCGGTGGACGCCAGCGCCCCGGTCATAGGGTGGGGACAGGGCGGCCACGCTGTGGTTAACCATGGGATGGAGTCTAGGGGTGGTTTTGCGCGCCTGGAGGGCCCCAGGAATCGGCTGCTCGGCCATTTCCCGGGCAGGATCCCTAGACTATCCCCCTGTGCTGGACAGTATCGGCCGAAGGCACCGGCCCCGACCCGCCTTGTCCCCTCGGCGTCGCCCGATGGTCCTCGCGCTGGTGGTTGTGGTTCCCGTGCTCAGTTCCGGCGTGGCCACCGCGGCCACTCGGACCAGCCAGCCCCTGGTCACCAGCGCCTCCTGCAGCGGCGTAAGCGTCTATCCCAGCCCCGGTACCCATACCGCCTCTCCGACCACCCAGATCAGCTTTCGCCACATCTCCCCGGCGACCATGGAAGGCGAAGCTCTGACAGTCATGGGATCTGCGTCTGGAACCCACTCGGGTCGTTGGGTTGCCGACTCCGATAACTCCGGCGCCAGCTTCTATCCCACCGCTCCCTTCCAAGCAGGGGAGACGGTCACCATCTCGACGACCCAGCCGGTCTGTGGGACCAACGGGACGTCATTCCGTTTTGCGGTGGCCCGCCCGCCGGGTAAGGTGACTCCGGGTCCGGCGCGCAAGCCCACCCCGGTTGGTCCGCAACCCACGACCACCTACGTGACGATGCCCGGGGTGGCCGTGCCCAAGCTCGACGTCAAGGTCGCTTCGAAGCTGGGGGGCGACTACGTTTTTCTGGCGCCCAAAGGCGGCACCAAACTGGGCGGCCCGGAGATCGTCAATGGCAAGGGCCAGCTGGTGTGGTTCGAACCGCTGCCCCCGGAGGTGTCTGCCTCGGAGGTCGAGGTCCAGAACTACCTAGGAAAGCCGAGCCTGACCTGGTGGAAGGGGGCGATCACCGTTGGCACTGGAGCCGGTGAGGACCTGATCATGAACTCCCACTATCAGGTGATTGCCACAGTCAAGGCTGGCAACGGCTACCAGGCCGACCTTCACGCCTTCAGGCTCGACCCAAACGGGACCGCCGCCTGGATCACCGCCTACAACGCTGTGGGATGGAACCTGAAGCCGGCGGGCGGTCCCCAGAAGGGAGCAGCCCTGGACGCGATCGTCGAGGAGGTGGACATCCGTACCGGCAATGTCCTCTTCGAGTGGCACAGCCTAGACCACGTAGCGCCCACGCTCTCCTACATCCCATACGCGCCAACCACAAATTACGACTACTTCCACGTCAACTCCATCTATCCCCTCGATGGCCAGGGCACGGTCGTCGTCTCCTCGCGAAACACTGATGCCGTATACGACGTAGCTCAAGCCACCGGCCGGGTGCTCTGGCGCCTGGGCGGTAAGAAGAGCAGTTTCACCATGGGATCCCGGACCGAGTTCGCACTGCAGCACGACGTCGAGATGCACGGCAGTAACACCATCTCGATCTTCGACGACGAGGACGGAACCAAGGCCAAGATCGCAGCGCGTGCCATCGTGCTACACCTCAATTACGAGACCCGCCGCGCCACCTTAGAGCGCTCGATTGGACATCACGGCTTGGTGGTGAATTCGCAGGGGAACACCGAGCTCCTGCCGCACGGCGTTGACTTTGTCGGCTGGGGCGCTGGCGGCTACGTCTCCGAGTACAGCAAGAAAGGCAAGTTGCTGTTCGACGCCGTCTATGCATCTCCTGCAGTGAACAGCTACCGGGCGCTCCTTAGCCCGTGGCAGGGCACCCCCACCCAGGGTCCGGCCGTGGCCGACTCTAGGACCAACGGAGGCGGTCTGAACGTTTACGCCAGTTGGAACGGCTCTACCGAGACGACGGCTTGGGAAGTGCTCGGTGGACCGAGCGCCTCCCTTCTCCGACCCTTAGCCACGGTCAAGAGCGGAGGGTTCCAGACCACCATTCACCTGAGTTCATCTCCGGCCGTGATTCAAGTCGTGGCCGAGGGAGCGGGTGGGAAGCACCTGGGGAATTCGGCCGAACTAGCTTCGGCAGCGAACTAGCCGCTGCAATTGCCCCGACATCGCCACGAAGTCGGCTATGTGGGTCTCATCTTGAGTTGCTGATGGCAGAGGGGGGTGACGGCTGTGGTCTCAGTCTCTTCGCTCTAGATGGGCTATCCGTTTCTCCAGAGCCTCTACTTTCTCGAGCAACTCGGCGACCAGGCTCCTGGCAAGGGTTTCGTCGGCAGCAACATCGGCGCGCAGTTCCTCTTCGACTCTCGCAGCAAAGCCCTTCGGGCCTCCCTCTGTATCGTCTTTGGCGGTCCTCCTCTGACGCTCGATTGTGTAGCCCGGCCCACAAGGTCCGGACTAGGGCAATTCTCAGGAAGGACCCAGGCAGGTCCGGGGTCTCAGTGCGAGGGTGAGAAAGTGACGGCGCCAGGTTCGGACGTGCTCGCCAGCGCTGTCGTGCCGCGACCTGACGAGGCCACCCGAGCCGCCGGCCCAGAGGGAGTTTTCGAGCGGGAAAGCTCGCGGCTTGCCAGAGCGCGGCGGATTGTCGAGAGACCCAGGGTCAACAAGGTGCTCCGCTATGCGGTCACGTCCGGGGTGGCGACGGGAGTCAGCGAGATCACCCTCCTGGCGCTCTATGCGAGCGGCTTTCTGGGTGCCAGCGGAGCCTCGATCGTCGCCAACCTTGCCGGTACCGTTCCCTCCTATCTGCTCAGTCGCTACTGGATCTGGCCGGAGGCCGAACGCAGTGGGGCGGCGCGACAGATGGGTCTCTACTGGGTCACCTCGGCGGTCAGCCTGGTCGCGTCCACGGCGGCTACCAGTCTGGCGGCAGCCCACTCGCCGGCGGGGCATGGCACCCACGTGATCATCGTCGGAGCTGCCTACATAGCCGCCTACGCGGTGTTATGGGTGGCTAAGTTTCTCGTCTACCAGCGGGTCATATTCCGCACCCCGCCAGCCGAAGCAGGGGCCGAGCGGGGGTAGAGGGCGAGGGCCGCCCATTCTCCTCTATTAAGGGCGACAGATCCGCCCCTCGCTACCCGCCCTCCGATAGGTTGTCCTCAAGTCCCAGCCAGCGCCCAGCGGCCAGCGGTTGCTTCGGGGCTGGAAGCGCTCACCGGGAAGTGGGCCGCGCCCAGCACTCCGAAGTAGGCACGAGTGCTGGTTTGACCGGTTCTTGATCGCAGGCTATACTCAGCCCAGCTCGGTTCGGCCGGGCGTTTTTGTTGTCTGGAGACTTTGACTTTGCCCGCGACCATCATCACCCTGCAGTGCGGCCAGTGCCACGAGCGGAACTACACGACGCAGAAGAACAAGCGCAACGATCCCGATCGGGTCGAGTTGCGCAAGTACTGCCGCCGTTGCCGCCAGCACACTGCTCATCGCGAGACCAAGTAGGGACCTCCACCGGGACTCAAAGGGGCGTAGCTCAGCTGGTAGAGCAGCGGTCTCCAAAACCGCAGGTCGCACGTTCGAGTCGTGTCGCCCCTGCAGATACTTGGGATAAGCGCAAAGGAGCTAGAGTTGGCGAACGTGGCCCGGGAGGATCGCCCGGACTCCAACGAGGGCGGCTATCTCCGCGAGGTGTGGAGCGAGCTGCGCAAGACGGTCTGGCCGACTTGGCCCGAGCTGCGGCAGATGACCGGAGTGGTGATCGTCACCGTGGTTCTGCTGGGAACCTTCCTCGGTCTCTTGGACTTCGGCCTGACCTCGCTGCTGCGGCCCCTCTACACATCCACCTCACCAACGACAGCGGCTACGCCAACCCCGACCGCGGCGGCGACTCCGACACCGACGGCGACGGCTACCCCGACTCCGACACCTACCAGCAGCCCCTAAACCTCAGAATCAACCGATTGGGAGCCTCGAAGTGAGCGTTGCGAAAACGACTGAAGCCGTCGAGCCAGCCAGCTGGTACGTCATCCATGCCTATTCCGGGCATGAGGAAAAGGTCAAGGCCAACTTGCTGAAGCGGGTCGAGTCGATGGACATGCACGACAAGATCTTTGACGTGATGGTGCCCACCGAGGACGTCATCGAGATCAAAGACGGCCAGAGGAGGCACGTCGCCAAGCGGATCTTCCCCGGCTACATCCTGGTCCAGATGGTGATGTCCGATGAGTCCTGGTACGTGGTTCGCAACACCCCCGGAGTGACCAGCTTCGTGGGCTCGGGGACGAGACCGGTCCCGCTCCAGGAGTCGGAGGTGCGGGTCATCCTGCACCAGGTCGAGAAGGAGGCGCCGACCAAAGTCCACGTCGCCTTCAATGTGGGCGACTCGGTTCGGGTCGTCGATGGGCCCTTCACCGATTTCCATGGCAAGGTGGGGGAGATCAACGCGGAGAAGGGCAAGCTCAAGGTGATGGTCAACATGTTCGGCCGGGAGACCCCGGTCGAGCTCGACCTGCTCCAGGTCGAGCGGTTGCGCTAGGAGAGTTCAGAGCGTGGGTAAGAAGAAGGTCAAGGCGGTGCTCCGGCTCAACATCGAGGCGGGCAAGGCGACACCTGGCTACCCGATCGGTCCGGCCCTGGGCCAGCACCAGGTGAACATCATGGAGTTCTGCCGTTCCTACAACGAGCAGACCGAGTCCCAGGCGGGACTTGTCATCCCCGCGGAGATAACCATCTTCGAGGACCGTACCTTCACCTTCATCACCAAGACTCCTCCCACGACCGACCTCATCAAGAAGGTGCTGGGCATCGAGAAGGGCTCGGCGACGCCGCCCCGGGAGGAGGTGGGAGAGCTCAGTCACGAACAGGCTCTGACCATTGCCAAGACCAAGCTGCCCGACGTCAACGCGACCGAGCTGGAAGCGGCGGCGCGGATGGTCGAGGGCACGGCTCGCTCGATGGGTGTCAAGGTCGGCAGCTAAAACCAAAAGAGTCTGTGGGAGGACGCTCTTGCGGCGTCCGCTAGAACCACGGGAGGAAGGCATGGCACAGCACGGCAAGAAGTACCTGGCGGCGCTCAAGCTCCTGGAAGAGAGGGAGCTGGTTGATCCCAAGGAAGGTGTCCGCCTGGTCAAGGCGGTCAACACTTCGAGCTTTCCGGGGACGGTCGAGTTGCATGCTCGCCTCGGTGTCGACCCTCGGCACGCCGACCAGATGGTTCGCGGCAGCGTGGTGTTGCCCCACGGAACCGGCAAGGTGCGCCGGATCATAGTCTTCGCCCAAGGGGAGAAGGAACGCGAGGCTCGTGAGGCCGGAGCCGAGATCATCGGGGGCGAGGACTTGGTCAAGCGGGTCCAGGAGGGGTTCTTGGACTTCGATGTGGCCCTCGCCACCCCCGACCTGATGGGCTCGGTGGGACGGCTGGGCAAAGTGCTCGGTCCCCGGGGCCTGATGCCCAACCCCAAGGCAGGGACCGTGACCTTCGATATCGCCCGCGCCATTCGTGACGTGCAGGCGGGCCGGGTCGAGTTCCGAGTCGATCGCTACGGGATCATCCACGTCCCCGTGGGCAAGACCAGCTTTGAAGACGACGCCCTGCTGGAGAACCTCTCAGCCATGCTCGAGGCGATCGTCAAGGCCAAGCCGTCGGCGGCCAAAGGGGCCTACATCAGGGCCGCTTATCTGGCCCCATCGATCGGCCCCAGTGTCAAGCTGGACCCGGTGCTGGCGGGCCGGCTGAGCTCCAACTAGGAGCCGGCTGGACGGCCGGTATACTCAGCGTCCGTTCGTACAAAGTAAGACTCGACGGATCCGAAGACCGCGGGGGCAGCCGCTGCTCAATACCCCACCCCGCGCAGGTGACCGACTGATCGACCATCGGTAGTGGTCGGCTGGCGACGCCTGGCTTCCGGTATCCGGAGAGCTGGGAGGTATCGGCAAGGATGAGTGAAGAGGGAAAGCACGGGGCGGCCGTGATTCCCGAGGCCAAGCAAAAGCAGGTCGCCGACCTGAAAGAGAAGCTGGGCCGGATGCGCAGTGCCGTGCTCAGCGACTACCGGGGGCTGACGGTGGCCCAGTCGGAAGAGCTGCGCGCCTCCCTGCGGGCCGCCGGGGTCGACTATCTCGTTCTCAAGAACACCCTGGCGCGGCGGGCGGGCGAGGAGGCAGGTCTCGGCGAGCTGACGCCCCAGCTGGTGGGACCGACCGCGATTGCCATCAGCTACGAGGACATCTCCGCCCCGGCGCGGCTGCTCATCGAGTATGCCCGGGCCAACCGGCGGACCGACATGGTGCGCGGGGGAATCGCCGAGGGGCAGGTGCTCAGCCCCAGCGAGGTGCGTCAGCTGGCCGACCTGCCCTCCCGCGAGGTGCTGATCGCCCAGCTGTTGGGGGTTCTCGAGGCGCCGGTATCCCAGTTGGCGGGGTTGTTGGAGGCCCCCACTCGTGATCTGGTCGGACTGCTCGACGCTCAGGCACAGGCTCTGGGCGGGGCCGCCTGATCAGGCAGGGTTAGAAACAGCTAAGTAGAGATCGAGGAGAAGCAGACATGGCCAAGGTAAGCGTGGCGGACTTCGTGGAGTCTTTGGGGTCCTGGACCGTCCTCGACCTGGTGAACGCGAAGAAGCAGATCGAGGAGACCTATGGCATCACCGCTGCCGCCCCGGTGGCGGCCGCAGTGGCCGCGGCTCCCGCTGGCGAGGCAGCAGCCGAGGAGCAGACTGAGTTCACGGTCATCCTGACCGCGGCGGGCGACCAGAAGATCGCCGCCATCAAGGCGGTACGGGAGATCACTGGACTAGGCCTGAAGGAGGCCAAGGACGTCGTCGATGGGGCGCCCAAGCCGGTCAAGGAAGGGGTCACCCGCGAGGAGGCCGAAGCCGTCGCCAAGAAGATTCAGGAGGCTGGCGCCACAGCTGAAATCAAATAAGGGGCCGATCTCGCGCTGAGGTGCCCGGCCGGGGCCAGCCCGCCCCGGGGTGCCGGTCTCACATGTGGTAACATTTCCGTTCCGCCACCTGTGAAGTTCACCGTATGTCCGCGCTTGCCTGGAGAACTTTAGCCCATGCCCCAACTTCGTGCTGCCTTGCCTGCTGCGCCCTCACGCCTCAGCTACGGGACGATCCCCGAAATGCTCGAGGTGGGCAACCTGATCGAGACCCAGCTGAATTCCTTCCGCTGGTTTGTGGAGGCAGGTCTGCGCGAACTCTTCGATGAGATCAACCCCATCACTGACTACACGGGCAAGAACTACGAACTCCGCTTCCTCGACTACAGCTTCGGCGAGCCCAAGTTCGACCAGGAGGAGTGCCGTAACCGCGACATGACCTTCGCGGCTCCGCTGCGGATCATGACCCGGCTCCACATCAAGACCGGCGAGAACGCTGGTGAGATAAAGGAGTCGGAGGTGTACCTGGGCGACTTCCCGATGATGACCGAGCAGGGCACCTTTCTGGTGAACGGCACCGAGCGGGTGGTGGTCAGTCAGCTAGTCCGCTCGCCGGGCGTGTACTTCACGGCCGGCCCCGAGCATCCGGTTACGGGGCGGCCTCTCTACGCGGTCAAGTTCATCCCCAATCGGGGCGCCTGGCTGGAGATCGAGACATCCAACAAGGACGTGCTCACCGCCAAGATCGACCGCAAGCGCAAGTTCCAGGCGACCACCTTGATCCGAGCCCTGGGCTATCCCAGCGACGACGACATCCGCCACTTCTTCCAGGACGTCGACGTCGACCCCGAGCACAAGTACGTCGACGCAACCTTGGAGAAGGACCCGAGTCACGACGTCAACGAGGCCCTGATCGAGCTCTATCGCAAGATCCGGCCCGGTGATCCGCCCACGGTGGAGAACGCCCGCAACCTGCTTCAGGCGCTCTTCTTCAACCCCCGTCGCTTCGACCTCGGCCGAGTTGGCCGCTTCAAGCTGGACAAGCGCCTGGGGATCCCCGAGGCGGAAGCCCGTCGGCGCGCCGAGGAGCGCGAGCTACGCGTGCTCGCCCACGAGGACTTCATCAACATCATGCGGCGGCTGATTCAGCTCAACAACGGCCAGGGCGAGCCGGACGACATCGACCACTTGGGGAACCGCCGGGTGCGCGCCGTCGGTGAGCTGCTCCAGAACCAGTTCCGGACCGGGCTCCTGCGCATGGAGCGGATCATCAAAGAGCGGATGACTATCTGCGATGCCACCACGGTGACGGCGGCCTCGCTGATCAACGCCCGCCCGGTGGTGGCGGCGATCAAGGAGTTCTTTGGCTCCAGCCAGCTCTCCCAGTTCATGGATCAGACCAACCCCCTGTCGGAGCTCACCCACAAGCGTCGCCTGTCGGCCTTGGGCCCGGGTGGACTCTCGCGGGAGCGGGCAGGGATGGTGGTGCGCGACGTCCATCACAGCCACTACGGTCGGATCTGTCCGATCGAGACTCCGGAAGGCCCGAACATCGGCCTCATGGGTTCGCTGGCCACCTTTGCCCGGGTCAACGACTTCGGCTTCATCGAGACCCCCTTCCGTCGCGTCTACCGGAATCTGGAAGTGGCCTCTGACAAGAGCCTCCTCGAGGGCCGCGTTCTCGATGGTGCTGCGGCCGGAGTTGCCTCGGGGACCAGGCTCGACGCCGCCGCGGTCAAGAAGCTGGAGAAGGGCAAGGTCGAGCGCGTCGAGATCCGCCCCTGGGTGAGCACCGAGATCCAGTTCCTCTCTGCCGATGAGGAGGACAAGTACACCGTCGCACAGGCCAACGCGCCAGTGTCGGCCGAGGGCGACTTCCTGGTTCCGCACACCCCGGCCCGTACCCGGCACACCTTCAAGGACGTGCCGGTGGGCGAGGTCGACTGGGTAGACGTGTCCCCCAAGCAGACGGTGTCGGTGGCGACGGCCATGATCCCCTTCCTCGAGCACGACGACGCCAACCGGGCCCTGATGGGATCCAACATGCAGCGCCAGGCGGTACCCCTGATCACCACTGACTCGCCCGTCGTGGGCACTGGGATGGAGGTCTACGCCGCCAAAGACAGCGGCGAGCTGATCGTGGCCAAGACGGCCGGGACGGTGGTCGGAGTCAACGTCCCGATCAAGGACATCAACTCGGATTCCGTGCAGATCGTGCGCAGCGGCCAGGACAGCGGGCTGGGCATTCTCTTCAAGCCCGATGGCAAGGGCCCAGAGGTCTGGTACGGCGTGCACAAGTTCGTGCGCAGCAACCAGGGAACCTGTCTCAGCCAGCGCATCGTGGTCAACCCGGGTGATCACGTCGAGGCCGGGACCATCCTCGCCGACGGGCCCTCTACCGACCGAGGCGAACTTGCCCTGGGCCAGAACGTCCTCGTCGCCTTCATGCCCTGGGAGGGCTACAACTACGAGGACGCCATCCTCATCAGCGAGTCGGTCGTGCGCGAGGACAAGTACACCTCGATCCACATCGAGGAGTTCGAGGTCGAGGTTCGCGAGACCAAGCTGGGTCCCGAAGACGTGACTCGTGAGCTCCCCAACGTGGGCGAGGAGAGTCTCCGCAACCTCGACGAACGGGGCATAGTCTATGTCGGGGCCGAGGTGGCGCCGGGGGACATCCTGGTCGGCAAGACGACCCCTAAGGGCGAGTCCGAGCTATCAGCAGAGGAGCGCCTGCTGCGAGCCATCTTCGGGGAGAAGGCCAAGGAGGTCCGCGACAGCTCGCTGCGCGTTCCCCACGGTGAACGCGGCGTGGTCGTCGACGTCAAGCAGTTCAGCCGTTCCAACAAGGATGAGCTGCCCGCCGGGGTCAACGAATTGATCCGCATCTATGTGGCCCAGAAACGCAAGATCAGTCAGGGCGACAAGATGGCCGGCCGGCATGGCAACAAGGGCGTCATCGCCCGCATCCTGCCCATCGAAGACCTGCCCTTCCTGCCTGACGGAACCCCGGTTGAGATCGTGCTCAATCCGCTCGGGGTGCCGAGCCGGATGAACCTGGGCCAGGTTCTGGAGACCCACCTGGGCTGGGCCGCCGAGGCGCTGGGTATCAAGGTGGCCACACCCGTCTTCGACGGTGCCTCCGAGGCGCAGATCGAGGACGAGCTGGAGCGGGCCGGCCTGCCCCGGGATGGCAAGGTGATGCTCCGTGACGGGCGCTCGGGTGAGGCCTTTGACCAGCCGATCACGGTCGGAATCATCTACATGATGAAGCTGGCCCATTTGGTCGAGGACAAGATCCACGCCCGTAGCACTGGTCCTTACAGCCTGGTCACTCAGCAGCCGCTGGGTGGCAAGGCGCAGTTCGGCGGTCAGCGCTTCGGGGAGATGGAGGTGTGGGCCCTCGAGGCTTACGGCGCCAGCCACATCCTGCAGGAGATCCTGACCATCAAGTCGGACGACATCGTGGGCCGTGTCAAGGCCTACGAGGCGATCGTTAAAGGTGACAACACCCTGGACGCGGGAATCCCGGAATCGTTCCGAGTCCTGGTCAAGGAGTTGGAGGGTCTCGCCCTCGGCGTGGAGATCATGTCCGAGAACGAGGAGCAGATCGTGTTCACGGAGGATGACATGCCCGACATGCCACTGGGCCTGGGGATCAACCTGGAACGCGACGAGCGCGACGACGCCGAGGACATCAGCAGGTAGGCGTGACCCTCATTCCGATGCTTTCATCCGGGCCCGGAGAGGCCCACCACCCGACCCCCACCCACCCTTTCGCCAGGAGGCGGACAAGCATTGCTCAAGCTTGAGAATTTCGATGCCCTGAAGCTCTCCCTCGCCAGCCCGGAGATGATCCTCTCCTGGTCCCACGGCGAGGTGACCAAGCCCGAGACCATCAACTACCGCACGCTGCGGCCGGAGAGGGATGGGCTTTTCTGCGAGAAGATTTTCGGTCCCACCAAGGACTGGGAATGCCATTGCGGCAAGTACAAGCGCTACCGCTACAAGGGCATCATCTGCGACAAGTGTGGGGTCGAAGTGACTCGCAGCAAGGTGCGCCGGGAGCGTATGGGCCACATCCGTCTGGCCAGCCCGGTCTCCCACGTCTGGTACTTCAAGGGCATCCCCAGCCGACTCGGGCTCCTGCTCGACATGTCGCCCCGCAATCTGGAGAAGGTCCTCTACTTCGCCAACTACATCGTCACCCACATTGACGAGGACGCCCGGGCCAAGGAGCTGGAGGGACTCGATCCCGAGCGCAGCGAGCGGATCAAGGAGCTGCGCCAGGCATCCAGTCAGCAGTCTGAGGAGCGGATCTCGAGCATCGGTGAGCGGATCGCCGAACTGGAGGCCGCCAGCCAGGCCGAGCTGACTGGGCTCGAGGAAGCAGCCGATGCGCGCCGCCAGGAGGTCGAGAAGTCAGCCGAGCAACTGGGGGAGCGGATCGAGGCCGCCTTGGGGCGCAAGGCTCCCACCGACTTCGTAGTCAAGGATGGCAGCGACAAGCTGCTGGTGGCCAAGAAGGGCACCCCTCTCACCGAGGAGCACCAGGAGCAGCTCAAGGAGCTGGTAGCTACCCGTCTGGGCGAGATCTCGGCCACCTCCGATGGGGCCATCGCCGAGGCCCGGGAGCGTGCCGGGTCGGAGATCGCCGCTGCCCGGGCCGAGCTGGCTGAGGTGGAGCAGGGAGGGGGCAGCGCCGGCGACGAGGAGCTTAGCGCTCTGCGCAGCGAGCTCGACGACACCCGGACCAAGCTGGAGGCGCTGACTGTTCGCCAGCTCCTCAGCGACAGCGAGTACCGCGAGTACATCGAGAGGTTCCCCAAGGCCTTCCATGCCGCCATGGGTGCGGCCGCGGTCAAGGAGATGCTGGACACCCTGGATCTCAGCGCCGAGGCCACCCACCTACGCGAGGAGCTACTCTCCACCAGCGGCCAGCGCAAGCAGAAGGCGATCAAGCGCCTGCGCGTCGTCGAAGCCTTCCGCTCCAGCGATACCGCCCCCACTTGGATGATCCTCGAGGTCCTCCCGGTGATTCCCCCGGAGCTGCGCCCGATGGTCCAGCTCGATGGCGGTCGCTTCGCGACTTCCGACCTCAACGACCTCTATCGCCGGGTGATCAACCGCAACAACCGGCTCAAGAGGCTGCTCGAGCTGGGTGCCCCCGAGATCATCGTCCGCAACGAGAAGCGGATGCTCCAGGAGGCGGTCGACGCCCTCATTGACAACGGCCGTCGGGGTCGGGCCATCACCGGCACCGGCAACCGCAAGCTGAAGTCGCTCAGCGACATGCTCAAGGGGAAGCAGGGACGGTTCCGGCAGAACCTGCTCGGCAAGCGGGTCGACTACAGCGGTCGTTCGGTCATCGTGGTGGGTCCTGAACTCAAGCTCAACCAGTGCGGTCTGCCCAAGCGGATGGCTCTGGAGCTGTTCAAGCCCTTTGTCATGCGGGAACTGGTGGAGAAGGGCTTCACCCAGAACATCAAGAGCGCCAAGCGCATGGTCGAGCGGGCCCGCCCCGAGGTGTGGGACGTTCTCGACGAGGTGATCCAGGACCATCCGGTGCTGCTCAACCGAGCCCCGACCCTGCATCGTCTGGGCATCCAGGCGTTCATGCCGGTGTTGGTCGAAGGCTCGGCGATTCAGATTCATCCGTTGGTCTGCACTGCCTTCAATGCCGACTTCGACGGCGACCAGATGGCCGTCCATGTGCCCCTCTTCAGCGGGGCCATAGCGGAAGCAAAGAACCTCATGATGTCCTCCAACAACATTCTCTCCGCCAGCGATGGCAACCCCGTCGTGACACCGACCCAGGACATGGTCCTAGGGTCCTACTGGCTGACCATGCTGCGCACTCCCCTGGAGGTCAAGGATCCCCAGAAGCTGCGCCGCTACAGCTCTCCGGAGGAGGTCCTTCTCGCCTATGACACCGGTGTCGTGGAAGCCCACGAGCCGGTCCAGGTGCGCGTACCTCGGCAGGTGCGCGAGTCCGTCCCCGCGGGCGAGGACGGACTTGCCCCGGTAGCCCTGGTGACCACCCCCGGGCGAGTCATCTTCAATGAGGTGCTGCCTCTGGGCCGGGAGGTTCGGGAGGGCGCCGAAGGCAAGGCGATGGTCTTCCAGAACCAGGTCTTCGACCGCAAGGAACTGCGCGCTCTGGTGGCCGACTGCTTCCGTCTCTACGGCAACCAGGTGACCGCGGAGATGGTCAACGACATCAAGCGTCTGGGCTTCGACTACGCCACCAAGTCCGGCGTCACGCTCTCGGCCATGGACATCAAGACCCCGCCCGAAAAGGCAGGTATCATCGCCGGTGCCGACGCCGCCGTCGACGAGGTGGGCATGCAGCACCGGCGCGGTCTGATCACCGAGGACGAGCGCTACGCCAAGACGGTGGAGATCTGGACCCAGGCCACGGAGTCGGTGACCCAGGCCACCATGGCCCACTTCGATCCCCTGAGCTCGGTACTGATGATGTCCCAGTCAGGGGCGCGCGGCACCT
The DNA here is from genome assembly GCA_035534695.1 of Candidatus Dormiibacterota bacterium. Lineage (GTDB taxonomy): Bacteria > Chloroflexota > Dormibacteria > Aeolococcales > Bog-877 > Bog-877. The sequence goes on from DATLRN010000035.1 coordinate 24,933, forward strand.
ACCAGCAGATCCGCCAGCTGGCGGGGATGCGAGGCCTGATGGCCGATCCCACCGGGCGAATTATCGACATGCCGATCAAGGCCAACTTCTCCGAGGGCCTCGAGGTGCTGGAGTACTTCATCTCCACTCACGGTGCCCGCAAGGGACTGGCCGACACCGCGCTGCGCACCGCCGACTCCGGGTACCTCACCCGGCGGCTGGTCGACGTCGCCCAGGACGTGATCGTCCGCGAGGAGGATTGTGGCACTACCGGGGGCATCTGGCTCTCCGACCTGAGTGCCGAGGGCGAGCCCTTCATGGAGCGGCTGGCAGGACGGATTACCGCCGCCGATGTGGTCGCTCCCGACGGCACTGCTGTGCTCGGGTCGGGAGAGGAGATCACCGATTCCCTGGCCCGCCAGATCGCAGGCCTCCAGGTGCCCCGAGTACGGGTTCGCAGCGTGCTCACCTGCAGCGCCAAGAGTGGGGTCTGCCGCTACTGCTATGGGCGCAACCTGGCCACCGGCAGGCTGGTTGAGATTGGCGAGGCGGTTGGGGTCATCGCGGCTCAGTCCATCGGTGAGCCGGGCACCCAGCTGACGATGCGTACCTTCCACACCGGTGGGGTTGCCGGTCTCGACATCACTCAGGGTCTGCCCCGGGTGGAAGAACTGTTCGAGGCGCGCATCCCCAAGGGCAAGGCCATCCTGTCCGAGTCCGCTGGCCGAGTCGAGGTGATCCGCGGTGATGCCGGCCGCAAGGTGCGGGTGGTCAGCCACGAGGAATTCGACGTCACCCACCCCGTCGAGAAGGGGATGTCACTGGATGCGGAAGTCACCGAAGGCGCGGTGGTGAGCGAGGGCCAGTTGCTGGCCCGGGCCAGCAAGGAGGGCCAGCTGGCCACCCTCAATGCTCGCATCGGCGGCCGGGTGACCCATGTCAAGGTGGGCCGCTCCGGGGGTGAGATCCGGATCCGAGCCCTTGATGAAGAGGTCAAGGAATATCCGATTCCCCACGGCGCCCAGATGCGGGTCGCGGATGACGACGAGGTCCGCGCCGGCGATGCCCTGACCGTGGGGTCAATCAGTCCCCAGGAGTTGCTCTACATCTCCGGCCGGGAGGCAGTTCAGGACTACCTGGTCCGCGAGGTGCAGCGCGTCTACCGCTCCCAGGGCGTGGATATCAACGACAAGCACATCGAGGTCATCGTCCGGCAGATGATGCGCAAGGTGCGGGTCGAGTCGGGGGGCGACACCGAACTGCTCCCCGGCGAGATCATCTCCCAGTGGGAGTACGACGAGGCCAATGCCCAGGTTCTGGCCGAAGGTGGCGAACCGGCGATTGCCGCCACCGTGCTCTTGGGCCTGATCAAGGCGGCGCTCAACACCGCCAGTTGGCTCTCCGCCGCCTCCTTCCAGGAGACGACTCGGGTGCTGACCGAGGCGGCCATCTCGGGCAAGGTCGACCGGCTCCGCGGCCTCAAGGAGAACGTGATCATCGGCAAGCTGATCCCCGCCGGGACCGGGCTCGACTACTATCGCAAGCTCCGCGAGGAGGCGGTGCGCTACCTGGAGGAAGGCAAAGCCCTGGCCGAGGCGGCGGTACCCGAGGACGGCGCTCTCACCGACGAGTTTGAGGATGCCGAGGTGGTGCTGCCCGCGCTCGACCAGGTCATCGACTGAGGGCGGCCCTACCAAGGCCTGCCCTCAGTCGGGCGGCTACGTCGGCGTACGCAAAGGCGTTGTCACGGCTGCCGGACATGAGTACGGAACCGCGCAACTGGTGATACCGTCGGCCTGGTGAGCGTGGAAGCCAAGACGCCCTCGAAGCGGATAGAACTGGCCAGACTGGTCGGGGAAAACGCTGCCGCCACCACCCATCGGGCCTTCTGGTGGCAGGTGACCGGCGTTGCGGTCTGGGTCTTCGCATTCGCCGTGCTGGTGGCGGCGGCGCAGTTCGGCGCCCCCGTGCCGGGATACTTCGCGCTGCTCCTAACGCTGGTGTTCCTGATCATCGAGGGTCGGGCAATCCAGCTCTACTTCCAAGGCGGACGGGCGGCGAGTGGGTATCTTTCCCAGGCCGCGGGCGCGTCGGTCCGGGTGCGAGGTTTCTCCCTCCAGCCTCAGGTCTGGCAGAAGCAGATCGCTAAGTCGTCCGCCCAGCGTACCCAGCAGGATACGGCCGGCTAGACCGGTCGCGCCCGCCGGATCAGTCTCGGAGTTCCTGGCTAGAGCCGCGAAGCGCTGGGTATCCGGCTTCCGAGTGATGCATCGAAAAGGTCGAGTTCCCGCCCCGGGAGCCATGAGTCCTGACACGAGGGGTACGCCAACCTCAAGCAGGTAATGTTCTCGCTGGACGAGAACCTTGCGGCGCCGGCTCCGCAAGTACCGCTGGGGCGGTCAGCGGCGCGGCCCTCCGAGAACGGTTCAAGTTTGACAGTCCCCTGATCCGGCGATAGACTAAGCGTTCGCGCCTCCGGAGGGGCGTCTGCTTGTCCGCGCTTGGCCGTGACCCCGGAGCGGCCGATGTTCCCATAGGTCAAATTCAACTTGCCCACCATCCAGCAGTTGGTCCGCAAAGGTCGCCAGCCGGTGACCAAGAAGACCAAGTCGCCGGCCCTCAAGGGATCGCCACAACGACGTGGCGTATGCGTGCGCGTGTTCACCACCACCCCCAAGAAGCCGAACTCGGCTCTACGCAAGGTGGCTAGGGTGCGTTTGACCACCAAGACCGAGGTCACCGCCTATATCCCCGGCATCGGGCACAACCTCCAGGAGCACTCGGTGGTACTGGTCAGGGGGGGCAAGGTCAAGGACCTTCCTGGAGTTCGCTACCACATCATCCGCGGCGCTCTGGACACCGCCGGTGCCAGGGCTCGAAAGCAGGCGCGAAGCAAGTACGGGGCCAAGCGCGAGAAGTCGGCCAAGGGCGCCTGAGGTGCCACGCCGTCAGCGGGTCTCCCGCCGCATCATCGTCGCCGATCCCCAGTTCCACAGCGAGGGACTGGCCAAGTTCATCAACTCGGTGATGCTCAATGGCAAGCGGTCGACGGCGGAGAGCATCGTTTACGATGCTTTGGGAAGGATCTCCAAGAGCCAGCGCCGGGAGCCGCTGGAGGTCTTCGACCAGGCCATGCGCAACGCCACCCCCATCATCGAGGTCAAGCCCAAGCGCGTCGGCGGAGCCACCTATCAGGTTCCTGTCGAGATCCGCCACGATCGCCGCCTGGCGCTGGCGCGGCGCTGGATCATCCGGGGAGCTAGGTCCCGCCACGGGCGGAGCATGGCCGACAAGCTGGCGGCCGAGCTGATGGATGCCAGCAACGGCATGGGCCAGGCTGTCAAGCGCAAGGAAGACACCCACAAGATGGCCGAGTCCAACAAAGCCTTCTCCCACTTCCGCTACTGATGGGCGCGCAAATTTCGGTCGCCCCGAGCGGGGCTGCCGCCAAGGGTCGGCGGGTTCCCCTGAGCCAGGTTCGGAACATCGGGATCATGGCCCACATCGATGCCGGCAAGACGACCACCACCGAGCGGGTCCTCTTCTACACCGGGCGCATCCACAAGATGGGCGAGGTCCACGTTGGCGCCGCCACCATGGACTGGATGGTCCAAGAGCAGGAGAGGGGGATCACCATCACCTCGGCGGCCACCGCCGCCGAGTGGCAGGGCCACCAGATCAACATCATCGACACCCCCGGCCACGTCGACTTCACCGCCGAAGTGGAGCGCAGCCTGCGGGTGCTGGACGGAGCCATCGCCTTGTTCGACGCGGTCAGTGGAGTCGAGCCCCAGTCGGAGACGGTCTGGCGGCAGGCCGATCGCTATGACGTGCCTCGGATCTGCTTCATCAACAAGATGGACCGCATCGGTGCCGACTTCGAGGCTGCCGTGGAATCGATCAAGGATCGCCTCGGCGCCCGGGCCATCCCGGTGCAGCTGCCGATCGGCGCCGAGGACGGGTTCGAGGGGGTTTATGACCTCATCCGGGAGCAGGCCACCGTCTACACCGACGACCTGGGAACCTCGCTCACCAACACCGAATTGCCAGAGGCTATGACGTCAGCCGTCAAGGCCGCGCGCCAGGAGCTGGTCGAGGTGGCGGCCGAGTTTGACGACGAGCTCATGCAGGCCTACCTCGACGACCAGCACATCGACGCCGGCCGCCTGAGTCAGGCTCTCCGCAAGGGGACCGTCATCGCCGACATCTTCCCCGTCTTCTGCGGGGCGGCCCTGCGCAACCGGGGAGTCCAGCCGCTACTCGACGGCGTGGTCGAGTTCCTGCCCAGTCCCCTGGACCGTCCCCCCATCACCGGCCACGAGCTGAAGAGCGGCGAGGAGATGGTCCGGGAGGCGGCCGACGACGCTCCCTTTTCGGCCCTCGCCTTCAAAATCATGACCGACCCCTACGTGGGCAAGCTGACCTTCTTTCGGGTCTATAGCGGCACCCTCAAGTCGGGCAGCTACGTCTACAACGCCAGCAAGGGCGAGAAGGAGCGGGTGGGGCGCATCCTCAAGATGCACGCCAACCGGCGCGAGGAGATCGAGCAGGTGATGGCCGGCGACATCGCCGCCGCCATCGGTCTGCGCCACACCTCGACTGGGGACACCCTGAGCGACGAGTCCCACCCCATCGTCCTCGAGTCGATCACCTTCTCGGAGCCGGTGATCAGCGTTGCCATCGAGCCCAAGACCAAGGCCGATCAGGACAAGCTCGGCATCGCCCTCCAGAAGCTTGCCGAGGAGGACCCCACCTTCCAGGTGCGGACCGACACCGAGACTGGCCAGAACCTCATCTCCGGCATGGGCGAGCTCCACCTGGAGGTGATCGTCGACCGGCTACTTCGCGAGTTCAAGGTGGACGCCAACGTAGGCAAGCCCCAGGTCGCCTACCGGGAGACGCTGCGCAAGGAAGCCAAAGGCACCGGCCGCTACGTCAGGCAGACCGGTGGCCATGGTCAGTACGGGCACTGCGAACTACTGGTGGGACCCAACGAGACCGGCAAGGGCTTCGAGTTCATCAACAAGATCGTTGGCGGGACCATTCCCCGGGAGTACATCTCGCCGATCGAGAAGGGTTGCATCGACGCCCTCCAGTCGGGAGTGGTCGCCGGGTACCCCGTGGTTGACGTCAAGGTCACCCTCTACGACGGCTCCTATCACGATGTCGACTCCTCCGAGCAGGCCTTCCAGATCGCCGGCTCAATCGGCATGAAGGACGGCATGCGGAAGGCCTCGCCGGTGCTGCTGGAGCCGATCATGAAGGTGGACGTGACCGTGCCCGAGGCCAACCTGGGCGATATCATCGGGGACCTCGCTGCGCGCCGGGGTCACACCCTGGGCATGGAGAGCCGCCGGGGCATGCAGATAGTTCATGCCGAAGTTCCCCTGGGGAACATGTTCGGCTACGCGACCCAGTTGCGAAGCATGACCCAAGGTCGGGCCAGCTACACCATGGAATTCGACCACTACCAGGATTTGCCGCAAAACCTGGCAGAAGAAATCACGGCCAAGCGCAAGAGTTGACTCGTCTTTAAATGAGTGCAGAGCGCCACACGCTAAGGGCAGGGAAGAATGGGTAAGAAGAAGTACGACTCCACTAAGCCGCACATAAACGTCGGCACCATCGGTCACATCGACCATGGCAAGACGACGTTGACGGCGGCCATCACCAAGGTGCTCGCCAGCGACGGGCTAGCTGAGTTCCGTCAGTTCGAGAGCATCGACAACGCTCCCGAGGAGAAGGCCCGTGGGATAACCATCGCCGCCTCCCACGTCGAGTACGAGACCGCGACCCGCCACTACGCCCACGTGGACTGTCCCGGTCACGCCGACTACATCAAGAACATGATCACCGGCGCCGCCCAGATGGACGGCGCCATCCTCGTGGTGGCGGCGACCGACGGGCCTATGCCCCAGACCCGAGAGCACATCCTGCTGGCGCGCCAGGTGGGCGTGCCCTACATCGTGGTGGCCCTCAACAAGGTCGACCAAGTGGATGACGAGGAGCTGTTGGAGTTGGTCGAGCTCGAGGTCCGGGAACTGCTCAGCAAGAACGAGTTTCCTGGCGACGACGTGCCCGTGGTCCGGGTCTCCGCCCTCAAGGCCCTGGAAGGGGACCCCGAGGCGGTAGCGCAGATCCGCCAGCTGATGGAAGCTGTCGACACCTACATCCCGGTCCCCGAGCGGCCCATCCAGCAACCCTTCATGATGCCGGTGGAAGACGTCTTTTCGATCGAGGGTCGGGGCACCGTGGTCACCGGCAGGATCGAGCGTGGCCTGGTCAAGGTAAACGACACCGTCGAGATCGTCGGCATCAAGGACACCACCAAGACGGTGGTGACCGGTGTCGAGATGTTCCACAAGCTGCTCGACCAGGGCGAGGCGGGCATGAACTGCGGCTGCCTCCTCCGCGGGGTCAAACGCGAGGATGTCGAGCGGGGTCAGGTTCTGGCCAAGCCCGGCTCGATCAAGCCGCACACCGAGTTCGACGCCCAGGTCTACGTGCTGGGCAAGGACGAGGGTGGACGCCATACCCCCTTCTTCAGCAACTACCGGCCCCAGTTCTACATCCGCACCACCGACGTCACCGGCCAGGTCTCGCTGCCCGAGGGTCGCGAGCTGGTCATGCCGGGCGACAACGTCGAGCTCAAGGTGACCCTGATCAACCCGGTGGCGGTTGAGGAAGGCATGCGCTTCGCCATCCGCGAGGGTGGACGAACCGTGGGTGCCGGTGTCGTCACCAAGATCGACAAGTAAGACCGCGTAAGCAGGAGCTCCCAGCAAGTAATGGCGCAGCGCATCCGGATCAGGCTCAAGGCCTATGACCATCGCGTCCTCGATCAGGCCGCGGCTCGAATCGTCGAGACCGCGACCCGGAATCAGGCGCGGGTAGTCGGTCCAGTGCCCATGCCCACCGAGATCAACAAGTACACGGTGATCCGGGGCCCCTTCATCGACAAAGACTCCCGGGAGCAGTTCGAGATGCGGACCCACAAGCGGATCGTGGATATCCTCGACCCCAACCCCAAGGTGGTCGACGCGCTGATGCATCTCAACTTACCCAGCGGCGTCAATATCGAGATCAAGCTCTGATGCCGCGCTCATTGCTGGCCCGCAAGTTGGGCATGACCCAGATATTCGCCGAGGACGGCCGCTGTTTCGGGGCGACCGTGCTAGAGGCCGGGCCCTGCCCCGTGGTTCAGCTCAAAGAGCCTGCCAAAGATGGCTACCAGGCGGCTCAGATCGGGTTTGCCCCAGGTCACAAGCGGGTCACCAAGCCTCTGCGGGGCCACTACGAGGCCGCCGACCTGGAACCGCACCGCTACTCTGCCGAGGTCAAGGGGCTGGGGGAGGTCAGCGTCGGCCAGGTGCTGACGGTGGAGGGTTTCGAGGCCGGTGCCATGGTGGACGTCAGCGGCGTCAGCAAGGGCAAGGGCTTCGCCGGGCAGCACAAGCGGCACAACTTCGGCCGGGGGCCAGTCACCCACGGCAGCCACAACATCCGCCAGGCGGGCTCGGTCGGTTCGGTGGACGCGGCCCGCACCTGGCGGGGCCTCAAGATGGCCGGTCACATGGGTTCCGCCCGCACTACGGTTCAGCGCTTGGAGCTGCTGCGAGTGGATCTCGAGCGCAACCTGCTCTTGGTCAAGGGGGCTGTCCCGGGAGCCAAGAACGGGGTCCTGCTGGTGACCGAGTCGCGTCCCCGGACGCGCAAGGTCAGGGGGCAGCACTGATGGCCAGCGTCGTACTGCGCGGCCCCGAGGGGACCAAGGCGGGGACCGTTGAGCTGCCCGAGGCCGCGTTCGGGGGCGAGGTTCATGGGGCGGTGCTGCATCAAGCCCTACTCCGTCAGCTGGCGGGGGCCCGGCAGGGTACCCACGACACCAAGACCAGGGGCGAGGTCAGCGGCGGCGGTCGCAAGCCCTACCGCCAGAAGGGAACAGGACGGGCCCGTCAGGGTTCGATCCGGGCGCCTCAGTGGCGTGGAGGCGGGACCATCTTCGGCCCCACCCCGCGGACCTACGGCCAGGCCATGCCCCGCAAGCAACGCCGCCTGGCCCTGCGCTCGGCTCTGGCCGCGCGAGCCGCTGACGGCGCTATCCAGGTGGTCAAGCAGCTGGAGTACAAGCAGCCCAAGACGGCCAAGCTGGCCACCTTCCTGGACAAGGCAGAGGCAGGACGCCGGGTTCTCCTGGTGCTCGCCGAGCACGATGAGAACGTCGAGCTGTCGGCCCGCAACATCCCCCAGCTGAAGCTGGTCTTGGCCAGCAATCTCAACGTTCGCGACCTGCTCACGGCAGAGACCGTGGTCTTCACCCAGACGGCCTTGGACGCGGTCGGGGAGCACCTGGCATGAGAGACCCTTCGCTGATCCTGGTACGGCCGGTCATCAGCGAGAAGTCCTACGCCGGCATGGCCAGCCAGCGCTACGTCTTCCGGGTGGCGACCTATGCCAACAAACTGGAGATCAAAGCGGCGGTGGAGTCGGCCTTCAAAGTCAAGACTGTCTCGGTCAACGTTATGACCGTCAAGGGCAAGACCAGGACCCGCATGCGTCGTGGTGGCCGCACCGTAGGGCGGAGCCGGGACTGGAAGAAGGCCGTGGTCACCCTGCAGGCCGGTGAGACCATCGCCAACCTCTTCGAGGGCGTCTGAGATGCCGGTGAAGCGCTACCGGCCGACCTCGCCGGGAAGGCGCTTCATGAGCGTCAGTTCGTTTGCCGACGTGGTCAAGACCAAGCCCGCGCGAGGCCTGACCGTTTCGCTCAAGAAGCACTCCGGGCGCAATGCCACGGGCAAGATCACCGTGCGTCATCGCGGCGGCGGGCATCGCCGCATCTACCGGGTCATCGACTTCCGCCGCGACAAGGTGGACGTGCCTGGGGCGGTGGCGACCATCGAGTACGACCCCAACCGGAGTGCCCGGATCGCGCTCATCCACTATCGGGATGGCGACAAGCGCTACATCCTCGCTCCCGAGGGACTGGCGGTGGCAGACCAGATCATGGCTGGCGAGAAGAGTGACATCAAGCCGGGAAACTCGCTGCCCCTGACCAAGATTCCCCTGGGTACCACGGTCCACAACATCGAAGTCCAGCTGGGTAAGGGCGGCCAGTTGGTCCGAAGTGCCGGCGTCGGTGCCCAGCTAGTCGCCCGTGAGGGCCGTTACGCTCAGCTCCGCATGCCCTCAGGTGAGGTCCGTCTGATCGATGTCCGCTGCAGCGCCACGATCGGCCAGGTGGGCAACTCTGATCATTCCAACGAGACCTGGGGCAAGGCCGGCAAGACGCGCTGGCGCGGCTTCCGCCCCTCGGTCCGGGGCTCGACCATGAACCCTTTCGACCATCCCCATGGCGGCGGCGAGGGTCGCTCCGGTCCCGGCGGCCACCCCCAGACTCCCTGGGGCAAGCCGGCATTGGGTCATCGCACCCGCAACAACAAGGCCACCGATCGAATGATCGTGCGCCGGAGAAAGAAGTAGCCGATGAGTAGGTCAACCAAGAAGGGCCCCTTCTGTGACGCCCCGTTGCTCAAAAAGGTGTTGGAGATGAACCGGGCCAAGGAGAAGCGGGTGATTCGCACCTGGTCGCGGCGGAGCGACATCTTCCCCGAGATGCTGGGCCACACCATTGCCGTTCACGACGGCCGCAAGCACGTGCCTGTGTTCGTGAGCGAGGCCATGGTGGGCCACAAACTGGGCGAGTTCGTGCCCACGCGCAAGTTCCGCACCCACGGCCATCACACCGAGCGCAGCTCGTCGCTCAAGTAGGACTGGAGAAAGCAGGCGATGCAGGTACAGGCGACTGCCAAGTGGGTCCGCGTGCCCCCGCGTAAGGCCCGACTGGTGGCCAACGTGGTCGAGGGTATGCCCGTGGGCGACGCCCTGACGGCGCTCTCCTTTATGACCCAGGCGGCCGCTGAGGATGTGGCCAAGGTGGTGCGCTCAGCTGCCGCCAACGCTGAGAACAACTTCAGCCTGGAGCGCGAGCGCTTGCAGCTACTGCGCATCGAGGTCGACGGAGGCCCGACGATCAAGCGCTTCCGACCTCGGGCGCGGGGAGCCTCGTTCTCCATCTTCAAGCGCACCTGCCATCTCAAGGCCGTCGTCGACGACCGCCTTGAACGGCCCAGCCGAACCCGGACCCGGGTGCGGTCCGCCCGGGCGACGACCCAGCCCACGGCGGCTGAGGAAGAGGAGGACTAGGCAGGGCATGGGACAGAAGGTTCACCCCAACGGCTTCCGGCTCGGTGTATATCGCAACTGGGACGCACGCTGGTTCGCCAGCGGTCCCGAGTACACCAAGCTGCTCCAGGAAGACCTGGCCATGCGCCAGTTGATCGCCAGCCGACTCAAGAACGCCAGCGTGGCCCGGATCGAGACCGAGCGCTCCGCCAACCAGTTGACGGTGATCATTCACACGGCCAAGCCGGGCATCGTGATCGGACGCAGCGGGGCATCGGTTGACGCTCTCCGGGACAACTTGGAGCGGATCTCGGGCAAGAAGGTCCGGGTCACCATCCAGGAAATCAAGACCCCGGAGCTGGACGCGCAGTTGCTGGCCGAGAACGTAGCCAATCAGCTGGAGAAGCGGATCGCCTTCCGGCGCGCCGTCAAGCAATCGGTGATGCGGTCGATGCGGGCGGGGGCGAAGGGGGTACGCATCCAGGTCTCCGGTCGTCTCGGCGGCGGGGACATGAGTCGGCGCGAGTGGGATCGCGACGGGCGAGTACCGCTGCACACGCTGCGGGCTGACATCGACTTCGGCCAGGCAGAGGCGAAGACGACCTTCGGTCAGATCGGTGTCAGTGCCTGGATCTACCGGGGCGACTTCAGTGAACCCCAGGTCACGGCCGCGCCGTCCCAGGAGTCGTCGCCCGAGCCCACTCTTGCTCCGGAGTCCCTCGGCGCAGTGGCCAGCACAGTAGAGTCGGCGCCCCTGGTCGAGGTTGAGAAGTCGGCCGAAGAGGCTGAGAAGATGGTTTCCGAGGGCGCGCCAGTGGCCGCCCCCGACAAACCCAAGGCCAAGCCGCGCACCAAGGCGGCAGAGTCCCAGTCGGCGGTAGCGGACGCCACCGGAGAGGTGGTCGCTGAGCCGGATGCGCGCACCAAGGCCAAGCCGGTGAAGCCAACCAAAGCGACCGGCCCTAAGGCCGCTGCGACCAAGACAGCTGCGGCGAAGACCAAGGTTGCGGCAGCGGAGAAACCCAAGGCAGCGCCCCGCAAGCGGGCCACCAAGTCGAAAGAGGGCGAGTGAGTTGTTGATCCCCCGTCGCCCCAAGCACCGCAAGCAGCATCGGGGTCGGATGACCGGTTCCGCCTATCGGGGCTCAACCTTGTCCTTCGGCCCCTACGGACTGCAGGCGCTGGAACCTTGCTGGATGACCAATCGCCAGATCGAGGCGGCCCGGCGGGCGATGACCCGGCACGTTCGTCGAGGCGGTAAGATCTGGATTCGCGTTTTCCCGGATAAGCCGATCACGAAGAAGCCGGCCGAGACCCGGATGGGTTCCGGCAAGGGAAACCCTGAGGGGTGGGTGAGCGTGGTCCTGCCGGGTCGAATCCTCTTTGAGATGGATGGTGTGGCCTTGGATACAGCGAAGGAAGCGATGCGCCTGGCGGCTCACAAGCTGCCGGTGAAGACACGCTTCGTCGCGCGCGAAGACGCGGGCACCTCGGAAGGTGGCGAGTGACCAAGCGCGCCATCGACGTGCGGCAATTGCGTGAGCTCGATGACATCGGCCTCGAGGAGGTGCTCCGTGAGCGCCGGCAGGAGCTCCTGCAGCTACGTTTGCAGCGGGCCACTGGACAGCTGGAGCAGCACCGTCGGATCCGCGAGATCAGGCGCGGCATCGCCCGAGTTCACACCCTGCTGCGGGCCCGAGCCATCGAGGACATGGCGGGAGGCGCGGGATGACCGAGACCGCTGCAGTGGTGCGGGAGCGACGCAAGGTCCGGGTGGGCATGGTGGTCAGCGACAAGATGGAGAAAACCGTCGTGGTCGAGGTCGAGGAGCTGCGCGCCCATCCCCTCTATCGCAAGGTGCTCCGGCGCAGTCACCGCCTCCAGGCCCACGATGAGACCAACGAGTGTCACACCGGTGACCGGGTTCGGATCATGGAGACACGGCCGCTCAGTCGGACCAAGCGCTGGCGCGTGGTCGAAGTTGTCGAGAAGGCGAGGTAGCCCTTGATCCAACAGGAGACGGTGCTCAAGGTGGCGGATAACAGCGGTGCCAGGGAGATTCTCTGCATCCGGGTCATGGGTGGCTCGGCGCGTCGCTACGCTTCTTTGGGCGACATCATCGTGGCCGCTGTCAAGGTGGCTCAGCCCAATTCAGGGGTGAAGAAGGGTGATGTGGTGAAGGCTGTGGTGGTACGTACCGCCAAGGAGTGCCGCCGCCCCGACGGGACCCGGATCCGTTTCGATGACAACGCCGCCGTGCTCATCAATCCCCAGAACAATCCCCGGGGCACGCGCATCTTCGGTCCGGTGGCCCGCGAACTCCGTGATCGCAATTTCATGAAGATCGTCTCCCTGGCTCCGGAGGTGCTCTGAGATGCCCCGACACCGGCACGAGCCGTTGCCTCACGTGCGCTCTTTGGACATTCGCTCGGGCGATACCGTGGTCGTGATCGCCGGCGCCGAGCGGGGCAAGCGGGGCGTGGTTGAGCGCACCCTCTCCGCCGAGCAGCGGATCGTGGTCAACGGGGTCAATATCCGCAAGCGGCATCAGCGGGCCGGTGCCCGACGCGGTGGGACCACTGCCATGCAGGGTGGTGTGATTGACTTTCCCGCCCCCCTGCACTACAGCAACGTGCAGCTCATCTGTCTCAACTGCGACCAGCCGACGCGTTTGGGCCGCCGTCTCGAGGGTGACCAGTTCGTCGCCTACTGCAAGCGTTGCGACAAGGCGTATCTGAGGCCGCCCCGGGCATGAGCACGCAGGCTGCCACCACACCACGTCTGCTCGAGAACTATCGGGAAACCGTGGTTCCCGGCTTGGTCACCGAGTTCGGCTACCTCAATGTGATGCAGGTGCCCAAGCTGGACAAGGTCGTGGTCAATATCGGCATTGGTGAGGCCAGCACCAACGGCAAGGCTCTGGACGCCGCGACCACCGACTTGCGCATCATCACTGGGCAGCAACCCACAGTGCGCAAGGCGCGCAAGTCAGTTGCCGCCTTCAAGCTCCGCGAGGGCATGCCGGTAGGGCTCAAGGTGACCATGCGGGGTACCCGCATGTACGAATTCGTGGACCGTTTGGTCAGCATCGCATTGCCCCGAATCCGCGATTTCCGGGGTGTGGTGGCCCGCTTCGACGGCCACGGCAACCTGACCCTGGGTCTGACGGAGCAGCTGGTGTTCCCTGAGATCGACTACGACAAGATCGATAAGTTGAGAGGCATGGAGATAACCATCGTGACCACCGCGAAGACGGATGCCGAGGGACGCAGTTTGCTGTCCGCCCTGGGCATGCCGTTCCGGCGTTAGGGAGTTGGCCAGTGGCTAAAAAGTCCAAGATCATGGCCAGCCGGCGGGTTCCCCGCTTCCCGGTCCAGGCGCGCAGTCGCTGCACCCTCTGTGGCCGTCCCCGCGGCTACATGCGCAAATTCGCTCTCTGTCGGATCTGCTTTAGAATCCGGGCTTCCCAGGGTCAGATCCCGGGGATCCGCAAGTCGAGTTGGTAGAGAAAAGATGCTGAGCGATCCCATCGCTGACATGCTCACTCGGATCCGCAACGCCAACATGGCGGGCCACGACCGGGTCGAGATGCCCGCCAGCAAGGTCAAGGCGGAGATTGCCCGCGTTCTCCAGGACGAGGGCTACATCAAGGAGTTCGGGCTGGCCGAGAGCGAGGGCCACCCCCGGCTCTGGCTGGAGTTCAAGCGGAGCACTCCTCAGCATCGTCCCCTCACCGGTTTGCGCCGGGTCAGCCGACCCGGCCTTCGGGTCTACCGGGGCAGCCAGTCGATCCCGCGCGTTTTTGGTGGCCTGGGCGTGTCGGTGGTGTCCACCCCCAAGGGGATCATGACCGGGCGCGAAGCGCGCCAGCAGCGTTTGGGCGGCGAAGTCCTGGCCGAGGTCTGGTAGCTAGCTGATGTCAAGAATCGGCCGGACTCCGATAAATGTGCCCGATGGGGTCACCGTGACCGTGCTGGGCAACTCCGTCTCCGTGCTGGGGCCTCGAGGCGAGCTGAGCCGTGACCTGCCACCGGTGATCACAGTGCGCCAGGAAGCGGGCCGGGTGCTGGTGGAAAGACCCACCGACTCAGCGCCGCACCGCTCCCTGCACGGTCTGACCCGGACCCTAGTGGCCAACATGGTTACCGGGGTGACCACCGGCTACCGCAAGGACCTGGAGCTGCAAGGCGTCGGGTACCGAGCTTCCCTGCAGGGGGGCGACCTCCAGCTGGCGCTCGGCTATTCCCATCCCATCCGAATGACGCCCCCGGAGGGGATCAAGATCGAGGTCCCGGAACCGACCCGCGTCGCCGTGCTGGGCAATGACAAGCAGCTGGTCGGTCAGACCGCGGCTCGAATCCGGGCCACCCGCAAGCCCGAGCCTTACAAGGGCAAGGGAGTCCGCTACCGCGGCGAGGTGGTACGCCGCAAGGCGGGCAAGAGCGGCAAGGGGGCCAAGACCTAGGCATGGCGCCAGTACAAAGAATTGGAGCGCGCCAGCACCGCCACCGGCGAGTCCGCTCGCGGGTAGTGGGGTCGCAAGCCCGGCCGAGGCTTTGCGTCTACCGCAGCCTGCGGCATGTCTACGCCCAGGTGGTCGATGACGGCTCCGGCCGCACCCTGGCTGCGGCCAGCACCACCGAGCGCGAGCTGGACACCAGGGGAGCCAATCGCGCCAGTGCGGCGGCGGTTGGCAAGGTGATCGGTCAGCGGGCCCTGGCGGCCGGGATCAAACAGGTGGTCTTCGATCGGGGAGGCTACCTGTACCATGGGCGAGTCCAAGCCCTAGCCGACGCGGCCCGCGAGGCCGGTCTGGAATTCTGAAGGCTATTTGATGAGCATGAACATGTCGCGCCCGGAACGGGACGCGAGGGGAGACCTGACCGAGCGCGTGGTCAGCCTCAACCGGGTGGCCAAGGTGGTCAAGGGCGGCCGTCGCTTCTCCTTCAGCGCCTTGGTGGTGGTGGGGGATGGTGCCGGCCGGGTGGGGGCGGGGCTGGGCAAAGCGGGAGAGGTCCCCGAGGCGATCCGCAAGGGTGTCGACGACGCTAAGAAGCACATGATCCGCGTGCCCATGGTGGGCCGCACGATTCCCCATGAGGTGCTCCGCAAACAGGGCGCGGCCAAGGTGTTGCTGCGGCCGGCTTCTCCGGGCACCGGAGTCATCTCGGGCGGGGCCATGCGCCACGTGGTGGAACTGGCCGGGATCAAGGACATCCTGACCAAGTCGCTGGGCACGGACAATCCCATCAACACGGTCCGAGCGACCATGGCCGCCTTGCGCGAACTGCGCACCGCGGAGACGGTGGCCCGGCTGCGGGGCAAGACCCTGGCCGAGATCGGCCTACGACCGTCTCAGGCGGCGGTAGGCAGCGAGGAGGCAGGCTCCCTTGACTGACCAGCCGCAGGGCTTGCGGGTTACCTGGGTTAAGAGCGCGATTGGCTATGGCGACGACCAGAAGCGCACCATCCGTGCCCTCGGGTTGCGGCGCCTGCACCAGACGGTGGAGCACAATGACTCGCCCTCGGTCCGAGGCATGGTGGTTGCCGTCCGCCACCTGGTGCAGGTCGAGCCGGTGACCCTGGCGAGCGCCCGGGTAGCCAAGCAGCGGCCCCGGCGGGCGCGTTCGTGAGGGTCGACGAGCTAAAGCCGGCAGTCGGCAGCCGGCGTCCCCGCAAGCGGGTTGGCCGGGGGATTTCCGCCGGTGGCGGCAAGACCGCCGGCAGAGGCCAGAAGGGCCAGGGCTCCCGGAGTTCCTGGAGCCTGCCTCGAGGGTTTGAGGGCGGCCAGATGCCGCTCACCCAGAGGGTTCCCAAGCTGCGTGGCTTCTACAACCGCTTCCGGATTGAATTCCAGGTGGTCAACTGCGGCAAGCTGGCCCGCTTCCAAGCTGGAGCTGTGGTGGACAGCGAGGGTCTGCGCAAGGCGGGCCTGATCCGTCACCTGAACCAGCCGGTCAAGCTGCTCGCCGGAGGGGGGGCACCACCGGCGCTGACGATCAAGGTGAACCGGGCCTCGCAGGCCGCCATCGCGGCCATGGTCAGGGCGGGTGGGACAGTTGAGGTTCTCGATGCCCCCAAGGCTGAACCTGAGGAGAACACCAAGCGCTCGGCGGCGAAGCTGAAGCGATCAGCCGGCCGCGCCCAGATTGAGGCGGCTCAGGACGACGACGAGACTCCGGAGCCCGCCCAAAGCGGAGATCGGAGCGGGGCGGGTGAGGGGCAGGAGCCGGAGGCTGGTGAGCCTAGCGGCGGAGGGCAGGAAAGCTCGACATGAGCCTGTTCGGGGCGCTCCGCGCGGCCATGCAGGTTCCCGAGCTTCGGCGCAAGCTCCTAATCACGATCGGGCTCATCATCGTCTTCCGGGCCCTGGCAAGCATCACCATTCCTGGCGTCAACGGAGCCGCTCTACGGGAGCTCTTCAGCACCAACGGGTTGCTCGGCCTGATCAACCTGTTCTCCGGAAGCGGATTCGCAACCTCAGGCAGCAACGCTGGTATTTCCATCGTCGCACTGGGGCTGAATCCCTACATCAATGCCACCATCATCATGCAGTTGATGACCGTCATCTCCACTCGTGTCAAGGAGATGTCCAAGGAGGGGGACCTGGGCCGCCGGCGATTGACCCAATATGCTCGCTACCTGACGGTAGCGCTGGCCCTGGTCCAGGGCTTCGGTTACACCCGTCTTTTCGAGAGTTTCAGCTTCGATGGTCAGACCATCCTCTCGCCGACCACATCCTGGCCGACCATCCTGGAGATCGTGATCATCCTGGCCGGAGGCACCATCGTGATCATGTGGTTCGGCGAGCTGATCACCGAGTACGGCCTCGGCAATGGCGTCTCGATCATCATCATGGCGGGGATTTTGGGACAGATTCCGGGCAGCATCCTGGCCTTCACCAACGGTGGCTCGGCGGAGACCTTCACCGTCTTCATGTTTGCCGTCATCGGCATCGTGGTCGCTGCCGGGATCATCTTCGTCCAGCAGGCGACCCGCAAGATTCCCATTCAGTCGGCGCAGCGAGTGGTCGGGCGACAGGTCTATCAGGGCCGTAGCAGTTTTCTTCCCCTGCGGGTGAACTCGGCCGGGGTAATTCCCATCATCTTCGCCATCTCGATCATGTTTTTCCCAACTATTTTCGGCAATTTCTTCTCGCCCGCAGCCGGCAAGGGGGGTGGCGTGCTGGGCGCCACCGCGCTCTGGCTGCACACCAACTGGAACCCCTTTGGGCCTATCGTGTGGGTCGATATCGGCTATGAGTTTGTCTATTTCGCACTGATCATGGGCTTCACCTTCTTCTATACGGCGGTGACTTTCGACCCCGAAGACGCCGCCGACAATCTCAAGAAGAGTGCCACCTTCATCCCGGGGATCCGCCCGGGACGAGCCACCGCGCAGTATCTCGCCCGGGTCATGAGCCGGATCACCTTGGCCGGGGCCATCTTCCTTGGTCTCATCACGGTCGTCCTGCCCATCCTGACCGCCCTGCTGACCGGTCAGCAGCCCAGCTCCGGGCTCTACCTTGGGGGAACTGCCGTGCTGATCGTGGTGGGAGTTTCGCTAGACACCATGAAACAGCTGGAAACACAGCTCCTCATGCGTCAGTACCGTGGCTTCATCCGCTGATGCCAGGCGCCGACGGTGGGTGAAGCGACCCGACGCAACGTCGCCCTTTTCGGTCCCGCCGGATCAGGGAAGGGTACCCAGGCCGAGTTTCTAACACGGGAGCTCGGAATTGAGCACATCGCAACCGGCGAGATGCTGCGCGAGGAGCTGGCCCGGGGGACAGAGCTGGGCCAGACCTTAGCCGCCTACCTGGATGTGGGCAAGCTCGTGCCCGATGAGGTGATCGTGGCCATGATCCGGCACCGGCTGAGCGAGGCCCAAGCCGACGGCGGCTTCGTCCTGGACGGGTTTCCCCGCACCTTGGCCCAAGCGAGGTCACTCCTGGAGCTTCTCGTGGGGCTCCAGCGTCCTCTGGATATCGCTGTTGTCCTCGACGTTCCCAGCGACCAGTTGGTGGTCCGGCTCAGTCGACGGGCTGCCCTGGAGAAACGCGCCGACGACACCCCGGCCGTGATCGCCGAGCGCCTTCGGATTTACCACGATGAGACCGAGCCGGTCCTGGAATTTCTCGCCCAGACGGTCCCGATGGTGCGGCTGGATGGCTCGCGACCCGTCGCTGAGGTCAGCCAGACGCTACTCAAGGCCATTGTTTGATCACCCTCAAGCGAGGCGATGAAGTCGCCCTGATGCGTGATGCGGGACGCAAGCTGGCCCAAGTGTTGGACCACCTCGCGGCCATGGTCGCCCCGGGGGTCACCACCACTGAGCTGGATCGGGCCGCCAACCGGGAGATCCGGCGCCGGGACAGCTTTCCCGGCTTCCTCGGTTACGACGGCTTCCCCAAGCACATTTGCATTTCGGTGAACAACCAGGTGGTGCACGGGATCCCCGACGGCCGCAAGCTGGTTGAGGGAGACATCGTCAGCCTCGACTGCGGCCTCATCTACAAGGGCTGGTGGGCTGACGCCGGGCGCACGGTCGCCTGCGGCCAGGTCGAGCCCGAAGCGGAGCGACTGATCCAGGTGACCAAGGAGGCGCTCGACCTCGGCATCGCGGCCGCGGTACCCGGCAATCATTTAGGCGACATCGGGCACGCGGTCCAGACCCACGTCGAGAAGAACGGGTATTCCATCGTCCGCGGCTACACCGGGCATGGGATCGGACGGGACATGCACGAGGACCCCGAGGTCCCTAATCACGGCCAGCCCGGGCGGGGCATCGAGATTCGCCCCGGGCTGTGCCTGGCCATCGAACCGATCGTCAACCAGGGTGATCCGGGAACCGAGATCGAGGCGGACGGCTGGACCGTGATCACCGCAGACGAGCGGCTCTCCTGCTACTTCGAGCACACCATCGCCATCGGCCCGAACGGTGCGGAGATACTGACCACAGTTGGGGGTGGTGCCTGATCGATCTTCTCCGATCTCCCGATCGGCTATACTTTCCCGCGGGCGAAGCTCGCTCCGCTTTCGTGTGCCCATCACCATGAACGACCCTGGCGGTCTCCGGGGCCGAGTCCTTGAGCCTTTGCCGAACTCGCTCTTCCGGGTGGAGTTGGAGGGCGGGGGCAAGGTGGTGGCGCACGCGGCGGGACGGGCCCGTCTGGCGAGCGTACGGCTCCTGCCCGGAGATCGGGTCGTGGTTGAGCTTTCAACCACGGATCCCGGAAGGGGCCGGATCTTGGCTCGTCTGGTCTGATCAGAACAGTGCAGCGGAGTGTCAGATGAAGGTCCGGGCCTCGGTCAAGAGGATCTGCGACAAGTGCAAGGTGATCCGGCGCTCCGGCACCGTGCGGGTCATCTGCGAGAACCCCAAGCACAAGCAGCGGCAAGGTTGAGGCAGGAGGCCTGATGGCGCGTATCGCTGGCGTTGACCTACCCCGAAACAAGCGAATCGAGGTGGGCCTCACCTACGTCTACGGGATTGGCCTGACCACCAGTCACAAGCTGCTCCGGATCGCCCAAATCGACCAGGACACCAAGACCGACGACCTGAGCGAGACCCAGGTGGTGCGCTTGCGTGACATCATCGCCAAGGAACTCCCGGGGCGGGTCGAGGGTGATCTCCGCCGCCAGGTGGCCCTCAACATCAAGCGCCTGATGGAGATCGGGACGTACCGAGGCTTGCGGCACCGGCGCGGACTTCCGGTACGGGGCCAGCGGACCCGGACCAACGCCAGGTCACGGCGGGGACCCCGCAAGACCGTGGGCGTACGGCGGAAGAAGGGCAAGTGATCACGAGCCTGACGGCAGCGTCGGTACTGGATTGGTCGAGGAGCTGATTTGGCGAAGAAAAAGAAGGTGGTTCGGACCCGGCGCCGCGAGCGCAAGAACATCGCGGTCGGCCGCGCCCACGTTTTCAGCACCTTCAACAACACCATCGTGACCTTGACCGACCCCACCGGCAACGTCATCGCCTGGGGCAGTGCCGGCTCTTCCGGCTTCAAAGGCTCGCGCAAGAGCACGCCATTCGCCGCCCAGGTGACCGCGGAGGCCGCCGCCAAGCGAGCGATGGAGCACGGCCTCAAGGCGATCGAGGTGCTGGTGAAAGGCCCGGGCGCCGGCCGCGAGGCGGCGATCCGCTCCCTGCAGGCGGCTGGTCTGGAGGTGACGTCGATCACCGATGTCACCCCGGTTCCTCACAACGGTTGCCGCCCGCCCAAGCGGCGCCGGGTCTGAGGAGGTAAGGCATGGCCAATCCGCATTCTCCCGTCTGCCGGCTCTGCCGGCGCGAGGGCGTCAAGCTCTTTCTCAAGGGCGACAAGTGCCTGGGTGAGCGCTGCACCTTCACCAAGCGCAACGCCACCCCGCCGGGTATGCACGGTCTATCGCGACGGCGCCGGATCAGTGACTACGGGATCCAGCTGCGGGCCAAGCAGCGGGGGCGGCGCATCTTCGGAGTTCTCGAGACCCAGTTCCACAATTACTTCGACGCCGCGGCGGCCCGCAAGGGCGTGACCGGCACCGTTCTCCTGCAGATGCTGGAGCGGCGCTTGGACAACGTCGTCTACCGGGCCGGATTCGCGTCGTCGCGGAAGGAGGCACGTCAGCTCGTCTCCCACCGCCACTTCCAGGTCGACGGCAGGATGGTCAACATCCCAGCCTTCCAGGTGAAGCCAGGTCAGGTGATCACGGTGCGCCCGCGCAGCCGCGACCTGGCTCCCATTAATCGCTCGCTGGAGTCCCGGGGAGGCCAAACTCTTCCCGGCTGGATGACCCTCTACCCCGATGAGCGCCGGGTGGACGTCACCCGGCTGCCGGAACGGCCGGAGATGGACACCAGCATCGACGAGCAACTGATCGTCGAGTGGTACTCCCGCTAGACCAGGCGCTTCGGCCAGCTACCCACGAGGACATTGCTACTTATGCCAGAGACTGCGATTCAGCCGACGGTCCACGAGGTGGACGCTTCCAAGGACCACGGGCGCTTTGAGATCGAGCCGCTAGAAGCCGGCTACGGAACTACCCTGGGCAACTCCCTACGCCGGGTGCTGCTCTCGTCGCTCACCGGGGCCGCTGTGACGGCGGTCTCCATTGACGGTGTGGCTCATGAGTTCTCCAGCATCAAGTACGTCAAGGAGGACGTGGGCGAGATTCTGCTCAACATCAAGCAGCTGAGCCTCACCTGTCACAACCCCGAAGGGGCGCGTCTGACCCTTGACGTCCAGGGTGGGCGGCGGGTGACGGCCGCCGATATCAGCGCCAACTCAGACGTGGAGATAGCCAATCCCGAACTCTACCTGTGTACTCTGGACGGAGCGCATGCCAAGTTGCGGATGGACTTGACCGTGGAGATTGGCAAGGGGTACTCGCCTGCCGAGCGCAACAAGAAGGAAGGCCAGCCGATCGGGGTGATCCCGGTCGACGCCATCTTCACCCCAGTGGTAAAGGCCAACTTCCTGGTCGAGAAGACGCGTGTCGGACAGGATACCGACTGGGAGAAGTTGATCCTTGAGATCTGGAGCAACGGCACCATTCCCCCGGTCGAGGCGGTGAGCCGCGCCGCTGAGTACTACACCCGCCACCTCAGTCTCTTCACCACCTTCGGCGAGAGCCTGACCGAGTCGGCGCTGGGAGCGGTCGTGGGGACTGACCTCAAGAGCCGGCTCGCCGACGTCGCGGTGGACGAGTTGGAGCTCAGCGTGCGGGCCCTCAACTGCCTCAAGGCCAACGACATCACCAGGCTGGGCGAGTTGCTGGCCATGCGGGTCGAGGAGCTCTTGGCCCTGCGCAACTTCGGGGCCAAGTCGCTGGACGAGATCAAGCAGAAGTTGGTGGCCCGCGGCTTCGTCGGCGAGGACGAGGTCGACGACCTCTTCCAGAAGGGAGACCGCTAGGCGGATGCGTCACCTCAAGGCGGGTCGGAAGCTGGGGCGCACGTCAGCGCATCGGATTGCGCTGACGCGCAACCTCGCCACCGCCTTGTTCGAGCACGGTCGGATCGAAACCACCGAGGCCAAGGCCAAGGAGATCCGGCGTTGGGTCGAGCGCGTGGTCACGGTGGCCAAGACCGACGATCTGGCGGCACGGCGACGGGTGGCTCGAGTGGTGTCCCGTGAGGACGTGGCGGTAAAGCTGTTCACCCAGTACGCGGATCGCTACCGGGACCGTCCCGGAGGCTACACCAGGATCATCCGCCGGGGACCGCGCCAGGGCGACGGGGCTCCGGTGGTGATCATGGAGATGGTGGAATAGTGCTCAGCACCTACCGCATGGTTCTTGCCTACGACGGCAGCCGTTACCACGGCTGGCAGGCCCAGCCCCAGGTGAGGACGGTGCAAGGCGAGCTCAGCAAGGCTCTGGCTTCACTGACCGATGAGCGACCGCTGCTCACCGCGGCTGGTCGCACCGACGCCGGCGCCCACGCCCACGGGCAGGTGGTGGCCTTCGGCCTCAGCTCGGAGTGGGCGCCCCAGGTGCTGGTGAGTGGCTGCAACGCGCTCCTGCCCCAGGACATCGGTGTTCTGACAACCGATCTGGTTGCCTCCGACTTTCATCCTCGTTTCGGAGCCTGGCGGCGGACCTATCGGTATCTGGTCCATGACCGGGCGAGTGCCGACCCGGTGGGGCGCCAGTACCAGTGGCGCATCCCACAAGCGTTGGAGTTGGCGCCCATGCGAACTGCCGCGAGGCTGTACTTGGGAAGGCACGATTTCATGGCCTTCGGCCGCAGCCCCGCTTCGGGAGGTTCGACCGTTCGGACGGTTGATCGAGCCGAGCTGGAGCGGCGAGGGGCTTCGATCCAACTGGAGATCCGTGCCGATGCGTTCCTCAAGGGAATGATGCGCAACTTCGTCGGCGCCCTGGTAGCGGTGGGCAGCGGCCGCTGTGCCGCCTCCGATGTCAGGCACGCCCTGGCCGATCCCCAGAACGCCAAGCGCCCCTGGGTGATGGCACCCGCCCACGGCTTGCACCAGTGGCGGGTCGAGTACCGGGTTCCGGTGGGGGAGCAGGCGGCATGAGCTCAGTCGCCCAGCGCAGCTTTGTAGCGGTTGAGAAGCCGGGCGAGGAAGAGTGGCTTCTGGTCGACGCTCGGGGCCAGACCTTAGGTCGACTGGCCGTGAATCTGGCCCGGGTGCTCAGAGGCAAGCATCGCCCCACCTACACTCCCCACGCTCTTTGTGGCGATCAGGTGATTGTCATCAATGCCTCTGAGATCGTGGTCACCGGAGCCAAGCGGACCGATAAGATCTACGACCGCTATAGCGGGTATCCGGGAGGCCGGCGCGAGCGCACCTACCAGGAATTGGTTGATCGAGACCCGACCGCGCCTCTCCGCGAGGCGGTGCGGGGCATGCTGCAGCACAATAACCTCGGCGACCGGCAGTTGCGAAGGCTCAAGATTTATCCAGGAAGCGAACATCCGCACAGTGCCCAGCAGCCGACCGCGATCACATTCGGCGACCACGGAGAGGTAGAGAAACCTTGATCAACCAGGACCAGACCCGATATTCGTACGGCACTGGTCGTCGCAAGACGGCGGTCGCCCGGGTGCGGATTTATCCCGGCGATGGCACTGCCGTCATCAACGACCGGGAGCCGCTCCGCCACTTCGGGCGGCGAGAACTGGAACAGGCGGCTCTCCGGCCTCTTCAGATCTCGGGGATGGCCGATCGGTTCCGGGTATCGGTCAAGGTGGTCGGCGGCGGCGTATCCGGGCAGGCGGGGGCGGTCGCGCACGGTCTGGCACGGGCCCTGTGCGCCTGGGACCCAGAGTTGCGCGGCCCGCTCAAGGCGGCTGGGTTGATGACTCGCGATCCCCGGATGAAGGAGCGCAAGAAGCCCGGTCTGAAGCGAGCCCGCAAGGCTCCCCAGTACACGAAGCGCTGAAACTACCCTTACACACACCCGTTCCAAATACATTCCCGCCGTTCCGGCGGGAGCCGAGTTCCTCCTTGGGGTGAAGTGGGCCAAGACCTGCGTGGACGCGATTTCCTGGCGGTGTCTGATCTCAGCCGAGATGAACTCAGCGGCCTGCTTGATTCCGCATCTGAACTGAAGCGGGGAGCGGAGCCTGGCACGCCTCTGGCCCGCAACTCGCTGGCCCTGATCTTTCTGCGCCCCAGCAATCGCACCAGGGTTTCCTTCGAGGCGGCGATCCACCGTCTGGGTGGTCACCCGATCGCCCTCTTCGATCGGGAGATCGACATGGGTCGGCGCGAGTCGGTCGCCGACGTTGGTCGCATTCTCGATGGCTTCGTGGCTGGGCTGGTGGCCCGGATACCCTCCGATCGTGATCTCCGTGGTCTGGCTCAGGCGATGGATGGTCCAGTCATCAACGCCATGACCGACCGCGGCCATCCCTGCCAGATCCTGGCCGACTGTCTCACCTTCCAGGAGCAGCTAGGGCACCTGGAAGGTGCCCGGATCACCTTCGTGGGAGATGGCAACAACGTGTGCAGCTCTTTAATTGAGGCAGCCGAAGTGGTCGGTCTCGACCTTCGCGTGGTCAGTCCGCCAGGCTACGAACCAACATCCTTTCCGGCCTCTAATCTAGACAATGCGCTGGCCGACACTGAGATCATTTACACCGACGTCTGGACCTCGATGGGGCAAGAGGAGCAGCATGAGGATCGGCGCCAAGACTTCGGGCCTTATCAGGTGAATCAGGCGCTCTTGGGACGGGCTCCCCGGAGCGTCAAAGTCATGCACTGCCTTCCCGCCCACCGGGGCGAAGAGATAACCGATGAGGTCCTCGACGGGCCCCAGTCGATGGTGTTCGCCCAGGCGGAGAACCGCTTCTGGGTTCAGTTGGCCCTACTGGCCGCCATCTTCGGGCCCGGCGGAGAGTTGGCCTGATGGAGCTGGGCTGGCTGGGCGGGCTGCCCCTCACGGTGTCGGGTCTCAGTGTCGGGGAAGCGACCCGTGTCCTGCTCCACACGGTGGGCTGGAGGGCGGTCCTCGACATCCTCATTATCGCCTTCCTGGCCTACCGGCTCCTGATCCTGATCCGGGGCACCCAGGCGGTGCAGTTGCTGGTTGGTCTGCTCCTGATCGGGGCCCTGGCCGCCATCGCCAACATTCTCAACCTGCCGGTGCTCAAGTTCATCTTCAACAATGGCGGCCAGGTCATCGTCATCGCCGTGGTGATCTTGTTCCAGCCAGAGCTACGGAGGGCGCTGGACCAGATGGGCCGATTGGGGCGGCTTCGGCAGGGCCTTCTCGCGCCGGAGACGGCTCAGCTCAAGCGGAACGTCGACGAGGTGGTGCGAGCGGCGACTCGCCTGGCCGAGTCAGCGACCGGCGCCCTGATCGTCTTACAGGGAAACATCGGGCTCGAGGAGATCGCCGAGACGGGAGTCCGGATGGATGCCCTCCTCAGCGCCGAGACCCTGGTGACCATCTTCACCTACCGCTCTCCGCTCCATGACGGAGCCGCCCTGGTGCGGGCTGGTCGGGTGGTCGCCGCCGGCTGTGTGTTGCCTTTAGCGGAACAGACTGGTAGTCAAGGCCGGGTGGGAACCCGCCACCGGGCGGCCATGGGGCTCAGCCAGGCGACCGACGCCGCCGTGGTCATCGTGTCCGAGGAATCGGGTAGGGTGAGCCTAGCTCAGGGCGGCGAACTGCAGCGTGAGCTGGACGTGAACGCGCTGACCAACCGGCTGGGTGCCTTCTATCACTTGCCGCTTTACGAGCGCCACCGGCGCACACTTCGGCTTCGGGGGCGGGGATCGCGCGAACCCGCCCCGGCACATGGAGCTGATCGCCAATGATTCGTCGCCTCCCCCTCTTCATCACCCGTAATTTCCGGCTCAAGCTGGTTGCCGTGGTGGTGGCCTGTGGCATGTGGGTCGGTGTCGTCTACGCCAGCGATCCCCCCGCGATTCAGACCTACAACGTCCACGTGCAGCCGGGTACATCGCTGCGCGCCGGCTTGGTTCTGGCCAAGCCCATCGGCACCGTCGACGTGAAGATCGCTGGGGTGTCCAGCCATGTCCGGAGCTCTGAGGTTTCGAACCATCTCAGCGCTACCGCGGATCTGAGCCGCATCACCAAGCAGGGCGAGTACCAGGTGAGTGTCAGGGTGGATCTCAGCGACGGCAACGTGTGGATCTGGTCGGCACCAAAAACAGTCGAGGTATTGGTCGACAAGGAAACCACCCGGTCGATTCCCGTCCATCTGACCGTCAGCTCCGCCCCACCGGTCGGATTCACCTTCAATCAGGCCCAGAGCGTGGTCTCCCCTGCCAACGTGACCGTGTCTGGCCCAGACACGGTGCTGGCCAACATCCAGGCCGAGGCGATCGTCGACCTCTCCTCGATAAGGACATCGCTAGCGATTTCAGAGCCGGTCAAGCTGGTCAACGCCAATGGCCCGACGTCGGAGGTCACCGTGACCCCCTCCCTGGTCAGTGTCGCCGTGGCGATCGCCTCGGAGAACACCGAGGCGGAACTGCCGGTCATACCGACTTTCTCGGGCACTGGGCAGGCTCCGTCTGGTTACAAGGTGACTGGTATCCAGGTCGAGCCGCTGACAGTGATTGCGACCGGACCGGCATCCGTGGTTACGCTGCTCTCGTCGATAGCGACCCAGCCGATCGACCTCAGTCACGCCACTTCTAGCGAGACGGTCAACGTCCAGCTGGTGACTCCGGCCGGCACCAGCTTGTCGACGGGATCGATCAGCGTGGTCATCACCATCGCCCCGGTGGCCTCGGCCTCGCCAACGCCCTCGCCAACACCAACGCCGACTCCTTGAGCGTTAGGCAGTAACCTGACCAGGCTAGGGCCGTTGGAGGTGGCGGGGCAGGGATGAAGGGAGACTGATAAGCAACCCGTGTGTGGGATCATCGGCTACCTAGGTCAGCGGCCAGCCGCGCCAGTGCTGCTTGACAGCCTGAGGCGCCTCGAGTACCGCGGCTACGACTCGGCCGGAGTGGTGGTGGTGGCGGCCGACGGCACCGCGACCGCGCTCAAGGCACCGGGCAAAGTCGAGGTTCTGGTGGCGGAGACGGAGAAGACCGAACTGGCAGGCCGGGTGGGCATGGGCCACACGCGCTGGGCCACGCACGGGCGCCCCTCCTACGCCAACGCCCACCCGCACAGCGACTGCAGTGGTCGTTTCTTCGTTATCCACAACGGGATCATCGAGAACTTCGCCGCGCTCAGGGCGGAGCTCATCGGGGCCGGCCACGAGTTCAGCTCGGACACCGACAGTGAGGTGGTTCCGCACCTGATCGAGGAGTACTACGCCGGTGATCTGGTGGCTGCCACCCGCCAAGCCCTAGGCCGGCTGACCGGGGCCTATGCCGTGGTGGTCCTGAGTTCGACCGACCCGGACACGCTGATCGGGGCCAGGCTCAACGCCCCACTGGTCGTGGGCGTGGGCCGGGATGAGTGGTTCTTGAGCTCCGACCTGACCGCGATCATTCCGTATACCAAGCAGGCGCTGGTGTTGGGCGAGGGGGACATGGCCGTCCTCAGTCCGGTCGGACCGGTGATCAGCTCCATCGTCGACGGCACCGAGTCCGTCCCCCGGGTGGTCCGGGTGGACTGGGACGTGATCCAGGCGGAGCGCGGCGGCTTCACCAGCTTCATGGCCAAGGAGATCAACGAGCAACCGGCGGCGCTGGAGAACGCCCTGCGGGGCAGACTCCTGGGTGACGGTCGGGTGGAGTTCGTCGACTGGGCTCTGGACGACGCCGACCTGAAGTCGTTTCAGCGGGTCCAGATCATCGGCACCGGCACCGCCTACATCGCCGGGCTGCTGACCAAGTACGCGATCGAGGACCTGGCTCGGATTCCCGTCGCCGTCGATGTCGCCTCGGAGTGGCGTTACCGGCCGCAACCACCCGATGGCAAGACTCTGATGGTTGCCATCTCGCAGTCGGGGGAGACGGCCGACACCCTGGCGGCGGCGCGACTGTCCCGGTCCCAGGGCAGTCATCTGCTGGCCCTTACCAATGTGGTTGGAAGCACGCTCTCGCTGGAAGCCGACGCCGTGATCAACATGCACGCCGGCCCCGAGGTCTGCGTGGTGGCGACCAAGACTTTTGTCAACCAGTACGCCTCCGGCCTCTTGCTGGCGATGCGCCTGGCCCAAGCCCGGGGCACGGTGGCGGAGGCGGATCGCCGGGAGTTGGGTAGTGGACTTCGGGCGGTGCCCGGCATCCAGCGACAGATACTCGCCCTCGAGGAGAGCATCGCGCCTTTGGGCCAATGGTTGGCCGGATTCCAGTCAGCCATCTACGTGGGTCGCGGCTACAACTACCCCACCGCTCTGGAGGCGGCCTTGAAGTTGAAGGAGGTCTCCTATGTCCACGCCGAGGCCCACCCCGCTGGGGAGCTCAAGCATGGCCCGATCGCGCTCTTGGACGAGGGCATGCCGGTCGTCGCCTTCGCCACGGAGTCGATCACGCGGGAAAAGATTCGCAGCAATGTCCAGGAGTCAAAGGCTCGTCAGAGCCCAATTCTGGCCGTTGTCAGTGATGGCGACACCACCATGGACGGCGTCGCAGACCATCTCGTCCAGGTGCCCCGCCTGCCCGAGATGATCGCTCCTTTGGCAACCGCCTTGGTGGGGCAGCTACTCGCCTACCACGCCGCCCTGAGCAAGGGACTAGATGTCGACCGGCCCCGAAATCTAGCCAAGTCCGTCACTGTCGAGTGATCGAGCCCGGCCACCGGGGAGTGAACCCCCCTCTTGCCATCGGCGTCGATGTAAGTTCGGTAGATCGAGTTCGGGGCCTGGCCGAACGCCGGCCTGAGTTCCTCACCAAGTACTTCAGCGCCGAGGAAGCGGCGTACTGCCGGGACCGTCCCGAGCGACTGGCCGCGCGCTGGGCAGCCAAGGAGGCGGTGCGCAAGGTCTTCGGTGGCCTGGGCTGGAGGATCCCTCTCTACAGCCGGATTGCCGTGGTCAGACGCCCCGGCGGAGCGCCCGAGGTACTCGTCGACGGGGCACCGGTGGAAGGTCTGAGCATCAGCCTGACCCATGACGCCGGCCTCGGAATCGCCGTCGCCGCTCTCAGCCCCTTGGGGCGGCGGAGCGGATGGCTCTGGGGGCCGCTCCCGGCCGACCTGGAGATGCCGGAACGCACCGCCGACGGTAACAAGGGTACGTACGGAACCGTCGTCCTCATCGCCGGAAGCGCCGAATTCCCAGGGGCGGCGATTCTCAGCAGCCTGGGGGCACTACGGGGAGGTGCGGGCAAGGCCAAGGCACTGGTCACTGGTTCGGGGATGGTGGATGGCCCCGCTGAGCTGATCCGGGTGCCGGTCAGCACCGAAGGCCCGTCGCTGGACGCCGGAGCCGTTCGCCAAGCAGCCCCCGCCCTGGAGTCCGCTCAGGCTGTTGTGTGCGGGCCGGGTTTGGGCGAGTCGGAGGCCACCAGAGCCCTGCTCGACGAGCTCTTCCGGCTGGGGAACACTTCAAAATGGAGCCTCGTCCTCGACGCTGACGCTCTCAACGTGATCTCGCGATACGCCGATCTGAGGAGGATGATTCCCCGAGGAAGTGTGCTCACGCCCCATCCCTTGGAGGCGGCCCGTCTGGCCGGGACGGACGTTGCCGGAATCGAGACTGACCGGACCAAGTCAGCTCTCGACCTGGCGGCCCAGCTCAGGGCGATCGTGGTCTTGAAAGGCTCCAACACGGTGGTGGCTCAGCCAGACGGGACCCACTGGGTGGATGGCCACGCGACGGCCGCCCTGGCGAGCGGGGGAACGGGCGATGTTCTGGCAGGACTGATAGGTGCCATGGTGGCCCAGGGACTGGTGCCATACCAGGCAGCTCGAACTGCTGTGTTTCTGCACGGCGAAGCGGGGACGAGGCTGGGTTACCTGCGCGGAAGAGCCGGAATCCTTGCCAGCGAGGTGGCTGACGCCCTGGTCGAGACCCAAGAGGCGGTGCGCCGCCAGCAGGACTCGACTAGAGCCACAAGGGCTCCTGCAGGTTGAGCGAGAGCAGGCCGCCTGACCCTCCCTTCCGGTCTCCACGGCGTCCGACCTGGATCGAGATAGATCAGGACGCCCTGGGGCGCAATGTGAGGGCGATGGTCACCGCGCTTGCGGGCACTCCCCTGATGGCAGTGGTCAAGGCGGATGCCTACGGCCATGGCGCCGTGGGAGTTGCCCGGATCGCACTCCGCCATGGCGCCAGCTGGGTGGCGACGGCCACTGTGACCGAGGCTCTGGAGCTCCGGCACGATGGCATCGCGGCCCCGATTCTCGTGTTTGGCTATACCGCCCCAGAGCAGGTGGCGGCGGCCGTAGCGGGGCGCTTGGCGGTGACCGCATTCGACCGCGAGGTACTGGCCGCCCTGGACCGAGCCGGTGATGAGCAAGGCCGTCCCGGCATCGCTCACCTAAAGGTCGACAGCGGCATGAACCGGCTCGGGGTGTCATCGGAAGAATTTGCGGATTTCGTCCGAGGGGCCAGGGACTTCCCGCACGTTGAACTGGAGGGCTGCTACACGCACTTTCGTAAGGGCGCCGACCGGGCGGTCACCCTGGCCCAGCTGAAGCGCTTCGAAGCCGCGCTCGGGGCAGCCGAGGCGGTGGGACAGCACTTTCGGCTGCGCCATGCCGCCAACAGCGCCGCCTGGGTGACCGTACCGGAGTCCCGTCTTGACCTGGTCCGGTCTGGCATTGAGATGCTCGGCCTGCGCACTCCGGACGGTCGCCAACGGGAACCGGTCCTCAGCTTCCGGAGCACTGTGGCGCAGGTTCGTGAGGTTTCCGCCGGAGAGTACGTCGGGTACGGGGATGCCTTCCGGGCGGAGCGGCCGATGCGGATTGCCACCCTGCCGGTGGGTTACGGGGACGGTGTCCGTTGGGGTCCACGGAGTTGGGGGGCGGTGCTGATCGGCGGCCGCGAGCGCCCTCTGGTCGGGGACGTCTGCATGGACGTCAGCATGGTTGACGTCAGCCAGGCACCCCAGGTGTCGGCGGGCGACGTCGCCACTCTGATCGGCACTGACGGTGAAGCGCAGCTCAGCGCCGAGCTGGTGGCGCAACGACTCGGGACGATCAACTACGAGGTCACCACTTGCCTGCGGGACAGGGTTCCGCGGGAGTTTCTCACGGCCCTGCCTTGCGACGAGGCCGAATAGAATTGAGCCATGTCCCAGGCCTGGGTTGGGCCGAGCCAGTCTGAGGTCGGTCGGGCCCGACGAGCGCAGCTGCGCATCGCCAGGCTCTACTTCGTGACCGACGACGCAACTCCCGAGGAGAGCCTGCCTGCTCTCATTCGCGACGTCGTCGCAGGCGGGGTTGAGATGGTTCAGTTGCGCCGCAAAGGAGTTGACGTGGCGGAACTTGCTGAGCTGGCTCGGGGGTGCCGAACCATTTGCCATGACCAAGGTGCGCTCTTTTTGATCGATGATCACGTCGAGCTGGCAGCGGCGGTGGGGGCGGATGGGGTCCACATTGGCCAGACCGACCTTGGCCCGATAGAGGCTCGCGCCCAGCTGGGGGCGGACGCGCTGATCGGGTTGTCAACCCATTCCTCGGAGCAGGTGCTGCGGGCGGCTAACCAGCCAGTCGACTATCTCTCGGCAGGGCCTGTTCATGCCACCCCGACTAAGCCCGGGCGCCCGGCGGTTGGCTTTGAGCATGTCACCGCCGCCGCCATGCGATCCAATCTGCCCGTGGTGGCGATCGGAGGACTGGGTCGGGGAACTGCCGCGGCCGCGGTCTCCGCGGGTGCAGACATCGTCGCCGTGGTGCGGGCTCTCTCGCAGGCGCCAGACCCCAAGACCGTCGCCCAGGACCTAAAGGCAGAGTTGGAAGCAGCCAGGTCCTGGGTTCGTCTTCAGGTCAATGGGGAGGAGCGCAAGTGCCCTCCAGGTGCCTCAGTACTGGACTTCCTCGAGCGGGTGGGAGTGGCCCAGGATGGCATCGTGATCGAGCGCAACGGTGAGATCCTAAGGGCGGTGGATTTGGGCAAGACGGAGCTGACCAGCGGAGATGAACTCGAGCTGGTGCATCTGGTCGGAGGAGGCAAGGACGATGGCTGAGGACAAACTTCGACTGGGCGCTTTGGAGCTGACGTCGCGACTGATTCACGGAACCGGGAAGTTTCCCTCCTCCGGAGTGCTGGCTGCGGCAATCTCGGGGTCCGGCGCGGAGATGATCACCCTCGCCGTGCGCCGGCTGCACCTGGACGGTGACCATAAATCTGAGCTGGAGGCGCTCGATCTGGCTGCCTACACCGTGCTTCCCAATACCGCCGGTGCCACCACCGCCGCGGAAGCCGTGCGTCTGGCTCGACTGGCAAGGGCGGCCGGACTCTCGAACTTCATCAAGATCGAGGTGGTGGGAGACCCGATGACGCTCCTACCCGATCCGATCGCGACCCTGGACGCGACCCAAGAGTTGGTGGCCGACGGCTTCACGGTGATGCCTTACTGCAGCGATGACGTGTCCCTCTGCCTGCGGCTCGCCGCGGCCGGGGCGACTGCGGTCATGCCTGGAGCAGCCCCCATCGGATCCACCATGGGCGTTCTCAATCCGTTCAATATTCGAGCGATCATCGAGCGCTGCCCGGTGCCCACCATTGTCGACGCCGGCCTGGGCTCCCCTGGGGATGCCACCAGGGTCATGGAGTGGGGAGCGGCGGGAGTTTTGGTGAACACCGGGATCGCCTACGCCCGCGATCCAGCGGCCATGGCGGCTGCTTTCGCGGCCGCGGTCAGCGCGGGTCGATCAGCGTTTCTGGCCGGGTTGGCGGAGCATCGTCCCGCCGGCGGCTACGGCGCCAGCAGCCCCGAGGAGGGGGTTCCCGCGGCTCTCGTCCCGGCGATCCGCTGAGATCGGCCTGGGCGATCGCATCGCCAGCAAAACTGCGCGGTGCTGGCTGGGACGGAGACGATCCGGTCTCCAGCGTTGGTGAGGAAGGCCTGCTTGGCGACCTGATGCGGTTGGCGGGGACAGAGCACGGTCCCTTCGACGTTGGTCCGGGGGACGACGCGGCCGGCTGGCGACCATCCCCGGGAGCCATCATGGTTTGGTCCACTGACTCCCTCGTCGAGGACATCGACTTCCGACGCCGCTATCAGACTCCCTATCAGGTTGGCTGGAAGGCCTGGATGGCGGCTGTGTCCGACCTGGCAGCGATGGGCGCTACCTGCCGAGGTGGCCTGGTGGCCGTCTCCATCGCGCGCGACGCTTCGGCTGCCGCGGTAGCGGCAATGCAGCTGGGTTTGGTCGAAGCGGCGGCCATTGATGGGGCATCGGTGATGGGCGGGGACATCGGTGTCACCACCGGTCCCCTGACCCTCACCGTCACCGTGATGGGCGAGATCGAGGACGGCGAACCGGTCCGCCTGGGCGGTGGCTCACCAGGCCAGTCGCTTGTGGTGACCGGGCGTCTGGGCGAGGCCTCGGCTGCCCTCCAACTGATGGAGCGCGACGCCAGAGACTTCCCCCAGCAGTGGAGGGAGCACCTGCTCCAGCCGCCGTCTCGTATCGACGCCGGTCTGGCACTTCGCCGGGCCGGTGCCCAGGCCATGACCGATGTCAGCGACGGTCTGCTCGTTGACCTGCAAAGGATCTGTCGCAAAAGCGCAGTCGGCGCCGACATCTGGCTCGATCATCTCCCCGCGCCGGAAGGCGCCGCCGAGTTGGGCCGCCGCGACGAGCTCGCGCTTTGTGGCGGCGAGGACTACGAGCTTCTGGCGTCGCTTCCCGCAAGCGCGCTGGAGCGCCTCCTCGTCGATTGGAAGAGCGGCGTGCCACTCTCACTGATCGGCGTCCTTACCGACCGAGAGGGAATCCAGATACTCCGCTCGCCTGGGGGAGAGCTCGTTACAGCTCCTGCAAGTGATGGCTTCCGGCACTTCTGAATCGATGCCGACGGTCAATGTGCGAACTCATTCCGATGAAGAGACGCGCACCCTAGGGCGTCAGATCGGAGCCCAGCTGAAAGCTGGGGATTGCATCGCCCTGCGGGGCGAGCTGGGAGCCGGCAAGACCGTAATGGCCCAGGGCGTGGTGGCCGGCGCTGGAGGCGGCGACGACGTGCGCAGTCCGACGTTCCTGCTCCATGCCGTCCACCAGGGGCGCCTTCCCGTCCACCACCTAGACCTCTACCGGATGGATGTGGGGACAGACCTCCGAACACTGGGAATCGACGAGGCGCTCCTGGACGGTGCCGTGCTCGTGGAGTGGCCGGAGCGGACTGGTGCTGAGTGGTTCACTGGAGAGGTCCGTCTCGAGATAGCTTCGGCAACCGAGCGTGACGTCACGCTCAAGGTCCGTCGCGGCCTCCGGGGGGAGACTTAGCTTGGCCGAGGGACAGTGGACCCTCGCCATCGATGGCTCGCAACGAAGGGAGCCGCTGGTGATTCTCATCGATCCCGGGGCCACGGTCGTTTGGGTTGCCTCACCGGACTTGGCCGATCCCCAACTCATAACTGCTGTGCGACAGGCCCTGGCCATCCATCGAGAGCGCATCGGAGCAGTCGTGGCCACCTGCGGCCCCGGTTCCTACATCGGAGTTCGGGGCGGACTGGCGGCAGCTTCGGGCGCCTCTCAAGCGCTGCGCTGCCGGCTCGCTCTGGTCGGTTCGCTGGAGGTCGTCGGAAGCCAGACCGATCCTGGCGGCGCCACTGTCCTCGCCCTGGCCGATGCCGGTCGAGGAGGAACTTACGGCCAGCTCTTGACCCCTGCGCCGCCGGATACGAAGCAGCCCAGATGGGTGCCCCGGAGCCCGGCCGAGCTGCTCGGCCGGGCTGAGCCCTGGCCGGACTCTTGGAGCCAGGCGAGCCGAGCCATCGGTGGGCTCGGAGAAGGGCGGGAACTGCCCGCCGGTACCGAGCCCATGCCGGCGGTGCGAGACCGGCACCAGGCACTGGCCTGGATCGCTAGCTGTGGTCCGGCGCCGATCTCGGGGTACGATCGCATTCGTGCCGAATATGCGGTACCAGTAGGAGCGCGTCCGTGGTCCTGATCGGTGAACAGTTGCTGCTCAGTCCGATGGCTGAGGAAGACATCCCCGCCGTGCGGGCGATCGAGCTGGAAGTCTTTCCCACGCCCTGGCCGGGCAGCGCCTACCAGCGCGAACTGAACAACAACCGGGCCGCCCACTACGTCTGCCTCCGGCGGAACGGCAAGGTCGTGGGATACGGTGGGTTGTGGGCGGTCGGGGAGGAGTCGCACATCACCACCATCGGGGTCGCCGCCGAGTGTCAGGGACAGGGTTTGGGCAAGGCCATCTTCACTGCCCTGGTCAGCCGCTCCTATGAGCTGCGAGCCAACTTCATCAGTCTCGAGGTGCGTCCCCACAACGAGCCGGCGATCCACCTCTACGAGAGCTTCGGGTTCAAGGTGATCGGACGGCGCCGCGGTTACTACACCGACAACGGCGAAGACGCCCTGGTGATGTGGTCGGACTTGATCCACGCCCCCGACTTCAAGCGTCGCTTTCTGGCGATCCGGGATCGGCTTAAGATCGAAGGATTGGGCCTCCGTCCTGCCGAGGACTTCCCAGTCAGGTGAGGTTGCTGGCGCTCGAGACCTCGTGCGACGAGACGGCGGCGGCAGTAGTTCAAGACAACTTCTCGGTCGAAACCTCGGTGGTGGCATCCCAGGCCCAAGCTCATGCCGAGTTCGGCGGTGTTGTCCCCGAACTGGCCGCGCGCATGCATCTGGAGCGACTGCCCTCAGTGGTGGAGGAGGCGACCGCCAGCATCGGAGGGTTGCAGGGAACCTTGGATGGTGTCGCGGTCGCCAAGGGACCGGGGCTGATCGGCTGCCTGGCGGTAGGAGTCACCTACGCGCAGAGCCTGGCCGCCGGTCTAGGTCTACCCATAGTCGGGGTCAACCATATGAGCGGCCATGTTCTGGCAGCGCGGATTGAAGATCCCGCACTGGAGCCGCCCTTTGTAGCTCTGGTGGTGAGCGGCGGCCACACCGACCTGATCCATTACCAGGCCCACGACCGGGTGATTCTCATGGGGGCGACTCGAGACGACGCCGTCGGGGAGGCCTTCGACAAAGTCGCACGGATGCTGGGACTACGCTATCCCGGCGGACCTGAGATCGACCGGCTGGCGGCGACCGGCGATGCTCTGCGTTACCGCTTACCGCGACCTGTTCTGCCTGAATTTGCCTTCTCGTTCAGCGGTCTCAAGACGGCGGTCCTCTATCTGGTTCGAGACCTCGGCGAGCTCAATGAGCAGCAGGTCGCCGACGTCGCCGCGAGCTTTCGTTTGGCCGCGGTGGAGACGCTCTGCATTCAGCTCGAGGCAGCGGTGGAGCAGACCGGCAGCAGCAAGGTTGTGCTGGCTGGGGGGGTGGCCAGCAATCAACTCCTGCGATTGCTGGTGCGAGAGCGCCTGGAGGGTATCGCGGAAGTGACCATCCCCGCACCTGAGCTGTGCACGGACAACGCCGCCATGATCGGGGCGGCAGCTTGGACGAAAGTGGCCCGGTCAGGCTTCGACAGTGAGCCGTTCGGGGTTGACTCGGGCCTGCGCGCCTACGTCTGATTCGGTGCAGCAGTTACCTTCTTCACAGTGGCTGACGATGCAGGCGCAGAGCGACAGGCCCTTCTTGATTGCCTGGAGTACCAGCGGGCCTGGGTTCGAGCCATCGTGGACGGCCTTGAGGCGAAGTACTGGTACACCCCCGTGGTCCCTTCGAGGTGGACCATTCTGGCTTGATCGAGCATCTGGGCGGCGCTCAGCGCCACTGGTTTCAACGGGTGGTCGCCGACTCCAACGTCGAGTTTCCCTGGGATGAAGGGCGTCCTGAATACGACCCGGACGCCGCATTTCTCGGCGACCGCCCGAGTGCAGACATCCTTGAGTACTACCGCGATCCGTACCGGCGCTCGGATGAGGTGTTGAGCGGAGTCGCTCTCGACGCGGCGCCCCGAGGGAAACACGGCGGCGGCGAAGATCCCCAGCCCAGCGATGTGCGCGAGATCGTTCTCCACATGATCGAGGAGACGGCCTGCCACTCGAGCCACCCAGATATCGTGCGCGAACTCCTGGACGGCCGGACCAAACTGGGCCTCCGCTAGGGATAAAATCCGCCTGTCTGGGGAGCACCTATCTCACTTGGGGTGGTCTAGCCTCCCAGAGCGAAGTCCCAGAATCCATCTCGGCGCGGATAGACGCGGTCGCAGCCGGCGCAGCGCGCTGCCGAATCCGACCAGCGGAGGTCGGCCTGACAGCTTGGGCACCAGGTGCGCTGGGCAAGACCGGCGAGGTGGGTCGGAGTTTCCGGGCCGGCCAGTCGGAGACGTGCTGTGCCCGGACGAAGCCGGGTTGCCAGGAGGAACTGGCTGGGACCCCACCAGCCGCGCCCCAAGCGCTGAGTCGTCAGCTCCATCGAATAGACAACTGGTCTGAGACCGCTGACCCAACGGGCGGGCAGAACCTGGTCCCAGCGCCGGAAGTTGTTGACGCTGGCTGCTGTGTGACTGCGGAATCCGGAGCGTCGCAGGCGCTCCCTTACTGCCGCCAGCTGGAAGGTGTAGAAGGGGTAGTCGGTGGAGCCGGTGACGCTCGGCGCAGGCCCACGGAGCTCCCCAGGGCGGCCATTGCGGAGGCTGCGCAATCGGGCCAAAACGTGGTGTTTTATGGGCACATCGACAAGCCATCGTTGCGCCACTGTGCGCGCCATTTCGCTGACGCAGCGGTCCACATCGGTCATGTGGTGCAGGACCCGGATCACCATCGCCGAATCAACTGCCGAGTCGATTAGCGGCATCCGGCCGAGGTCGGCCCGAATCAGGTGAACTCGGCCGGCCCCGACCTCCGGCGCGAGGTTCTGAGCCGCGCGGGACAGCTGGGTCACCGAGTAGTCGACCAAGATGACGTTATTGGCCACCGACGGGTAGTGGATGGCATTCCGGCCATACCCTCCGCCGAAGTCGGCGAACCAATTCGAGCGACCCAGCCGGGGCAGGAGCCGACGCAGGGTGCGCGCCTCGACCCACTGCTCGTAGTCGCGGTTGCCCCAGAATGCGTAGTAGTCGAAGCCGCTGTCGTAGTCGACGATCTGCGAGCCGATCCCGGATTCGGGAGTACTGGGCGTTCTCATCAACCTCCGGATCCTAGTCGACCCGGACTGGCCGACACCCAGATCGGAAGTGGGCTCGAACGGACTTGCAGCTGGAACGCGATCCGGGATACACTATTAGCACTCACGAGGGTTGAGTGCTAATAGTGTAGGAGGAAGGGAATGGCCCTAAAGCTACGGCCACTAGCTGACCGTGTCGTCGTCAAGCCCCTGGAGCGGGATGAGACCACCAAGAGCGGGATCGTGCTTCCCGACACCGCCAAGGAGAAGCCCCAGGAGGGCTTGATCGAGGCGGTCGGTAACGGCAAGTACAACGAGCAGACCGGGCAGAGGGTCGCTCTCGACGTCGCAATCGGTGATCGGGTCATCTACGCCAAGTACTCGGGATCTGAGATCAAGATCGAAGAGCAGGATTACCTGATCCTCTCCGAGCGCGACATTCTGGCCGTGGTCGCGTCCAACGGCAAGAAGTCCTAACTAGAAGAGCCGCGGGCTCGCGGTGCCCCTCGGTAGGGGCGGCCGCGAGCCCCGCCCAAGCCTAGGAGAAAGGTTTAAGTGCCAGCCAAGCAGCTGAAGTTTGACGATCAGGCCCGCGACGCTCTGCTGCGGGGAACCGCCCAGGTGGCGGCCGCGGTACGACCCACGTTGGGACCCCGAGGACGCTCGGTAGTGATTGACCGCCGCTACGGTAGCCCGCAGATCACTACCGATGGGGCCACCATCGTCCGGGACATCGAGCTTCCCGACCATTTCGAGAACATGGGAGCGCAGCTCCTGGCGGAGGCCGCGCGGCGCGCCAACGACACCGCTGGGGATGGGACCACCACGGCCGCTCTTTTGGCCGAGGCCATGGTCACCGAGGGCGTTCGCAACCTTGCCTCGGGGGCGTCGCCGGTGGGACTTAAGCGTGGCATCGAGAAGGCCACCAAGGCTGCCCTGGCGGAACTGGATCGCCTGAGCCGTCCTATGGCAGGACGCGAGGACATCTTGCAGGTCGCCACTATCTCCAGCGGTAGTAAAGAGGTTGGCGCGATGATCGCCGACGCTATGGAGCGGGTCACCTCAGACGGCGTGATCACGGTAGAGGACTCCTCAGGGATCGAGACCGAGGTCGAGGTGGTCGACGGGATGCAGTTCGACCGTGGCTTCGTCTCGCCCTACCTGGTGACCGACCAAGCGGGCATGGAAGCGGTTCTGGAGCGGCCCCTGATCGTGGTCACTCCGCGCAAGCTTTCGGCCGTCGCGGACATCGTCCCGGCGATGGAACTCGCGGTCAAGGCGGGACGGCCCCTTCTCATCGTCGCCGAGGACATCGATGGCGAGGCGCTGGCCACCTTGGTGGTGAACAAGGTTCGGGGCACGCTCTCCGCCTGCGCGGTCAAAGCGCCAGGGTTTGGCGATCGACGGTCTGCCATGCTCCAGGACCTCGCCGTCCTCACCGGTGCCGAGGTCATCTCGGAGGAGCTCGGTCTGACTATGGAGGGGCTAAGCGAGCATCAGGCAGGGTCCGCCCGTCGGGTTGTGGTTACCAAGGACGACACCACGGTCGTGGAAGGTGGCGGCAGCGAGGCGGCGGTTCGTGCACGCGTGGCCGAGATCGACCAGCAAATGGAGCTGACGGAGTCGGACTGGGACCGCGAGAAGCTTCAGGAGCGCAAGGCTCGGCTGGTCGGCGGGGTCGCGGTGATCAAGGTCGGGGCACCGACTGAGACAGCCCTCAAGGAGCGCAAGGAGCGTGTCCAGGACGCTCTGGACGCCACCCGCGCCGCCGTCGCCGAGGGCATTCTCCCCGGGGGAGGAAGAAGCCTTCTGGTGGCTTCGCAGGTGCTCAGCAAAGTCGAAGCCAGCGGCGACGAGGAGACTGGGGTCGACATCGTCAGACGTGCGCTTCAGATGCCCACCCGCCAGCTGGCGGCCAACGCCGGCCTGGACGGATCGGTGGTCCTGGAGAAGGTGATGTTGATGAAGCCCACCGAGGGTCTTGATCTGCTCAGCCTCGAATACGGTGACCTGCTCAAGGCGGGGATCATCGATCCCACCAAGGTGGTCAAGACCAGCTTGCAGAGCGCCGCCTCGGTTGCTGCGCTCCTGCTGACAACCCAAGCCTTGGTGGCCGACCTGCCTGAACTCGCCCCGACTCTTCCCGGCGGCGGCGACGAGGGCATGGGCGGAATGGGCGGGATGGGTGGCATGGGCGGGATGGGTGGCATGGGCGGGATGGGGGACATGGACTTCTGACGGCCGCTCGGGCGGAGAATGTCCTAATGCCTCGACCCTCGTTGCTCAAGCTCGCTGTCTGCCAGTACGCACCTGAGCTGGGTGATCCCGAAGGCAACGCATCCCGAGGGGCCGCATGGATTACGAGAGCGGCAACCGCCGGGGCAAAGCTCATCGTGCTCCCTGAGCTGGCCAGTTCCGGATACGCCTTTGCCAGTGACGCCGAAGCTGCCGCCGCCGCCGGCGACATTGCCAGCCCGACCCTGGCCCGCTGGGCCGAATCCTGCCGGGAGCAGGGTGTGTACGTGGTGGCGGGGTTCTGTGAGCGCAGTGGGGACCAACGGTTCAACTCGGCCGCTTTGCTCGGCCCGGAGGGGGTCCTGGGGGTCTACCGAAAGGCCCATCTCTTCTACGACGAGCAGACCTATTTCCAGCCCGGGGACAGTGGGTTCCCCGTCTTCGACCTACCCTTTGGCCGGATCGGAATCCTCATCTGTTACGACGTCTGGTTTCCTGAAGCTGCTCGTGTTCTGGCCCTGGCTGGAGCTCAGCTGATCTGCGTGCCCACCAACTGGGTGGCAAATTTCCGCCGCCAGGTAGCCGACGACCGGGGCTGGGTCATGGGCAACTACGCGTCGGTGGCGGTGGCCACCCAGAATCAGGTCTTCGTGGCGGCCGCCGACCGCATCGGCCGCGAGCGTGACGTCGAATTCATCGGCGCCAGCTGCATCGTCGGCCCTGAGGGCTGGTTGCTGGCAGGGCCGGCGGCGCGATCCCAAGAGGTACTGCTGCTGGCTGATGTCGACCTCAGCCAGGCCGTGGCCCGCAAGCAGCGCACTCCCCGCAACCACACCTTCGGCGATCGCCGCCCCGACCTCTATTCTTCGCTTGGCGCTCCTGCGACCTCGATTTCCGAGTGAACCTCTCGGCGGGTCTGGGGCCGACCGTGACGGTGGGGGCTGCTGACCAGGAGCTCCTGCGGGGGCTCAACCCCGCCCAACGGGAGGCCATCACGGCTCCGGACCGTCCTGTTCTGGTCCTAGCCGGTGCCGGCTCGGGAAAGACCAGGGTGCTGACGCATCGAATCGCCTACCTGCTGGAACAGCGGCGGGCCACGCCCGACCGGGTGATGGCAGTCACCTTCACCAACAAGGCGGCTCGCGAGATGCGGGGAAGGATCGCCGGGCTGTTGGGACACGAGCCCCACGGGATGTGGTTGGGGACCTTCCACGCCTGCAGTGCCCGCATTCTTCGGGACCAGGGTGAGCAGATCGGAATCCCCCGCAATTTCGTCATCTACGACGAGGTCGACCGGGCCGCCTTGGTTCGCGAAGCGATGCGTCAGGCTGGTATCGACGAGAAGCGGCTCAGCGTGTCGTCCGCCGCCGCGGAAATCTCGCGGGCCAAGAACGAACTCAAGGATCCGGCGACTTATGCCCTGGAGGCAGTGGGGTTGGTGGAGACGCTGGTGGGCAGCGTCTATCCCCGGTACCAAAGCCTGCTTGAGGGTGCCGGGGCTCTCGACTTCGACGATCTCCTCTTTCGCGTGGTCGAGCTTTTCCGGCACTCCGAGGAGGCACTGGCCAAGTACCGGCAGCGCTTCGATCACGTGCTCGTGGACGAGTACCAGGACACCAACCACGCCCAGTACCTGCTTCTCCGCGATCTCGCCGAGGAGCATCGCCACATCACCGTGGTGGGCGACCCCGACCAGTCGGTGTACAGCTGGCGAGGAGCCGACATCCGCAACATCCTCGAGTTTCAGCGCGACTACCCGGACGCCCTGGTTGTGCCACTGGAGCAGAACTACCGGAGCACCAAAGCC
Organism: Candidatus Dormiibacterota bacterium; assembly: GCA_035534695.1. GTDB lineage: Bacteria > Chloroflexota > Dormibacteria > Aeolococcales > Bog-877 > Bog-877. Next base: position 67,179 of record DATLRN010000035.1, read on the forward strand.
ATCTTGGCGGCAGCCCAGTCGGTCATCCGGGAGAACTCCGAGCGCGTTGAGAAGGGGCTCTGGACTGAAGGTCCCGAGGGCACCGCGGTGGTGGTGGCCCAGCTCTACGACGAGCGCGAAGAGGCGACGGCGGTGGTCCGCGAGGCGCGCCGGATCGTTGATGAGGGTGACGGCGAGTTCGGGGACATGGCGGTTCTGTACCGGACCAATGCCCAGTCGCGGGCCCTGGAGGAGACGCTTCTCCGGGCGGAGGTGCCCTATCGCCTAGTGGGTGGGGTCCGCTTCTACCAGCGCCGCGAGGTCAAGGATGTGCTGGCTTACCTCCGGCTGGTGGCTCACCCCCGCGACCGATTGGCCTTCGAGCGGGTCGTCAACGTCCCCAAGCGGGGCATCGGCAGTCACTCGCTAGCTGAATTGATGCGCAGCGCTGCCGCGCGGGGCGTTTCCCACTGGGACCTGCTGGGCGACCCCCAGGCGGCCGGGGTTCGCGGTGCCGCAGCGGGCGGACTGAAGCGGTTCCAGGAGATGATCGAGGAGGTCACCGAATGGGGGTCACCTTGGCCCTTGGTGACGCTGCTGGACAAGCTATTGGAGCGCAGCGGGTACCGAGAGTTCGTTCGGGACGGCAGCGTCGAGGGGGAAGAGCGCTGGGCCAACGTGGTCGAACTTCGCGGTCTCGCCGCCGAGCAGGGCGACCTACCCAGCGCCGAGGCGCTCCCCATGTTCCTGGAGCAGGTGGCGCTGGCGGGTGAAGTCGACCAGATGGAGGAGGCAACGTCGGCCCTGACCCTGATTACGCTGCATCAGGTGAAGGGACTCGAGTTTCCGGTGGTGTTCATCACTGGGGTCGAGGAGGGACTGCTGCCCCACAGCCGCTCCCTGGACACCCTGAGCCAGATCGAGGAGGAGCGGCGTCTGCTCTACGTGGGCATGACTCGCGCGAAGCGCCGTCTGTACCTCAGTCACTGCTTCCGCCGCCACGTCTACGGCAGCCCAGCGCCGGCCATCCCATCCCGCTTCCTAGCCGCGCTCGGCGATCACGCCAAGGTAGAGCGTTGGGACGCAGGACCGCCCTCGAGCTGGGAGTACCACGCGCCCGCGGAGGAGAAGGCCCGGCCGTTCGTGGCACCGGTGGCAAGCCGCGGCCAGCCGCTCCCGCTGCGACGGGCCCGTGACGTGGTGATGGAACGGGCGACCGCTCCCGGGGGGCGGGTTGTCAACGAGCAGCGCTTCCGGGCGGGTGATCGCGTGGAGCACGCGCGCTTCGGTCGGGGCATCATCCGCGCCAGCGAGATGACCGGAGCGGGGGAGGAGGTGGTCATCGACTTCCAGTCGGCTGGACATCGCCGATTCGCCGTAAGTGACGCCGTGCTGCGAAGGATCGAGGAGTAGGGCCAAGGATGGCGGAAGATCCGGCTCCGAGCTCGGCGCGCCGTCGGGTCAGCGAGCTCCGCGAGGAGCTGGCCCACCACAACTACCTCTACTACGTGCTTGACGCACCGGAACTCGCCGACGCGGACTACGATTCGCTGTTCCGGGAGCTGCAGGGCCTGGAGGAGACCTATCCCCGGCTCCGGAGCAAGGATTCGCCAACCCGGATGGTGGGCAGCCGGGTGGTCACGCCATTTCGCAAGGTGCGCCACCGCGTGCCCATGTACTCGCTGCAAAATGCCATCTCGATCGAAGAGGTCCGGAGCTTCCGGGAGCGGGTGCGTCGCCTCAGTGGCGCTGATCCCGACCTCGGAGCCGAGCTCAAGATCGACGGGCTGGCGGTCAGTCTGACCTTCCACCAAGGGAAGCTCGAGCAGGGAGCGACCCGAGGGAACGGGGAGGTGGGCGAGGACATCACCGCCAATATCCGAACCGTGGTCGGGATCCCGGAAGAGCTGGGCGCGGCCACGACCAAGGGCCTCCCGGAGCGCTTTGAGGTTCGCGGTGAGGTCTACATGCCCCGGTCCGTCCTAGCCGAACTCAACCGACAGCGACAGCAGGACAACCTGCCTCTCTATGCCAACTGCCGCAACGCGGCGGCGGGAAGCCTGCGCCAGATGGACTGGCAGATCACCGCCAGCCGCCACCTCGAGGCGTTCTTCTATGCCTGCGATCCCCACCCCCGGGAGGTCTCCCTGCAGTCGCAACTGCTGGGCTGGCTGGGGAAGGTAGGGTTTCCGGTCAATCCTCACCGCCAGCTTCTGCACAGTGAAGAGGAGATGGTGCACTACCTGGAACACTGGCGCGAGGCGCGCCACGAGTTGACTTATGAGACCGACGGAGTGGTGCTCAAGGTTGACCAACTGCCACTGCAGCAGGAGCTGGGTGCGGACAGCCGTCGACCCCGATGGGCGGTTGCTTTCAAGTTCCCCCCGGAGGAGAGGGAAACGACCGTGCGCTCTATCGAGGTCAGCATCGGTCGCACCGGAGTGGCAACGCCGGTAGCCAACCTGGATCCAGTACTGGTGGCCGGATCTACGGTGGAGAGGGCCACCCTACACAACCAGGACCAGGTCCGCAGCAAAGACATTCGGGTGGGCGATCGGGTGGTCATCCGCAAGGCAGGTGAGGTAATCCCGGAGGTGGTCCGGGTGCTAACGGAGCACCGCGGCCCCGCGTCCAAACCATTCGAGATGCCCAGCAACTGTCCTGTCTGTGGCACCGCGCTGGTGCGCGAGGAGGGCGAGGCGGCCACCCGTTGCCCCAATCCGCTCTGTCCTGCCCAGCGGCTCCAGAGGATCCTCCATTTCGTCAGCCGAGGAGCTCTGGACATCGATCGCTGCGGCCCTGCGGTGCTGGCGGAGCTGCTCCAGCGCGGCTTGATCGCGAGTCCGGCGGATCTATTCCGGCTCGATGAGGAGCAGCTTCAGCAGCTGCCCCAGTTCGGCCCGCGCTCAGCGCGCCAGCTGGTGGCGGCCATCAACTCGCGGCGGCAACCGACCCTGGAACGGTTCATCTACGCCTTGGGGATCCGCCACGTTGGCGATCGCACGGCACGCCTGCTGGCTGAGCACTTCGGAACCTTGCAGTCTCTGCGAGATGCCGCAATGGAGTCAATCATCACAGTTGCTGGCATCGGGCCCATCGTGGGGGAGGAGGTGGCGCGATTCTTCGCCAGCACCGGCGGGCGTGAGGTACTCGATCAGCTTGCCCAGGTGGGCGTGCATCCCCACGGTGCCGTGGGATCTGATGGACCGTGGCGGGGCAAGACATTCGTGCTCACCGGCACCCTGAGCAACTGGACCAGAGGCGCCGCGGAAGAGGCCATTCGGGCCCTGGGAGGCACCGCTTCGAGCAGCGTTTCCCGCAAGACCACGGCCGTAGTCGCAGGCGAGGCGGCGGGCTCCAAGTTGCAGGCGGCTGAACGGCTTGGAGTGGAAATCATTGACGAAGATGAGTTCGCCCGCCGGCTGGCCAATCCTGGCGAGGATGAGACCGTCCAAGCAAGGCACGAGGTCAGGTAGGGGCGGTAGGTCCCCCGTTATCCGTACTATCACCTGCCCCGCCCTGCTGCACCATAAGCCGGATCGCGGTGCGAGCAGTGTCCAGCTGCTGGGTTACATCGTGGCCCAGAGCCGCTGCGGCGTCACGGCAGGCGAGCAGTGAGCTTTCCAACTCATCGAGAGCGAGGATTAGGGCGTAGCTCTCGACCCGTTGCACCAGGTCGTCGGGGGCAATGTCCATGTCGACGGCGATGCCCCGCATCAGGGCCGCCCAGCGGTCCCTGGCCTCCTCGAGCTTGCGAGCCGACTCCTCCAGACTTGTCTGCGCCTTGGCGCTGGCCCGGCGCGCGCCGGGAATCGGGCGACTTCGATTTACCGCGACTGCGCCCCGGCGTCCAGCCGTATCGAGAAGTCGGCGGGCGCTCCGGGCTGCGGCAAATGCCTCGGCTGCGGCCGCCAATGCCTTTGGTTTGGGATCGCTATCCGCGTGGTGGTCGCTCATCGGGGACGGGGTGATGACGTCACGGAGGGGATGCTAATAGGGTCCGTCCCGACATCGCCTTAGGTCCCGACTTCGGAGCGATAATGGCCCAGATCGATCGGGCCTTCGGGCAGGACACTGCAGCGAGGTCAGGGGCCTAGGACCGACGTCTATCCGGCCAATCGATCAGTTCGGCACCTGAGATTGGTGCCGAGTTTGGGAGTTGATCGAGGTCGTCGAGGGTACTCCGATAGACTCGGACTGGTGTTGCAAGATGGTGATGGGGTGCCTCGGGCGGGCTCGATAGCCTTAGCCGAGCTCGCCCATGTCAGCAGTCTGGCCCGGCTCGGGTTGACAGCGCCGGAACTGGCCAAACTGGCTGCTCAACTTGAGCTTATCGTGGCCGCCGTGGGGAAGCTCTCGGGTGCCGACATCTCGTCAGTGGAGGCGACTGCGCAGGTGGGCGGACTCCGCAACGTCACCCGCGCCGACGAGGTGGAAGACGGTCTGACTGCTGAGCAGGCTCTGAGCAATGCGCCTGTCCAAGCGGCGGGCTTCCTGCGCGTCCCGGCCATCCAGTGAGCCTGCTCGAGGAGCCTATTCGCGAGCTGGGGCGGCGTCTTCGGGATGGTGAGATCTCAGCTCTTGAACTCACCGAAGAGGCTTTGACTCGGATTGAACAACTTGACGGCAAGTTGGGGGCGTTCCTACGGACCACACCGGAGTCAGCTCGGGCGGCGGCAATGGCCGCCGACCAACGTCTACGCCAGGACCCGGCCGGCTCCCCCATCCTGTGCGGCATCCCCGTCGCCTACAAGGACGTGCTCTGCACGGCTGGGGTGGAGACCACCGCCGGTAGCCAGATCCTTCGCGGTTTCGTGCCCCCATACAGCGCCACCGTGGTGGACCGCCTGTCCGCTTTGGGTGTTGTTCCGCTCGGCAAGCTCAACTGCGACGAATTTGCCATGGGCAGCTCCAATGAGAATTCCGCCTACCAGGCCACGGTTAACCCCTGGGACCAGGAGCGAGTGGCCGGGGGGAGCAGTGGCGGATCGGCCGTAGCGGCGGCGGCCCGTTTGGCCTGCGTCACTCTGGGCAGCGACACCGGTGGGTCGGTCCGGCTGCCGGCTTCGTTCAGTGGCGTGGTCGGGGTCAAGCCCACCTACGGGCGAGTGAGCAGATATGGGCTGATCGCCTTCGCCAGTTCTCTGGATCAGGTCGGTCCGTTGGCGAAGACGGTGGAGGATGCCGCGTTGGTGATGACCGCCATCGCCGGCCACGATGCCCGGGACAGCACCAGTGTGGCGGCACCCGTGGACGGCTTCCTGGGTGATCTTCGAAGCGGGGTCAGGGGCCTTCGACTGGGAATTCCTCGCGAATACCTGGAGGTCGGCCTGGATGCCCAGGTCAGGGCGGTCTTCGAGGAGTCGGTCCGCACTTTGGAGGCGCTCGGTGCGACGACCCAGGAGATCACCCTACCGACCACCGAGTACGCCCTGTCTGCCTACTACGTGATCGCCCCCGCCGAGGTCAGCAGCAACCTGGCGAGGATGGATGGAGTCCGCTTCGGGCCGGGTGCTCCCGACGCGACCACACTTCGCCAGGCCTATGAGGAGGCACGCCACCGAGGCTTCGGCGAGGAGGTGCGTCGGCGGGTGACCTTGGGAACTTACGCCCTTAGCAGTGGGTACTACGACGCTTATTACCTCCAGGCCCAGAAGGTTCGCACCCTGGTGGCTCAGGACTTCGACCGCGCCTTTGCCGAGGTGGATGCGATCATCTCGCCGACGGCTCCCACGACCGCCTTCAGGCTGGGTGAGAGGACAGACGACCCGCTGGCTATGTACGCGACTGACATCCTCACACTGCCCGCCAACCTGGCCGGCATCTCAGGCATCTCCGTTCCTGCCGGCTTTGCCGCCGGGCTGCCCGTCGGGCTCCAGGTGTTAGGCCCCTACTTGGGCGAGGCAACCTGCTTTCGGGTCGCCCAAAGCTTCGAGGACGCTGTCGGCGTCTGGCGCCACATGCCTCCTCTGGCAGTGGCCGCCTCGTGAGCTCAATGGCGTCATCGCCTTGGGAGGTGGTGATCGGGCTCGAGGTCCATGCCCAGCTGCTCACTAAGAGCAAGATGTTCTGCTCCTGCCGGGCCCAGTACCTGGGACTACCGCCCAACAGCAACACCTGCCCCGTCTGCCTGGGCCTACCTGGAGCCCTGCCCGTTATCAATGCCGAGGGCGTCCGGCTCACCCTGCGCACGGCACTGGCGCTCAACTGCGAGATACCAGAATTCACCAAGTTCGATCGCAAGAACTACTTCTATCCCGACCTCCCCAAGGGCTACCAGATTTCCCAGTACGATCTCCCACTCTCGCGCAATGGCTGGTTGGAATTCGAGGTCGAGGGGCGCAAGGTCCGCGGGGGGATCACCCGGGTGCACTTGGAGGAGGACACGGGCACGCTGCACCACTCCGGCGAGATCCAGAGCTCGACGTGTTCGCTGGTTGACCTGAACCGGGCCGGGGTGCCCCTCATGGAGATCGTGGGCGAACCCGACCTGCGTACTCCAGCCGAGGCCAGGGGTTATCTGGTGGCACTCCGGCAGCTGCTTACCTACATCGGTGTCAATGACGGAAACATGGAGGAGGGAAGCCTGCGCTGCGATGCCAACATCTCACTCCGGCCGGTGGGCACGGAGGCTCTGGGGGTCAAGGTCGAGGTCAAGAACATGAACTCCTTCCGGAGCGTCCAGCGCGCCCTGGAGCACGAGCTGGGACGGCAGCGCGAGGTCCTCGACGAGGGAGGCCGTCTGCCCCAGGAGACCCGGGGCTGGAGCGAGTTGGAGCAGCGTACCGTCTCGCAGCGGAGCAAGGAGGAGGCCCAGGAGTATCGCTACTTCCCGGAGCCCGACCTGCCACCGCTGCTCATCTCGCGGGCCCACGTAGACGAGATTCGAGCGGATTTACCAGAACTTCCGACGGCCCGCCGAGCCCGCTTCCAGAACCAGTACGGGCTCCCCGAGGAGCAAGCCCTCTTGCTGACCGGCCGTCCAGCCGACTCCAGCTACTTTGAGGAGGTGGTGGCGCGGGGGGTGACCCCGCAGCTAGCGGCGAACTGGCAACTAGGCGATCTGCAGGGTCTGTGCAATGGCGCCAACCTTGAAGTCGAGACGTGCAAGATCAGCCCGGTGGCGTTCAGTGACCTGCTCAGGATGGTCCAGAGCCAGGAGGCGACGGCCAAGGTAGCCAAGGAGATTCTTGGGCGCGCCTTCGCCAGCGGCGAGGAACCAGCCCAACTGATCCACCAGGAAGGGCTAGGCCAGGTCTCCGATGCTAAGGAGATCACCGTGATGGTGGAGCGGGCTCTGGAACAGAACCGCCAGGCTGCTGCCGACTATAAGGCGGGCCAGGACCGCGCCCTCGACCGGCTGGTCGGAGCGGTGATGGCCATGTCCAAGGGTCGGGCCAACGCGGCCATGGTCAACCAGCTCCTGCGCGAGCGCCTGCCCCGCGCGGGGGGCTGACACCTGCCCTCGGCGGGCGAGGCCAGGGACGCCGAGAAAATGGCTTCGACGAATCCGCCCCTGCGTCACGGCGACGAGATTCTCCTGGAGTGCACCGAGATGGCCCATCGCGGCCTGGCCCTAGCTCGGGTGTCCGGCCTTGTGGTGTTCGTCTTCGGAGCCCTTCCCGGCGAGGAGGTTTTGGCCCGGGTCACCAAGATCCACCGGCGGCACGCATTCGCCGACACGGTGCAGGTCCTCCGGTCGTCTCCCCACCGAGTGGAAGCGCCATGTCCCTACTTCGGGAGCTGCGGTGGATGCCAGTTGCAGCACCTGGCCTACCGCTCCCAGCTCGCCACCAAAGAGGCGGTCTTGCGCCGGGCATTGCTCGGCCAGGGCGTCGAGCTGCCAGACAAGCTCGAGAGCGTTGGCGCGGCTGATCCCTGGCGTTACCGTTGGCGCGGGGAGTTCCACCGAAGTGGCGAGGGGCCCGTCCTCGGATTCAAGAGCCGCTCCAGCTACCAAGTGGTGGGTGTCGCCGACTGCCTGATCCATCACCAGACAATTACGGAGGCCCTGCCCGCCGTGGGAGCCGCTCTCGGGGCAGAGGGTCCCCGCCTGCAGACAGTGCAGCTGACAGTCGGCGAGGCAGGCGCGGAGCTCCTCATCAACACTCGGCCGGACGGCTCGGGCGGCGCCAAAGTTGCCGGCACCACTGCGGCTGGCCTCCCCTCTGCGGTGAGCGTCACCGACGAGGCCACGAGCCTGAGCTACCGGGGGCGCGACTTCCGAGTCTTTCCCGACTCCTTCATTCAGGTCAACCAGGGCACTGTGGAACGCCTCTACGAGACGGTCGTGGAATTTCTTGGAGAGGAGATTGCAGGCGCCCACGTGGTGGATGCCTACGGCGGCATCGGCATCCTCAGTCTGCGGCTCGTCGATCTCGGCGCTCAGGTCACAGTGATCGAGTCCAACCCGGTTGCAGCCCGGCTCTGCCAGCTCCACGCGGAGATGTACGCGCCCGGGTATTTGACCACGGTTTGCGGGCCTGTCGAGGTGGAGCTTCCACTTGCCAAAGCGGCCCGCGCCGTGGTTCTGGATCCACCCCGAGCCGGTCTGGCGCCCGAGTTGAGGAGCTGGCTCGCTGCCTCCGGGCCCCCGACGGTGGTCTACCTGAGCTGCGAGGTTTCGGCTTTAGCCCGCGATCTGCGGAGTCTGTGCCAGACAGGCGCCTACAGCGTAGAGAGATTGCGCTTGATCGACATGTTTCCCCAGACCTTTCACTTCGAGACGGTCGTTCTGTTGCGCCGGATGTGACCGCTTCGTCCCCGCTCAATCTCCGATACTGAGTCTCTGAGGGGGAGGAGCCCCCCAATTTCCAGGAATCCTTCCCGCCTATGTCCTCCGTCGAGTTCGCCCACCTCCACAGCCACTCCGAGTATTCGCTGCTGGATGGAGCCGCCCGCGTCAAGGACCTGGCCCAGCGAGCTCACGACCTTGGTCAGAAGGCGATCGCCATCACCGATCACGGCGTGTTGGCGGGAGCCATCGAGTTCTATCAGGCGGCGGGCGACGTGGGCATCACGCCAATCATCGGCTGTGAGGTCTACGTCGCCGCTCGCTCTCACCTGCAGAAGGAAGGCAGGGCCGACCGCGACCCCTTTCACCTGGTCCTCCTGGCCCGCGATCAGCAGGGCTACGCCAACCTGGTCAAGCTGGTCAGCAAGGCTCACCTCGACGGCTTCTACTACAAACCTCGCATCGACCACGAACTCCTGGCGGAGCACGCCGCCGGTCTGATCGGGCTCTCGGGGTGCATTGGTGGCGAGGTGCCTCAGCGCCTCCTGGCAGGCGACCGCGATGGGGCTCTGGCGATCGCCCGAGAGTACTCCCAGATCCTGGGTCCGGACGGCTACTTCCTGGAGATTCAGGACCACGGGATGGAGGAGGAGCGGATTGTTCGCGAGGGCCTCATTGAGATGGCCCGCCAGACCGACCTGCCCCTAGTCGCCACCAATGACTGCCACTACGTCAACCCGGACGATGCCGAGGCACACGACGTGCTCCTCTGCATCCAGACCGGGAGCCGTCTGGAGGACCCCAAGCGCTTGCGCTTCTCCGGGCCCCACTTCTACGTCAGCTCGGCCGAGGAGATGGCCAACAAGTTCAACTATTGCCTGGAGGCGGTCAACAACAGCTGGGCGGTTGCCTCGCGGTGCCGCTTCGAGCCCCTCTTGGACCAGCGGCTTCTGCCCACCTATGACGTGCCTGCCGGCCAGGATGCCGACGGACTTCTGGCGCTGGTCGCCTCCGAGGGATTACGCCAGCGCCTCCACGGCCAGGATCCTCCCGACGAATACCTGGCACGGCTGAGCTATGAGCTGGGTGTGATCCGGGAGACCGGGTTCGCGGGCTACTTTCTGATCGTCTGGGACTTCACTCGAGCCGGTCGAGAGGAGGGGGTCAAGATTGGTCCCGGCCGGGGCTCGTCGGCGGGGAGCCTGGTGGCCTATAGCCTGGGCATCACCAACGTCGACCCACTCCAGTACGGTCTCATCTTCGAGCGCTTCCTCAACCCCGAGAGGGTGTCTATGCCCGACATCGACATCGACTTCGATGTCGCTGGCCGTGCCCGAGTGATCGACTACGTCAACCGCCGCTATGGCACCGATCGGGTGGCCCAGATCGTCACCTATGGCACCATGGCTGCCCGGGCTGCCGTGCGCGACGTGGGTCGAGTTCAGAACGTGCCCCTACCCGACGTCGATCAGCTGGCCAAGCTGATTCCCACCAGACCCGGGGTCACCCTGGATGCCGCCCTTCAGGAGTCGCGGGAGTTGAGGGCAGCCTATGACGGTCAGCCCTGGGCGCAACGCCTGATCGACACGGCTCGGCGTCTGGAGGGGATCTCGCGCAACGCAGGAACCCACGCCGGCGGGGTGGTGATCGCGCCCGGCCCTCTGACCGACTACGTCCCCCTGCAGCGAGCCACCACCAATCGGGAGGCGGTGGTGACCCAATTCGACATGGACGGCGTCCAGAAGATCGGCCTTCTCAAGATGGACTTCCTCGGCCTCGAGAACCTGAGCATCCTTGAGGAGACCCTGGACAACATTGCCAGCCAGCGCGGTAGCCGACCCGATCTCGACGCCATCCCCCTTGACGACGACGCCACCTACGAGCTCCTGGCCCGGGGCGACACTTTGGGCGTCTTCCAACTAGAGCAACAGGGTGGGAGGCGCATCGTCATGGACATGCGGCCCCGCTGCATCGAAGACATGGCCGCCGCCGTAGCCATCAACCGTCCCGGTGTTATTGAAGGCGGCGCCACCGACCTCTATATGAAGCGGCGGCGGGGTGAGGAGCCGATCACCTATCTCCTACCTGAACTGGAGCCAATCCTCAAGGAAACCCACGGGGTGATCATCTATCAAGACCAGGTCATGCAGATCGCTGCCGAGGCCGCCGGATTCAGCTTAGGGGCGGCCGACCTGCTGAGGTCGGCCATGGGCAAGAAGGACAAGGGCAAGATGGCCGCCCAGCGGCAGCGTTTCCTGGAAGGTGCGATGGGCCGCGGGGTGGCCGAGAAAACAGCCGTCGACCTCTTCGACTACATCGACTACTTCGCTGGCTATGGATTCAACAAGGCGCACTCGGTCGCCTACGGTTTGATCAGTTATCAAACCGCTTACTTCAAGGCCCATTACCCACTCGAGTTCATGGCCGCTCTGCTCAACAGCAAGGCCAGCGACTTCGAGCGTCTCAAGCGCGCCATCCAAGACTCACAAGCCCGCGGCATTGTCGTCCACCCACCCGACATCAACCGGTCGCGCGCTGCCTTCAGTGTGATCGTCGCGAGCTCTGGCCAGGATGGTGAGACAGCAGCGAAAGACGAGATTCTCTACGGCCTGCAGCACATCAAGAACGTGGGCGAATCGGCAGCCCAGACGCTGGTTGCCGTGCGCCTGGAGTCGGGGCCTTTCCAATCGTTGATCGACCTCTGCACACGGGTGCGCGGTCATGAGCTGAACCGGCGCGCCCTGGAGGCGTTGATTCGGAGCGGCGCTTGCGATGTGCTTGGCGACCGCGGCCTGCTTCTGGCCCAACTTGACAACGCCATGCGCCGAGCGGAAATCGAGGCTCGCGAGCGCGATTCGGGACAGATCGCTCTCTTCGAGGCGGAGACCGGTGAAGCAGCAACTTCAAAATCCGAGGCACCTCTCTGGGTCGAGCAGTCACTGACCGAGGAGATGCAGCGCGAACGCTTGGCCTGGGAGCGGGAGCACTTGGGCATTTATCTGAGTGAGCACCCGCTGCAGCGGCTCAGCGAGCAGCTGAGCCAGCGCACCGACACGGCCGTCTCCGACCTAGCCAAGCTGGAGGGAAGTCTGGTCCAGGTGGGCGGTTCGGTTCGCGAGTGTCGTCGTGTCCAGAGCCGCCGCGGCGAGGCGATGGCATTCGCTCAGCTGGAGGATCTGAGCGGTGTCTGCGAGGTGGTTGTTTTCCCTTCTCTGTACCAACGCGCCGCCCTCTTGCTGCAGCCGGACGGCGTGGTCGTGATTCGGGGCCGGGTCGAAGTGGGGGCCAGGAGAGGTGCCCCCAGCGCCAACGGAGCGAACTCGGCCCCGAACGGCTTGGAGGGCGAGGAGTCGTCTGACCCGGCGTCTGCCGAGGAGCCCGAGGAGGCTCGGGTCATCGCCGAGGAGGTGCTGGCACTAGACGATCCCGCGCTTTCCGACTGGCGCGCCTCGGCGGTGGTCCATATCCGCGCCTACCAGGCAGGCGAGGACGAGCTGCGTCAGCTTTCGCGGCTGCTTCAGGACAACGTGGGCAAGTCGATGGTGGTTCTTCACCTTCGCGATGCCGAAGGCGACCACGAACTGGAGCTGGGCAATGAGCACCTGGTGACGGCTGGCCCGGGGCTGGAGTCGGCCGTGGTCGAGCTCTTCGGCCCCGGCTCATACCAGATCGAGGCCATCCGCACCATGGCCCCACCCCCCCGTTTTCGCGGCCGGAGCCGCTAGATCCGAGTGAGCCCGTTGAGAAGGGTGGGGAAGAGGATCTGCGCCAGGGCGATGTAGACGACGACTGCGATCACCAGGCCGATCGCAGCAGCCATCTCCGCTTGAACCCGAGCGGCGCGCTCGATGGGGGTCACGAAGGTATCGGTGATGCGCTTGATCGAGAAGACGAAGGGGTGCCAGGGGTCCACCCTGAGCGCCCCGATCAGGACCCTGATCAACAGCAGCACCAGGATCACCAAGACGACGGCGCCGATGAATTCGAAGACGATGTTGAAGACGACGTAGATGGGATTGGCAAAGTTGTTGCTGGCCAGCTCGTTGAGCAGCTGGGCCACCGCCAAGACCAGGACCAAGGCCAGGAGTGGGGTGAAGTCGAGACCCGCGATCATTGGCAGCACTCGCCGCAATGGCCGGATAACTGGCATCACGAGAGCCTCGAGCAGATGCCCGACAGGCGTGGCATAGGCCTCCGGGAAGAAGGACATGAAAGCCCAGGCGAGGATGCAGATGGCATAGATGTCGAGCAGGACAGCGACATCGTTAACCAAGACGGCGGCGAGATGCATCGGGCGGAGTATAGATCGGAGGTCGCTGGCGGCTGGGCAGTTGCGAAGGGTGCTCGCGCGGCAGTTCGGCGGCGACCCCCTATGGCTATTCGTGCACCTAGCTGTCGGCCATCGGATCTGGTCCAGCCGCAGTTCGTGGCAGTGGCGCCGAACCGACTCTGGGTGGCCGACCTGACCTATGTGAAGACCCCCGGCTGGGTCTACGTCGCCTTCATCGTGGACGTCTTCTCCCGGTTCGTGGTGGGCTGGCAGGCGTACCGGTCCCTGCGTACCGACCTGGCCCTGGACGCCCTGGAGATGGCTGTCTGGGGCCGCCGCGGCGAGCAGCTGCAGGGACTGGTGCAGCACTCCGACAGGGGCATTCAATATCTGGCGGTGCGCTACACCGAGCGACTGGCCGAGGCCGGAGCGGTTGCCTCGGTGGGATCCCGGGGCGACAGTTACGACAAGCCCTGGCCGAATCCTTCAACGGTCTCTAGAAGACCGAGCTGATCCGCAAAGACCGTCCCTGGCGCGGGCTGGAAGAAGTGGAGCACGCCACCCTGGAGTACCGCGACTGGTTCAACCAGCGCCGGCTCCACAGCCAGCTGGGCATGATTCCGCCCGCCGAGTTCGAAGCCGCCCACTACCCTGAGGAGGCGGCCGCTCTGCGGGCTGTTTCACACTAACCAGAGTCTCTACAAAACCCGGGGCGGTTCACACGAGCCCACCCCGGCCATGGTAGTCACGGGCCGATGCGGACGCTGACTAGACTGGCGAGCTATGGGCGGCTCTACGGGCACTCTCGGTAGGTCAGCAGAGGTCGCGAACTAAACGCCCCCAACGAAATCGGGCCGGAAAGAAGAACGAAGAGCAATAAATCACTCGAGGGTCCATGACTGAGTACAACTTCAAAGACCGGGCTGCGATCGTCACCGGGGCCGGCTCCGGCATCGGTAAGGCTTGCGCTGAGACTCTCGCCCGGGGCGGAGCGAGCGTGCTGGTGGCGGACTTGAATGGATCGGGGGCGAAGGCGGTAGCAGCCGAGATTGTCGCCGCAGGAGGCACCGCGGAGCCGTTCACGGTCGACGTGACCGACCCCAACGCGGTGAAGCAAATGGTCGCCGCCGCTAACGAACTGGGAAGGTTGCGGATCGCCGTGAACAACGCCGGGATTGCCGGTGAGCAGGCGCTGGTGACCGACTACAGCACCGAAGGCTGGCGTCACATCATCGCGGTCAACCTGGACAGCGTCTTCTACTGCATGAGGGAGGAGATCCCTGCCATGGTCGAAGCTGGGGGCGGCTCGATTGTGAACATGTCCTCGATCCTGGGAAGCGTCGGCTTTGCCAGCGCCGCGGGGTATGTCACTGCCAAGCACGGAATGATCGGGCTGACCAAAACCGCCGCCCTCGAGTACGCGGCACAGGGCATCCGGGTCAACGCAGTTGGGCCCGGATTCATCGTCACTCCGCTGGTGACCACCAACCTCGACACCCCGACCTTGGACTTCCTCGTCACCAAGCATCCGGTGGGGCGGCTGGGACAGCCCGAGGAGGTGGCGGCTCTGGTGGCGTTCCTGTCCAGCGATGATGCTTCCTTCGTGACGGGCAGCTATCACCTGGTCGATGGCGGGTATACGGCGCAGTAGTTAGGGCGAGTACGGGTGGACCCGGTGCGGAGAGGCAATTCGAGCCTTGCGCTCCATCCGTTGGATCCGCTCCGGGCTAGACCTCGACCCTGCCTCCGGGCAGCGCCACCTTCTGGGCCACCGCGTCCCTGATCTGCTGCGTGTAGTCGTGGTGAACGCTGGGGCGGCGCTGGGCTGAGCCTACCGCTCTGGTGTGCCCCCCTCGGCGGGCGCTGGGTCGGCCATCCCCCAAATTGGCCGGACCCTGTCGATCTTGGTCCGATGGCCGTCGCCCTCGAATGGCTATCAACGTGGCCATCAACCGCCGTCGAGTGGATGACAGCCGGAACCCGGCTTACCACGTTTGGATCTCAAAAGATGGGTGCCAGCAGTGGGAGTCGAACCCACACGAGCTTGCGCTCAACGGTTTTTGAGACCGCCGCGTCTGCCATTCCGCCATGCTGGCCCTCGCGGTGTCGTCAGGCGTCCGGGGTGTCTAGGTCAGGAAGAGTCATGTCGTTGACCATCTGCTGGAAGACTGCCAACCGGCTGCCATCCTCGGCCTGGGTATCGGGTAGCACTCCCGCCTGCTCGAGCACATCTTCGACGACGTAGATGGGCGACTCGACTCTAACCGCCAAGGCAATGGCATCGCTGGGGCGGGCGTCGAATATCACCTCCTGGCCAGCGCGTTCGCCAATGATCCGGGCGTGAAAGGTGTCGTCCCGTAATTCGGAGACGACAACCCGGCGGACGGTGACGTCCAAGAGAGTGAGGATATTGACCATGAGGTCATGAGGCTGGGGACGGTCAGGATGGATCCCGGTGATTCTGAGGGCGATCGCGTTGGCCTCAGCCATGCCCACCCAGATGGGCAGGAAGCGCTCGGAGTCCTTCTGCTTGAGCACGACCACGTGCTGCCCGCTGGGCATGTGGACCCGGATGCTGTCCACCGACATCTCGATCACGTCCATGGGCTCCTCACACTTGGCTGTTCCCAAAGCCCGGTGGCGGCCCTGGGATCCGGCCGCTGACCGAGTCGCCGGGAATTCGCGATGTCCCTTCCATCATAGCCCTCGCCAAGGCTGAACTCGACTGGGCCGCTGGCCATCCTCCCCAGCGCGACAATCGTTGGGATCTCGAGTAGGAGGATCGGACGGAGATGGGCGAGCGCGAGCAGAGGCTGGTCTTCGGTGAGGTCGCGGAACTGTACGACCGCTACCGCCCTGGCTATCCCGAGGCTGCCTTCGACAGGATCATGGAATTCTCTCGCCTGAGGGCGGGCCAGCGGGCCTTAGAGGTAGGCAGTGGAACAGGTCGGGCAACCGTTCCCCTGGCTCGTCGCGGATTGCTGGTGACGGCCTTGGAGCCGAGTCAGGAGATGGCCCGAGTGCTCCGGCGCAACACGGCCGCCTTCCCCGGTGTGGCGGTGGAGGAGGCTTCCTTCGAGGGAGGGTGGCAGATCGCAGAACCGTTCCCCTTGCTCGTCTCCGCTCAGGCCTGGCACCGGGTGCGAGCCGAGACGAGATACGTCGAGGCCTACCGGGTGCTCCGGCCTGGCGGCTGCCTGGCGCTGTTGTGGAACACCGCCGATTCAAGTAAGCCGGGCAATCCGGTCCTGGAGGCAGCCGTCGAAGATGTCTATCGTCGTGAGGCTCCGGGTCTGGCTTCGCGGGTGCCCGGGGACATAGATGAGGATCGCCGGACCGAGATCGGGGCTAGCGGAGGATTCGACCAGGTGACTCGGGAGATCTACTCGTGGTCGACCACTTACTCCGGCGACGAGTTCGTGGGCCTTCTCCAGACTCAGTCGAACCACCGGCTCCTCGACCCGGCCGTTCGCGACCGGCTGCTTACCGGAATTGCGGAAGTTGTGGCCGCACACGGCGATGAGTTTCCACAAGGCTACCGATGCTGCCTCTACTTGGCGCGGCGGCGCCACTAGGCGGGATAGTCCTGCCCCATTGACGCCGGCGCTCATTCGAGCTGAATTGTCTGATCATCAGACGACCTCTCAAGGGGCAGGGGGAGGTGCCGTCGAACCACGGACCACGAGTTCGGGCGGGAGCAAGTTTGCCTCCACCAGACCACGCGGCTGGGCGATCCTGGCCAGCATCAGGGTGGCGGCCTGGGCGCCCATTTGGTAGTGGGGAATGCGGATCGAGGTGAGCGGAGGACGTAGCTGAGCGGTGAAGGGATGTCATTGAAGCCCACCACAGACACGTCGTCCGGGCAGCTCAAACTTCTTTCCCCCAGAGCCGCATCGAAGCCCAAGCCAACAGGTCGTTGCCGGCCAGGACGGCTGTAAATCTGCGATGGGGGAAGCCGGAGACGGGAGGCGGCACCGGAGACCATGTGGCAGCGGTTGTGGCCGGGATAATTGGACCCATGTTGGCTGAGGCAGCGGGGCGGCCACGACTGCTGTTAGTGGATTCCCACGGGCTGGCCTTCCGCGCCTATCACGCTCTGCCAGAGATGACCAATCGGCGGGGTGAGCTCATCCGGGTCGCCTATGGCTACACCTCCATCTTGCTTTTGGCCCTAGAGCAAGGATTCGACTGTGCCGTAGCCGCCTTTGATCCGCCTGGCGCGACCTTTCGAGACGAAAAGTTCGCCACTTACAAGGCCACCCGGTCGGTCACGCCGGACGAGCTGGTGACTCAGGTCTCCGTCTGCCAAAAGATCACCGAGCGATTGAATATCCCGGCTTTGATGGTGCCTCGGTTCGAGGCCGATGACGTCCTCGGCACCCTCGCCCGGCAAGCCCGGGAGGCGGGCTGTCAGACGGTGATCCTCTCCGGCGACATGGACCTCCTCCAGCTGGTCAACGAGAGCACGGTGATGCAAAGCAGCCGTCGCGGGAGCAGCGACCCCGTCATCTATGACGTGGCCGCGGTGCGCCAGCGGTTCGGCTTCGACCCAATTCGGATCATTGATTACAAGGCGCTCCGGGGCGACACCAGCGACAACATTCCGGGAGTCCCGGGGATCGGCGAGAAGACGGCGGCGACGCTAATCCAGACATACGGCTCCCTGGATGCTGTTCTCGACGCCATCGCGACGATGCCCGAGGGTCGGGTCCGCAAGGCCCTCAGTGCCAACGTGGACCTGGCCCGGTTGAGCCGGGAGCTGGTGACCATCGTCCAAGACGTCCCCGGTGTGACCCTGGATCTGGACAGCTGTCGGCTCCAGGATTACGACCGCGAGGCCGCCGCGACGCTGCTCGAGGAACTAGGTATGCCGAGCCTGGTGACCCGACTGCCCCGGACCAGTGCGACGAGGCCGGCAGTCGCAACCAACCGACCCGCTGCCGCGCCCAGTCGGCTTGTGGCCAACCCAGTGGGACTCCTCGCCATGGTCGACCAGCTCCGCGAGGCAGGATCCTTCACAGTCGGAGTTGCCGCCGACGGCCCGGCGCGCAAGGGCGAGCTGGTGGGAATAGCAGCGGCCACAGGCGCCGACCAGAGTTGGTACTGCCCTGTCGACTTGGACCATGGCGGCGAGTCGACGGGTCTGACCCGGGCGGAGTTGAGACCGCTTTTCGAATTGCTGGGGAGCGCCGGCGTGGGCAAGTCCAGCTACCAGCTCAAGGAGACCATCCTGGCCCTGAGCGGCGCCGGGGTGCGACTACAGGGCGAGGGCTTCGACTGTGTTCTGGCGGCCTATCTGGCCGATTCTCGCAGTCGAACGCCGACCTTGGCTGCGCTCTCGAGGGAATGGGAGGGTCCCCCCGCTCCCGACCGTGAGGCTTACCTGGGCAAGGGGATCAATATGCGCCAGCCCTCCTCTTTGGGCATCGATGAGGCGACCCAGCTCTTTGGCGGCGAGGCTGCTTGCGCGGAGACCATCCGGAGCAATCTCGAACAGCGCCTGGCTGCACTCGGGGCTACTGGCCTTCTCCGCGACCTCGAGCTACCGGTGCTGGAGATCCTGGCCGACATGGAGTCCTTGGGGGTCCGCATTGACGTCCAACAGCTGCGGGCCATCTCAGCAACCCTGACGGTCCAGATCGCGGAGCTCGAGGTGGAGATGTTCCGCTTGGCAGGACGGGCGTTCAGACCCGGCTCGACTTCCCAGCTGGCCACCTTGCTGTATGACGAACTGGGCTTGAAGAGTTCACGGCGGACCAAGACTGGGCGCTCCACGGACGCCCAGGCCCTTGAGTCGCTCCGCGACGAGCACCCCATAGTCGCTCCCCTCCTGGAGTGGCGCCAGGTGACCAAACTAAAGAGCACCTATGTGGATGCCCTGCCGGAGTTGGTCGATGCCGACGACGGCCGGGTGCACACCAGTTTCAACCAGGCGGTGGCAGCCACTGGCCGGCTGTCGTCCAGCGACCCCAATCTCCAGAACATCCCGATCCGCACCGAGCTGGGGCGACGGATTCGAGCTTCCTTCATCCCGGGACCGGAAGGCTGGGTTCTAGTCTCCGCCGATTACTCTCAGATCGAACTTCGCGTTCTAGCTCATCTCAGCGGCGATACCCGTCTCGCCGCTGCCTTCGCCCGCGGGGACGACGTTCACGCCGATACCGCCGCTCAGGTCTTCGGGGTGGCCCAGGACCACGTCTCAGCCGAGCAGCGGCGGATGGCCAAGGTGGTCAACTTCGGCATCCTCTATGGACTCTCCAGCTACGGGCTCTCCCGCGACCTAGGCATCGGGACCGACGTGGCCGAGGACTTCATCCGCCGCTATTTCGCCACCTACGAGGGCGTCCAGGGATACCTCGAGTCGGTGCGACAGAGGGCCCGGACCCAGGGCTATGTATCCACCATCCTGGGTCGGCGCCGCTACATGACGGACATCAACTCGAGCAACCGCCAAGTGCGCGAGGCCAGTGAGCGGATGGCCATCAACATGCCCATCCAAGGATCTGCTGCCGACATCATGAAGCTGGGCATGATCCGCACGGCTCAGGCGTTGCGCGCCTCAGGGTCAGCGGCCAGAATGCTGCTCCAGGTGCACGACGAACTGGTCTTCGAGACTCCCGTTGAAGAGGTGCAGTCGGTGGCGGAACTGGCTGCTGAGGGAATGGCCGCCGCGATCGAGCTCACCGTGCCGCTGGTGGTCGACCTAAAGACTGGCCCGAACTGGAGGGACCTAAGCCCGTTGCAGCGGGCAGTCGCCTAGCCGGGATGCCCGAATTGCCCGAGGTCGAGACCATCGTGCGTGATCTCCGGCCCAGCCTCGTCGGCCGTGTCATAACCCGGGTCGAATTGATCCGCCCCTCGGTGCTTAGGTTCGGGGACAGCCGAACTCTACCGTTCCTTCTCGAAGGACAGGCTATCAACGCCGTGGCCAGGCGCGGCAAGTTCATTCACCTCCGGCTGGGGAGGGGGGAACACCTGGTCGTTCATCTGGGCATGACCGGTACCCTGACCATGGCCCAGCCCTCGACGCCGAGGGCACTCCACACCCATCTGATCCTTGACCTCGACAATGGGTCTCAACTGCGCTACCGAGACCCCAGGCGGTTTGGTCGAGTCCTTTCGGGCCAACCGTCTCAGATGACCCGGATGAGGGCCCTGCCCCACTTGGGTCCGGATCCGCTGTCGCCCGGATTCGCCACGAGCGGAGTCGCCGAGACCCTGCGCAACTCCTCGCGGCGGATAAAGTCGGCGCTGCTGGACCAGGCACTAATCGCTGGTTGCGGCAACATCTACGCCGACGAAGCCTGCTTCCTAGCGCGGGTCAGACCCACCCGGCGGGGCGCCACGTTGACTCGACTGGAGGCGCTGCGGCTGGTGCTAGCCCTGCCCATCGTGATGCGCCAGGCGATTCGGCTCCGGGGCAGCTCCTTCTCTGACTTTCGCGACGGGTTTGGGGCCAAAGGCGAGGCCCACGAAGCCCTCTTCGTCTATGGGCGGGGTGGCTTACCATGCGTCCGCTGCCGTGCGCTGCTGCGGCAAACCCGGGTAGGGGGAAGAACCACGGTCTATTGCCAGCTGTGCCAGCGCTGAGCTCCCGAGTCGCACTTCTCTCCTACGACGATTTACCCCCGATTGGAGGTCAGGGGCGCTATGCCGGTGCCCTGGAACAGGCCATGCCTGAACTCGGCTATGCCGTGGAAGTGGTCAGTGCTCGGCGCACTCCCTGGGGTCCCGGCCCGCGCATTCCCAAGCGCACCCGGCGGGCACCGCTCGACTTCTCTCTCTGGCTGCGTCGTCGTCTGCCCGAGGTGGCCACCCGGCTCCACCCCGACCTCTGGCACGCACTGGGTGGCCCGGGGGGAGTCCTGCTCTTCCGCCATCCGCCAGCCGCTCCCTTGGTCTACAGCGCCAACCACACCTATCGGACCGCTCACGGGAGGCGTCTGGCGACCCGCCCATTGGGCACCATCGAGGCCCGTGCCTACCGCTTCTCGGACCACGTCATCTCCATCTCACCGTCGACGGCGGAATCCCTGGTGAGTGACTACGGGGTGCCGCGCGCCAAGATTTCGGTCATACCGGTGGGTATCGACACCGACTGGCTCCTGCCAGGCGGTGGCTACCAGGACCGCGACACGATGCTCTTCGTCGGTCGACTGGTGCCCATCAAGGGGGTTCCCCAGTTCATTTCGGCGTTCCGGGAGTTGAGCGTGAAGTTCCCTCTTCTCCGAGCTGAGATCTGCGGCGATGGTCCCCTGTACCAGGCTGCCCTGGTGGCCGCCGAGGACTTCGGCGGCCGTCTCCAGGTGCGGGGCCGGGTTTCCGAAGCGGAGTTGGCCGAGTCCTACCAGCGCGCCCTGCTGCTGGTGGTCCCGTCGCGCTTCGAGGGGCTGGGGGTCGTGGCCCTGGAGGCAATGGCGACGGGAACCCCGGTGCTGGCGACCGATGTCCCCGGTCTGACCGACCTCAAGGGGGGAGGGGTGGTCTTGGTCCCCCTCGACGACCAGGCGGGCCTGGTCTCAGCGGCAGCCGGGATCATCGGGGATCGGGCCCGCTGGGAGCAGCTATCGGGGCAGGCACGCGAGACCATCGTGAAGCGCTTCTCGTGGGCCGCGGTCGGGCCGCAGATCGCCGAGGTCTATCGATCGGTACTGGGCTCCCGGGCCAACCAGGTGGCGTAGGCCTTCTCCAGAGAGGTCCGCACCTCCTCAACCTGGGCTAGTAAGCGGCGACCGTCTTCGGGGACCTTGAAGGCGCCCGGCTCTGCCAGCCTGGCCTCCAGCTCTCTCTTCTCCAGTTCCAGGGCCTCGATCTCAAGCTCGGTATGGCGCCGGCTCTGCCCGGTTCCAGTGGGACCGGCCCCGGCGCGGGGGGCCTTCCCCTGAGCGGGGCGCTGGCGCCGACTGGGCGCCGCTTTGGGTGTACGCGAGCGGCGCTCGATCAGGCGGCCATCCTCGACCTCGTAAACGGTGCTGGCCACCGAGTCCACGAAGTAGCGGTCGTGGGAGACCAGCACCACGGCCCCCGGGTAGTGGCCCAGCGCCTCCTCCAGCACCTCTTGCGAGGGAATGTCGAGGTGGTTGGTGGGCTCATCGAGGAGCAGGCAGTTGGCGTCGTCCATGCCCAGTCGGGAGAGTGCCACCCGGGCCTTCTCACCGCCTGAGAGGTCCTTCACCCGGCTCAAGGCCCGCTCGCCGCTGAAGAGCATGGCCCCGAGCACCGCTCGAGCACGCTCAGGGAGCGAGCCGGGGTGGTCGTCGAGGAGGTTCTCCAGGACGGTGCGTTCGACGTCCAGGTCGGCGAAGTCCTGGTGATACTCCCGGATCCGGGCCCGGGCACCGGGGACGACTCGCCCTCGCACTGGTGGCAGTTGGCTCGCCAGAGTGTGCAGCAAGGTGGTCTTGCCCGAGCCGTTGGGACCAAGGATGGCGATCCGATCGCCCCGAGTGATCCCCTGGTTGGGAACCGAAAAGAGCTCCACCCCATCGCGACCGCAGCTGAGATCCTCGGTGCGCACCACCACCTGGGCACTGGGGGCCGCGTGCAGGGTGAGACGCATGCGCTGCAGCTCGGTTGGCTCAGGGACCCGCTCCAGCCGGTCCAGCAAGGTCTGCCGGCCCCGGGCCTGGCGGGCCCGCTGGCCCGCCTTGTAGCGTCGGATGTATTCCTCCTGGTGGGTGATGTGGGCCTGCTGGGCCTCCCAGGTCCGGCGCCAGCGCAGTCGCCGCTCCTGGCGCTGTCGGAGGTAGCTGGTGTAGCCGCCGTCGTAGACCTCGGCGCGGCCCGAGGCCAGCTCGACGATGCGGTTGCAGACGCGCTCGAGAAGGCGGCGGTCGTGGGCCACTAGACAGAGGGTGCGAGCGCTCTGCAGGAGGTGGGCCTCGAGCCATTCGATGGCGGCCAGATCGAGGTGATTGGTGGGCTCGTCGAGGAGCAGCAGATCGACGTCCTGGAGCAGCAGCTTGCTCAACTCGAGCCGGCGTATCTGACCCACGCTGAGCTCCCGGGGGGATCGGCCTTGCTCCTCCTCACCCAGCCCAAGTCCATTCAGAACCGTCCTGGCCTTGGCTTCCAGTTCGTATCCACCGAGGCCCTCGTAAGCGGATTGAACCTCGCCGTAGCGATGCAGCTGGGCTTCGCCTTCCGGCCCGGGAATCGTCAACACGTGCTCGAGGTGACCCAACTCATCCCGGAGCCGGGCCAGGTCGGTACGGCTGGCCATGGCCTCGCCCAAGACCGTCTCAGCGACCGGTTCTGGTGACTCCTGGGGCAGGTGCGCCAGCAGAATCCGCCCTTGGCGGTCGAGCCTTCCTGAGCTTGGAGCCTGGGCCCCGGCGAGCAAGCTGAGCAGGCTCGACTTGCCCTCACCGTTGCTACCCACGACCCCCAGTCGGTCCCCGGGCTCGAGCTTGAGATCGAGGCCGGAGAACACGACTCGGTCGGCGTACTCGACCGCTACATCGGAGCAGGTCAGCAGTGCCACGGCGGCTCCATCGGGTCAGTGATCGCAACGTCCCGGCGCTGCGATACTCGAGAGGTGACCCAGTTCGAGCTACAGTCTCCCTTCACCCCGACCGGCGACCAACCAACGGCGATTACCCAGCTCCGGGCAGGCGTGGCCCGGGGCGACCTGCAACAGGTCCTCCTCGGGGTCACCGGAAGCGGCAAGACTTTCACCATCTCCAACCTGATCGCGGATGTTCAGCGGCCGGTGCTGGTGCTGAGTCCCAACAAGACCCTGGCCGCCCAGCTCTGGGCTGAATTCCGGGCATTCTTTCCGAAGAATGCGGTCGAGTACTTCGTCTCGTACTACGACTACTACCAACCGGAAGCCTACATCGCCCGCACCGACACCTACATCGAGAAGGACTCCTCACGGAACGAGGAGATCGATCGCCTGCGCAACGCCGCCACCCGGTCTCTGCTCACTCGTCGTGATGTCATCGTGGTGGCCTCGATCTCCTGCATTTACGGCATTGGCTCCCCGGAGAACTACCTCGGTGAATCGGTGGAGCTGGCTCTGGGCGGGAGCTGGCGGCGCGACATCTTGCTGCGCAAGCTGGTCGACTTGCAGTACGCCCGCAACGACCTCGACTTCGGCAGGAGTCGCTTCCGGGTGCGCGGTGACGTCATCGACATCCAACCGGCCTATGAGGAGATCGCCACCCGGGTGGAGTTCTTCGGCGACGTGGTCGAGCGAATCGTCGATTTCGATCCCCTGACCGGCGAGATCCTCGCCCAGCGGGAGGGGCTGACCGTCTTCCCCGCCTCTCACTACGTCACCCCTAAGGACAAGTTGGCCAGGGCAATCGAGGCGATCGAGGCGGAGTTGGAGTGGCGCAGCGGGGAGCTGGAGCGCCAGGAAAAGTTGCTGGAGGCCCAGCGGCTCCGGCAGCGGACCATGTTCGACCTGGAGATGCTCCGGGAGACCGGCACCTGCGCCGGGGTCGAGAACTATTCCCGTCACCTGAGCGGCCGGAGGGAAGGGGAGAAGCCCTTCACTTTGATGGACTACCTGCCCCAGGACACTCTGATCGTGGTCGACGAATCCCACGTGGCGGTTCCCCAGATCGGGGGCATGTACGGGGGTGACCGTTCCCGCAAGATCCCCCTCGTCGAGTACGGCTTCCGGCTACCTTCGGCCCTCGACAATCGTCCGCTCACCTTCAGCGAGTGGGAGTCCTCGGTGGGCCAGGTGGTCTACGTCTCGGCCACCCCCGGACCCTACGAGATGGAGCACTCGACCCAGGTGGTCGAGCAGCTGATTCGACCCACCGGTCTACTCGATCCCACCATTGAGGTGCGCCAGTCCAAAGGTCAGGTGGACGACCTGCTGGCGGAGATCGGGCGGACGGTGGCGGCCTCGGAGCGCTGCCTTGTCACCACCCTGACCAAGCGGATGGCCGAGGACCTGACCGACTATCTGCGTGAGGCCGGGGTCAAGGTTCAATACCTGCACTCGGACGTGGAGACCCTGGAACGGGTCGAGATTATTCGCGACCTCAGGCTCGGGGTCTTCGACGTGATCGTGGGGATCAACCTCCTCCGCGAGGGGTTGGACCTTCCCGAGGTCAGCTTCATCGCCATCCTCGACGCCGACAAGGAGGGCTACCTGCGCAGCTTCCGGTCCCTGATCCAGACTGCTGGTCGGGCGGCTCGCAACGTCAACGGGCGGGTGGTCATGTATGCCGACCGCACCTCGGATGCCATGGCGGCGACCCTGGCCGAGACGGCCCGGCGCCGTCAGGTTCAGGCGGCCCACAACGAGACCCACGGCATCACCCCGGCCTCCATCGTCAAGGCTGTCCGGGATCAGGAGATGGTCCGGGCCGAAATCCAGGAGGCGGCCGCCGAATTCCAGGACGCCGTCGGCCTGCCCCCCGACCAACTGCTGCGGTTGACCAAGGATGTGGAGAAGGCGATGCGCAAGGCGGCCTCCAACTTGGAGTTTGAGCGCGCCGCCCAGATGCGCGACCGCCTGGTGGCCCTGCGCCGGATGGCTACCGACATGGGCCAAGGCCCCAGCCAGGGCTCCACCTCCCGCCATCCCGCCGGCCGGTCGGGCCGTCGCTCCCCGCGTAGCTGACTCGCAGTCGTTGGGCCGGTAGACCCGAACGGTCCTTCGAACGGCGAAACTGGCCTAGCTAGCCGGCCAAGCACAAAGGAGGGCATCCATGACCGTCAGGACAGCGCGAGCCAGTTGGGCTCCCAGCAAGCAAGGCGGCGGTGGCGGCAACATCCGTACGGAGAGTGGCACGATCAGCGTCCCGTATAGTGCCGGCGCCCGCTTCGGCTCCGACCCGGGCACCAATCCCGAAGAGCTTCTCGGGGCCGCCCATGCCGCCTGCTTCAACATGGCGCTGGCCGCGGGTTTGAAGGGCTCGGGGCACCCGGCCGCTCGGTTGGAGACCGCCGCCGAGGTCACCCTGGAGAAGCTCACCGAGGGGTATCGGATCACCACCATCCACCTGATCACGGCGGCCGAGGTGCCCGACATCACTGAGGAGGAGTTCCAGGAGCAAGCTCACCAGACCAAGCTTTCCTGCCCGGTGTCCAAGGCGCTCGCCGGATGCGACATCTTTCTCGAGGCCAAGCTCACCTGACCGAGCTCCTGTCTAGCCCCGCCTGACCTCCCGACGAGGCCTTCGACAAGGGTTTGCCGGTAGGGGTGGGACGGTACGCTAGACAGGCATGGGACAAGGCTATATTTCGATCCGAGGTGCCCGCGAGCACAACCTGCGCGATGTCGACTTGGACATCCCTCGCGACCAGCTGACCGTGATCACCGGGCTGAGCGGATCGGGCAAGTCATCGCTGGCCTTCGACACCATCTACGCCGAGGGCCAGCGCCGCTACGTGGAGTCACTCTCAGCCTATGCCCGGCAGTTCCTGGGCCAGATGGAGAAGCCCGACGTCGATCACATCGACGGACTCTCTCCCGCCATCTCCATCGACCAAAAGGGGGCAGGTCGGAACCCTCGCTCGACGGTAGGCACGGTCACTGAGGTCTACGACTACCTGCGTCTGCTGTATGCCCGGGTTGGCCATCCCCACTGCCCCAAGTGCGGACGTGAGATTTCCCGCCAGACGGTGGAGCAGATCGCCGATCAGGTGGCCGCCCTTCCGGAGGGCAGCCGGGTTTTGATTCTGGCCCCCATGATCCAAGGCCGCAAAGGCGAGCACCAGGCGATCTTCGACCTGGCCCGCCGCCAGGGTTACGTCCGAGTGCGGGTAGATGGGCAGGTCCACGCACTGGAGGAGGTGCCCGCTCTCGACAAGAAGTTCAAGCACGACGTCGAGGTGGTGGTTGACCGCCTCGTGGTTGAGCCGGAGAGCCTGTCGCGGCTTCGGGAAAGCTGCGAACAGGCCTCCAAGCTCTCTGGGGGTACCGTCCTGATCGCGCCCGCCGACCAGCATTCGGGGCTCGAGGACATGCTCTTCTCCGAGCAGTTCGCCTGCGTCTATGACAGCCTCTCCATGGAGGAGCCGCAACCTCGCAATTTCTCCTTCAACAATCCTCACGGGGCATGCCCGGACTGCACCGGCCTGGGAGCGCGGATGGAGGTCGACCCCGACGCCGTGGTCACCGACCCGGAAAAGTCGATCGCGGAGGGGGTGGTCGCTGGCTGGACCTGGGGCCACGCCCAGCAATGGATGAATGAGCTGATCGAGGCTGTCGCGGAAGCCAACCGCGTACCTCTGGATCGACCGTGGCGGCGGCTCTCCGCCGGTCAGCGCGACGTCATCCTCTACGGCTTGCCCAAAGGCGAAACGGTGTCCATGCGCTTTCGCACCCGAGGTGGCCGGGTGCACCAGTACCAGGCCAAGTTCGAGGGTGTCATCCCCAATCTGGAGCGGCGCCACCGGGAAACCGAGTCGACCGCCGTCAAGGAGGGAATCGAGCGTCTGATGATGCAGCGCCCTTGCCCCACCTGCAAGGGCAAGCGCCTGCGTCCTGAATTCCTCGCCGTGACTGTGGCCGGACTCGGCATCATGGACCTCTGCGCGCAGCCGGTGGACCAGGTCCTGGAGACCCTGGAGACCTGGCAGCTCTCCGAGCGCGAGGAGACAATCGCCCGCCGGATCATCAAAGAAATCAGAGAGCGGGTGGGCTTTCTCTACGACGTGGGACTGCAGTACCTGACCCTTGACCGCGCCGCCGGATCGCTCTCGGGGGGAGAGGCGCAGCGGATTCGCCTGGCGACTCAGATCGGAAGCCGGCTGACCGGCGTCCTCTACATTCTTGACGAGCCCAGCATCGGACTGCACCAACGGGACAACGGCAAGCTCCTCGCCACCTTGTTTCGACTGCGCGAGCTGGGCAACACGGTGCTGGTGGTGGAGCATGATGAGGAGACGATTCGGAGTGCCGACTTCGTCGTCGACATGGGGCCCGGTGCGGGGGCCCATGGCGGTCATGTCGTGGCCGCAGGCACCGTGGCCGAGGTGATGGAGAGTCGGGACTCTCTCACCGCCCAATACCTCCGCGGCGACGAGCGCATCGAGGTTCCCCGCACCCGGCGCCACGGGATCAACAAGATTGTGGTCCGGGGCGCCCGGGCCAACAACCTGCGAAACCTGGACGTCAGCTTCCCTCTGGGTTGCCTGGTCGGAGTGTCCGGGGTGAGCGGATCAGGGAAGAGCACCTTGGTCAATGACATCCTCTATCGACGCTGCGCCCAGTACTTCTACTCCGCCAAGCGCCGTCCTGCTGCCCACGATCGGATCGACGGTCTCGACGAGATCGACAAGGTGGTCGATGTGGACCAGGCCGCCATCGGCCGCACACCACGCAGCAATCCCGCCACCTACACCGGGCTCTTCACCCCGATGCGGGAGCTCTTCGCCCAGCTGCCCGAGGCTCGCGCGCGGGGCTACAAGCCGGGGCGCTTCTCCTTCAATGTCCGAGGCGGGCGCTGCGAGGCCTGCGAGGGCGATGGACTGATCAAGATCGAGATGCACTTCCTGCCCGACATCTACGTGACCTGCGAGGTTTGCAAGGGCCAGCGCTACACCCAGGAGGTCCTTGAGGTGCGCTTCAAGGGTCATTCCATCGCCGATGTTTTAGGCCTCTCGGTGGCCGAGGCGCTCAACGTTTTCCGCAACCAGCCAGGCATCGCTCGCAAGCTGCAGACATTGGTCGACGTCGGCCTCGGCTACGTTCACCTGGGCCAACCGGCAACCCAGCTCAGCGGCGGCGAGGCGCAGCGGGTCAAGCTAGCTACCGAGCTCTCCCGGCGGAGCACGGGACGGACTCTCTACATCCTCGACGAGCCCACGACCGGCCTGCATTTCGCCGACGTGGGCCGACTGCTCGAAGTACTCCACCGTCTGGTCGACCAAGGCAACACGGTGGTGGTGATCGAGCACAACCTCGATGTCCTCAAGTCCGCGGACTGGCTCATCGACCTCGGTCCCGATGGAGGAGCGGCCGGTGGCGCCATCGTCGCCGAAGGCACCCCCGAAGAGGTGGCCAAGACCGTGGGCTCATCGACCGGAACCTACCTGGCACCACTGCTCCAGGGGACCACCCGCAGCAGCACCACACTCAGGGAGCAGGTGGCTGTTTGAAGCCTTCGGGCGGCGCCGAACCCCCGCACCAAGAGCCGGCCCGCAACTTTCAGGGATGGCAGCGCCGCGCCTGTCTGATTCTGGTGGGGCTCTTGCTGCTCCTCACCATCCTTCTAGTGATCACCGCGACCCTGGGCGCCCTGGGGGTCGGCTGATGGCCGCCGCTGACCCTGGCCACGACTCGGGCCGGGCGACAGCGACCAAGCTCCGCCTCAGCCCGGCACTGCTCCGGGCCCGGCTGAGGGCGGCACCCACCACCCCCGGCGTCTACCTCTTTCGGGGAGCGCAGGGCCAGGTGATCTATGTCGGGAAGTCGAGCAACCTGCAGGATCGGTTACGCAGTTACTTCAGCGGCTGGGCCTCCCATCCGGAGCGGATCCGGCGCTTGGTCGACGCCGTCTCCGACTTCGAGGTGATCGCGGCCAGTAGCGAGCAGCACGCTCTAATCCTGGAAAACACGCTGATCAAGCGCCATCACCCCCGCTTCAACCTGCGCCTCCGCGATGACAAGAATTACCTCTATTTCCGCATCCCCACCCCGGTCGCGAAGGACCCCCAGGTCGTTCCCGAAGATCCCAAAGAGAAGCTGCTGGCCTTTCCACGGCCCACATTTGGCCGTCGCCTGGGCGGGGAGGGGGAACGCTCCTTCGGTCCCTACACCGACGCCAAATCGCTGCGCCGGTCGGTGCGGGAGATCCGCACTGTCTTCCCCTTCCGGGGCTGCGCCGATGCCATCTTCCGCAGAGGCCGGGTCTGCCTCGACTATCACCTGGGCATATGCGCCGGGCCCTGTGCCGGGCTGATCAACCCGGCGCCCTATGCGGCCCTGCTCGACGATGCCGCCGCGTTCCTGGACGGCCGCGTGGGCGCGGTCACCGAGCGGCTCGGTTCGGAGATGAAGCGGGCCAGCGAGGCCCTGGAGTTCGAGCGGGCCGCCGCGCTGCGGGACCGGCTCCACACGGTGAACAAGATGATCCAGGAACAAGGCCGCGTTTATCACCTCGGCACCGACGTCGATGGGATCGGTGTCGCCGTCGAAGGCGGCCAGGGGATGGCGGCGGTACTGTTGGTGAGAGACGGACGGCTCCAGGGGATGGAACGACATCCCCTGGAGGGGGTGGGGGACCTGACGGCAGCGGAGGTGGTTTCCGGCTTCGTCGCCCAGTACTACGCCAACTCCACCCATGTGCCGCGGGCGCTCTACTTGCCTGCGGCACCGATCGACGCCGACCTGTTGACCGAATTCCTGGGCAACCGCCGTCAAGGCCGGGTCGAGGTGTTGGTTCCCCGGCGGGGTCGGTTCCGCGAGCTTCTGAAGCGGGCTCAGGAGACCGCCGCTGCGTCACTGGGACAGGCTCGGATCGCCCAGGATTTCGACGCCGGTCGCGTCTCCAAGGTGCTTGAGGACCTGGGCCAGCACCTGGGGCTGGCCCAGCTTCCGCGACGGATCGAGTGTTACGACATCAGCAACACCATGGGCGAGCAGAGTGTCGGATCCATGGTGGTCTTCGAGGACGCCCGACCCAAGACCTCTGATTACCGGATCTTCACCATCCGCTCCGTGGAGGGGCCCAACGACTTCGCCAGCCTGGAGGAGGTGCTCTCGCGACGCTTGGCTCACATCGGCCAGGCTGACGAGCGGGACGAAAGTCTGGGGGTTCGGCCTGACCTGATCATCGTCGACGGGGGAGCGGGCCAACTGGCGGCAGCGCACAGAGCTCTGACAAAGCTTGGCCTAGCCGACCTGCCCCACTTCGGCTTGGCCAAGCGCTTCGAGGAGCTATACGTGCCCGAGCAAGCCGAGCCGACGCATCTTCCGGAAGGGAGTGCCGCGCTCTTCTTGGTCCAGCGCCTCCGTGACGAGGCGCACCGGTTTGCCATTACCCGCCACCGGGCCAAGCGCGCCAAGGCAGGGGTCCGCTCCCGGCTCGATGAGATTGGAGGGCTTGGCCCCAAGCGCAAGCGGGCGCTGCTCCAGCGCTTCGGCTCGGTCGAGGGTATCCGGGCCGCCTCCTGGGAAGAACTTACCGCGGTGCCCGGAGTTACTCGGGTCGTTGCCGCCGCCATCAAAGAGATTCTGTGAACCAGGCCAGCGCCCCTGCTCTACCGGCGGGAGTTCTGGTCTTCGGACCGCCCGGAGCCGGAGTGCCCGCAGTCACCGCCGCCTTGACCAGGGCTGGAGTGGCAGCCGCTGGATGGGAGGGCGGACCCGAACCCCATCTGGCCGCCGATCCCGACAACCTGACCCCCGGTCAAAGCCCGGTGCTGCTGGCACTGGAAGCCGCCGACGGGACCTGCTTGGAACGAACCGTGCCACCCTGGGCGGAGCGGCAGCTCTCGACCGGGGCGGCCCAGGCCGTTCGCCAGTTGGCGGAGACCAGGGAACGCCTCTTTGCCGCCCGACTGCGGGCGGACGTGCTTCTCGACAGCACCCATCTCACTGCCTCGGTGCTGAGCGCCCGAGCGCGCCAGCTCGATCTGGTTCTCGGCCCCCTGCCGGCCGAGAAGCCGGTGGTGGTCGTCGAGTCTTTCGGTTACCCCAGAGGGGTGCCCCTAGATCTGGGCTGGTGCGTCGACACCCGGGCTTTGCGAAATCCCTTCTGGGAGCCCAGCCTGCGCATGCTCTCGGGTCTGGATCCCCGGGTACGAGATTTCGTGCTCGGCCAGCACCTGGCGGCCAAGATTGTCCAAGACCTGGAGAGTCTGGTGGCCTCGCTCCTACCCGAGTTGCAGGCCCGCTCCCGGCGGACCCTCCGGCTGGCGGTCGGATGTACCGGGGGATACCACCGCTCGGTGGCCATCGCCGAGGAACTGGGAGGCCGCCTCGGGGCCCAGGGACTCAGCGTACTCATCTGGCACCGAGACCTGCCCGAGCGCCCCTAGGCCTGACTTCAATGCTTCCCCAAGCGGAGAGACCGCACGCCGCCTCTATACTCGCGAGCGGAATGGCCCCGATCGGGAGGTAGGCCAGTTTTGGCAACACGCGTAGCGGTCAATGGATTTGGCAGAATCGGTCGTAACGTCCTCCGCGCGGCGCGAGGCAATGCCGGCTTCGAGATCGTGGCTGCCAACGATATCGGTACTCCACATCAGCTGGCCCATCTACTCCAATACGATTCGACCCTGGGCCGGTATCCGGGCGAAGTGAGTTACACCGACAGTTCCATCGTCGTCGACGGCAAAGCTGTCCAGATCTTCTCGGCCAGGGCTCCGGGCGACATCGATTGGGCAGCCCTGGGAGTGGAGATCGTGATCGAGTCGTCCGGTCTGTTCACCAGAGCGGAACAAGCTCGGGCACACATCAGTAAGGGCGGCGCAAAAAAGGTGATCATCACCGCCCCCGCCCAAGGCGAGGACCTGACCGTGTGCATGGGCGTCAACGACGACACGTACGACCCCGGCCAACACCACGTAATCTCCAACGCCTCCTGCACCACCAACTGCCTGGCGCCGGTCGCCAAGGTGGTCCACGAAAGCTTCGGTATCGAGAGCGGTCTCATGACCACGGTGCACGCCTACACCGGGGACCAACGGCTGCTCGACGCACCACATCCCGATCTCCGTCGGGCGCGAGCCGCAGCCTTGTCCTTGATCCCGACCAGTAGCGGCGCGGCTGAGGCGGTGGCCAAGGTGCTCCCCGCTCTGGCCGGTCGCTTCCACGGCTTTGCGCTACGAGTGCCGGTACCCGACGTATCCATGGTCGACTTCACGGTGCTGACCACCAAGGCGACCAGCGCTGAAGAGGTCAATGAGGCGCTCCGGGCCAGTGCTCGCGATGGCCTTGAAGGCATCCTCCGGGTGGAGGAGGAAACCCTGGTCTCCATCGACTTCCGCGGCGACTCCTACTCGGCGGTGGTTGACGCGCCCCTCACCGTCATGGCCGGAGACCGGCATCTCAAAGTACTCGCCTGGTACGACAACGAGTGGGGCTACTCCTGCCGGGTCGCCGACCTAACCGCGCTGGTCGCCAGCAGCTTGCCGGGCGGAGCGACCAGCTGAGATGGCGGCCCCGGGGTCGACCCGCAAGGCGGGGCTCGACGATATCGACCCCGGCGGCAAGCGGGTCCTACTTCGCGTGGACTTCAACACTCCCCTCACCGACGACGGCACGGTACGCGATGAGAGCCGCCTGGTGGCCACCCTGCCCACCATCCGCGAGCTGCAAGGCCGGGGGGCGGCTGTAGTAATTGCGACCCACCTGGGCCGTCCCCGGGGCCAGGTCGATCCCCGCCTCAGCTCGCACCAATTGGCAAGAGCCCTGGAGCGGTTGCTAGGGAGTCCCGTCGAATGGGTGGACGACTGTGTCGGAGAGGAGGTGGAAAAGAGGGTCAAGGAACTCCGGCCGGGGCAGGTCCTCCTTCTTGAGAACCTCCGCTTCCACAAGGGCGAGGAAGCCAACGACCCCGCCTTCGCTCGCCGACTGGCGGCGCTTGGCGACATCTACGTGGATGACGCCTTCGGGGCCGCCCATCGAGCTCATGCGTCGATCGAAGCTGTCGCCCGCCTCCTGCCCGCAGTTGCCGGTAGGTTGATGGCCAGCGAGATCACTGCCCTCGACTCGGTCCTGGACGACCCGCGACGACCAATGATGGCGGTCATGGGGGGTAGCAAACTGAGTACCAAGCTGGGGTTGATAACCAGCCTGATTGATCGCGTCGATACCCTGTGCCTCGGCGGAGCGATGGCAGCGACCTTTCTCAAGGCGGGTGACCGCGAGGTGGGACGCTCCCTGGTCGAGGACGATTTCTTGGAAAAGGCGTCCGCCCTGGTTCGTCGGGCAGCCGACCATCACGTCAACCTGCAACTCCCAAGCGATGCCGTGGTGGCCGTCTCACCGGAAGCAGTAGCCGAGGCGGTACAGATCTGCTCGGTGGAGGAGATCCCGCCTGACGAGATGATCTTGGACGTGGGACCAACGACCGTGGAATGCTGGGGCAAGCTGGCAATGGCATCCAGGACCATCGTCTGGAACGGCCCCCTGGGGTTCTACGAGAGGCCCCTGTTCAGCCAAGGAACAAAGCAACTGGCGGAAGCGGTCGCGGCCAGCCCGGCGGTGAGCGTCACCGGCGGTGGCGACCTCCATGCGGCGCTCCATGAACTGGGGTTGGACCGATGTTTTACTCACGTCAGCACCGGGGGCGGAGCCACCCTCGCTTACCTGGAGGGTGAGAAGCTTCCCGGCATCTCGGTCTTGCTGGACGCCCCCTTGGCGGCCGGCCCGGCCGCCCCGTGAACGTCTCGGTTCGCCGCCCTTTGGTGGCGGGTAACTGGAAGATGCACACGACGGTCCCCGAGGCCATCAACCTCACCACTGCCATCCGTCAGAAACTTGCGCCCCAACCGCAGGCCGAGGTCCTGCTCCTGCCGCCGTACATCTCGCTCTGGCCGGTGCAGCAATTGCTGCTCAACGAACCGCGAATCGGGGTGGGCGCCCAGGACTGCTACTGGGAGAAGGAAGGGGCCTACACCGGGCAGG
This sequence comes from Candidatus Dormiibacterota bacterium, assembly GCA_035534695.1. Classification (GTDB taxonomy): domain Bacteria; phylum Chloroflexota; class Dormibacteria; order Aeolococcales; family Bog-877; genus Bog-877. The sequence continues at coordinate 101,709 of DATLRN010000035.1, forward strand.
TATCCGCTGCGATGTTGCGCGATTCCTGCCAGTACCTGCTGGTCGGTCACAGCGAACGTCGTCACCTCTTCGGCGATGACGATGATGCGGTGCGGCGGAAGTTGGTGGCCGGACTCGAGGCGGGGCTGACGCCCCTGTTGGCAGTGGGCGAGACCGAACCGGAGCGGAAGCTAGACAAGACGGAAGCGGTACTCGAGCGCCAGGTCAAGACTGCCCTGTCAGGACTTCCTGAAGCTGATCTTCGGCGCTGCGTTCTCGCCTATGAACCGGTCTGGGCGATCGGTACTGGGAAGACGGCTCAGAGCGACGACATTGCAACTGCCATGGCCGGCATCCGTGCTCAGCTGGACGAGATGAGCGCGGGTGCCGGAGCCGTCGTCCGGGTCCTCTATGGCGGCAGTGTCAGCGCCGAGTCCGCCCGGGACGTTCTGGATTTAGCCGAAGTGGACGGAGCCTTGGTCGGGGGTGCCAGTCTCGAGGCCGACGACTTCTGCGCGATCGTCGCGGCAGCTGCCGGTCCGGGAGCTTGAACCAGCAATAACTGGCCAAGTCGGCGGATGGTAGGCTCACCTTGCCGTCCAGCACGTTTTCGCAGCCATCACTGGCGAGCGAGACGAGCCGCCAACTCGGGTCTCGCGCCTCTCGCTGGCGGGGCTCGGCCCGGAGAAGCAATCCCTTGAGTCACCCCGAAATTCAGTCCGCCGTCCTCTGCGTTTGCGACGGCTGGGGCTGCGCTCAGCCGTCGCCCGGCAATGCCATCTCACTGGCCCGAACGCCTAACTTCGATCAACTTTTCGCCACTTCCCCCCACACCACCCTAACGGCCAGTGGAACTGCCGTCGGGCTGCCACCTGGCCAGCAGGGAAACTCCGAGGTGGGGCATTTAACCATTGGATCGGGGCGGGTGGTCCTCCAGGACCTGACCCGAATTGACGACGCCATTGCCGACGGCACCTTCTTCTCCAACCCCGTCCTGGTCGAAGCGGTCCAGCTGGCTCTCGATCGCGGCTCCTATTTGCATCTGATGGGATTGATTTCGAATGGAGGTGTGCATAGTCACGAACGTCATCTGGTTGCGCTCTGCGAACTGGCCCACCGGATGGGCCTCAAGCGAGTTGCCATCGACGCCTTCACCGACGGTCGTGACACGCCTCCCAGCAGTGGCCAAGCGAGCCTGAACCAGCTGCTGGAGCAGCTCGGGCAGTTTGGGGCTGGGCGGATTTCCTCGATAGGGGGCCGCTACTTCGCGATGGACCGCGACCGCCGCTGGGACCGCACCGAGCAGGCTTATCAGGCCATCTTGGGAAGGGGCCCGACTCGGGTGTCCGATGCCTTGGCCTACCTTTCGGAGCAGTACGCCCGCGATGTAACCGACGAGTTCATCCCCCCCGCCGTGGTGCTGGATGACGAGGGGGAGGCGCAGGGCTTAGCCGACGAGGATGTCGTCATCCACTTCGACTTTCGCCCGGATCGGGCCCGGCAACTCTGTCACGCCCTCAGCGATCGCGACTTCGGCGGCTTCGGACGAGGGGATGTGCCCGAGCTCGCCAGACTCTGCACTTTCACGAAGTTTGACGACACCCTCCACGCCCAAGTCGCCTTTCCCAAACCGCTGATTGACGAGACGCTGGCCGAGGTCGTTGCCCGGGCTGGCCTGCGCCAGTTTCATGTCGCCGAGACCGAGAAGTACGCCCACGTCACCTACTTCCTCAACGGAGGCCGTGAAGACCCGTTCCCGCAAGAGGAACGGGTCTTGATACCGTCCTCCCGGGTGGCCACCTACGACCGGGCGCCGGAAATGAGTGCCGGCGCCATAACCGAGGTGGTTCTGGATCATTTGCAGAGGCGAGACGTCTCGCTGATCGTCCTCAACTACGCCAACGCGGACATGGTCGGGCATACCGGCGACCTGGATGCGACGGTCCTGGCGGTCGAGTACCTTGACGCCTGCATCGGCCAGCTGGTTGCCGCATCGGCGAAAGCCGGCTACCTCGTCCTGGTAACTGCGGACCATGGCAATGCTGAGATCAAGGTCGACTTGGAAGACGGCTCCAAGCTCACCGCCCACACCACCAGTCCTGTGCCCTTGGTTTTGGCCAACTGCAAGGGGGTCGTCAGACTGCAGGATGGAGGTGGGCTCGAGGATGTTGCCCCGACCCTCCTGGCGGCGATGGGCCTTGCCGTTCCCGGCGAGATGACGGGAAGAGACCTCCGGCTGGGGGCTAGCGACTGATGCCCGCTTCAGGTCGCGCACCGGCGCCCCGTGCCGCCCGCGCCGCGCGTCGGGCATTGGAGGCGGAGGACGAGGTCGCGCCACCTCAGCCTTCGGGAATCGTGGCGCTGGTGGGCCGGCCCAACGTGGGCAAGTCGACACTCTTCAATCGGCTCACAGGTGAACGGCGAGCCATCGTGTCCGACCAGCCTGGGCTGACCCGGGACCGAATCTACGGAGATGTGGAGTGGCGCGGCCGGGCCTTCACGGTGGTGGACACGGCCGGTTTGGAGCGGGTGATCAAGGGAACCGCCCATGGCGATCTACCCGCCAACACCCAGGCCCAGGCCCGGGTGGCCTTGCGAGAGGCCGACGTGATCTGCTTTGTCTGCGATGCCAAGGCTGGCCTCACTGCCACCGACCACGACGTGGCCGAGGAGCTGCGTCGAGCCAGCCAGCCTGTGATCCTGGTCAGCAACAAGTACGAGGGGAGGGAGGACCGGCTCTGGGGACACGAGTTCCTCGAACTTGGCCTCGGCGAGCCGGTCCCCATCTCCGCTTTGTCCGGAAGCGGTAGCGGGGACCTTCTCGATCAGATTGTCAACCGCCTCCCCCCCGCCGAGGACAGCGCCGGCGCGGTTGGATCACCGGTTCTGCGCTGTGCCATCGTGGGTCGGCCCAACGTGGGCAAGTCGTCGCTCCTCAATGGAATCCTTGGTGAGGAGAGATCGCTGGTGAGTACCGTGGCGGGGACCACCAGGGACCCGGTCGACACTTTGGTGAGCACCAACCAAGGCGATGTGTTGCTGGTGGACACGGCCGGCATTCGCCGGCCCGGCGCCAGCCAGGACGCTGACTACTACAGCCTGCTCCGAGCGGTTCGGGTGGTGGAGCGAGCCGACGTGGCGGTCTTGGTGGTCGACGCCACCACTCCCTTGCGGGGCCAAGACCGCCACATCGCCGGTCGGGCCCGAGACGCCGGGGCGGCGACGCTGGTAACGCTCAACAAGTGGGATCTCCTGGACGAGGACGCCCGCCGGGATCGCGGCCTGGTTCGCGAGCTAAAGGCCGCCTACGACTGGGCTCCCGGAACCCCCTTCCTCTTCACCAGCGCCCTAACCGGCCGGGGCATTCGCAAGGTGCTTCCCACCGCCTTCGAGCTGGCTCAGGCCCGCGCCCTGCACATCTCCACCGCGGAGTTGAATCAGTTTGTCCGAGCCGCGGTCGATCGTCGGCCGCCTCCCAGTGGCAAGGCGGGGCGCCGACTCCACATCTATTACGCCGTGCAAGCGCGGAGTCGGGTACCAACCTTCGCTTTGTTCGTCAATGATCCCGGCCTGATGCACTTCAGCTACGCCCGCTACCTGGAGAACCAGTTCCGCGAGCGCTACGGGTTTCAGGGGGTACCACTAAGGCTTCGGGTCCGGCGCTCGGAGCAGACCCGTTGAAGCTGGCCATACTCGGGGCTGGGTCATGGGGTCTGGCCTTGGCCGAGCTGCTCCAGTCCCCCGAGCGAGAAGTCTGGCTCTGGTTCCGCCGTCCCGAGCTGGCGGCTGAGGTGAGCCGCACCCGAGTCCATCCGCTCTACCTGCCCGAGCTGCGCCTCAAACCCGAGGTCGAGGTGACCGCCGTCATCGAGGAGGCGTGCGCCGACGCTGACACGGTAATCTTCGCGGCGCCGACTCACGGTCAGCGGGCGCTCGGCGAGCGGGCCCGCCCCTTGGTGCAGGGGGCCTCACTTCTGGTCAGTGCTGCCAAGGGATTCGAACCCAACACGGCCCTGACCATGAGCGTCCTCCTGGCCGAGGCGCTGGGAGCAGGCTCGGAGGAGAAGCTGGTGGCGCTGAGTGGGCCCAACATCGCCGCCGAAGTTGCCGCCCACTTGCCAACCGCCGCAGTGGTTGCGGCCACCAACCAGCAAGCTCGGAGCCTGGCCGTGCAACGGCTGGCCGCGCCCAGCTGGCGCCTTTACGCCAACGATGATCCCCTCGGCGTCGAATTCGCGGGGGCAATGAAGAACGTGATCGCCATCGCCGCCGGAGTGTGCGACGGACTCGGGGTGGGTGACAACGCCAAGGCGGCCATCATCACCAGGGGGCTGAGCGAGATGACCCGGCTGGGGGTGCGAGCCGGTGCCAACCCCTTCACCTTCGCCGGGCTTGCCGGTGTGGGCGACTGCCTGGTGACCTGTATCAGCCGGCTGAGCCGCAATCGCACCCTGGGAGAGAGGATCGGACGGGGCGAGAGTCCAGCCCAGGCCCAGGCCGAGACCCCCATGGTGGCCGAGGGGGTCAACGCGTCTCGGGCAGCGCTGGTCCTGGCCGCCCGCTACCAGGTGGAGATCCCTATAACCCAGGCCGTCCACGCGATCATCTTCGAAGGAACCTCGGTGGCAGATAGTGTCCGGGGTCTGATGGAGCGCAACCTTCGACCTGAACTTGTTCCCGATGACCTCGGCTTGGGCGGGGGCTAAGGGCCCTACCTCACGGTAAGCTCTGGCTGACCGGTTGGGCCTGATGAGGCGGATCCGCCGGTGGCCTGGCCCCCGGTGAGCCGCCTCGGGCGATCACGTCGGCGATCCAGTCCCGGGAATGATCGAGGACGCAGAATCGCTGCCCTCCTGGGAGGTCGGGACCGACCAGACCTGCCTGCCCCAGCGCGGCCAGGTGGTAGGTGGATTCGGCCGGAGCCATGCCCAGGGTCTTGGCCACCTCAGCACTGGTGCTGGGCGCCGTGAGCAGGATGCGCAAGACCGCCAGACGGGGCACCGTTGCCACGGCATGTAGTAGCTCGGCTGTCGACTGCAGCCCCGGGTCGACGATCTGTGCTGGGACAAGCTCCGGTTCAAGGCTGGCCCCAGCACGGCGGGGGAGGTAGGTGGCATGGAGGAGCGCTTCTCCCAGGGTGGCTCCCGTGCTCCGGCGGGTGACGAAGAGGTAGAGAGCCGCCAACGCCGCCAGAAGCACGACGGCGTCGGCCCAGCTGGCCGTGACTCCGGTGCCGGTGACCCGCCGGACCAGCGCCAAAAGCCCGGTCAGGACGGTGGCGACAACGCCCAGATCGATGAGGGCTGCCAGGGTCGTTTTGACCCATCCCGGCATGTTGACCAGGGGGGCCTGCGAGCGGTCCGGGGCACGTCTGATGGCCAGGTAGCCGCCCAGCCCGATGACCAGCAGGATGGCCCCCTGGACGGCCAGCCGGGCCAGCTTGGTGAGGAAGTGCTCGACCGGAATGCCGGCGACGATCCCCAGGGTTACGTAAACGCCGACCCAGACGGCGGTGCTGGGGATCAGTCCCTCCAAGAAAGTCCGCCGCTTGACCCCGAAGGCGCCTGCCACCAGGGTGGTGTAGATGCGGAGTCCAGGAATCAGGCGCGAGGTGCCAACCCCTACCGGCCCAGCCGCGCTCATCCTTCTCGACACCCGCTTGAGCGCCTTGGCCTGGTGGAATCGCTCGGCGAGCCCGGTCATGCCCCGCTCCCCGACCACCCGAGCCCAGCTGTAGCCAACCACGGCCCCGGCCACGCACACGACATATGCCATGGGGTAGAAGATCCACGCATCTAGGCCACCGGCTGCAATCAGGAGGCCCCCGGCCAGCAGCGTCAGCTCACCTGGGGCGAAGGGCAGCGGGACTCCCGCCTCCTCCAAGAAGAGCAGGCTGCACAGGAGCACGATCGCGACCACGCCGTGGAGGCCGGAGAGGAAGTTCATGACCGTGGGGTTCCGAACTCGAGAACGCTGCCCATCATTCGGGGCTGCTCCGATTTCGAGAATACCCCAGCCAGCCTCGAGCGGGGAGGGAACAGACCAGGTAGGCGGTCGAAAGAGTCCCCGCTAGCCGTTGCGGCGTCGGCGGCTCCCCTGGGGACGGGAAGGTGGGCCGAAGCTCCGGTAGCGGGAACCACCAGAATGGGCACGGTCCGATTTCCCTGGGCCCACCGGGAGCTCAGGTTGGCGAGCGAGAAAGCTCATGGTTCCGGCATCCAGGAGCTGGGCTGTGTCCACGAACTGGAGGGCGGGGGCGCCGAGCCGGCGCAGCTTGCGCCACTTTTCGCCGTCGTCCTCGCTGAGGAACGTTAGGGCGCGTCCGCTGGCACCGTTGCGAGCGGTACGGCCAACTCGGTGGGTTAGCCAGTCGGCTGTGTCCGGCAGCTCATAGTTGACCACCAGATCGACGTCGACGACGTCAATTCCCCGGGCCGCCACGTTGGTCGCGACCAGCACCGACGTCTCGCGACGGCGGAAGGCGGCGATGGCTCGATCGCGTGCTGCCTGCGATAGGTTGCCCTGCAGTTCCGACGTGGTGTGTCCGAGCAGGGTCAGATCCCGCGCCAGCTTCTTGGTTCCGTGCTTGGTGCGGTGAAACACAATGGTGGAGTCGGAGCGCTTCAAAAGGCGACTGAGGACGCTCACCTTCTGCGCCCGAGTAACTGAAAAGAGGCCATGTTCGAGCTGGGACTCGGTGGCGTCGGCAACCTCTATCCGGGCCGGGTTGACCATGTGCTTACTGGCCATCTGGGTGACCCAGTCGGGCATGGTGGCCGAGGCCAGGACGGTTTGTCGCTGTTTCCCGGGAGACCGCTGCTGGGTCCGTCCCACCAACTTTTCCACGTCCTTGGCGAAGCCGGCGTCGAGCATCTCGTCCGCCTCATCGAGTACGAGGAACTCAACTGCGCTCAGGTTAGCTGCGCCGCGATCGGAAAGATCGACCAAGCGGCCGGGGCAGCCAATGATCACATCGGCACGGCGCAGGCTGCTTATTTGACCGGCATATCCGACGCCGCCAAAGACCAGGGCCCGCCGCAGGTCGGGATCGAGCAGAGCCAGGACAGCCCCGATTTGGGTAGCCAGTTCCCGGGTCGGGGTGACGATCAAGGCCCGGGGCGCGAGGTTTTGGTGGCCGCGCAGGCGCTCGACCATGGGGACCAGAAAAGCCAGCGTTTTTCCCGATCCGGTAGGGGACTGAATCAGACAGTCACGGCCTTCGTGAAGAACTGGGATCGCGGCCGCCTGGACTTCGGTCGGGTCGGTGATGTGGAGCCGGAGGAGCGTCTCTAGAGTGCGTGGTCGCACTCCCAGCTGGGCAAACGAATTCATGCAGTTTCATCCCTGGGCGGTTATAGCCCGCGCGTTACGTCGTCAAAACAGTGGGCAGCGCTTCCTAACGATGCCGCTGTGTCAACAGACCAGGGGAGCCGCAGAAGGCCGCAGTCGGCTAACGACCGACCATGCGTTCGATAATAGCAGGTCAGCGTCAATGTGGCCCTGCCGAGGTGAGAGGAGGCACGTTCGCACCAGCGGCTCGGGGACTCAAACGGCACATGACTCACTTCAAAGCGACCGATTTTGGACCGGCCGCAGCCGGAGAGTTGTGCTGGCTCGAGCGAGTGGGTGTGGCCGGAGGACATAGAACCGCGTTGCTGCGAACTGACAGTCTCTGCTTGAAGCACCGGTCGACGCACCGAGGACTGCAGGCCCTCAACTAGGCTGACGGAGTGAGCACGACTGTCACCCTCGCGCCATGGGGCCAGCGGCGATCTGTCGCTGCTAGAGCGACTGATGGGTGACCCGCGCGTGACCGAGCACCTGGGCGGTCCCGAGAGTCCGGACAAGCTGCGCGTCCGGCGCACCACCCTCGACCAGACGCTGCAAGCGGTCCGCAAAGCGGGTGGCCCGAAGTCGTGTGCGGATGAGATCAGTCGGAGCGGCTGACGTGGCGGTCCGGAGGGAAATCCTTCGGAACTCCTCCAGAAGCTGCCCCCGCGCTTGCGGTCTGCCCTCTCCGTCAGCCATGTCGTCGGCTGTAGAAGGAGGGAAGACCCCTTGAGCTCGCCGACTTCACTTCTTGCCTGCTCGGCGGCGGATGGCACGCTGGAACGCGTCCAGGACCTACTCGGGCAGAACTTCCTGGGAGGATGAAGACTCGAGTACAGGTATGAGGAGATCGCCAACTGTAGCTTAGGCGAGCGACATAGTCTCGTACGCTGGCGTCAGCTCGGTCCAGCGCGCCTTCCATACCGACGGCTCGCCGGCGAGCGAGCGACCGAGATCTTCGAGGTGTGCTTGCCAGCCGGCGCCGTGGAAGTGGAGCTCGGCGAGGGGGAGGCCGCGCTCCTCGATCACGAGGCGAGTCTTGTCTCCCTCGGTTGCGAGCCACGCCTCGATCTGCGTCTCGTCGTCGGTCCCCGGCTCCATCGTGAGCAGGAGATGGTGCGGCCGGTCGCAGATCTCTACCCGTCCTGGTCCGGTCCAGGTGCTGGTGAAGGTGGCATAGATGGCCCCGCCCGCTCGCAGGTCTCCCGAGACCTCGGCGATCCAGCGCGGTAGGCGCTCGGGATCGGTGCAAGCCCCCCAGAGGTCCTCTATGTCGGTGTCGTAGATCTCTTCTACACGGATCGCACCGCGTTGCTCATCGAGCGCTCGCATGGTGCCGATGATCTTCAGGAACAGCTCCTCCTCGATTGGGTCTTTTGGCGGGTGACTTCGGTGTGCAGGGCGTCGAGTCGGTTGAGCCACAGGGCCCGGTAGTCCTCAAGCCAGACGTCCACCTCAGCCAGAGGGGCGGGGCGCAGGCTGTAGATGCGCCTCTGCGCCTCCTGGCGAACGTCGACCAGGCCCGCCTCACGCAGCACATGCAGATGCCGTGAGACGCCCGGGCGAGCAATCGGAAGTGCCTCGGCGAGTTCACCGGCCGTGGCCGGATGGTCGCGGAGGATCTCGAGCAAGGTACGGCGGTTGCTGTCCCCCAGAGCCTGAAACACACTGTCCATCCGGAGCAAGTGTATCCGGTCAGGTACGTAACCATACGGATACGCACTTCCAGATCTGCCCCACCTGTCCATCCATCTGCGTCGGGGGCCATGTGGGTTCGCGAGACGGCGTGAGGCATCCAGGGCGGTCCGCGGAGGCCGCCCTCATCCAGCGGGACTACCGTCAGTTACGCCGTCAATCCCGCGGTGCTGGTCCGACCGAAAAGGGAGGCCAGGTAAAGGTAGCTTGACATAGCGGCTGAGTAAAGGTACCTTTACCTGGTGCGAAACCAAGTCCGAGAGGGACGGGTCCATCGGGGACTGTCACAGGCCGAACTGGCGGAGGCCCTGGGCGTCTCCAGACAGACGGTGATCTCTATCGAAAGCGGTCGTTACTTGCCGTCCCTACCGCTTGCCCTTCGGATCGGACGGTTCTTTGGCATGCCGGTCGAAAGGATTTTCGATCCGGAAGAGGAGGTGAGCGAATGAGTCGAAGGAAATACCCTCGTCTGTGGGCTCCAGTCGCGGTTGGAATCATGGGTTCGGCGCTGGCGGCCGCCGTTGGCGTCAGCCGGGGATGGGGTGCTGCAAGCGGAGTCGAGGTGGCAGTACTTCTAGTTGCCGCCTTTGTCTACCTCTTGGGAGGGAGCGACAGCGATGCGGGAGCCGTGCTTGGCAACCGACCCGACGAGCGACAGGTGCTCGTAAGGCTGAAATCCCAGGCATTGGCCATGAAGGTCATGTACTTGGGTGCTCTTATCGGTTGGGCGGTTACGATCGCGCTAAAGGGCCTGTATTGGCCCTTTGATCTTATTTTCTCCGCTGGCGGTCTGGCGTACTTGATTGGCTTGCGGCTCTATGGCACGCACGACGACAGACCGATCGGACCAATCGGATCGACAGATGCCCTTCAGGACTCTCCGAGAGAGCCTTACAACTCGATGAACGGGTAACTGCCCTTCTGTACTACCACTGGAAACGTATACCGCGTACCAACCCGCTCCGAGGCATTCATCGCGCGCACCCGGCGTGATCTCCCCGTTGCTGAGTAGGTCGGACATGGCTTCGGCCGCCTCACGCTGCACCTCATAGGCCCTGAGGCTAAGCTCTGAGAGAGGTGATCCTGATCTCAGACTTATGGTCGGGGAGACAGGACTCGAACCTGCGACCCCCAGTCCCCCAGACTGGTGCGCTAACCACCTGCGCTACTCCCCGCGGCCGGTGGCTGAGCATATCAGGCCCTAGAATTGCGAACTGAACATGCCATGGATGCGCCACTGCGGCAACTGTGACCGGGAGTTTCCCATCTACCGCCTGGCCGCGGTACTTCTTGACGGGGAACTAACCTCGATGTGCCCCGGCTGCATGCAGACTGAGCACGACCGGATATCCGTCCCCTACGCTCCCCAGTCCCCAGGAGCAGCCCAAACGAGCACCTCTCGAACTTCCTGGTGAGTCGTGCTCCCTTCCGGGAACGACTAGCTGATTCGATCGCGTTTCGGGGGGCTGCCCTATGCGTTGGCCTGGATCCGGACCCGGCCCAGATTCCTAGGTCTCTGGGGGAGGGCGTGGAGGCGGTACGCCGGCACACCCTGGCGGTGATCGAAGCGACGTCTGCCTTCGCGGCCGCCTACAAGCCCAACCTCGCCTTTTACGAGCGCTTCGGGGGTAGGGGATTCGAGGTCCTTGCCGAGGTGGTGCAGGCCGCCGGGCGCCATGCCCCGGTCATCGCGGACGCCAAGCGGGCTGACATCGGCAGCACCGCGGTCGCCTACTCGGAGGCGATCTATGACTATCTGGGTGCCGACGCCTGCACCGTGAATGCCTACCTCGGAGCGGACTCACTGGAGCCGTTTCTGGCCCGGCAAGACCGCTGCGCCTTCATCCTCTGCAGAACCACCAACCGTGGTGCCCAGGACATTCAGGACCTCCCCGTCGGGGTCCAGCAGCAACCCCTGTATTTGGAAGTGGCCCGTCGTGCTGTCGAGTGGAACAGTACTGGTAACGTGGGCTTGGTGGCAGGAGCGACATGGCCCCAGGAGATAGCTCATATCCGCGAGATCGCATCTGATCTACCTATCCTGATGCCTGGGGTGGGCGCTCAAGGAGCTGACCTCGGTAAGGCCATCCGTGCCGCCAGCGGGAACACCGGGGGAGGTGTATACCTGGTCAGTTCATCGCGAGCCATCGGCCACGCCTCCAGCGGGGAGGACTTCGCGGAGGCGGCCAACCAGGCGGCAGCAGCGTTGCGAACGGAGCTGCAGCAGCTCACTCGGGCTGGTGCTTCAACCGGCTAGCGAGATCTCTGGCAAAGAGTAGCCTGGGGCATATGGCGCAGAGCCGTGCTGTAGCCGGCCTTTTTTCTCTGGTCATGGGCACGACCTCGCTGGTGCTGGCGAGCTGCGGCAGTGCCGGCCCGGCGACACCAACACCCGGCCAGCTGACGCCCCGGATTACCCCCAGTCCCAGTACAGCCTCAAGTGCGGTGACGGTGATTGCACCTCTGGGGGTCAATTTTCGCAGTGCACCTTCGACATCGGCGTCGGTGGTGGGCGTGATCCCCCAGGGGATCTCCCTTCCTCTGGTATCGCCAAAGCCAGCCGCGGGGGGATGGTGGAAGGTACAGGGCGCCACCCAGGTCGGTTGGATCACCTCCGATCCGCAGTACACGTCGACGTTGATGTTTCAGATCTTTGAAGGCGGCGGCAACGTCCCCTGGTCGGTGATGTACCCCGACGGTTGGACCTTTGATCAGCAAAGCTCGGGCCCAGTCGTCTTCAGTGGACCCCAAGGAGCAACGCTCACCTTCTACACCGGGCCGTCAACTGCTCAGCTCCCGGCCGCGGCCCCCACGGGCTCCAGCCAGAGCGCCGACACTTCGGTCGAGGTCTATGGGACCACTGCTTCATTGGTGCGCTACACCGACTCCGCGGCGTACAAGGCCTCGCTGGAATTTCAGGCGCAGCCCGCACTGGCTTTGCTGATCGAGGCAGACCTTCCGCCCAAGAGCGGGGCTGCCATATTCAAGCTTTTTCTGGAGACAATCTTCATCACCCCGGCGGCGACTCCGTCTCCCTGACCCTGCGGGGCTGCTCGAGGCGATCCGCGAGCTCCTCGTAGGCGGCCACTCGAGCCGAGTCGACCACCTTGGTGTAGCCCTGCATGGTGTTGAGGTTGGCATGACCGAGCACTTCCTGAACGAGGCGCACGTTGCCGGTGATGGTTAGCAGTTCAGTCGCTGTTGTATGCCGTAAAACATGGGGGGATTTCAGACCCTCCACGCCGGTCGCCAGGCGCACCCGGCGCACGATGTGGCGCGCTCCGGCACTTGTCAACTGGCGCTTCCCCCGGGCCGCCGAGGAGCGGTCGTAGTTGAGAAACAGAGCCGATTCGCGATCATGTCGAGCATCGAGATACGTGCGCACCGCCTGGGTCGCCTGAGGGGTGAGGTGAACCATCCGCTCCTTCGAACCCTTGCCCCGCACCACCAGCCTACCCTCGGCATTGATCTGGGTGCGCTTTACCGAGAGGGCCTCAGAGATGCGGCATCCGGTGCTGATCAGGAAGTGGATGAGGGCGGCATCGCGGAGACCGGCTTCCTCGCTGCCATGGTCGTAGTTGAGGACCAAGCGGGCCTCAGTGGTGCTGAGGGGTTTGGGCAGCGGCGCCGAGATGCGCGGTATGTCGATGTGGGCCGCCAGGTCCTCACCGATCCAACTCTCGCGCAGGGCGTAGCGTAAGAACCCACGCAGGGCTTGCAGGCGACGGGCCCGAGAACTCAGAGCCAGGCCAACCTGGCCGAGGTGGCGCTGATAGGCGCGGACCATGTCGCGGGTTAGCTGGCTAGTGTCGTCCGCAGGGTCCTTGAGGTCCGCCCAGAACTGGACCGCCTGGTCCAGGTCGATCTGGTAGGCCCGGATCGTTTGACCACTGCGGGCCCTGTCCACTGCTAGATAGGTCAGATACTCCTGTGTGGCCCTGCGAATTTCCACCACCCCAGCCTAGTGCCCCCCATCCCGTCGTGGTCGGAGACGTCGGCTGTGTACACGGCGGCGGCGGGCAGGGTGGCGGAGGCGGCGGTGGCGGGCAGGGTGTCGGCTGTGTACACGGCGGCGGCGGGCAGGGTGGCGGCTGTGTACACGGCGGCGGCGGGCAGGGTGGCGGCTGTGTACACGGCGGCGGCGGGCAG
>DATLRN010000036.1:0-3112 GCA_035534695.1 Candidatus Dormiibacterota bacterium
CGAGGGCTTGGTGCGGCCGGGCATGGTGGTAGTGCTCGACGAACTCCTTGAGCCCACTCAAGATGGCTGTGGCGCACACAAATGCATGCAAGCTGGGGATGGACATCAATGGAGAACCCTGAGAGTTGGCCGATCCTGGACGGAGACGACTCGTGGCGATGATCCGCCGGCCAGCTCGATTGGGACGAAGTACCCGGGAGGCCGCCGGGAAAGGTGAAGTTCCCTTCGGAGCTCGCGATTCAGGTCCCGGGCATTGCATCGAGCCAGCCCGCCGTAATCGTCAAGCGCGCATTCGCAAAACCGTGCCATCTCGTTCATATAACCGAGCACGGTCCGGCTCTCGGTCTTGGCCAATTCAACAGAGCGAGAGTCGAGGACGCCGAATCGGTCGAGCGGGAGGCTCTCGGCTACAAGCTCCTCATGTATGAAGGCCACCACCGCTACCCCTATCGGCAGTAAGTCCGCCTTGCGGATGTCCGGAACGAAGACCGAGAACAGCGTTCCCGCGTGGGCGAGCAGCAGGCATTTCCGACCATCCAGCCAGATCAGGTTGGCGTCGTGGAGTAGGCGGCTGGTGCGGTACCGCATTAAGGGCTGACGAGCGTTCCCCGGCGGTCACCCACCGGCGCGTAGGCCGTCACTAGCCCTCGCAAACGATCCGTTCCCAGCCGCCCCTCATCGAACCGGACATGAAGTTTTCCCTCATCCGGCTCTCCGACGGTCTCTACTTCTCCGGCATTCACGGTCACGCTCATGCGGAGTTGGTTCCAGACAAGCGGTAGAGGCCGACACTTCGCTGCCAGGCCGGAGAGGCGCACGTTTCCCAGGCTCGCGCCCAGTGGTGCTTCTTCCGAACGAACAGTTCCAGGCGCCTCACCACGTAACGGTCGATCTGGGCCAACTGACGGGAGGCACCGGGCCTCCGAAAGTACGCGCCCCAGCCCCGCACGATGGGGTTCAGCTCTTTGACGATGTCCTCGACTGGACGGTGGAGTCTGGCTCTGGGGGCGGTCACCTCCTTGACCCTGGCCCGTATCGACTTCATCGCCCGCTGGCTCGGCCAGCATCTGGCCACCCAACGCCGGCGATTCCGCCACGAAGGCAGGTAACGAAAGTGGAACCCCAAGAAATCGAAACCCTGGCTGCCATCGGCCACACACACCACCCGGGTTTTATCCGGATGGCATTCCAACCTCAGACCCTTGAGGGTCGCGACTACCCACCGATGGGCGGCTTCCGCCTGGGCCTGGGTCCTACAGAGCACGACCAGGTCGTCGGCGTAGCGCACCATCTGCCCCAGGTCTGCTGCCTCCGCCTCCCAGAGCGCATCCAGCGCATGCAAGTAGACGTTGGCGAGCAGGGGTGAGATCACCCCACCCTGAGGCACCCCCGCCACCGACGGCTTCACCACTCCCTTTTCCATCACCCCCGCCTTGAGCCATTGCCGGATCAGCTTCAGTACCCGCCGGTCAGAGACCCGGCGCGCCACCAACCTGAGCAGCAACTCGTGATCGACGGTGTCGAAGTAGGAGCGGATGTCGACCTCAACCACCCAGTGCTCCCCGGCCCAGATTTGCCTGCTCACCGCCTCCACCGCCTGGTGGGCCGAGCGCTTCGGCCGGAACCCATACGAGAACGCCTTGAATGACGCCTCGAAGATCGGCTCCAACACCAGCCTGGCGGCTGCTTGCAGGATGCGGTCCTGAACCCGGGGTATTCCGAGCGGCCTCTGGCTCTTGCCGTCCGCCTTGGGGATGTAGACCCGCCGCACCGGCTGCGGCCGGTAGCGGTGAGCCTGCAACTGCTGCCGCAGCTCTTCGAGCATCCGATCCACGCCGTAGGCTTCCACCTCGGCGATGGTCTGTCCGTCGATGCCCGCCGCGCCACGGTTGTTGCGCACCTGCTGCCAGGCACGCTCGAGAACATCGCGCCGAGCGATCCTGTCGTACAGCGCATGGAAACGCCGCCGAGCCGACTGCTTGGCCGCGAGATAGAGCCGGCGTTGGAGTTGGCGGACTTTGTCTAGGGGGTGATTGGCTTCCGCCATGCCCTCATCCGTACCTCCGCCGCCAGCACGACCGAAGTACCGAGCCTTCCCTGTCGCCGGTTCTGTTGTCCGGCGAGTCACTGGTACTATGCCCGGCTCCCACTCCCTCTGCCCCGCCCCCGACTTCGGCTTTCACCTTATACGGCGGCTCGCTGTCACAAACCCGACCTGGCTTGCGGCGGGCAGGAGGGCCTCCCCTGTTGACCCGATCAGCTTCCGTACGTGCCACGACCCATACACCGGGGAGTGCGCTGCGCGCTCCAAGTTCCCACGCAGCGCTAGTGGCTTCGCCAAACCTACCGAGGCTCGCCACTCCCATCTCATTGCTTTCGATGCGGCAGTCTTCGCTTGATGCTGCGGCCCGCACGGTTGCCACCTCCTTAAGAGGCATGAACATGGCGCTTCGACGCCGAGATCTCTCCCGACGCCGGCCACTTGCTACGGGGCTTCTTGGCCATTACCCCGGCGGATCTTTCATCCGCTGCTGATCGAGCCCTTCGCAGGGCACACGTAGGGCGGCAATAGTGTGTCCACTTCAAGCGGCGCGTCCATAGACTTGGTGCAGACCACCCAGAACGGCCCGCGACGTTACCGGCCCTTCCCTTGAAGGACGGATTGGGACCGGGCTGGTGAGGGCCAAGCTGCGATGGGGCCGATCGTTGTTGTAGTAGTCGGATGAACTCACTCCAGACGGCCGCGAGATGGCGGTCGTTGATCACGATCAGGTGGTCCAGGCACTCGACGCGAATCGACCTCACGAACCGTTCGACGATCGCGTTATCCAAAGCCTTCAAATACATCCGCTCCAGACGTAGCGCGAAGATTCCAAGTCGTCCACCCCTTCCACCCGCTGGCCGGGCGCGAGTACGAGTTGGTGGGGTACGCACACAACTGGGGCGAGCACCGAGTCTTCTTCAAGGAGGGCGGCGAAGAGCGAGTACGTTCGCTACCGGCGAGTTGGACTGACGTCGAAGGAGCAGATCCGTTCCTGGCGCTGGCTGGGGGGAGGGCGCTGTTCCGGGTCGATGACCTGCTCGCCCTGAGGGCTATGGTGCGGGAACTCAA
>DATLRN010000037.1:0-45185 GCA_035534695.1 Candidatus Dormiibacterota bacterium
GCCGCCTTGGCGTTCGGGGTACTCATCTTCACCATCATCGACGTGGTCTCGTGGCTGACCTGGGCTGCCCCGAGCAGGAGTGCCTTCCTCTACGGCGGCGTCTTCATATGGATCGCCTTGGCGCTAGCGATTTTTATCGGCGTCTCCGGATTGGTGCACTGGCGCGTCTGGGACGCCAACGCACCGGCTTCGCCGGTAGCTCCGGCGCCTCCCGCTCCGGTCGTAGTGCCACCGCAGCCGGCTGGACTCTGCCCCAACTGCGGCCAAGTTAACGGCGACGAGGCACGCTTCTGCTCTGCCTGCGGGACCAACCTGGGGTCGCCGGTGCCGCGCCGACGCAGCCCGCGAAGGACTCCGCCGCCGAGCGTCTGACCCACCCGACCAGAGCTGCCGCCGCGAGACGGTCGGCGACGCCTACCTCTGCGTAGTGAGGTGGGAAGATTTGGGTGGGGCGGCTTGGTAAAGGATCCCCGAGGGGACGCGCTGCAGTCCCGACACGTCCCGCGTGACGAGATGGTCCTTGGGGGCGCCCAAAACACGTAAGACCCCTTCCTGCGGACGTTGGGCGCTGCCCCGCCGCCGCGACTGGGCCGTGACTCATCGGGTGTCACCGTTGCGGCCACCCCTGTCGCGACGGCCCGTTTGGCGAATACATCGGCGCACCGGAGGGGGGCTGCCGCCGATCATCAGCGCGTCGATGCTCCCTGCTCGACCGGCATGCGCCGCCCGCAATCACCGGAGAGTTTCTATGGACTTCACAACGCTTGCCATCCCCCCCTGGGACATCGTGGTCCGCTGCGTCTCCATCTACGTGGTCATGATCGTTGGCCTGCGCATCTTTGGTAAGCGTGAATTGGGCCAGATGACGGTCTTCGACTTGGTCTTGGTCCTGCTCGTCGCCAACGCCGTCCAACCGGCCATGACCGGACCCGACAGCTCGCTCTTTGGTGGACTGCTGATCATCGGGACTTTGCTCGCGGTCAACTGGACCGTCGGTCAGGGCCGTATGCGCAGTCCTCTCTTCCGTCGCTTCGTGCAGCCGCCCTCTACCGTATTGGCGTCAGGCGGCCGCTGGAACGCCGGCGCCCTGAGCAGTCAGGGACTGGACCAGCAGGATGCCGAAGAAGCCCTTCGCGAACATGGCGTCGCCGATGTCTCGGAGACCACGCTGGTGGAACTGGAGTCGGACGGCTCGATCAGCGTTGTCGACCGGGGTCAGGGCGGGCGAAGCCGGCCCCGGCGGCGGACCCGGTCGGTCAAGCGGCCGTGACCCGCTCCCGGTCCCAACACCCCCGGCTCTGGGCGCGACCAGCTGCAATCCAGTCTCATGCGGGACACCCTTGGCTCGGGTGCGCCGTCCCAGCTGGAATTGATAGACAACGCCAGCCTGAGCATGGAATCGGGCTTGGTGGTGGATCAGTGTGAAATGCACCGGAGCGTTGTCGGAGGCGCGTACCCGTTGGATGACTATGTCCCGGGCGAAGAGAATCGCCACCGCGGACGGGGCGGCGCCCACCACGGTGACCCGGTCCAGCCGGTGTCGGGCACCGTAGTGGTAGACGGCGATCGCTCGGTCATTGCCTAGGGTCTGGGCGGAGAGTTGCCCTTTGACGAAATAACTCCAGACTCCATCGGCATTCCGTCTCGGGACGCCTTGACCCCGCGCCTCGGCGGAGTCCAGGATCGCGCCCAGCGCCTTTGCCAGCCCGCGGCTGATGGGAGCACCACCTGACCAGCGGGTCGCGTAGTAGACAGCCGGAGTTCCGAAGACGGCGCTGCCGATGATGTGGGAGATTGCCTCGGCGGAGGAGTCCACTCTCCAGCCGTCCCCATCTATCAGCGAGTCCGGATCGGCCTCGGCGACAATCGCGGCCCGGGCGCTCCAGGTCGACGCCATCCTAGCGTCATAGAGGCGCAGAGCATCTTCGGTTCCCCCGAACTGCGGGGCCATGGCACTGGCGTCGATGAGGGCCCGAGGATGTGTCTTCCAAGCATCCGTGGACAGCACCGTCATGTAGCGCAGGAGGGCGGCGACACCGAGGCCCTTGGCAGGATGCGAGTAGTGCTCCTTGGTCATGGTGGAGACGAGATAGCCCCAATCGAGCTTGAGCCCGTCTGCATCCAAATCACCCGGACCGCGGCCCAGCGTGATCGTCATGTCATGCCTGATGCGGGCGGGAAAGTAGGACGCGGTGGGATCGATCCGATAGCGGTGCATCGGCGACGTTTGGTCGATCCAGAAGGGCCACCAGAGCATCACCTTGAGGCCCTCGGCGTGCAGCTCGTCGATCAGTTTGCGCATCCCGGCGATGCCGCCGAAGCGGTGGCTGGGTACGGGTGACCCCAGCCTCGCCTGCCACTGGGAATCAATGATCACGGTGAAATGGGCGACGCCAAAGCGCTGTCGCCAAGTTTGGGCGAACCTGGTCACCCAGGCGGTGTCGAATTCCTTACTTGCCCTGGCCGCGAGGGACACCGACTGCTGGCCCCAGGTGTCCACCAGGGGCCATCCCCACCAGTCCGGACGTGATCCTGGCGGTGCTGCGACCGGAGCCTGGTGCATTGCCACCAGCGCGGCCCGATAGTCGCCCAGGCCGGTCAGCGGATCCGTGGCCATGGTCAATGCGAACGACGGAAACCCCAACCAGGTGCCGGCGGCTGCGCCGGTGGGTCGGCGCACTCTACCCCCGGCTCCAGAATCGCCGAAGGTCGAGAGCAGTTGTAGGGGGTAATCGACGGTGATGCCTCCACCCCGTGAGACCGCGATCTCCGTGGCGTCGGGGACATGGACCAGTCCCACTCCCAACCACCCCACCGAGGTGTCCATTTCGACCACCAGAGGCGCGGGCGCGAAGGGTGCACTCACCCAGGGCCGATGGACTCCCAGGAACGATGTCGGATCAGCCCGCAGAGAGGGCCCGACCGGGTCCGGCGTGAACCCTCGTGCCGCATCCTGGGTCGGGAACCCACTCCGTCCGTTGGTGAAGAACTCGCTGGGAGCGCCCGGTTTCGGTCCCTCCTGACTTTCGAACGAGACGTCCAGAAAGCTCGGCGCGGCGGTGAGACTGGCCCGCTCCAGAATCGCTCCCGAGCGTTCCACCACCGTGAGGCTGAGGCGATCTCCCTTGGCACTGACCTCGTAACCAGAGCCGATCGGCAGCCGGTGCCGACCGATCAGGGCAACCAGGGGCACCGAGAGCTCGTTCCCACCCCGCGTGATGGAGAGGAGACCGCTCGCTGCCGAAAGTGAGGCTGTATATGAGAGTCCACTTGCCTCTACCTGAGTGCCCAGCCGGAGCCATTTGACGATGGGTCGAGCCGGCGAAGCACCACCTTGCCCGGTGCCAGCCAGTGCTGCCGTCAGCGCGGCCACACAACCGAGGGAGATCAGCACTGGCCAGGACCGCCAGCCTCGAGCCGAACTGGTTGGGGCGCTCCGGCTCACAACCTCATTCCGGCTGGCGGATCTCAGCCAACGGAGCGCTCGAGCAGGTCCACAGGTCATGCTACGTTCGGGAGGGCGAGCAAGTTCCGCTGGTATTGGTAACGCTTCCGCGACGCCGGGACACGACTGCCCGGCCCAGGTTCCTCGAGCCGAGCCTGAGCTCCGCCCACTCCTGAGCTTTTCCTCCGCCAGTCATGCCGACCTGGTGGCCACCCTGCCGGGCCGCGCCGTGTACTGGCTCCCGAAGGACACTCAGGCGCGCCGCCACTCGCGGTGAGTCCCTACCAGCTCACGGCGAACTTGGGGTGGAATCAGAACCACGGGCAAGTGAGGCGGTGGGCGGGTGACGACCACATGAGCGGTGGACGAACATAGAAGTGGATACCCTCTCTGGTTTTTGTGCGCTAGCGAACATTGAGTGGACAGATTTGCGTGGGCTGTGATAGAACGCCACACGTCAGCGCGGTGACAAAGCGGATCCTGGACGGGTCGGCCCGCCCCAATTGGTGCGTGGGAGGTGACGCTATGGAGCAATGGCGGACGCGCGGCAGACGACCGATGAGCGTGGTCGCGCTGGGAGTGGCGGCCCTGGTGGGTCTGACCGCCGTGGGAGAAGCCCTGGCGACTACCTCCGCCTTTGCCTCGGGCAAACAGACGATCACCTTCGCCGAGTCGGGACTCGGAGGTGAAGGGGCTCAGACTCAGAAGGCGATCCATGCCTTCGAGAAGGCCAACCCCAACATCCACGTCAACATCCTGGTCCTCTCTCCCAACTCAACCACCTATCTGACCCAGCTCGAGGACCGCTTCATCGCCGGATCCGCCACCCCTGATGTGCTGGAGTCGGACGTGACCTACCCGGCCAAGTTTGCCAAGGCCGGTTGGATCAAGAATCTGGCCAGCCTCAAGCCCAACATGAAGCAGTACTTCCCCACCGAGGTGGCGGCCGGAACCTACAAGGGCAAGCCCTACGCGATCCCCTGGTTCGACAACCCCGAGGGACTGTTCTACCGCACCGACCTGATCAAGACCCCGCCGAAGACGCCCGCCCAGGTGGTCAGCGATGCCGAGGCAGCGATGCGGGCCGACCCCTCACTCAAGGAAGGGATCGCCTTTGAGGGCGAGAAGTACGAGGGTGCCATCACCGCCTACATGACCCTGGACAGTGCCTTCGGAGGCAAGCTCAACCCGCTCAAGCTGAACACCAAGGGCAATCTGGCGGCACTGCAGTGGATGTACAACGCCCTCTACGTCAACAAGATTGCCCCGGTCGATGTCACCGGCTGGCAGGAGGGCAACGTCGAGAGCGAGTTCCAGGCGGGCAATGCCGCCTTCGCCATCAACTACCCCTTCGTGGCGTCGGTGGTTGGAACCGAGGGCGGACCGGCTAAGGGCCACGTCGGCTACATCCCATTCCCGGCGGGACCGGGTGGCACCCCGGGCGCGGCCTTGGGCGGAGAGATGCTGGCGATCAACGCTAAGACCAAGCACGAGACGGCCGCCTACAAGCTGATCCAGTACCTCACCACGTCGTCCGTCGAGACGGCCCGGGCGATCGCGACCGGGGATCCGCCGTCCTTGCCGGCGGCGTACACTCCGGCCCTTCTGGCGGCTGCTCCCTACTTCAAGCAGGTGGAAACCCTCAACAAGTACGCGCAGCCGCGTCCCGTCAATCCCAACTACTTGCAGATCTCGTCCGACCTGCAGACGATGCTTTCCACCGTTTTCTCCAACCTCGGCTCGCCCAAGGCAACGCTGGAACAGACCGCACCTCTGGTCAAGCTAGACGCCACAGGCGGCGGGTGACGGAAAAGCAGGACTAACTAGCCAGGCAGGGGGCCGTCGTGAGCACCAGATCGGTGGCACGGCGGCTCCGTCTGCCTTCTCTGGGCGGCACCGCGCCGACGGCGGGGGTCGCTCGCACGGCTGACCGCCGCCTGGGATACGCCCTGGTGGCGCCGGTGGTGATCCTGCTCCTGCTAGTCACCGGTTATCCCCTCGTCTACAACCTGTGGAACTCTTTCCACAACGTCATCCTCAGTAATGCCGGCGCACCGCAGAATTTCGTCGGACTGAAAAACTATCAGGAGCTTGCGAGTGCCGCCGCGTTCCCCGCGGCACTGGCACGAACGCTGGGATTCATGGTCGTTTCGGTTGTGATCGAGACGATCGCCGCCCTCGGTCTGGCCCTGATGTTACACAAGGCGTTCCATGGCCGCGGCGCCCTGCGGGCGGCGGTGCTGATCCCCTGGGCTGTGCCGACCGTGGTCTCGGCCTTGCTCTGGACCACCATGTTCGATTCTCGCAGCGGGTTTGTCGATTACGTGTTAGGAATCCTCCATCTGCCCGGCTCGCAAACTACCTGGCTGGCCGGTGAATGGACCGCCTGGACCGCGGTGCTGGTGGCAGATGCGTGGAAAAACGTGCCTTTTATTGCCATCATCCTGTTGGCCGGGCTACAGCTCATACCCGGTGATGTCTACGAGGCAGCTAAGATCGACGGTGCCACCGCCTGGCAGTCCTTCCGGCGCATGACACTGCCCCTCTTGCGGCCCGCCCTGATGGTTGCCCTGATCTTCCGAACCCTGCAAGCCTTCCTGGTTTTCGACATCATCTACATCATGACCGGTGGTGGTCCCGGGACCACCACCGAGACGCTCTCCTACCTCAATTGGCAGGCTTTCCTGGTTGATACCAACTTTGGCTATGGGGGGGCGATATCGATCAGTCTGGTGGTGTTCTCGCTGTTCATCGCCGGCGCCATTGTGTTGGTGATGAGGCCTAGAACCTGATGGACAGCGTGCCCGCTCCCACCACCTCGGTCACTCCCGTCACGCCCGGGGCCGTTCCGGTGGCGGTGGCTGTGGGTCGCTGGCGCGGTCCCCGGGGACGACGTCGTTTTGCCGGTCAGGTGTTCTTCTACCTCGGCGTGCTGATCGTCTTGCTAATCGCGCTCTTCCCATTTTTCTGGATCCTGCGTACATCTTTGGAATCCAACGCCGAGTTTGTCCAGGGTGTCGGCGGCGCCAACGGCTTCCTGCCTTCCCACCTCACCTTCTCCTCCTACATCGACGACTTCACGCAGCTCCACTTCCTGACCCCGCTGCTCAACAGCGCCATCGTCGCTCTAGGCACCACCGCAGTCACCATCGTGGTGGCCTCACTCGCCGGCTATGCCCTGGCCCGTCTGCCGATTCGCGGCGGCGGCGCCACCCTCACCTTTATCCTTCTCGCCGGATTCTTCCCGGTCTTGGCCATGGTTGGTCCGCTCTTCTTGCTCTATCGAGACCTCGGCCTGTTGGACAACATCTACCCCCTCATCATCACGTACCTGGTGTACACTCTGCCGCTCTCCACTTGGCTCCTGCGCAACTTCTTTGCTCAGATTCCCAAGGAGTTGGAGGAGGCAGCGCTGGTCGACGGTGCGACCCGGCTCCAGACCTTGCGCAAGGTAGTCATCCCGGTCTCCGTCCCGGCTGTTTTCACGGCCGGAATCCTGTCATTTATTCTGGCTTGGAACGACTTCGCATTCGCGCTGTCATTCCTCGACAGCCCCTCGAAATTCACCGCACCCTTGGCGATCGTGGTCTTCGGCCAGAGTCAGTACCAGACGTTCTTCAATCGGATTGACGCTGCCGTGGTCGTGATCACCATTCCCATCGCCATCTTGGTGCTGATCGCGCAGCGGCGGATCGTCAGTGGCTTGACCGCCGGCAGCCTCAAGGGCTAGGCGGGGAGGAAACGCAACTGTGGCGACCATCGAGCTCGATAAGGTGACCAAGGTCTACGCGAACAAGAATCAGGCGGTCTCGGGGCTCAGCCTGGATGTCGCCGACGGCGAGTTCATGGTTCTGGTGGGACCTTCCGGATGTGGCAAGACGACGGCGCTGCGCATGGTCGCAGGGCTTGAGGAAATCAGCGGTGGGACGGTCCGGATCGGCGGCAAAGTCGTCAACGACCTGAGCCCCAAGGATCGCGACGTGGCCATGGTTTTCCAGAACTACGCGCTCTATCCGCACATGACCGTCGCCGAGAACATCGGCTTCTCGCTCAAGCTGCGCCACCTCGACAAAGCTGAGATCAACCGCCGGGTCAAAGAAGCGGGCCAGACGCTCGGGCTGGAAGGCATGCTCAACGTCAAACCGGCAAGTCTTTCCGGAGGTCAGCGCCAGCGCGTGGCCATGGGTCGCGCGCTGGTGCGCGAGCCCGCGGCCTTTCTCATGGACGAGCCGCTCTCCAACCTCGACGCCAAGCTGCGGGTGCAGATGCGGGCTGAGGTTTCCCGCATCCAGCGGCGGCTGGGGGTGGCCACCCTCTACGTCACCCACGACCAAACCGAGGCCATGACCATGGGCGACCGAGTGGCCGTGCTGGCGCACGGTGTCCTGCAGCAGTGCGAGCCGCCTCAGGTTCTCTACGACCACCCCGCCAACCTCTTCGTGGCCGCCTTCATCGGGTCTCCCGCGATGAACATCTATCAGGGCGAGATCGCGGGGGACTCCGGCCAGTTGACGGTACGGCTAGGCGACCACCGCATCGTCATCCCGCCCACGCAGCTGGAGGCGCGCCCCGCCCTGGCGTCTTACCAAGGCCGTCAGGTGGCTATGGGGATACGGCCGGAGCATGTGGCCATCGGCCATGAGTTGCCCGACAACCCCTCAGTCATCCCGGCCGAGATCGACCTCCTCGAATCCCTGGGAGCGGAGGTGATCGTGCACTTCCGGATCAAGGCCGACCACATCCGCCCCGAGGGGGCGGCCGCGGAGGGGGAGGACCAGACTCTGCCCATCGCCATCTCCGGCGGAAGCGACAAGACGGCGCCCGGCGTGGCCCGCGTTGACCCCAGGGTCCAACTCAAAGTCGGTGAGGACGTGACCCTGGTTCCGGATACCGAGCATCTGCAGTTCTTCGACCTCGACACCGGGGCCGCCATCACCTCCTAGGGGCGAGGCCGGAGCGAACCCGGCGTCCACTGACTTCCCAACCTGGGTAGAAGGCGCTTGAACTGCTGCTTCTTGACAGCCCCCGGGGCCGCCCCTAGGATCCTGTGATGGGCGCAGGGTCGGACTTATCGAGCAGAGGGGGCCGTCTCCGCCCGTCCGAAAGGATTCAGTCGTGGCGGCCTCCAGCCGCGCCCTGTCCTCACGGCGCCAACTGAAATGAAGGTCTTTGCTCCGCATTATTCCGCACGCACCCGTTAGGAGGGTCCACCTCATGACTCCCGCTTCCAGTCGATCGAACGGCACAAGCCCCGACGCCGCGGAGGAGCTGCGGCGCAGCTGGGAGGGCGAGCGCTGGAGCACCGTAACCAGGCCCTACTCGGCGGAAGACGTGATCCGGCTTCGCGGTTCGATCCACATCGAGCACACCCTGGCCCGCCGAGGAGCAGAGCGTCTCTTCGACATGCTCACCAACACCGGCTACGTGCCAGCCCTAGGCGCGCTGACGGGACAGCAAGCGGTTCAGATGGTCAAGGCCGGTCTCAAGGCCATCTATCTTTCCGGCTGGCAGGTGGCCGCCGACGCCAACCTCTCAGGGGAGACCTACCCCGACCAGAGCCTGTATCCGGCCAACAGCGCTCCGGCGCTGGCCCATCGCCTCAACAACGCCATGCTTCGAGCCGACCAGATTGCCTGGGCCGACGGGCACCGCGATGGCGACTGGGTGGTGCCCATCGTGGCCGATGCAGAAGCCGGGTTCGGCGGACCCCTCCATGCCTTCGAGCTGATGAAGTCGATGATCGAGAACGGCGTGGCCGGGGTTCACTTCGAGGACCAGCTTGCCTCAGAGAAGAAGTGTGGCCATCTGGGCGGCAAGGTGCTGGTCCCGACCAGCCAGTTCGAAAGAACGCTGGTCGCCGCCCGCCTGGCAACGGACGTACTTGACGTACCCACCGTGCTGGTGGCTAGGACGGATGCCTTGAGCGCCA
This sequence comes from Candidatus Dormiibacterota bacterium, assembly GCA_035534695.1. Lineage (GTDB taxonomy): Bacteria > Chloroflexota > Dormibacteria > Aeolococcales > Bog-877 > Bog-877. Next base: position 9,375 of record DATLRN010000037.1, read on the forward strand.
CCTTGCTGACCAGTGACGTCGACCCCCGGGACCAAGAGTTCCTCCTTGGCGAGCGCACCTCCGAGGGCTTCTTCCGGGTTCGCCCGGGCATTGCCACGGTGATCGCCCGTGGTCTTGCCTTCGCCCCCTTTGCCGATGCCCTCTGGTTCGAGACCTCAAGCCCCAACATCGAGGAGGCGGCCCAGTTCGCAGAGGCCATCCACGCCAAATTCCCCGGCAAGCTTCTGGCCTACAACTGCTCACCATCGTTCAACTGGAAGAAGCACCTCAGCGACAAGGAGGTGGCCGATTTCCAGTGGCGGCTGGGGCAGCTGGGATACCGCTTCCAGTTCGTGACCCTGGCCGGCTTCCACGTCGCCAACAGCTCAATGTTCGAACTGGCCAAGGGCTACGCCGAAGAGGGCATGAGCGCCTATGTGCGGCTGCAGCAACGTGAGTTCGAATTGGAGCAGCGGGGTTACACCTCGACCCGCCATCAGTCTGAGGTCGGTGCCGGCTACTTCGACTCGGTCCTGGAGACGGTGACCGGCGGAGAGAGTGCCACCCTCGCCCTCCAGGGGTCGACCGAGGAGGCCCAGTTCGAGGCGAAACCAAGCTCATGACGGCCTCTTCCGACTCGGCCCACGGGGTCGAGCTACCGGACTCTGGCAATGGTGCCGGGGAAAGAGTGCTGACCCCGGACGCCCTGGCTCTGGTGACGCGGCTGCAGAGAGAGCTAGGGCCGACCCGGAAGGAACTCCTCGAAGCCAGGGTTGAACGGCAGCGTCGACTGGACCAAGGCGACTTGCCCGACTTCCTGGCCGAGACGGTATCGGTGCGGGAGGACTCCAATTGGACGGTGGCGCCGCCTCCCTCCGACCTGCTCGATCGCCGAGTCGAGATCACTGGACCGGTGGAGCGGAAGATGATGATCAACGCGCTCAACTCCGGCGCCAGCGTCTTCATGGCGGATTTCGAGGACGCCAACTCCCCCACCTGGTCGAACTGCCTGGAGGGGCAGGTCAACCTGATCGATGCCGTGGCAGGGACCATCTCGCTGCAGTCGGGAGACAAGACCTACCGGCTGGAAGAGAGGACGGCGACCTTGGTGGTGCGTCCTCGGGGCTGGCATCTTCCCGAAAAGCACCTCCTGATCGACGGTGAACCGGTCTCGGCCAGTCTCTTCGACTTCGGGCTCTTCGTCTTTCACTGTGCCAAGCCACTCCTCGAGCGAGGCTCTGGACCCTATCTCTACCTGCCCAAGCTGGAGAGCCATCTCGAGGCCCGGCTGTGGAACCGGGCCTGCCAGATCGCCGAGGATCACCTAGGGCTCGGCGAAGGGGTGATCCGGGCCACCGTCCTCATCGAGACGGTCCTCGCCGCGTTCGAGATGGAGGAGATCCTCTTCGAGCTCCGCGAGCGCTCGACCGGACTCAATGCCGGGCGCTGGGACTACATGTTCTCGATCATCAAGAAGTTCCGCGACGACCCTCGGTTCATCCTCCCTGACCGGGGAGCGGTGGCCATGACCGTCCCCTTCATGCGCGCCTACACCGAGCTCCTGGTCAAGACCTGCCACCGGCGCCAGGCACACGCCATCGGGGGCATGGCTGCTTTCGTGCCCAGCCGCCGCGACGCCGCGGTCAACCAGGTGGCCCTGGACAAGGTGCGCGAGGACAAGTTGCGTGAGGTGGGCGATGGCTTCGACGGCACCTGGGTGGCCCATCCCGACCTGGTCCCGGTCGCCCGTGAGGTGTTCGACAAGGTTCTCGGTCAGCAACCGAATCAAGTGCAGCGCCGGCGCGACGAGGTGCGCGTATCAGCAAATGCGCTCCTCGATGTGGCCGCCACACCCGGGGAAATCACCGAGGCCGGGGTGCGGCTCAACGTCGCCGTGGGCATTGAGTACCTGGGCTCTTGGTTGCACGGTGTGGGCGCGGCCGCCATCAACAACCTGATGGAGGATGCCGCCACCGCCGAGATCTCGCGATCGCAGATCTGGCAGTGGGTTCATCACGGCAAGATCAGTCGGGAGCAGGTACTGGCGGTAACCGAGCAGGTCGATGCCGACTTAGGCCCGGATTATCGCCAGGCGAGCGAGCTCTTCATCGAGGTCGCCTTGGCCGCCGACTTTGTCCCCTTCATGACCATTCCGGCCTATCGCTTGCTTCCCTGACCCCGTTCGCTAACGGTGCTGTGACAACCAGAGCATGTCTGCCTCCAGCCCCTTGTACCGCCCCAGTTGCTCTGCTATGTTCGAGCCCAAGTTGGCTCGACCAGTGCAAATCGCGCTCCTGACGAACCCCCCTGTGCGAATTCGTGCGCGAAGCGCGTCCTCAGGGAGGCCCTGAGAGGTGGCCAAGCGGCCCAGCGCCGTGGCGGACGTGGAGGAGGTCCGCTACGGCGAGCCCGAGGGGGGAGGCTGTGACCAGGCTGGATGTGAGAGCCAGGAGGCTTTCCGCTGCCTCTACCGAGACCGGCGCGCCGTGGACTGCTCCTGGGTCGCCTGCCAGGAGCACCTCAACGTGGTCGAGGGTCGGGCCTACTGTCTTCGCCACGCCAGCGTCGTCGAGGTCTTGGCAATGGCCATGGCCCGGGGCACTCAGGTGTTGCCACCGGATCTCGACAACCGCTGCGCCTCCTTAGTTCTCTGGGTCTCCCGGGACATGGACGAGCCGGTGGTCGAGCGCCTGGTGCGCTGGGGCGACTCCAACATGAGCATCATCAACGACCCCGCCATCCGCTACACCCGGCCGGACCGCCTCCGCCATGAATCCGGGCACTGGGAGCGTCTCTGGGCGCTCGCCAATCGCACCGGAATCCTTCTCCGGGTCGGGCTGCGGGTCGAGGACAGCCGTCCCGAGACAGTCATCCTGACCGGTGGGACGACCCACCTCGTCTCGAAGGTCCCACCCTGGATCCAACGCCATCTCTCCGGCGAGTCCAATCGAGCGTCGCCCTCCGACCTGGTTGAGCGCCTCGCCTTCCAGCAGGAGATGCTCCTGGCCCTGGACGACTACGTGGAGAAATACGGGGTCAGCTTCCCCAACCGCCTGGTTCCAGTTCGCCTCTGACCGTCCGTCCCCTACCGGACCGCATAATTCGAGCATGGCCTACGAGGCGATCGTCCCTGCCCGGCCTGGAGTAGCCAGCCGGCACCAGCCGGAGTACCAGCTCAACTACCTGACCTTCAGCCGCAGCTACACGGTTGACGTGACCTACCGCTGCTTCCGGCGCTGCGGCTACTGCGAGTACCGCAAGGACGAGGGCGGCCTGATCACGGTGGCCGAGACGGACCACCATCTCGACCAAGCCCGGCGGCTGGGCTGCCGGGAGATCCTGATCATGGCCGGGGAGCAGCCCTGGCGGCTGCCTGACCTGGGGCTCGCCGATGAGGATGCCTTCGTCGACATCGTCGTGGACATATGCCGCCGGGCCATGAGCCGGGGACTGCTGCCCCACACCAATGTGGGTCTTCTCGCCAAGGCTAGCCTGGCCCGGCTCAAGCCCTGGAATGTCTCCATGGGACTGATGCTGGAGAGCGGCACCGATGACCTCCGGGCGCACGCCATGGGAGGGGGCAAGCGCTACCAGGAGCGACTCGCCCACCTGAACGCCGCCGGGGAGCTGAAAATCCCCTTCACCACCGGGATCCTGGTCGGGATCGGAGAGTCCGAGGAAGATCGGCGCCATGCCCTGGAGCTGATCCGAGACTCGCACCTGCGGCACCGCCACATCCAGGAAGTGATCGTCCAGAACTTCATTCCCAAGCCGGGCACCCCGATGGCGGACGAGCCGGCTCCGACGGCGGAGACGGTGGTTGGGGCGGTGGAGCTGGCTCGGGCCATCCTGCCGGCCGACGTGGCCGTGCAGGTTCCTCCCAACCTAAACTTCGAGAGCTGGCCATCCTTGGTGGAGGCAGGGGCCACCGATCTGGGTGGCATCTCGCTCGACGGCGACTCGGTCAGTCCCGAGTACTCCTGGCCCGGCGAGACCGAATTGGCGGCCAAGGCACGCACCCTGGGCTTCCACCTGCAGGAGCGTCTTCCCGTGTATCAGGAGTCGCTCGCCGACCTCCAGCCGGCCGCCGATCGCCTGCGCCAGGAATTGGTCGGGGACACGGTCACCTATGTGGTCAACCGCAATGTCAACATCAGCAACGTCTGCGTCGGCAGCTGCTCCTTTTGCGGCTTCCGGCGGAGCTCGGTCAACGCCAAAGGCGCCTACTTCCACGACCACGACACGGTCTTCGCCAAGATCGAGAACGCGGTCGGCAGAGGGGCCACCGAGATCTGCATGCAGTCGGGGCTCACCCCGGAGCTGGACCTGATCTTCTACGACACCCTCTTCCGGGAGATCAAAGAGCGCTGGCCCGACCTCCACCTGCACGCCCTATCGCCGGAGGAGATCCGCTACATCGCCCAGGAGTCGGGCCGCACAGTGGAGGACGTTCTACGTCAGCTCAAAGACGCCGGCTTGGGCACCATGCCGGGCACCGCCGCGGAGATCCTGGTCGAGGAGGTGCGCCGCATCCTCTGCCCGGAGAAGCTGACCAGCCAGGAGTGGGTGGAGATCATCAAGACCGCCCACCAGGTGGGAATCCCCACCACCTCGACCATCATGTACGGCCACATCGAGACCCCCTGGCACCGCCTCCAGCACCTTGAGGTGATTCGCAACCTGCAGCGCGAGACGGGCGGGATCAGCGAGTTCGTGCTGCTCCCCTTCCAGGTTCACAACAACACCCTGGGCAAGTTCTTCGGCATCCTCCAGCCGCTCACCCTGGAGGATTCCTTGCGGTTCACCGCCTTCTGCCGGCTCTACTTCGGCAGCGACATCCCCAATATCCAGACCAGCTGGGTCAAGCTCGGGCCCGGGGGTGTGGCCGAGTCTCTGCGCTGGGGCGCCAATGATTTCGGCGGCACCCTGATGGAGGAGTCGATCACCCGCATGAGTGGTGCCGACCACGGCCAGAACCTTGATCCCGCGGAGATCGAGGCAGCCATCCGCGGCGTGGGAAGGACCCCCCGTGAACGCGACACCCTCTACCGGCCGGTCAGGGCGCGGCCACGCGACCGCGAGCTGGTCTCCGCCTCCGCCGCCAGCGTCGCCACGGCTGGCTGAGACCCACCCCGAGAGAGATCCCCAGGATCAGGCAGATGGCCTCGATCGCCCGGGTCAGCCACTCATTGATCCCCTGAGCCGGGATCAGCAGCAGGGCCAGCAGAATCGGGAAGAAATACCAGCGCCAGGAGTACGCGCTGGCGCGGATACGAGGCCCGTAGAGACAGCCGAAGCCGACCGCCAAGCCCACGCAGAGCAGGCTCAGCACCAGGTAGCCGACCAGGTATTGCAGCGAGGCCGGCTGATGCAGGCCCACGGTCACTCGGATCAAGAGCGGAGGCAGGTAGTCGGTGGCGTAGAAGGTGACCAGGATCCAGCCCATGGCGTGCAGGCAGATGGTCGACACCTGGAGGCTGCGCTGACGCCGCTCGGCCTTGGCTCGCTCCTCCTCCTCGGTGCGCGGACGGTCTGACTTGCGGGGACTCACACCCTGCAGTGTCGTCTCTGGGCGATTGGCTTGGGGCGGACTAAAATCGAAGACCGGTGCTTTACCTTCGGTCGGTCTTCCTGCTTTCTCTGAGGCACGGGTGAAACGCGCCCCCCGCGAGTGGACCATGCCCAGCCTGGAAGGTGACCTAGACGCCCCTCCCTTCGACCGGATAATCCGGGCGCGGGGAAGCCGCGCCGGGCTGGCCCGGGAGTCTTTTCAGGCACCTGGCGAGGAGTTCGATCCCCTCCTGCTGAAGGATATGGACCGCGCTGTTGCACTGGTGCGGGACGCTCTTGCCCACGACGAGATGATCGCCATCTACGGCGACTACGACGCTGACGGGGTCACTGCCTGCGCTCTCCTGGTGCGCGCGTTTCGCAGCGCCGGCAAGAAACCCCTGGCCTACATCCCGCAACGACAGAGCGAGGGCTATGGGCTCAACGCCGAGGCCCTATTGGAGCTCCGGCGCAGAGGCGCCGACTTGGTGATCACGGTCGACTGCGGAACCACCGCCGTGGAGGTTGTCCGCGATCGACCCCCTGGACTCAAGCTGATCATCACCGACCACCACCTGCCCCACGGTCAAGACGGGCTGGAGCTGGCTCCGGCCGACGCTCTGGTCAACCCCCAACGTCCCGATGACGAATACCCCTTCAAGGGGTTGGCAGGAGTGGGAGTCGCCTACAAGTTGGTCCGTGCCCTGGAGGGGGAGGGGGTCTTTGCCGAAGGCACCGCTGCGGCGCAGCTGCCCCTGGTGGCTCTGGGCACGGTGGCGGACATGATGCCGCTTCAGGAGGAGAACCGCTGGCTGGTCAGGCAGGGGTTGATGGCGTGGTCGGAGAAGGCGCCGCGCGGGCTGGTCGAGTTGGCCCGTGTCGCGGGCATCCCCGGTGATCTGAGCAGCGCCAGTCTCAGTTTCAGCCTTGCCCCTCGGATCAATGCCGCCGGCCGCATGGATGACGCCGGGCTGGCCTTGCGCTGCTGCCTCGCCGACGACGCCCAGGAGGCGAGTCAGGCAGCCGCCGAGTTGGAGTCGCTCAATCAGGCCCGACGCCTCTCACTGAGCCGGGCGCTGGTGCTTGCTCGCCAGCAAGTGGCCGAGATGCCGGACGAACTTCCCGTGATCGTGCTCGGCTCTCCCGAGATCATCCCGGGGGTGGTCGGGCTGGTGGCCGGACGCCTCGCCGAGGAGTTCGGTCGGCCCGCCTTCGTCTACAGCCAGACTGGTGAGAAATGGCGCGGCTCGGCCCGTGGGATCCCGGGCCTAAACGTGGTCGAGGCGCTCCAGCAGTGCTCCGATCATCTGCTCAGCTATGGCGGACATGTCTCAGCCGGTGGTTTCAGCCTGGTCCCGGACCCAGAGGTAGAGGCCAGCTTCGCGAGGCAGATGGCCCAGGCGATCCGCGACCAGCTGGGTGAGCACTCACCTCTGCGTGCCTTCCGGGTCGACGCCGAGGTAGGGCTGCGCGACTGTGGTCTGGAGCTGGCCGAGGAACTTCTTCTATTGCAGCCCTGTGGCAGCGGTAATCCCACGGTCCTGCTCTGTGCCAACGGCCTGACCGTGGTCCGGACCGAGACTCTGGGCAAGTCAGGTGGCCACCTAAAAGTGATCCTCTCCGACGCCACTGGGACAGCGGAGGCAATCAGCTTCAACCGGCCCCACCTCCGGGCCCATCTGCCGTCAGGACGGCAGGTCGATGCTCTCTTTGAACTTGAAGTGGACAATTGGCGAGGAGGCCGCAAGGCGCGGCTACTACTCCGAGACCTGCGCCCGTCCCGACCCTGAACCAGGGCCTTTGCCTGACGGCCCAGTCTGGCTATTGTTGGCAGAGGGTCGCTGACCGCAGCGGACGGAAGAGATGGAGGGCAGCCAGATGGCGGGTCGGATGGTCGAGTTTCCCAGCAATGGCAGCACAGCCAGCGGGTACCTGGCGGTGCCCCCGTCAGGACCGGCACCCGGGATCGTCGTGATCCAGGAGTGGTGGGGGCTGAGCGACCAGATCAAGCGCACCGCCGACCGATTCGCGGAGGCTGGCTTCGCTGCTCTGGTTCCTGATCTCTATCACGGCCGGGTGATTGGCTTCCACGAGCCGGACGAGGCGCAGAAGGCGATGATGGCCATGGACGAGGCGCGGGCTGCCAAGGAGTTGCGCGGCTCGGTCGACTACCTGCTCAGCTCGGGAGAAGCTCGAGGTGAGTACGTCGGCGCGGTGGGCTACTGCATGGGCGGCGGTTTGGCCATCACCCTGGCCGCCAACCACGACAAAGTCCGGGCGGTGGTCTGTTTCTACGGGATCCCGGGGGAGGAGACGGATCTCGCCAAGATCCCTGGGTCGGTGCTCGGGCACTTTGGCGACCACGACGACTTCGCCAGCCCGGAGGCGGTCCACAACTTAGAGCAGGGACTGCAGGCGGCGGGCGTGCCCCACACCTTCTACACCTACCCGGGGGGGCATGCCTTCACCAACGAGGATCGCCCCGAGGTCTACAACGCCGACGCTGACGAGCTCTCCTGGCAGCGCTCCCTGGAGTTCCTGAACCAGCAACTGAACTCGTGAGCCAGGGCGGACCGCTCGGCTGGCTCCTGCCCTGACCCGGTTGACGTCGGCCCGACCGAACGGCGCTTTGCTGGGCGCCTGCGCGGCCGGACTGACCCTGGGCGCGACCCTACTCCTGCGCGCCCTCACCGGTCTTCCCTCGCTCAGTGAAGTCATCGGCAACGGAGTGGCGCTCCTCATGCCGGGCAGCGTCTTTGGGGTTCTCATCGACACCCTGCAGGAGCGGGGACGCCCACTCCTGCTCCTGGGGACCTCGGTCTTCATCGTGCTTGTGGGTGCCGCCCTGGGCCGGTGGCTGGGGCGCTGGAGCTGGCAGGCGGTCGCGCCTTACCCGGCCGCGCCTGCGGTACGCCGAGGACGGGCGCTGGTTCGCTGGCTCGCTCCCGGCCTAGGTCTCTGGGTCTTGACCCTGCCCCTGATCGCCTTGGGGGAGGGATCGCTCACCGTTTCCGCAACGGCGGCAGCTCTATTCGACTGGCTCCTTCTGACGGGTCTGGTGGAGCTGTTGCTGGGCCTCTCGTCGGGTGGGGGAGGTCAACCCGGCCGTGTCCGTGTTCTCTCGCCCGGGACCCTGCCCCGACGCACCTTCCTGGCGGGGGTAGGGGGAGCGATCGGCGTCGCCAGCCTGGGCTACCTCGGCTTCAACCTCCTCAACGCCAGTTCGCCCGGCGTGCCTCGGCTCAACCTGGGCAGGGTTCCCGGCGGTGCCGGCGACGAACTGCCCAGCGGCCTGACCTCTACCGCGGACTTCTACGTCGTCTCCAAGGATCTCTTCGGACCGCCCGCAGTGAACGCTGCCACCTGGCGCCTCGAGGTGGGGGGCCGGAACCCCTACTCCCTCAGCTTCCAGGAGTTGCTCGCCCTCCCTCACCAGACCCAGATTCAGACTCTGGAGTGCATCTCCAACCCGGTTGGCGGAACCCTGATCAGCACGGGGGTGTGGCGGGGAGTCCAGCTGAATGCGCTGCTCCAGCGGGCCGGCCTGCCGTCTGGGACAGAACAGATCCTCTTCGACTGCGCCGACGGCTACACCGAGAGCCTTCCGGTCGCGCAGGCTACCGCGCCCACCACCCTCATCGTAGATCGCCTCAATGGAGCCCATCTCACGGCCCAGCATGGGTTTCCCGCCCGGGTCCTGGTGGTCGACCACTACGGAATGAAGAATCCCAAGTGGCTGACCAGCATCAGGCCCTCTACAACCCCATATCTGGGGTACTGGGAGCAGCAGGGTTGGAACGCCGGGGCGTACCCCCGGATCTTCTCCCGATTCGACTTTCCCTCGGGAAACACGTCGCTGAGTGCCGGCCGCAGGTACCTCCTGACCGGCGTCGCCTACGCGGGCACCAAGGGCATCTCCCGGGTGGAGGTGAGCGTCGACGGAAGCCGGAGCTGGACCAAGGCTGATCTCCGCGTCCCCCTGTCCCCATATACGTGGACGCTGTGGAGCTTCCCCTGGAACCCGGCGGCCGGCTTCTACACGCTGCGCGTCCGAGCTCGGGACGGCCTGGGCAACTATCAGCAGACGGGGCAGGGAAACACCTACCCGAAGGGCGCCAGCGGCTACCAGCAACTAACCGCGTTGGTGCGCTAGCCGGGGACGTCAGCCCCGGGCGGGACGCTCCCCGAAAAGGCGACTTCCGATTCTCACCTCGGTGCTGCCCTCGGCGATCGCCGCCCGGAAATCGCCGCTCATGCCCATGCTCAGGGTCGGAAGCGGTAGGTCGCTAAGCTCTCGCAGCTTCTCCAGGAGCCCGCGTGCTGCGGAGAATGCCTCGCCCGGGCTCTCTGGAGCGGCGACCGTCATCAAGCCCCGCACCTCGATCCCTTGCAGGTCGGCTATCTGACTGAACTCCGCTAGCAGTTGCTGCGCCGCGAACCCGGTTCGCTGGGGACGCCCGGTCAGTTCCACCTCGCACAGGACCGGAAGCCGTTCTTGGCCTGTGCGGGCGGCGGACAGCCGTTGGGCGAGCTCCAGGCTGTCCACAGATTCGATCACCGAGAAGAGCTCGGCGGCGCGGCGTACCTTGTTGCGCTGGAGATGACCGAGGAGGTGCCAGCGGACGGGCTCAAGACCTAACGCCTGGAGAGCACGCGCCTTGCCGTCGCACTCCTGGAGGTAGTTCTCGCCCAGGGCCACCTGACCCGCCCTGACCGTCATCTCGACGACGGCAAATGGATGACCTTTGCTGACCGGCAGCAGGAAAACGCTCCCCGCTGGTCGGGCCGCCCGTCGCTCGGCCTCGCCGATGGCAGCCTGGACTTCTGCCAGCCGATCCGAAAAGGAAGCCCCGCTCAGCGGCCCGGGGTCCGGCGTCTGCGCTTAGGCTGGACACCGTCGGAGGCGCGCGAGAGCAGGTGGTCAATCTCGTTGCGCACCTCGGAGACATCGCGGAACGAGCGATAGACAGAGGCGAAGCGGACATAGGCGACATCATCCAGCTTGCGCAGATGCTCCATGACCAGCTCCCCCACCTCGACGCTGGGCAGCTCGGACTGGCCGCGGCCGCGCAGCTCGGCCTCGATCTCCTCAACCATCTGTGAGATCAAGGTCGGCGAGATGTCCCGCTTCTTGCAGGCATTCATGAGCCCCTGGAAGAGCTTGGCTCGGTCGAAGTCCTCCCGGCGGCCATCCTTCTTCACTATGTAGAAGGGAATCGACTCGATCCGCTCGTAGGTGGTGAAGCGCTTGCCGCAGCTGTTGCAGGCGCGCCGACGCCGGATTGCCTCGCCGGTCTCGGAATCCCGAGAATCCACCACCCGCAGGTCGTTGTGATTGCAGTAGGGGCAGCGCACTAGAGCTCCTCGTCAGGTCGCCAGCCACCAAAATATAGGGGTCGTGGAGGCATTGTATACCTCATCTTGTGCTCTGTCGCCACCCCCGCTTTCCGTTGTGCCCATTCGGGTACGGGCTTACCTACGTTCCCCGGGCCCCTAAACGGCCGAGGTACCACAAGGGGTAGAGGAAACGAACATCGCCTTGGCTAGGCGGCTATGGGACCACTGAGGAAGCGGGAACTGGAGGGCGCTCTCGGGCCCGTCCGCACCGCAATTGCCCGGTAGGAGGCGGCAGGCCGCAAGAATCTCAAACGAGGTATCCACCAAGTGCGGTGCCCATCAGGATGTTGTGGTCGCGATGCTTGGTTTTCTGAGGCCCCGACCTCTGCGAGGATGCGGTCCATGACCAACGCGGACCTCGCGGCACTTCGACCCATCGAAGAGAGCGACCTTGAGGCTTTGCACAGGATTGACACCGATCCCTCTCTGAGCTTGCCCTTCGAGTGGCTTGGGTTCCGGGATCCAGGCGATCGACGGTGACGCCTAGAAGAGGACGGATATCTGGGCGATACCTACTCGATGCTCGCAGTTCGCTTGCCCGACGGAAGCTTCGCCGGCTTCGTCTGTTGGTGGCCGACCGAGGCAATGGCTCCTCCGCGGAGCGTCTTCGAGGTCGGCATCCTGCTGTTGCCGGAGCATCGAGGCAAGGGCTTGGGTTCGATCGCCCAAGGGCTCCTCGCCGACTATCTCTTCAGCACCACGCTGGCTAATCGGATTCAAGCGAGCACTGCCTTTGAGAACACCGCCGAGCGCCGAGCCTTAGAACGAAGGGATTTCAACTGGAGGGCGTTCAGCGCGGAGTGTCATTCGTCGATGGAAAATGGCGAGACGGCGTCGTCTACTCCCGACTGCGCGAGGATCCCAGCGATTAGGCGGTTAGCCTGACGAGTTTTTCGGCGCGTCGTCAGCTGGAGAAGGTTTCACTCTCCCACCCCAAGTGACCGGGACGATGACTAGTCGCCACCCGGCGCAGATCCACCCTGCCTTATGTATTAGGCCACCGCTACCGATCGGTCAGACATTGACCCGGCTCATGTCGGAATAGCGATCGCCTTGGACTGCCCCTAGAGGGATGGCCTCATCCAATGCCTGCAGGGTTTCTGGATCCAAGTCGAGGTCGACCGCCTCGACGTTCTCTTCCAGGTAACGGCGCCGCTTGGTACCGGGGATGGCAACCACATCCTCGCCTTGATGCAGGACCCAGGCGAGGGCCAGTTGGGCCGGGGTCGCTCCCTTGGATTCGGCGATCTCCCGGACCCGGTCGGCCAGGGGCAGGTTGTGCGCTCGATTCTCACCCATAAAGCGGGGATAGCGGGCGCTGCGGAAGTCATCCGCCGCAAGCACGTCGAGGGCGTGCGGCTGGGCAGCCAGGAACCCTCTTCCTAGGGGGCTGTACGCGACGAAGCCGATCCCCAGCTCACGCAGGGTGGGCAGCAGCTCAGTCTCAGGCTCACGGCTGAACAAGGAGAACTCGGTCTGCAGCGCGCTGATTGGATGGACCGCATGGGCGCGCCGGATCGTCGCTGGCGCGGCCTCGGAGAGCCCGAGGTACCGGACTTTGCCCTGGTCCACCAGCTGGGCCATGGCCCCGACCGTCTCCTCGATGGGTACCCCGGTGTCGACTCGGTGCTGGTAGTAGAGGTCGATGTAGTCGACCTCGAGACGGGTCAGTGACGCGTCGCAAGCTTGGCGCACATACTCCGGGCGACCGTTGATGCCGATAAAGGACCCGTCGTCGCCTCGCTGGTTGCCGAACTTGGTGGCGATTACGACGTCTTCGCGGCGCCCCGCAATCGCGGCACCGACCAAGCGTTCATTGTGAAAGGGGCCGTACATATCAGCCGTGTCCAGGAAGCCGATTCCCAGGTCTAACGCTCGGCGGATGGTGGCGAGTGACTCCTCGTCGTCGGTAGGTCCGTAGAACTCTGACATGCCCATGCATCCCAGACCTAGCTCGGTGACGACCAATCCTTGCGTGCCTAAGCTACGTTGCTCCAAGTCATCTCCTTGTTGGCGATTCGCTGACCCGCTCAGGGGAGCCTCCCCGGTCCTGCAGAAGGGAGGCGGCGGGCCGCACAAGCGGTTCAGAAAAGCCTTGATTTATTGGAAATTCTGGCGAGCAGAGTGGTGCCGCCGTCGGCGCTCAGTGGGCTGCGAGCACTCCCACTGGACCACTGACTCCCGTGCCGCCAACACCGCAGTAGCCATTCTTGTTCTTGTCCAGATATTGCTGGTGGTAATCCTCGGCGTAGTAGAAGGGACCGGCCTCGACGACCTCGGTCGTGATCTGTCCCAGTCCGGCCTTGCTCAAAGCCTCTTGGTACTGCTGCCGGGATGTCTCCGCGATCTTGCGCTGTTCGTCACCTTGGAAGAAGATTGCGGAGCGGTATTGGGTGCCCACGTCGTTACCCTGACGCATCCCCTGGGTGGGATCGTGGCTCTCCCAGAAGGTTTTCAGCAACTGCTGGTAGGTGAGCTTGGCAGGGTCGAAGACGACCAGCACGGCCTCGGCGTGGCCGGTGCGTCCCGAGCACACTTCCTGGTAGGTGGGATTAGGTGACAGACCACCGCAGTAGCCGGAAGCCGTTGTGTAGACGCCCTCGAGCTGCCAGAAGTCCCGCTCCCCTCCCCAGAAGCAACCGCGAGCGAGGATGGCCTGCTCCGTTCCCGCCGGGAAGGGTGGCTTGATGCTGGTGTTGAGGACGGAGTGGATACCCCCCACGACCATCTCCGAGGTGCGTCCAGGCAACGCCTGGCTGGGACTTGGAATCGTTTTCTTGGAACTCAGGAAACCCATGTCTGTTGTGCCTCTAGTCGGGTACCACGGCCAACGCTACCACCCTGGGGCGCCGCCTCTCCAGCATTCCCCAATCGATCCCCTTCTACTCCCAGCGAAACCAGAGGGCCGCGGCGATGGCAGCGACCGCCAGCCAGCCCAGCAGCAGCGCCAGGTCCCCGGCGCCGGGGGCTGCTCCCTGCAGAACTGCGCGCAGAGAGGTGCTGAGCGCGGTCGCCGGCAGCGCACTGGCCAGCGGTTGGACAAATCCCGGCAGGTGGTCCACCGGCAGGACCACCCCGCCCAGGACCAGGAAGAGCAGATAGAGCCCGTTGGCTCCCCCGAGGGTTAGCTCGGCCCGGACCGCCCCGGCCAATGCCAGTCCGATGGCGGCGAATGCCGCCGCCCCCGCCAGCAGGATGACGGCTGCCAACCCCAGGGAACCGTACGGCTTCCAGCCCAACCAGAGCCAGGCGATCGCCAGTAGCAGAAGGACCTGGACCAACTCGACCACCAGCACCGTGGCCGCCTTGGCGGCCCCCAACGCGCTGCGGGGGAGGGGCGATCCACCCAAACGCTTGAGGACGCCGTAGTAGCGCTGGTAGGCGGTCGAGATTCCCAGCGTGACCATGCCGGTCGACATCACCGCCACGGTCAGGATCCCCGGGAGCAGGAACTGCACTGGCCGGATTGAGCCGGCTGGGAAGATCCTGGCCCCGGTGAAGAGCACCAGCAGCAAGACGGGCAGCACCAGGATCACCAGAAGGTTCTCCCCCTGGCGCAGCATGAGCAGCAACTCGACGCGAAATTGAGCCGCAAACGCGCGCCGCCAAGGGGCGGCGCGAGGTTCGAACGAGGCTTCCCTCGACGGTGCTGCGGCGCTCACTCCGAACCATCGGTGAGTTGGAGGAAGACCTCCTCCAGTGAGGAGCGACCCAGCCGGAGAAGTGTGAGTTGCGGTCCCTCGCTCTGCAGTAAGCGGGTGACTGCCGCGGCCGCCAACCGGGGTTGGGATGAGTGGAGGTCGTAGGTCCCTGCTCCCAGGGTGACGATTCTCTCCACTTCCGCCAGCTGGCCCATCCGCTCGAGCAGTTCGCCGGGCAAGTCCGCCGCCAGCTCGATATGAATGAGGTCGGAGTCGGCGCTGCCCCGGAGTCGGGCGGGTGAGTCGAAGGCGACCAGAGAACCACGATTGAGGATCGCCACCCGGTCCGCCAACCGCTCCGCTTCCTCCATGGAATGGGTGGTCAGGACGACGGTCGTTCCCGATCGCTGGGCCTCCTCGATGATCCCCCAGGTCAAGAGCCGGGCTCGGGGGTCCATTCCTGAGGTCGGCTCATCGAGGAAGAGCAGCCGGGGTCGGCCGACCAGCGCCAGGGCCAGCGAGAGGCGCTGCTTCTCACCGCCGGAGAGCTGGCGGAAGCGGGCGCCGGCGCGGTCTTCGAGGCCCACCCGCTCGAGCAGTAGTCGGGGGTCCGTCGGCGAGTCGAAGAAGCTGGCGAAGAGAGTCAGCGACTCACGCACTTTGAGAGTCGGGTAGATTCCGCCCTCCTGGAGCATGAGTCCTACCTGGGGACGCAGCCGCCGTGCCTCGCGCCAGGGGTCCAGGCCCAGGACCGAGACCTGGCCTCGGTCCTGGCGCCGGTAGCCTTCGAGGATCTCGACCGTAGTGGTCTTCCCCGCCCCATTGGGGCCCAGGATGGCGACCAACTCACCATCGGCCACCGACAGGTCGAGGTCCTCAAGGGCCATGAGTTGGCCATATGACTTGCTAATGCTGGTAATTGAGATCGCGGGGGCCAGACTCAACGCTCAGCTCGGACTCCTGGGGCGAGGTCGACCCGGTAGCCGACTCCAAAGACGGTGCTGATGCGGAAGGGCAAGGTGGGAAAGGTCTCGAACTTCTCGCGCAGCCAGCGAATATGGACCGCCACCGTCTTGCTGTCGCCGTGGAAATCGGATCCCCACACGTCCCTCAACAAGGCGTCCCGGCTGTGGACCCGACCGGCATGCTCGAGGAGGTGGTAGAGCAAGTTGAACTCCCGAGGGCTCATCTTGACCTCCTTATCGTCGATCACCACCCGCCGGGCTGAGGCGTCGAGGAGGAAGTTGCCAAGGCGTACCGTCTCCGGTCTGGCCGAAGCGCGCCGGGGCTGTTCGGCGCGCCGGATCAGGGCCTCCACCCGGGCCAGGAACTCCTGGACGCCAAAGGGCTTGGTCATGTAGTCGTCGGCTCCCTGGGCCAGGCCTTTCACCTTATCCACCTCCTCCCCCCTGGCGGTGAGCATGAGGATGGGGACGTTGGATTCCTGGCGGATGATCCGACAAACTTCCTCGCCGGTGAGCTCGGGGAGCATGAGATCGAGTACCAGCAGATCGGGAGTGCGGGAGCGGGCCAGCTCCAGTCCCCTGGTCCCACTCGCCGCCTCCAGCACCACATAACCCACGGCAGCGAGGTTGTAGCGCAGGGTCATCCGCACCGCCTCGTCGTCCTCGACCAGCAGGACCTTGCGCCCGGCCCCGGCGCTGGGCGCAGCCTCCGGCACCTAACCGAGCTCGGTCAGACGGCCGGTGGCGAGGAAGACCAAATCCTCGGCGATGTTGGTGACCCGGTCGGCGATTCGCTCCAGGTTGTGGGCGATGAAGATCAAGTTGGTTCCGGCGTAGACCCATTCCGACTGCTCGCGCATCGTCTCCACCATCTCCTCGAAGACCCGGTGGTAGATGCGGTCGATGCGATCGTCCCGGGCGGCGATGTCCTGGGCCCGGCGGTGATCGTTGGCGGTGACCGCCTCCAGGATGTCCCGCACCTGTTCTTCGACGTAGCTCCCCATGCGCAAGATCGTCTCCAGGCGGGGCCGGGAGCTGAGCTCGATCAGAGGAAGCGCGTAGCGGGCGCAACTCTTGGCATGGTCTCCCATGCGCTCCAGTTCGGAGGTCATCAGCATCAGACCGAACACCTCATTGAGCCGGGAGCCGATGGGATGCTGGCTGGCCAGCACAGCCAGTCCGCGCTCCCTCTCCTGCCGGTGTCTCTCGTTGACCTCGATGTCGCCGGCTACCACCCCGCGCAGGCGGTCACCGTCGCGACTCTCCAGTCCGGTCATGGCGCTGGCGACCCCCTCTGCCACCATGCCCCCCAGCACGCGCACCCCGTCGCGCAGGGCAGCGAGATCGGCGTCGAAGTCGTCAGATGGTGCAACGGCCACGGATCGATAGTAGTCGTCCCGGATCGCGGTCACTCCCGTCACGGGGCGTTGAGGATGATCCTGACCATGGTCCCCTGCCCGGGGGCGCTGCGCACCTTGATCTCGCCTCCCTGGAGTTCCACGGCCTGCTTGGCGATGGTCAGACCGAGCCCGCTGCTGCGACCGGCGCGGGAGCGGTCCCCGGTATAGAAGCGGTCGAAGATTCGCGGCAGTTGACGGGCAGGAATCCCCGAACCGGTGTCGCGGACGGAGACCGTGGGGCGGCCGGTGGATCCACCCACCGTGACCGTGACCGAGCCCGGCGACGAAGTGAACTTGAGCGCGTTGTCCAGGATGTTGGTGAGCGCTCGGCCCATCCGGGCCGGGTCCGCCTGAGCCATGGTCGGCGTGCCCCTGAGAGTCAGAGTCAGCTCGCGTTCTCCAGCCTGCGGCAAGAGCTCTTCCACCGCGTCGCGGGCGATGCTGTAAAGGTCAACCGGGCCGATTTGGGCCCGCTCGACTCCCGCCTCGAGCCGGCTCAGGTCGAGGATGGCGTCGACCAGGGCATGGAGGCGCTCCGCCTCGGCCGCGATCCTGCCCGCGAAAAAGGCGCTTGCTTGGGGATCGTCCCGGGCTCGGCCGATCAGGGTCTCGGCCATGAGGCGGAGGCCGGCGAGAGGAGTGCGCAGGTCATGGGAGAGGTTGGCGATCAACTCCTGATGGGCCCGGCTGAGCCGGCGCTCCGAAGTGATATCGGTCAAGATCAGGATCACCTGGCGCTCCCCGCCGGGGAGCAGGAGTGGAGCCGCGACCATCTTGAGGACCCGCCGCCAGTCGTTCTGGCGCAACTCACCGATGGCGGGAGCCCCGGTTGCGAGCACCTTGCCCACCACGTCGGCCGCCCGAGGATCTTCGAGAATCTCGGCCAGCGATGAGCCTATGGGCACGGGGGAGGGAGTCTGGGCTTCGTCACTCGGCTGCGATCCGGCCAGCAGGGTGGCGGCGTTGGCGCTCGCCCAAACCACCACACGAGTGGGGTCAAGAAGCAGAACCGCGTCAGATCCCAGCGTGGTCAGCTGGCTGAGCAGTTGGTCGGCGCCGGCCGGGAGTCCTTCTGCAACCGAGGGACCGGCGGCGGTTCTCACCGCTGGTCCCAGCCACCCCCTGGGTCGGGGCGTCCTAGATACACGGCCTGAGTAACCCGGTCCTTGTCGTCGGTCAGGTCAAGTCGCCAGACCCCGCCTTTGGGACAGCGGGACCCGGGGACGGCTCCCGCTGCTTCCAGGAGAGGCGGTAGCAGGTCGCCGTGACTGCAGGCAGCGGCGCGACGGACCCCGCCCGTGAAGTACGCCCTGATCATTCCCTTGAGCCCAGGGTCGGCAGCCCCTTGATCCTGGGCCAGACCACCTTCCAGTAGCCTGGTGTCGTCCAGAACTTGGAGTCCAGCACCGTGGGCAAGGGGCAGGAGGGTGTCCCGGCAACGGAGTGCGGGACTGCTGAAGTGAGCCTCGATGCCGGCGTCGGCCAATAGGTCGGCGAGCGCGATCGCCTGGCGCCAGCCAATCTCATTGAGAGGACGGAGACGGTCCGGCTGTGGCCAGCTATCCCTCTCACGGGCGACCGCGTGACGAACCAGATAGAGACTGCGCACCCCGATCTCGGAAGTATAGGGAGGGGGGCGTGCCGGCAAGGGCGCAAACTAGCAACGTGCCAGAGTTAGCGATGTCCGCTTGATCGGGAGTGGACTCGGACGGGATCCGAAGTGACCAGAGCCCCTCGCTTTGCCGCCATTGACGTCGGCAGCAACACGGTCCATCTCTTGGTGGCCAGCTGTCCACCCAATCGGCTCCCCATCCACTTACTCCGGCGCCGGGAGTTCGTGCAGCTGGGGCAGGACGTCAACGCCGTCGGAGCCATCGGCCCGGAACGGCTGGCCTTGGCCAGCAAGGCCCTGCGCGGGCAGGTGGAGGAGGCTCGCGAGGCCGGGGTTACCGAGATTGCCATCGGAGCCACTCAGGCGCTCCGCTCAGCGTCCAACCGTGCCGACGTGGCGGAGAGTCTGTCGGAGGCGGCCGGGGGTGGTCGGGTACGGATACTGGCCCCTGCTGTCGAGGCGCAGTTGGCCTTCGACGGGGCAACCATGACGATCTCCCCGGGTCGGCCCACTGTGGTGCTCGACATCGGCGGGGCCTCAGCCCAGATAGCAGGGGGGCCGGCCGGAGGCGCCTGTCGCAACAGTTCGCTGGCCTTGGGCTCGGGGTCTGTGGCCCAGCTGGCGGAGTCCGACCCTCCGGGCGACGACGACTGGCTGGCCATGGAGCGGCGGGTAAGCCAATCAATCCCGGACCTAATCCCACTGCCCGCCCACCCGGTTGCTCTCGGCACCGGCGGTACCATCACGAATCTGCCCCGCCTGCTGGGCAAGCCCAGGGGTGCGGTGCTGCGGCTGCGCGATGTCGAGGTGCTCATCGAGACCTTCCGGACTCGGTCCGCGGCGGAGCTGTCCCAAAGCTCCGGAGTAGACCCGGAACGCGTCCGCCTCTGTCGCGGGGGAGCCCTGATCCTGGCGCAGATGATGGATCTGCTCGGACTGAGCTGGATCCGCAGCTCGGAGCGCGGCCTGCGCGATGGCATGATCGCCGCTCTGGTGACGGGAGGTGAGAACTGGTGGCGCCTGCGCCGCAGCGGGCGGGCGACCGAACCAGAGGAGGCGCTGACCTCACCCGGTGTCTTGCTTGGCTGAGCCCAGCGGCTGCGTCGGGCTTGCTGCCTCGAGCATTCAGGAGCGCGCCGAGAAGCTGAGCTGGGCGCTGGCCCGTCTGCCACTCGCCAGTGACCCGGAGGCAGCCCACGACGCACGGGTCGCACTCCGGCGCCTGCGGGCCGCATCGGTGGGGTTTGCCGATTGGCTGAGTCGCCCCCAGAGATGGCGGCGCAGGCTCCGCCGTGCTGAGAAGGACCTGGGGCGGCTGCGCGACGCCGAGGTGCGGCTGGAGCTGCTGGACGACGTTCTCGGTCCGGTGGCTGTCTCCCGTGACCGCAGTGACGACCCCCGAACCGCCGGCTCCCGGGGAGGTCCGCTGGTTCTGGGTGAAGGGGATCGCGTCCGGCCCGGACTCCGGGGTCTGGAAATGGAGGCGCGGCGAGCCCTGGCCGACAGCACCTCGGCGGGAATCGAAGCGCACCGGCAGCGGATTCTCGCCGGGGGTTCCTTGACTAATCTGCAGCGCCTGGCCTTGCCCCCCCAGCTCCAGGAAGCCCGCTCGGGAGTGCTTCCGGCGGCCCTTGCCGAAGAGCAGCTGCCCAAGCTCTTCAAGCGGGCCTTGCGAGGCGCCACCAGCGAAGCTGACCTCCACCGCCGCCGGGGCGAGATCCGCAAACTGCGCTACCGGCTTGAGTTGTTCGCCCCACTGCTGGATCCGGGCCACAAGACGGTACTTCAGGAGCTCCGGGTCCTCCAAGGTCTGTTGGGGAGATTCCATGACTTGGTTGTGCTGGCCGAATGGATCCAGGGCTCCTCGCGAGAGCGGCGCCACGAGCTAAGACCTGCGCTGCGGCGCTTGACCCTGCGGGTGGAGTTGGAGCAACAGGTGGCTCGGGAGGCGGCGGAGAGCGAATTGGCCCGCCTCGATGCCTCAGGCTGGTGGGGGGCTGCCCAAGCCGCCTGTCTGGGGCCAGGGGATCAAACCCCCAGCTAAGGGGAACCCGGGCCAAGTCTGGGAAGATCGCCCCGCCTTGGTGCCGAGTTCCCACCCTCGTCAGCAGCTCCACCTGAGCTTGGATCAGGCGCGCCGGCTGGCTATCTCCGGTCAGCGACTGCTGGCCCCGGTGGCCAGCGTCGACACGCGATCGGTGACCCGCCTGGTGGAGCAGATCGGGTACCTGCAAAGAGACCCTCTGGCGGCGGTGGCGCTAAGCCACCTAATCGTCCTCTGGAGCCGGCTCGGGAACTTCGATACCGCCTGCGTTGACGCGGCCCTCTGGCGGCACCGGAGTCTCTTCGAATACTGGGCCCACGCCGCCTCGATCGTGCCGACGTCTGACCTCAGCGCCCACCGCTGGGCGATGCGCAACTATGGCCGCGGCGACCTCGTCGCCGACCGACGGCGGCGGGAGTGGCTAAGCGCCAACCGGGCGCTTCGGCGACGCGTCCTGCAACAGCTGGACGAGAGCGGTCCTCTGCCGGCCAGTGCCTTCGCGGGCGAGGCCAGGCTCCTCGGCCAGTCGAATGGCTGGGACCGGGATCGCAATGTGGATCGGATGCTCTTTGAACTCTGGATGCGGGGGACGGTCGCGATTGTCGGCCGGGACAGTCGGGGGCGGATCTGGAATCTGGCGTCCCGCTGGCTCGGACCGGCCGCTAGCCCGGGAGCCTCTCCGAGGCGCAGCCCGGAGCAGATGGCGGTTCGCTCACTGCGGGCTTTAGGCGTCGGCACAGAGATCCAGATTCGCCAATACATGGGTGGTGGACGTTACCGCCGGGCGGTCGGGGTGCTAGACCGACTGGTCCGCCGAGGCGATGTGATCGCTGCCGTCATCGACGGGCCGGACGGGTCGCTGCCGGGGCGCTGGTATGTGCACCGAAACGACGTCGAGCGGGCGAGAGAGACAGAAGCTGGGTTCTCGACCACCTTGCTCTCACCGTTCGACAACCTGATCATCGGTCGGCGGCGCACGGAGCTCCTCTTCGAATTTCAGTTCCGGATGGAGATCTACGTGCCTGCCCAACTGCGCCAGTACGGCTACTACGTTTTGCCCATCCTGCACCACGACCAGTTGATCGGCCGGGCTGACCTTCGTCGC
Organism: Candidatus Dormiibacterota bacterium; assembly: GCA_035534695.1. Taxonomy (GTDB): domain Bacteria; phylum Chloroflexota; class Dormibacteria; order Aeolococcales; family Bog-877; genus Bog-877. The sequence continues at coordinate 31,068 of DATLRN010000037.1, forward strand.
GACCGGGCCCGCGGCCGCCTAGTCGTGGTCGCGCTCCACGGAGAACCCAATGCCCCGGGCGGCGCTCAGGTCGGGAGATCGCTTCGTGACGCCCTGCAGAGGCTCGCCCACTTCGTTGGGACCGAGGAGATCGAGATGGGGCAGCTGGTTTCCATCCCTCCCGCTTGGGCCCGGCCACTGCGCAGCTGAGTCAGCGGTGGGCACCTTCACGAGGGTCCCTATCCTCATTTGGTGAGTTCTTCCGCTCGCCACGACTGCCTCGTCGTGGGGGCCGGCGTCATCGGTCTCGCGATCGCTGAAGCACTGGCCCGAGGTGGAGCCAAGGTGAGGGTCTTGGAGCGCAGCGCCAGCTGTGGGCAGGGAGCATCGGGTGCCGCGGCTGGCATGCTGGCCGGTGGCGCCGAGGCGACAGCTGCCGATCCCTTCCAGGAGCTCTGCCAGGCGAGTCGCCAGCTATGGCCCGCCTGGGCGGCAGACCTGGAGAAGACATCCGGACGGGATTGTGAGCTGGAGCTGTCCGGGCTGCTGCGGGTCACTGGCGCCCAGGAAATGGCACTGGAACTGGAACGAATCTCCCAGTGGCAGCGTGAGCACGGTGTCGAGGTGTCGGGCCTGTTGGACCAGACCCAGCTGGCGCAACTGGTGCCGGGTCTGGGACCGCTGGTACTGGCCGGGGTCCACTACCGCCGCGACGGCCACGTCCACACCCACCGGGTGACCGACGCACTGGTCACGGCCTGCAGGCGCCGGGGGGTGATCATCGAGATGGAGACCGAAGTGACCGAGATTGAGATCCACGCTGGCCGGCCCCGGCTCACGGTCAACGGGGGCCGCCAGATCGAGGCTGACTACGTCGTGGTCTGTGCGGGGTCTTGGAGCGGGGCGATCCTTTCTCCTGGTACCGCTCGGGATGTGGTGGAGCCGATTCGGGGTCAGATGGTGGCCCTCGACCCGGGCCGTCAGTTACTTCCCATGATCGTCTTTGGAGATCACGGCTACGTGCTCCAGAAGCGCTCGGGATTGGTACTGACAGGTGCCACAGAGGAGCGAGTCGGCTACCAACCATGGCCCACCGCGGAGGGGGTTAGCCAGCTGATGTCGGCGGCCGCCGACATCATGCCCGAGCTGGGCCAGGCGCGCTTCGCGTCTGCCTGGGCTGGCCTGCGCCCCCACGCAAGAGACGGCTGGCCCCTTCTGGGTCGGACCGAGGCGGAGGGACGGTTGCTGCTGGCGACAGGGCATTACCGCAACGGCATCCTCCTGGCGCCGGTCACGGCCGCGCTGATCGCGCGCGCCGTCCTCGAGGGTGCTGACCCTCCAGAGCTGGCTCCCTTCAGCCCCGGGCGACTGGCCTGAGGCGGAGAACCAGCCCGTCGGAAGCGAGCAGCGCTCCCTTCACCGGGGCGCGCCCGATCAGGTGGGTCAGGATGAATCGGGTCGCCGGGCTGGCCTGCATCAGCTCCTCGACCTCGCCTCGCCACAGGTGGATGGGGGCGGGCTCGGTCATGCTCGTGCACTCGCAGAGAAGGTAATCGACGGAGGCAGCCAACTGGCGGATCCCCGGGCAGAGGGTGGTGTCGCCGGAGTAGCCGAAGACGACTCCCCGGCCGGAGACGCGGAAGGCGAAGCAGGAGAGGACGGTGGAGTGTTCCACCGCGACCGCCTCGACCTGGAACTGGCCCAAATTACCGCTCTGGCCCGCGACCCAGTCCTCGACCACAGGCCGTCCCAGTTCCCGCACGTACTCCCAGAAATGGTTGCCTTGAGCCAGCCGGCCGAGCGCGTCGAGAGCCTTGGTGGTGCCGGGAGGCCCGATGATCCGCAGCGGCTCAGCTTCCGGGTAGCGCACCGTTCGCGCCGACAGCAGCTGGGGCAGGTGAAAGAAGTGGTCGCTGTGGAGGTGGGAGATGGCAATGGATCGGACCTGGTCGAGGGGACGATTCCGCTCGCCCAGGAGCCTCGTGACCGGGGCCCCGCAGTCGAGAAGCAGCTCGCCACCGAGTAGGTAACTCGCGTTGTGGCCAATCGCCGAGAAGGCGGAGCCGCTGCCGAGGATCGCCAGCTCCAGCGAGTTTTCGCCGCTCTCTGAGGCCTCCAGGTCGCTCACCCGCCGGCTGTCATGCGTGGGCCGGCGGCATCAGATCACCGCCCGGCCGTGTCGAGTGTCGAGCCGGCCGAGGTCGTCACCGTGCTGCACCACCCAGAGGTCCAACGCCAGCTGCCAGCGAGCGGGGACCCGGGATCTGACTCGAGCAGACAATCCGGCGGGATCGAGAAATATCGCCAGGGCCCGCTGCCCAGGCCGTGACCCCGCGGCCGCCTCTTCTACCCACTCCGAACTCTGGTCGGGGGTGATCAGCACGACCCCGCCGCGGCCGTGCCAGGCACCCATCTCGCGGCGGACAAGGTCGGAGAAGGCGACCTTGCCGTCGGCACTGGCGGTGGCCAGGTAGTCCATCAGATTGCGCTCTTGGAGTGTGCCGCGACCGGACGGGATCCGGGATAGGTGGCGGTCCGACGTAGCCAACGCGACCGACCTCCCCTGGGAGGCGGCGGTGTGGGCCACCGACGCCGCCACGGTCATTGCACTCTCCAGCGACCCGTCCGGACCGTCGCCGCGGTGATTCTCGCGGCGCAGGTCGAGCAAGATCAGGACATCCCCGCACCCGACCCCACCGGGCAGGCTGCGTCCGGCGATGGGGACGAGGGCGGGATAAACGACCAGGGTGTCGCGGCTGGCTTGGACCAGCTGGCGGGGGAACAGTCCGAGCGGATCAGCAACCCTCAGTTCGGTTGGTCCCAGCTCGTAGCGACCCCTCGAGCTCAGCCGCCGGCTCGACTCCCAGCTGATGACCTGACGAGGGGCGAGCGAGACCACCCGAGTGGCCCGGGTGCAGGGAACGCGGGAGTGATCGCGGATCTCAACCAGGCGGATGGGAAGCCCGGAATCGTTCTCCAGGATGAAGCGCTCGACCAACTGTTGTCCCACCCCCAACGCTTCCTCTCGTGTCTCCCGGAAGATGCGCAGGTGGCGGGCGCACCACCAGCTCCAGGCGGCCGCCAGAAACAGCACCAGGAGCGCCGAGTACACGGGCACGAACACCCAGACCAGATTGTCGAGATATGCCAGCGCCCCGACCAGCGCTGCCAGCAGCAAGAGCCAGAATCGGACGGTCACCAACCCGCCCCGATAGCGGGGCCGGAGTTCAGCTCTCAAGGTGCTGGGCGAACTCGTACAGAGCTGCGGGAGAGCGCTCGACCGCGACCGCATCGTCGCTCTCGCAGCTGCACCATCGCGGCAGTATAGAACCCGGTTCCGGTGCTCCCCCGGGCTTCGCCTAGAGGCGCTCCACCCGGCCCAATTCCAGGACGAAAACCGTGGCCCGCCCCACTTCCACCTCAACGTCTGCCTCCCCTGTCGCCAGGTTCGATCGGCCACCTCCGAGCTGCTCATGCCGCGGCTTGCAGACGGAACTCAGAGTGGAGATCACCTCGTCGACCAGGTTGTCGTCCACTCCCAGGAGGAGCAGGGAGTTGCGCCGCTGCAGAAACCCTCCTTCGCTGTTGAGCCGGGTCACGCCGAAGCCCCGTCCCCCGAGCACCTCGATGGCTCGCGTGGTGTCCTGCTCATGGACGATCGCGACCACCAGCTTCAAGTCGCCCTCCTAGCTGCCATCCGGTCGCTTGTCACTCGCCAGCATGCCGCGGCGAGGTCCTTGGGTGGAGGCTTGGCGGACAGTACCACCACCCGTTCGGGGAATCTCGAAGCCAGCGCCAGATATCCCTGCCGGACCCGCTCATGGTAGGCGGTCGGCTCAGCCTCCATCCGGTCCAGTGGCAGGGTGGCGTCTGCGCGGAGGCGAGCCGCCTCGACCTCCAAGTCCAAGATCAGAGTGAGGTCCGGCATACGGTCGGCTCCGAGCAACCGATGGAGCTCCAGCAATCCCTCCAGATCGAGTCCCCGGCCGGCCCCTTGGTAGACCAGGGTGGAGTCGATGTAGCGGTCGCAGACAATCACCTCGCCTTGCTCCAGAGCGGGCTCGATGACCTCGTTGAGCAGCTGCACCCTGGCGGCCAGGAAGAGCGATACCTCGGTGAACGGAGCTGGTGGTGTTCCAGCGGACCTGTCCAAAAGGAGTCCGCGGATGCGCTCTCCCAGGGCGGTCGAGCCCGGGTCGTGAACCGTGCGAACTGATGCCCCTTCCTGCAGCAAGCGCTCAGCCAACAAGCGAGTCTGAGTGCTTTTGCCAGATCCGTCGATGCCTTCGACGCTGATAAAGAAGCCAGGTCTGGAGCTTGCCAAGGGACCGCCTACGAAGCTTCGCTGGCGGGATAGATCCGCAGCCGGCGCCGGGGCTCCTTGCCGGTGCTTCGGGCCACCAGCTCACTCTCCTCCACCAATTGATGCTGCAGGCGCCGGATGTAGGCGTTCTGCGGCGCCAGTTCGACCGCGGTCCCCAGGCGAGCGCGCTCGATTCCCTCGCGTACCTCGCGCAGCGCATCGTCGGTGGGGTCGGTCGGCTCCAGGTTGTAGAGCCGGGCCAGGAAGGAGCGGACCTGCGCCACCGTGTTGCTCCGCAGGATCGAGATTGGGATGCCCTCGCTCTCGGCCGCCCGGAGCGGCGAGTCGCGGCGCCGATAGTAGTTCTTCAGCGTCACCACCAAGTCCGCATCGTCGACGTGATGCTGAATGCGCACCGGCACCTTCAGTTCGCGGATGGCCTGCTCCAGGTGCACTCGGGAGACCCCATAGGGGAAGAGCGCCGTTTCCGACCCGGCCCCGTTGTGGGAGCCGGAGTGGCCGTCGGATAAGTCGGCCAGGCTCATCGGACGCCGCGGCCGGGCGGCGCCCAACTGTTCGCCGAACAGCTCGCGCGAGCCCCGGTCGTCGAATGGGGAAGGCTCGACGAGTCGGCTGGTGACCCCGCGTCCGGGTTGAGACTCACGCATATGGGCCGGCCGGGGCCGGCCGCGGAGGGTGTCGTCGACCACGTCGGCAAGGGGCATGTGCACCGTCACCCGGTTGCGGTCGATGATCTCCACCAGAGCGTCGAAGGTGGGCGGCGCCTTGCGTTCCAGGACAGACTTCTGGGTTCCCCGGCGGCGCGCCTCTTCATCGGACAGGGTCACCGACTGAATTCCTCCCAAGAGGTCGTTCAAGGTGGGGTTGACCAGCAGGTTGTCCAGCGTGTTGCCGTGGGCCGTGCCCACCAGTTGCACGCCACGCTCGGCGATGGTTCGGGCTGCCGCCGCCTCCAACTCGGTGCCGATCTCATCGATGACTATCACCTCGGGCATGTGGTTCTCCACGGCCTCGATCATCACCGCGTGCTGCAGCGCCGGCCGAGCCACCTGCATGCGCCGGGCCCGACCGATTCCGGGGTGGGGGATGTCCCCGTCGCCGGCGATCTCGTTGCTGGTGTCGACCACCACCACCCGCTTGCGACTCTCGTCGGCGAGGATGCGCGCCACCTCGCGCAGCATGGTGGTCTTGCCCACCCCCGGCTTGCCCAGCAGGAGCAGGCTCTGGCCGCTGACCACGATGTCGCGGATGATCTCCACCCGGCCGGTGACCGCTCGGCCAACCCGGCAGGTGAGGCCCACGATCTCCCCGGCCCGGTTGCGCATGGCGCTTATCCGGTGCAGGGTGCGGGCGATCCCGGCACGGTTGTCGCCGCCGAAATCGCCGACCCGATCGGCCACGTAGGCGATGTCTTCGAGGCTCACCGGAGTCGGGCTCAGGATCACCTCGCCGCCTTCGAAGCGTGCCTCGGGCTCCCTGCCTAGATCAAGGACGATCTCAAGCAGGTCGCCGGACTCGTCAGGGAGCTTGCTCACCGCCTGGTAGAGATGGCGGGGGAGGGTGCTGATCAGGAGCTCCAGCTCCTCCGGAAAGGAAGGGCCGAAGGCAGGGTCAGATGCCGTCAGGGTCCGACCTCCGGTCGGTCAGCGCCGAGGGGCTGCGCCAAACCAGGATGGGACGCCGCCTAGCCCCCGGCCCCTCCCGGGGCGGACGCGGCGGTGGACAGGCGATTGCTCCCCAGCCATCCTGCGATCACCGTCCGAATATAGCGCAAGCGGATGCAAGGTCGGAACTCCACGCTCAGGGTGCGGGATCCGGGCTCTTTCGGGCCTGGACGACCGGCAGAGCCCCAGTCAGGATGGCCTTCTTCTGCTCAGCCAGATGGCGCGCCCGCAACTTCAGGGGCAAGTCCCGGACCATCAGCAACTGGGTCGCTACCGGCTCGAACCCGCGAGCCGCCACGGCTCGGTGCAGCTCGGCGTCATAGTGGCGCAGGAGGCACAGGGTGGGTCCGGGGGGGACCTGACCCAAGAGGCTGTGCAGCGCCTCCACCGCCAGCTGACTCTCCTGAGGGTCAAGCATCAGGCTGATCAGACTGGGCCGGGCCCGGGCAGGCAGGCGAACCCCAGCCCAGGCCACGATGCCGCCGTTCCGCCGGATCACGTAGTGGCGGGAGTCGCCAACCCTGCCCCCTAGACGCCCCAGCCAGCCGAGCTGGAAAGTCGACTTCCACTGGGTCAGGTTGGGTGCCTCAACGGCTGCCACGGCGTGCGGTGCTGTGCGTAGATATAGGAGGTACACCCCGCCCAGGTCATCAGCACTGGCCGGGACCCAGGGCTCGGAGTGGTGATCGGGTGGCTTGGGCAATTCGCGAAAGCGGATCTGCTCCGAGGCGAAAGGCTGGAACCCTTGCTCGCGGAACATCGCTTGGAGAGGGTGGTCCTCGGGGATGCGAACCAGAAACCTGGTCACCCCTCGCTCCAGTCCCTCATTGACCAAATGCTGCAGCAAGGGAACACCCGCGAAGTGGCCCTCCGCCGTATGGGCCAGACATAGGTTGAGGATCCGCCAGGCCCGTCTGCCCGGAGCTGGCTCCGCCTGCACGAAGCCCACGATCCGGCCATCACCCTCGGCGACGTAGAGCTGATCCGCCATGTCCGCCAGCGGCATCAGAGCCGAGAGGCTGCGGGTCAGGATCGACCAGGCGCGGGCCAGCGCTTGATCCGGGACCGGACTCTGCGGGCCTTCGCTCTGGAGCCGCTGGTCGAACTCCTGCTCCAGGGCCAGACTGGCCCGGTACAGCCGGTCCACCTGGCTGAGGTCCCGGTAGCTCGCCGATCTAACCTGCACGACCCTCAGTTTCCCACGTGACTGAAGCACTTGGGTCGACTCCCGCGCCGGAGCGCTTCGTATTCAGAGACAGATGTGCTGGGCCTGGGAGTTCACAGCCGGGCCAGGAACAACTGATGCAAACGGGGATCGCCGGTGATCTCGGGGTGGAAGATCAGCCCTAGATGGTGTCCCTGGCGGACCGCCGCTGGCTGGCCCTGGTAGTCGGCCAGCACTTCGACTTGGGGGCCGACCTCCTCGATGGCGGGGGCTCTGATGAGCGCCACCCGGACAGGGTCGGGGCCGACTGCCGGAATGTCGATTTCCACCTCACCGGACTTGAGCTGGCGTCCAAACGCGTTGCGGCGCACCACGATGTCGAGGACACCCAGGGTCACCTGGCCGGGCAGCCCGTCCCGGATTTCCCGGGCCGCCAAGACGGTCCCGGCGCAGGTGGCCAGACAGGCAATGCCGTCATGGAGCCCCTCACGGAGTGGCTCGAAGAGCTGAAAGCGCTGCATCAGACGGCTCATGGTCGTGCTCTCACCACCAGGCATGACCAGGCCTTGCAGTCCTGCCAAGTCGGCCGGCAGCCGCACTTTTCGCACCACAGCGCCACAGCTCTCGAGCAAGAACACGTGCTCACGTACGTCACCTTGGAGGGCCAGGACGCCGACTGTCGGGGCTGCCATGTCTCGGTTCGGGAGGTCAGATTCCCCGGCCGGCGAGCAGTTCTTCCTGGCGCAGGCTGGAAACACCGACGCCTACCATCGGCTCACCCAGATCCTCGCTAATCTCAGCCAGGATTTCGGGCTTGTCGAAGTACGTCGTGGCGGCCACGATGGCCTTGGCTCGGCGCAGCGGGTCACCACTCTTGAAGATGCCGCTGCCCACGAAGTTGCCGTCGCAGCCGAGCTGCATCATCAGGGCCGCATCGGCCGGCGTGGCCAGCCCCCCGGCGGAGAAGTTGACCACTGGGAGGCGACCCAGTTCAGCTGTTTCGCGCACCAATTCCAGAGACGCACCAAGCTCCTTGGCGGCGCTGGGTAGCTCGTCGGGACGGAGCGAGTGGAGCCGGCGAATTCCCTTGCTCACGGCGCGCATGTGCCGCACCGCCTCGACCACGTCGCCGGTGCCGGCCTCACCTTTGGTCCGGATCATGGCCGCGCCTTCAGAGATGCGGCGGAGCGCCTCACCGAGATCTCTGGCTCCGCAAACGAAGGGAACCTTGAACTGCCACTTGTCGACGTGATGCTCCTCATCGGCGGGGGTGAGCACCTCCGATTCGTCGATGTAATCGACCCCCAGGGCCTCGAGGATCTGGGCTTCGACGAAATGTCCGATGCGGCACTTGGCCATCACTGGGATCGACACCGAGGCCATGATCGACTTGATCAGTTTGGGATCGCTCATCCGAGCCACGCCGCCCTGGACGCGGATGTCAGCGGGAACTCGCTCCAAGGCCATAACCGCCGCCGCCCCCGCCTCTTGGGCGATGGTGGCATGCTCGGGAGTGACCACGTCCATGATCACGCCGCCCTTGAGCATTTCGGCCAGACCGCGCTTGATCTTGGCAGTCCCGGTCTGGATGTGTCCGTTCTGGCTCATTTCACCCTGCGTCAGTTGGCTTGCGGATTCCCCACGCGACTCCCGGGGCCACTCGATTCTAGCTCCCGCCCTGTTCCCGCTCCCTCCGGGCACGATGGAGATGGGCTAAGTCGCGGCTCCAGGTGGCTGCCGCGGTCGGGAGCAGCGAGAGTGGCATCGGCCGAGGGTCGACAGTCCACCTGGTCTGTTCGTCGTAGACAGGGGAGTGTGCCCTGGCGCTGGTCGGCCATCCCGCGCTGCCGCGGTAGATCACCAGCAGAGAACGAGTGTGATCTCCCAAGCTCCCCGGCTGGCTCTGAGGTAGGCTGCACCCGAGCCGCCATGGCGCAGTGGTAGCGCAGGGGCCTTTTAAGCCCAGGGTCGCAGGTTCGAATCCTGCTGGCGGCACCCCTTTCTGATCTTAGACTGATATGCCTTAGCCCATCGCCGCGTCTGCCAGACCAGCGTTTGACAGCAGCCGTAGACGAACGCCCGCGAACTCAGGTGGGCGCTCAGGAACGCTGGGTCGCCGGGGCAACCGGGAGGGAAGCGTCTACCAGCGATGAGACGGGCGCTGGGTTGCCGCCGTCAGCGACGCGTCCGGCGGGAGGACGTACCGCTACGCCAGGACCAGGGCGGAGGCGGCCGCCAAGGTGACCACAGCTCTCAAGACCGTGGCCGACAATCTGCCCCTCACCCCGGAACGCCAGACCGTCGGCGACTTCCTCTGCAGCTGGCTGGAGACGACCGCTCGTCCCACTGTCCGTCCCTCCACCTACGTCAGCTACGCCGGGATCGTCAACCACCACCTGATCCCAGAGCTGGGCCGGATCAGGCTTACCCGGCTCTCGCCTCAGGAAGTCCAGGAGATGCTGAACCGCAAGCTGGCGGAGGGACTCTCCCCCCGCCGGGTGGACTATCTTCGCGGGGTACTACAGCTCCGACGCCACCAGCGCGCTTGACGTGAATCGTGAGGCCGCTATACTACTAAGGCCGATATATCATCTGTGCGAGCCTAAATGAGCACTAACCTGTCCGGACTGGGTCGATTCGCTGATTCCGCTCTGTTCGTTCTAGCCAGTCTCGCGAGCGGCCCCAAGCACGGCTACGCGATCATGAGGGACGTTCACCGGGAAGCTGGGGTGCAGATGGGTCCGGGCACCCTCTACGGAGCGATCGCTCGCCTGGAGAAGCGTGGCTGGATTGCCGCGCTGCCCGCTGAGGACAGGCGCCACCCGTACACCCTCACGGAGGAGGGCCGGCGCGTGCTAACGGAGGAGTGCACACAGCTGCGCCGCTTCGCGGAGTCCGTACTCCTGCAGGATGCTGTCCCGTGAACCGGCGCTGGCTTCGACTCTATCCCTTCGTATGGCGCGCTCGCTATGAGGACGAGATGGCGCAACTCATTGCGGATGTTCCTCTGGGGCCGCGCCCAGTTGTAGACCTGATCCGCGGGTCTCTGGACGCATGGCTGAGCAGAGAGCTGGGCCATCTTGGTCCCTCCGATCGCGGACCAGCGCGCCCCGGCTCCAGCGCTCCAGAGACCAGACGACCCTCCGCTCTCTGGCTCTCCAGCCTGGCGACTGCCACGGGTCTGGTGTCGATTTGCCTGACACTCTTGAGGGCAGTTGCCGTCCCCGGGATGGTGTCTGTCGGGGCGGCCAGCTCATGGTGGTGGACCCCCGTGGTCGCCAGGATTCTGTTTGGCGGTCTGATCCTGCTGATCGGGCTTGAATTAGTGCGGCACCGCCATTGGTGGAGCGCAGCCGCGGCCATTGCCTGCGGTACTGGGATCAGCATTCTGGGGGCGCAATGGGAGACCACCGGGACCGTGAGCCCCCATCTGGTTGCCCAAGGTGCTGCTGGACTTCACCTCTATCTCACTTGGTGGGGCTGGATCGCCGACTACTGGCCGCTCCAGTTCCTGCTGAGCGTGGTGGCAATCTCTTGCTGCGTCGTTGCCGGAGGAATGGCAGCCACTGGCCGGCGAGTGACGGTGCCCAACGCATGAGCGGTGGCCAGCATCTCGATGCAACAGAGCCCCGTTCGATATGAGCATCCACTCCGTCTCGCCGTCTCCCTTGCTGGTCATCGGCATAGCGATAGTCGCGGTGGCGCTCTTGACCCTGGTGCTGCGCCGTCTCCGCTCGTGACCAAAAAAGCCAGGTAGCTGCCAAGCTGGAGTCTGAGTTACTCCAGACAGAGTTGCAGCCGTTCGTCCGTGCGCGTCACACTCGGTGGGGAACCGCATCCGGCTCCCCACCGCGCGCTAAAGCCTGTGCCGAGTGACCGAAAGCACACCTCCAGACTGAGTCGGGAGCTTCACCCGCTGAGCCCGTGTTCGGTGAGATGGGTGATCAAGCCTCGCGGTTCCACGCCGAAGGCGCGCAGAACCGCATCCAGCGACGTGGTCTGCTTGAGTGTGAACAGCTCGATAGACGCCGACGTCAGCGGCGGGTGCGGTAGCACGGCCGTCATGCACGCGGCCAACGCGCGTGCCACCGGCACGGGGAGCGTAACGGTGGTCCTGCGCTTGCCTATCGCCCGGCCGAGGGCCTGGATGATCTGACCAAAGCTGACCTGTTCGGCGCCTCCTACTGCGTATGCGCCGCCAAGCACGTCAGGGCGGTCCACGCAGGCAACCAGGCAGCTGACGACGTCCTCCACCCAGATCGGCTGGAACATCACGCCGCCTCCCCCAATGGCGGGTACCACCGGGAGCCTCCGGGCCAGCTTGGCGAGCTCGGTGGTGAACGGTGCCCCTTGTCCAAACAGGACCGACGGCTGCAGGACGACGTAGGGGATCCCTCCCTGGCGGACGGCCTCCTCCATGCCCCAGCGGGTCGCCATGTAGCTCCCTGTCTTGCCTGGCTTCGTGTCTATGCCGGACAGCAGCACGAAGCGCTCCACCCTTGCGCGTCGCGCCGCCTCCACCAGACTCTGAGTCCCGCGTAGGTTGACGGCCTGGTACGCACCTGGGTAAGGCTCCTTGAGGTTGGCTACTAGCGCCGCCGCATGCACAACCACCGCGACCCCTTCCACCGCGGGCCCCAGCGTCTCGGGATTCGTGACATCCGCCTCCACCACTGGGACGCCATCGGGGAGGTCTACGCGTTCGCGGCTGCGCACCATCGCGCGCACCGGTCGACCGCTGGAGGCCAGGCGGCGCACTAGATGGCTGCCGATGAAGCCGTTGGCACCGGTGACCAGCACCGTTGATTCGTTCGAGTCCGGGATCCGAGCCGGGTTCCCCTCAGGGATCCGGTGCCCTGGGTCTGTGGGCGCCATCAGCCTGCTCGTCTTCTCAACAGCAAGTCCGCCAACGGAGCGAACCGGCTAGCCAGGTCGAAGAGCGACCGGGCCGGCGCTCGGTCCCCGTCGAGATGAGCAACCGTCTCCATCCCCAGGTACAGAGCCGTAATGGCGAAGCCCAGGTCCCCGGTCGGGACTAGCGCCTCGAAGCCGGTCCCTCGCACCACGCGCTCCACTGTGTCGCGGGAGAGATCGACCCAGGGGCGCATCCTCTGGGCCATCGCCTGGCCCAGCTCGGGATACGCCGAGGCTCCGGCCACGAGCTCCTGGACCACCGCCACGTGCCCGGTCTCCAAGTCCTCCTCGTAGAGCTGTCGCATCACGAGCGCGAGGTCTGTGACGGATCGCAAATCAGCCAGGGCCTCGCGGTAGCGCGCTAGGCGTCGCGAGCTGCTCTCGTCCAGTGCCGCCAAGAGCAGCTCGTGGACGCCACCGAAGTGGTAGAAGATCAAGGCTTGGTTGAAGTGTCCGACTCGGGCGATGGCCCGGGCACTGGTGCCGGCGAAGCCCACCTGGGTAAGTGTCCGCAGGGCCGCCGTGACGATCCTCTGCTTGGTCGGTTCTGCCACCAGGCCAGCCGCCCCGGACTGGCCGTGGCCTGCAGCTTCGGTCGAGGTAGTGGTTTGAGCACTTGATTTGAGCAACCGCTCAAATATAGCACACCTCGTCCGGCGTCAACTGGTCAGGACCTCGACCCTGGTCTGCCTACCGGATTGCGTGAAGCCGTGGCGTCGTGATATCCTGACATCGTGACCAGGCAGACAACCGTGCGGCTACCGAAAGAGCTCGCCGATCAGGCAGATGCCGTGGCGCGGGTTCGCGGAACTAGTGTGAATGCACTAATCGTCGAGTCGCTTACTACCGCGATCGATCTTGTTCGAGCCGACGACGACTTCACGGAGCGTGCCCGCAAGCTGCTGGAACGCGATAAGGAGTTGCTCGACCGGCTCGTCCGGTGACTCGATATCTCACCCTCGCTGAGTACCCTGGCTCGCTGAGCAGGTGACGGGGATCGAAGCAGTGACACTGGCCAAGGCGAGCCGCACAGAGCTTGCCGACTCGGCGCTCACGCCCCCGAGGCCGCCTTCGAGGGCCATGAGTTCTACCGGGACTTGGCATAAAAGGCCGCGGTGCTTGTCTGCCGGTTGGCGTGGAACCACCCTCTCCCTGATGGCAACAAGCGGGCCGCTTGGGCTTCGCTGGCGATGTTCCTCGACCTAAACCAGGTGCAGTGGGCTCCAGATCCTCCTGACACAGACGAATCGGAAGCCGCGATGCTGGCTGTCGCTGCTCACGAGGTTGACGAGGCTTGGGTGACCGATGGGGCTCTCAGACTTCCATACACGCGACGACACTGTCGTGGCCTGCTAGTATCGCACCATGCAATTTGTCAATAGATCCTGGGAGCTGGACCAGCTGGAGTCCTGGTGGGCGAAATCGGGGCAGCGCCTGGGTCTGGTCTGGGGGCGTCGGCGCGTCGGGAAGACTCTCCTCCTCCAGCGGTTTGCGGAAGGGCGCCGCCGTACCGTCTACCACACGTTCGCCGGCCGCTCCGCTGCGGACGAGTTGGCTGTGATCGCCCGATCGTGGCAGGAGGGCCAGCGGGACGACTCGCTTGATGACGCCTGGGCACCGCCAGCGAACTCATGGGACCAGCTCCTGATGGCGCTCGCCCGCGAAGCACGCACCGAACCCGTCCTTTTGATCCTCGACGAGTTCCAAGAGGGGGTGGCCGCGAATCCCGAGTTGCCCGGGATCATCCGAGCGCTCTGGGACAACCCCCGGGGTCACCTCCGCATCCTGCTCTGTGGGTCGGCGGTCCGGACCATGGCAGCCATGCAGGAAGCCCGGGCGCCGCTGTACGGCCGCTTCGACCTCAGCCTCCTCGTCCACCCTTTCCGGCCGCACGAGGCTGCACTAATGCTCCCAGACCTCGACCCCTATGGCCGTGCCATGGTCTGGGGACTCCTCGGCGGCATGCCCCTCTACCTCAGCCTGTGGGATCAGGGTGCAGGCCTCTACGAGAACATCGCCGACCTCTTCTGCACCCCTGGCGGAAGACTCCTGGTCGAAGGTGACCTGGCCAT
>DATLRN010000038.1:0-9769 GCA_035534695.1 Candidatus Dormiibacterota bacterium
TTCAGCTCTTCGCTCATGGCCGGGCCCTTCCAGTCGCAAGGGGATGCTGGGCCGCCAGTTTAGCGGGCACTATCGAATGAGGTGGCGCGACTGCGGTGACCCTCAGCACCCAGCGCTTGGGCTCGTGGCCCCGCCGCGTGCTCCAGGTATAGCGCCACGCTCGGCATGGGGCTGACTCTCGGAATTCTGGGCTAGCATAGGTCATCAGGTGGGTGTCGGGACTCCGGTCCGGATCAATCGAGTGGTCTAGCAGCGGGTAGCCATAGTAAGTGGTGGTCGCTCAGAGTCGCCCGCGCCAACCTAGACGCCTACATCAAGGCCAGGCGGGAGATTCTGCAAAGGGTGCCTAATCCACACCCGATAACTTCACCCGCTACGCTCGCACCCTGGAAGTGGGACGCACAGCGCTTAGGCCTAGGTGCTTTGTAAACAGCTGGTCGGGAGTTCGAATCTCCCGGTCGGCTCCACAAATTGATCTCAGGCGGTTGCAGGAGATTGAAGTCGCTTGCAGCCAGGTTGCAGTCAAGGTTGTAGTCAACTTGAGCCGCGCGCATGGGGTCAGCCGTGAGCCGGGCGGGGCATGAGGTCAGCCGGGCCGTCGCCCCACCGGCTCGGCACTTTGCGCCGTCGGCCATCGGAAGGCCGGCGGGCCAGTTGTAGTCGGGCGGGTGCGAGAGGTCGCGGTCTCTGCCAATCGCCTCTACGGCCACCGCTTCCCGTTGATTCGGGAGGAGCATCGCGTTGATGCTGGCACCGCCTGCCAGTGGGACAAGTCGGCGTGTGAACCAGGAATTCCCAACCTTGGCGGCATCGATAACACGCGCTCGCCCATGGCCACCGGACGCGGGCCGGTTTTTACGTCAGCCTCGGGCGGCGACTCGGCCGCCTTCGCGCCTGGCGACGCAGGCTCCTATGAAGTCACCTCGGCCAGCGGTACGTACGACAAGCCCCGACCCGGTCGACGAAGCCCAGGTCAAGGCCCGGGGCCTAGGTGGGGAGGCTGAGCCTTCCCGAGGACGGTGCGCCAGTGTCAGGCGTCCCGGGTTGGGTTCTCCCCGCGCCTGCGTCCATGCCAGACGTGCTCGCGATTCCGGGGATGTGATTCAAACTGAGGCTACTCGGCCGTGGCCGGGGTGGCCCGCGGCTGCCGGGCGCACAGGTCCCGACCGTACCTCTCCTGTCACGGCCTAGAGCGAGCGAGGCACAACCATAAGCAACAGTCCTTGCGCAAGATATGTTGATTACGCTAATTTGCGAGTTATGCCAGCCAAGGCCGCCCACGACCGAGGTCCCAGCGCACTCCGGCTGCGGGCCCTAGCACACCCCTTGCGTTGGAAGCTGATCGACCTGCTGGGAAGTGAAAGGACCGCCACTGCCACTCGATGTGCGGAGGCCACCGGGGAGAGCGTGGCGAGCTGCTCCTATCACCTTGGCGTCCTGGGCAAGTACGAGTACATCCAGCTGGTGCCGGGAATCGCCGGTCGCGAGAAGCCTTGGCGCTTGACCAGCCGCCGCCAGGATCTCTCCTCCCCCGGCCCTGACCTTGAGGACCAGTTGGCCTCGGAGGCGGCGACCGAGGTCTTCCTTGACCACGAGCTGGAGCGGATCAAGAGTCGGGTGCGGACCCGGGGGCTTGAGCCACCGGAGTGGCGCCAGGCCACTTCGGGAGGAGGGTCAACGATATGGGTTACGGCCGCTGAACTCGGCGAGATCAAAGAGGAGTTGCTGGCCATCCTGCGCCGCTACGAGAGCCGCGCCGAGGACCCTCGTGAGCGCCCGGCGGATGCCCGCGCGGCACGCGTCTTTGTGAGTACGTCAGTTCATCCCACACGGTGAATCGCGGCTCGCGTGATGGCTTTAGCTTGACCTGGAGCGATGCTTTGCTTCTGCTGGGGACCTCAGGCCCCAGGGAGCCGGGGCCCCGGCCAAGGATGGCTCAAGACTCATCTGGTTACCACCTCGTCGGGCCACCCAGCTGATGCCTCTGAGGCGAAGCCTTCGCAGCCTCGCCCCCTTGCGCCATCGGGGATTTCGCCTGCTGACGGCAGGCCAACTCACCTCCAACGTCGGGGACATGATCTACGCCGTGGCGCTGCCCTGGTTGTCCTCGCCGACCACGGCGGGGTGCTGCTGCTGGGGACCGTGCTTGCCGCCTACGGGGTGCCGCGCACGGCCTTCATTGTCATCGGCGGCCACGCCAGCGACCGCTGGCATCCGTGGACCGTGATGATGGGGGCCGACACGGTTCGAGCGCTGGTGGTGGCGGCGCTCGCGGTCACCGCTGCGGCCGGCCGGCCCAGCCCCTTGACGCTGATACCGATTGCGGTAGTGCTGGGGGTTGGGGAGGGTCTGTTTCTCCCCGGATCGTTCTCAATCATCCCAGCCCTGCTGCCGGATGAGGACCTTCAGGCAGGCAACGGCTTGGCTTCGAGCGGCACCCAGCTCGCCACCTTCGTCGGCCCGGCGATTGGCGGCGTCCTGGTCGCTCTGCTCGGCCCCGCGACCGCGTTCGGGTTGGACGCCGTGACCTTCGCGGTTTCGGCGTCGACTCTGGCTGGCGTCCGGGCTGAGCAGCGACGGGTGGCGAGTCAGCGGGCACAGCGCGTGGAGTCGCCAGCGGCGCGTGCGAACTTGGCTCCGCAGGCACCGACTTCTGGGCTAATTCCCAACGGTGACTCGCCTCAACCGAAGCTGCTCCACATGCTCCTCTCTGAGCGAGTCTTGCAGATCATCCTGCTAACCACGTTAGTGGCCAATTTGGGGTATGGAGGGGAGAGCGAGGTTGCCCTGCCGGCCCTGGCCCACGGCCCCTTCCACGCCGGCGCCGGCGGCTACGGTGCGCTGATCGCGGTCTTCGGAGCCGGAGCCTTGGTCGGGACCTTGGTCGCCGGCCAGGCGAGACGGCCGCTGCGCCCGGCGGTGGTGGGATCGGTGGCCTTCCTGCTCGAAGCAGTGTTCGTGTCGCTGGTTCCGTATCTTGGCGGCCCCTTCGGCGCCGGAGCTGCGCTGGTCGCCTGTGGCGCCCTGAACGGCTTCGGCATCGTGATCACCATCACCGCCTTCCAGCGTTGGGCACCCTGGGGGATCTTGGGCCGCTTGATGGGCGTGTTGGTCCTAACCAGCTTCGGCAGCTTCCCGGTATCGGTGGCCCTCGGTGCCCTTGCGGTCCATCGCTTTGGTCCGGCACCGCTGTTTCCGATAGCGGGTGCTGGGCTCGCTGTCGCCACCGTATTTGGCCTCTCCCAGCGGAGTTGGAGGGAATTCGGAAGGGCCGGGCCGGTAGCGGTCACCTCACCGGCTCCGTGAGTTCTCCCCGGACCGCTGCCTCTAACCGGTCGCGGGTCGGAATCTCCAGATCGTGCCAGAGGCGAAGTCTCGGGCCGAATCCGCCCATGGGTCACCCCGCTGGCCAGCCATCGGGCCTGGAACCATCAGCCAAATCTGGCCGGTTGAATCTACCGCGCCGCCGTTGGGATGGACCAGGAGAGGTTATACGGATCGGATCTTCCGTCACCCATCGAGCAGGTCTCGCAGCGTCCGCTTGTAGGTTTCTAGTGCCACGCGCCCCTGGTTGGTGAGCTGCACCGAAGTTCGCGACTCAACCCCGCTGCCGGTCTTGTCGCTGCTGAGGGAGCCGGTATCCTCGAGCTTGCGCAGGTGGGTGATCAGGTTGCCAGGGGTCAGCCTCCCGGTCTTGCAAGGGTCTGGTAGCGGGGCGGCCTTAGCTTTGCCACCGCCGCGGGAACTTTGCGGCCCCACTACCTACACCAATTCCTAGGGACCTGACCCAGGGGCTGCCGGATAGAAGCGACTCAGCGGCGGGTGGCCATGCTCCCCTTGGAGAATTCCGAAGGTCGAGAAGGCGAGCCTCGCGCTCATTTAGCGTCCCGGCTTGCCCATCCGGTGCCCAGGTTTCGTGAGCTCAGCCCAAGGCCGGTGCGGTGCGAATCTGCCGCGAGCCTACCAGCCGGAGCCGCGGCAACCTCACTGACCTCGCGACGTGCTCCAGCTCAGGCGAGATCTCCCCCAGACCTGATCGCCGTGCCAGGAACGGTGGACTGACCCCAAATTGACCTCCGCGCCGGAAGATCCTGAGCACATCGCCAGGGCGGGAAGGCGCCTCCAACGGTGAAGGGACTCGCCTGATGCCGACCGACATAGCGGCGCCAATAGGCGGTCTCGCGGGTGCGTCATCTGGGACCTCGCCGCTGGGGCGATTCCGTGATCCTCCAGCGGAGCGCGCTCAGCCGATTCTCAGGTCCAGCGGATAGCCTTTGGCCCCATGCCTGAGCGAGTGAAGCACCCGCCGTCGGACAACAGTCGCGGTCGGAGGGAGTGGGGCGATTCCGAGGCCTTTGCGGACCGCGGCGTCGAGGGAAATGCCAGACTGACGGGAACCCTTGGCCTACTGCTGCTGGCCCTGCTGGCGATGGAAGGATTCACGATTCTGGCCATCCGGCCCCTGCTAGGGGCCCACGTCTTTTTGGGCATGCTGCTGTTGCCCCCGGTGCTGCTCAAGATCGGATCAACCTTATGGCGGTTTGCCCGGTTCTACTTAGGATCGGACGACTACCAGCGGCGCGGCCCCCCGCTGCTCTTCATGCGCCTTCTCGGGCCGCTGGTGATCATCTCGACTGTGGCGGTCATTGGGACGGGCATCGCCCTGCTGCTGGGTCCACCGGCTCAGCGTCTGGCCTGGCTGTTCCTGCACAAGGCCAGCTTCATCCTGTGGTTTGGCCTGATGTCGGTCCACGTGCTCGTTCATCTGGTGGACACGGTCCGGCTCGGGCCGCGCGATTGGCTGAGCAGCGGCCGAGATCGCCTTGCTGGAGTGGGTGCCCGGCAGTTCGCGGTGGCGGCCACCTTGGTGACTGGCACGCTCCTCGGGGTGCTGGTCCTGCCCGCCACCAACGGGTGGCCCCTGATCGGCGGCCAATGAAGTCGCTGAGCGGTCGCTGTGACCACTGCTCGTTTCTGGCCGTTCCTCGCCGAGCGGCCGGCCGCGAGTTCGAGCGGGGGGAGGGGCGGAGTTCCTAAGCTGACTCCCAGGCAAAATCAAGACTGCGTTGAGCGAATCCCGTCAGGCTCGGTATATGGATAACCAACCCATGGATGGGACCCCCGCGGCGCGCCGCCACGGTGAGGGCCTGACCCGGCGATTCACTGTCGTCCTAACCGCTGCCGTGATGCTCTCGACGGGGGCAGCTGCCGCGCTGGTCGCCCAGGTCCTTCCCGGTAGGTCCGCGTCGACTCCAGCTTCCGCCTCTACCAGCCAGGTGACCCAGCCTGCCATCACCGGTGGAACCGGGGTCCAGGCGCCGGCGCCGGCGCCGGCGGGGGCGGCGCCCGCTGTCGTTTCAGGTGGGTCCTGAGGACCCGCTGGCCGAGATTCGGGGCAGATCGCCTAAGGAACGGGACCGCGGACGGGCCGATGCTCCCGGGATCGGCGCCCCTGCCGGGCCGGGTCAGCTCGGACGGCGAGTGATCGGCTGGACTGCGGTGAGCTGGGAGCGGAATCAGCTCAGCAGGCCAGTCTTGCGGCTGGTTGATCCAGGTTCAGAGAGTCGGCCGGTCAGAGGGCCCGGCTCCTCATTGGCGGGGGTGCGATGGTCCCCGATCGATGACAGACTGCCCAGCTGTACTCACCGTGGGGGGGTGGTTTGATCTCGGCAGTCATCGCCACCAACAATCCCTCTGCCCTGTGGTACCTAGCCCGGGGCAGCGGTCTGGTCCTGCTCGGGCTCCTGACCGCCAACCTGGTCCTCGGCGTCGCCATTCAAGGCGGCTGGCACCCGCTGGCGTGGCCTCGCTTCGCGGTCCAGACGGTGCACCGAAATATGGCCCTCCTGGCGGTAATCCTGCTCGCGATCCACGTCATCACCCTCGAGCTGGACCCGTTCGTTGGGGTCGGGTGGTGGGCCGCGGTAGTGCCCTTCGTCAGCCCCTACCGCTCTCTGTGGGTGGGGCTCGGAACCATCAGCCTGGACATCCTCACCGCGGTGGTGGTCACCAGTCTCTTGCGCCGCCATCTCCGTCCCACTTGGTGGCGGCTCGTTCACTGGCTCGCCTACTTCTCCTGGCCGATCGCACTGCTCCATTCAATCGGCACCGGTTCCGATACCCACGTGGGGGCAGTTTTCGTGTACGAGATCGCCTGCCTCGGCGCCGTGGTGGCGGTGGTACTGGTGCGGCTGGGGAGGGCTGCCCAGCTCTCCCCGGGGCGCCGCCGAGCCGGCTTGATCGCGGTAGCCGCGCTGCCGGCGGCGGTACTTCTCTGGTCGGCCACCGGCCCGCTCCAGCGCGGGTGGGCTCAGCGGGCGGGCACTCCGACCTCGGTCCTCTCGTCGACGTCGGGCTCGGGCGCG
This sequence comes from Candidatus Dormiibacterota bacterium, assembly GCA_035534695.1. Lineage (GTDB taxonomy): Bacteria > Chloroflexota > Dormibacteria > Aeolococcales > Bog-877 > Bog-877. The sequence goes on from DATLRN010000038.1 coordinate 6,366, forward strand.
ACGCCCCCGACTCCGGGAATTCCGGCGACCCCGTTGGCTCCGTTCACATCGAGCTTCGTCGGGACGGTGCAAACCAGTCACGGGGGGGGCGCGTCGACTCTCACCATCCAGGGACAGGCCCCAGCGGGATCGCGCAGCTCGCTGCTGATCACGCTCCAGGGTCAGCTCCAAGCCACCGGCGGGATTGCGGTATCAACCGGAAGTGCGCAATATGCTCCGGCTAATTCCCAGGTGACCTACCGGGGCTCGGTCGTCGCCGTCAGTGGCGCCGTGGTGGCGATGGAACTCCAGAGTGCGACTGGTTCGCCAGTGCGAGCGACCCTGATCCTGCAAGGGGGGGCCACTGCCACTCAGGTCAGTGGCCAGCTCTACTTCGGCACCGCGATCCCTGGAGAGGGATGACATGGGAATCGGCCGATGAATGTGGCGACCCGTCCCCAGCTGCGAGACTTTGCCAGGTCTCGGGGTGCCTTGGGCCCAGCGCGTCTGCTGGCGGGTCCGAGTCGTCTCGACCGGGAGAAGTGGACCGAGCACAGCTCGCGGCTGGGCGGCCCGATTTCAGATGCCGTCGGCAGGATCCGGCCGACCCAGCTGGTCACCATGGTCCGTCACGCCGGCCTCACTGGTCGCGGCGGGGCCGGCTTCTCGACGGCTGACAAGCTGGCCGCCGTCTTGCGTCAGCGCGGGGGCAAGGTGGTGGTGGGCAACGGCAGCGAGACTGAGCCCGCCGCTGCCAAAGATGACCTCCTCCTGCGCCTCAGGCCCCACTTGGTTCTGGATGGGTTGGCGGTGGTCGCCTCAGCTCTCAAGGCCGACCGTACCTTTCTAGTTGTGCCGTCGTCGCTCGCCCACCGCAGCGTGTCGGACGCCCTCCTGGAGCGGAGGATCGAGGACCACCCCGGACCTGCGGTTGAGGTTGTCCTCGGACCACCGAACTTTGTCGGTGGCGAGGAGACTGCGGTAGTTCGCTGGTTGGAGGGATTTCCTGCTGTGCCCCGGTTCCAGCCCCCCCGATGCTTCGAGCGCGGGTGGCGCGGAAAGCCGACCCTGGTCCAGAGCGTGGAGACGATCGCTCATCTAGGCCTGATCGCTCGCTTCGGGTCGGATTGGTTCCGCGGAGTGGGGACCAACGACGAGCCGGGGACATGCTTGGTGACCTTGAGCGGGGCGGTGTCGCGTCCCGGCGTCTACGAGGTGCCCATCGGCTTGCAGTTGGTGGAGTTGCTGGCGGCCGCCGGGCCTGATCCGGCGGCCGCCGCGTTACTCGTTGGTGGCTACTTTGGCAGCTGGCTCAAACCCGCTCAATTCCCGGCCGCCCAGATTTCCCGCGCTGGACTTCGCGAACTCGGGGCCTCCCCGGGCGCGGGGGTGATCCACCTGCTGGCCGCGGAGACCTGCGCCGTGCGGGAGTCGCATCGGGTAGTGAAGTGGCTGGCCGGGCAGAGCGCGGGTCAGTGCGGACCGTGTGCCCAGGGCCTGCCCGCCTTGGCCGAGGAGCTCGAGCGGATCGCCAATCCACTCCAGGCGCGCCAACAGGGTGTCCGGCTACTCGAGCGCTGGTGCACCCAGGTTGAGAACCGGGGCGCCTGCCGGCACCCGGACGGGGTTGTCAACTTGATCAGATCTACCTTGGCCACTTTTGGGGATGAGATCCAACTACATATGCAGGCCCGATGCACCGGTGCAGCTTGGTCCGCACTGCCCCTGCCGGCAGCACCGAGGAGCGAGCTTTGAGTTCCAGGTACCTCCGAGTTGATCCCACCCTCTGCGTCGGTCACGGCCTCTGCGCCGAGCTGTTCCCCGAGAGGGTGCGCTTGGACGACTGGGGCTTCCCCATGATCGCGGCGGACGAGGTGCCGACCTGGCTTTACCGGGCAGCCCGTCGCGCCCAAGCATCCTGTCCCGCGCTGGCCCTGAAGTTCGACCGGACGCCTCCCCGCAAGCCGCCCGGAGCTGGCGGCCACCAGGCCGGAGTCAGGAACTCCGCCGAGAAGGATCGGCTTGAACTCCCCCGGGCCTCTAGGCCGACCTGGAGTACCCCGGGGCCGGATCCGCAATGACTTTCCCATCCGGCATGACCAGCGCCCGACTCGAGGTGGAGTCGGGATAGCCTGGGGGCTCAGATGAAGTCACCGCCACCCGGCCGACGACGAACTCGTCGCGGACGCTCTGGCGCGCATGCAGGGCAATCGGGGGCAGCGGCGACGTCCAATTGCGGGCCTCCCAATTGGGCCAGGGTCAACTTGGCCCGCACGGCCTCCTTGAGGTCGGCTCAGAGCAACCCTGCTATTGCTATCGGAGGCGCGAGGTGGCAGCACGTCTCGCGCGGCCCCTGGCCCAGAGGGCACTTATGTGGTGGTCAGTTCCCCGTGATGCGGGTCACGAATTGGTTCTCGACGATCATGGCGATGAGCGCGACGGTGTCGGTGAGTAAGAACATGAAGACAACGGGTATCACCACGAACTTCCAGGAGCGCTGGGCACCGCCCGAGTGGCTGATGAAAGTAGCGGCGCCAAGGTAGGTGGCGCCCAGCACTAGCACCAAGGCCATGGTCAATATCGTCATGCCCGGAACGGCTCCGAAGACTGGCATATCGTCCTCCCTAAGTTGCCTCGGACTGCTCTGGCAGCGTCTCCGACTGATTGCGGCTACCCCGGCGTAGGCTCAGACGGTTTGCCGAGGAACTCCGCCCAGAGTCTAGGATCGGACTCGGCGCCCTGTCAACCATCCATTTGACTCAGTGTGGAAGCTCAGGGAATCTGTCACTAGCTGGCAGCTCAGCTAATCCGGCACCCGCGGTGGCAGCGAGGGGGCCATGAGGGGAAGTTGGCAGCGGCGACGGCCGGCCCTGATTCACCCCAAGCAGGGGACATTTAGAGATACGAGGGCAGCGGCGCAGCCGGCGGGGGGTCGAAGTCAGTCGGATCTCGGGGCTGCGTTCCAGCTTCCGGCGAATTGGCTCCAGCGCCGTTGTCCCATGGCGATCGGGGCAAGCGACCGGCCGCTGTGGGCGCCAAGGGACCGCTCGGGCGGTTGAAGCTGCCCCAATGGGAAGCGGACCGGCTCGGGAGCTTGCCGCGGCGGCGGCAAGCCACTGACCCTCCTTGAGCACCTGCGGCCGGTCAGAATCCCTGAGCGATGACAAATGAGCGTGGGAACTCTTGACACCGGGAGGTGGCTGGCGATAGGCTTTCTCCTCGTGCGAGGGCGCCGACGGCTCGAGGCTCCGGATCTCGGGGTGACCAGCGCCGCACGAACAGACCGGTAGGAGGGGGACCCAACTTCCATGAGCTCGGCCCGGAAGCTGACGATCGTCGGCGGGGCGGTACTCTTCGCGGTCATCGCGCTGGGCCTTTACGTCTTTGTCTGGCTGGCCTACAACCCCGAGACGATCGCGTCAACT
>DATLRN010000039.1:0-4112 GCA_035534695.1 Candidatus Dormiibacterota bacterium
GCCTCGTACAACGTGCCCATGGGGCCTCCGATCATGGCCCCGGGACTGATGACCATCGTGGGCTTCATGGGGCTCCTGGCCGCCCTCCTGCGGCGCGAGCCGTAGTCGTGCCCGACTTTCGAAACCCAGACCATCTGCCCAGCCTGCGAGCCGGCCGGCAGCCTCCGCCTCCGGACTGGCTGCCCCGGCAAAGGCGCGGTACAACGCCCCAGATGATCGGGCGCTACCCGGACCAGGATGTCATGGCCGACGCTGCCAACTGGGACGAGCCCACCCGTAGGGTGGTGCAGGCCCGTCTCGATCTCCCCAAGACCTTGCGCTTCTTCACGAAAGAAGAGGAACCCACGCTGCGCGCTTTCTGCGACGTGGTCGTCTTCCAGGATGCCGAGCCTCGGGTCCCGGTGGTGGCCATGGTCGACCAGAAGCTCCACGAGAGCCGGCTCGATGGATTCCAGTACGCCGACATGCCCGACGATCGCGATACCTGGCGGCTTGTGCTGCGCGGATGTGATGAGGTCGCTCAGAGCCAGTACGGCATCTCCGACTTTGCCGCCGGCTCCTGGGACACCCAGGAAGCACTGGTGGGGCAGCTAGCCCAGGGGCTCCTCGGAGGTGGGGTCTGGGAGCGGGTCAACGTCAAGCGTGCCTGGGCGGTCTGTGCGCGAATGATCCTCGCCGCCTTCTACTCCCATCCCTGGGCCTGGAACGAGATCGGATTTGGCGGACCAGCCTACCCCCGAGGGTACATGCGCCTGGGTCCCCTCGGGGTTCGGGAGCCGCACGAGACGGCCGCCGCCACCGCTCCCGACCCGGTCCACGATCCCCGCTCGGGCGCCTGATGCTGCGCGGATTGCTCAAGGGATCGGTCGGGCCTACGGCCAATGACTCGCGCTTTCTCCTTGACGTCCAGCGCCGTGACCTGCCTGGCGAAGACACCATGCAGCGGTATTCCGACCAAGACGAGGTCGACCTCTGCATCGTCGGCGCGGGGGCGGGTGGCTCGGTTCTGGCCCAGCGCCTCGCCCGCACAGGGTGGCGGATCGTGATCCTGGAGGCGGGACCGTTCTGGCACCCTGACGAGGACTGGGTCAGCGACGAGGAGGGTTCCCACCGTCTCTACTGGAACCAGAAGAGGATCATCGGTGGTGCCGATCCCATCGAGCTCGGCAAGAACAACAGCGGCCGGGGTGTGGGCGGCTCCATGGTCCACTACGCTGGCTACTGCCCCCGCTTTCACCCTTCCGACTTCCAGACCCTGAGCCGAGACGGCGTGGGTGCGGATTGGCCCATCTCCTACTGGGATCTCAAGGCCCATTACCAGGAGGTGGAGCGTGAACTGCCGGTCGCGGGGCAGATCTGGCCCTGGGGTGACCCGCACGGCTATCCGTTCTCGCCCCACCCGATCGGGGCCGCCGCAGCCAAGCTCTGGGAAGGAGCCGAAAGGCTGGGGATCGAGATGAGGGTGGGCCCGGTCGGAATCGTCAACGGCGCTTTCGGCAACCGCCCTCACTGCATCTATCGGGGATATTGCCTGCAGGGGTGCAAGGTCAACGCCAAGGCCAGTCCCTACGTGACCCACCTCCCCGACGCACTCGCCCATGGAGTGGAGATTCGGGCCAACAGCATGGCGGCCCGCATCGAGGTGGATCCCGCCTCGGGAAGGGCCACCGGGGTCACCTACCTGCGGGAGGGCTCCCCCGGCGAACGCCATCAGCGAGCCGCGCTGGTGGCGGTGGCGGGGTACTCGATTGAGACCCCCCGCCTGCTGCTCAATTCCAGCTCGGCTGCCTTCCCCCACGGCCTCTGCAACAACGAGGACCAGGTGGGTCGTTACGTGATGGTCCAAGGCGCCACTCAAAGTGCGGGCAGATATCCGACCGAGATGCGTATGTACAAAGCACCCCCTCCCGAGGTCTCCTCCGAGCAGTATTACGAGACCGATGCCAGCCGGGGATTCGCCCGGGGATTCAGCATCCAGACGGTTTCGCCTCTCCCTGGTGGCTGGGCCGAGCACGTGCTCGCGGGCGGACACTGGGGCCGAGCTCTGCGCGAATACATGCGCGACTACAACCACTGGGCGACCATCGGTGTCCTCAACGAGTTGCTGCCTCAGGCAGAGAATCGGGTGACTCTCGCGGACGAGCCGGACGAGTACGGACTTCCGATCGCCCGTTTCGACTTTTCTCTCTGCGAGAACGACAAGAAGAACATGGCCTACTCGACCAAGCTGCTCAAGGAGATCTTGGTTGAGTCCGGGGCCCAGGACGTCCTGACCATCCAGCGCTTCGCCCATCTAATTGGCGGGTGCCGAATGGGAACTTCCGCTAACAACAGCGTGGTCAGCGCGGACCAGCAGGCGTGGGCTGTACCCAATCTCCTCATCTCGGATGGGAGTGTTTGTCCGACTCAGGGAAGCGCCAACCCGGCCTTGACCATCATGGCGCTCGCTTCTCGGTTAGCCAGTCGCCTGATCAACCGGGAGGTGGATTACAGCAGAGCTGCGGGAGCGGGGCACTAGCCTCTTTACCCTGAGTTGGTGCGCACCCCCCTCGGCTTGGCGCGACCAGACGCCGGCGGCAAGGACTTGGAGCCTTGAGCGGACGTCGCGCGACTTCCAAGTGGTGGCACCGGATCCGGACCGCGCTCCCCTACCTGCTCGCTGCCGGAGTCGTCGTCGCGCTCGTGTTGGCGGTCAATCCGGAGCGATTTGGCAGCGCCGCCAGCCGCTTCGACCCCATCTACGCGCCGGCGGTGGCGGCGCTCTCCTTCAGTTATTACTTGGTTCAGGGGATCCGCTGGCAGCCTCTGCTGCTGGCGATTGGAGCCCGCTTACGCCTGCGCGATACCGTGATTCTCAACTTCGCTGGCCAGGCGGCGGGACTCTTGCCAGGCGGCGAGCTGACGCGCGCCGTTCTGGTCAGCGAGGTTGCCCGGGTGCAGGTTGGGGGTGCGATCGCCACCATCACCGTGCAAGAGCTCATCTACACGGTCCTGCTCATCGCTGCGGCCGTCCCGGGTTCGCTCCATCATCTGGTGGCCGCCATCGGGGTGGCAACCGCGCTGGCGGGAGTCCTTGCGGTAACCGCGGTCCTGACCCTGCAGCCGGTGTTCGACCGAGTTCTCAAGTTGGTGCGGCGTTTACCGCTGCTCCGCCGCTTCGAACCGGACCTGTCCGAATTGCAGCGCGACACCGTGGCACTGCTGCGGCGTTGGGACACACTCTATTGGTCGGCACTGAGCGCCCTGCAGGCGGTCGGAACGATAACCATGTTCTGGTTGGTGATCCAGGCCATCGATCCGGGTCGGGTGAGTTGGCCCGATGCGGCGTTCGCGTACGCAGTTGCCTCTATCGCCGGGGTGCTTTCGCTGGGACCAGGTGGCCTGGGTGGCTTCGAGGCGGCCGGCGTGGGCATGCTCATCGTGGTGGGTCTGCCCTTCCAGATAGCGGTCGCCGCCACCGTGTTGCAGCGCGCGGCCGACAAGGGTTTGGCAACCATCTATGGCGGGGCGGCCTACCTGTATGCCCGGCACCACTACGACCTCAAGCAAGCGCGGGTGATCCGGCACGGAGAGCGCCGCGGACACCGTGCCGGTGCGGAAGCGCGGACAGGCGAGGCGGGCTGAGCCCGTTCTTGTAACAAGAATAGATAACCGTGTAACAAGGGATTACCAGTACCGTTCGCTAGCGTACCGTCCGTCGGCGCTGGGGCGCTCACCCGCATCAGTGCCGGCTCGCCACTCGTGCAATAACGGCTACATTGCTGGTGTGATCAAGGCAAAGTCAGCCGTCCGGCGGCGTCAGCACCAGACCGGTCCCCGTGCGCGCGTAAACGAGGCTACGTCGTCGCCACATCATTGCCAGTGGGCGAAGGGCGAATCGGTTCGGTACGCCACCGGACCGACGTTACAGAATCGGGATCCTAGTCTGCCCGGTGCGGGAGTACTCTCCCCTCCCGCGACCTCCTTCCCCGGCAGAACCCAGGACCACCAGGTTCATGGCCTGCCAACGTGACACCGGTTCGACGAGTCCACAGCACGGCCGCCCCTCTCCAAATCCGGCAGGCCGTCGCTGTGGACTCAACCGGTATCTCGCACAGGCCTTTCAGAGGCCG
>DATLRN010000040.1:0-15492 GCA_035534695.1 Candidatus Dormiibacterota bacterium
GCGCGTTTGCGGACGCTTCCTGGTGAGGCTTACCCACGCCGAACGCCGAGTCGATGCTCGTGGTGCTTGCCGCCTCGCCCCATGGCCACCGGCGGGGAAGGGATGGTTTTACCTGCACCCCAGTGCCTAGGGTGTGCTGCCGTGCTACCCACTTCGTCAAGGCCGATGCAAGCCGTTTACCGCGGTCAGCGTCGTACGGGGAGGTCCTACCGATTGTCCATGGCCGTCTTGCGCCTTACGGGCGCCTCAACGATGCCACGGCCAGGCCTTGATCGATAGGGGCCAAGGCGGCCGTTGGGAACGCCTCGGTCAAGCCTGGCGGAAGTAGCGCCCGGGTGGCTCGCCCAGCTCCCGACGGAAGGCGTACTGAAGGCGCTCAGAGTCGGGTAGCCCAGCGCGCCGGCCACGGGGGTCACCGGCTCCCCGTAGACCAGCTGGCGCAGAGCCTCGATCACCAGCATGCGCCGCCAGCCACCGATGCTCATGGCGGTCTCGGCGGCGAAGAGCCTCTCCAAGGTGCGGCTGGCCCCCAGACCATGGCTCCTTGATCGAGGCTCTCCCGGAGGTCACCAACTTCCCTCAGGGGCGCCGCCAGGGCCAAGGCGCGGGGGTCGGACGGCATCGGAAGCTGGAGGGGCGCTTGGGGGAGGGTCTTGAGCCGATCGGCAATGACCTCCACCAGCCGGCGATGTTCCGGCAACCGCCAGTTCAGCGGCGCCTCGGCCACGGCCGCCAGGATCAGCTCCCGGACCAGCGGGGGGACGTTGAGGACCTGGAGCTCGGCGGCGAGGACGGCCAGCCAGCGCTGGAAGTAGGGGGCGGACCGAGACCGGCCCGTGCATGAGTATCCGGAAGGGAGTGCCGGAGTGTCGCTCAACAACAGGGCCCGGTGTGACGGCAGGACCCAGGTGTCCGAGGCGGTCTCGACAGTCATGACTCCGGCTGAGGCGTAGACCAGGTGGTCCCAGCCGGCCTCCGTGGGCAAGAGGACGCTTCCGGCGGGGTAGGTGATCGCCAAGCCCCGAACCGCCAGGTCATCGTCGCTTGGCGCCGACCCCGTGCTGGTCTCGCGGCCAGAGTTGGGCTTCAGGACCGGTCTGTCGCATTCTCGACAATCCTTGTCGCTACCTCTACTGCCCATCGAGGGCCGCAGGCGCGATCCTGGCCGTCACGACTGGAGACTGGAGGGCGGTCTTGCGGGCCCGGCTGGCGAACTTTGCCACCAACGCTGACAATGTGAACCGGTCCCGCCAGTTTCTACGAGACGGTCTTCGGATGGCGGTTTCACCCCTGGTTAGCAACGGCCTCTTCGTGATCTCAGCCTCGACGTAGCACTGGCCATCGTTGAGCGACCTCCTGTCTGCGGTGGCGCCGGTAGACGCCCTCATCGATCCGGGCTTGTCGTCACGCTGGCAGTACATCCGGAGACTCGCCGAAATGCGGTGACTGTCAGCACCGAGCGGTACGCGCCTGGTAGCCAATGCCGTGTCGAGGTTGGAGCGCGCATCCCAATGGCCCGGACAGCCGCGTTCACGTAGGTGGAACCACCTTGGGGGAAGGTCGGAACCGGCCCCTCAGCCAGGACGTAAGCGGCACAACGCCGATGGTGGTGAGCTGATCATGTTCGGCTTACGCGCGCCATCGACGGTCACGGCGCGGTTCGGATTGCCGACCTGATCCGTGGGCGGACGATTAGGAAAACTTGACGCAATTCGGTCTGGTGCAGTACTCTTCAGCTGTCACTTCGATAGAAAGTGGCGGCGGCAGCTGGGGGTGTTGGCGGTTACTGGGGGCTGGGTGCAAGAGGCCGAGCGGAGGCGCGTGCGTCGGCTTTCGCTCGGGCGGATGGTGGTAGCGCTGGCGGCCATGGTTGTCGCTGTCCAGGCGGCCCCGCCGCTGGCCAGTGCTGCTCCTGTTATCCTTCCCCCTGCCTGCGTGTCCGCATCTGGAGCGGTCTTCGACGCATACGGACGGCCATTGGCCGGCGCAACTGTGGCAGCGGATGCATGCAATGGGAGCCCTGGGGACCAGGTGACGACCGCAGCCAACGGCACCTTCACGGTCGGGACGCCGGCAACAGAGGCAGGAAATGCACCAGTGACGGTGTCCGACCCCGGCTATGTCACCAAGACCGAATCTGTGGCAGCCGGAGTCTCGACCACCAACTACACGCTCGCCTACGACCTGCAGGCACCGAGCACCGTCTCGTGGGTGCGGACTGGCTCATCATTGAGCCTGTCGGCTCGAACTAGCGCGCCGGCGCCACTCAGCAGCTCAGGTTACGTCTGCAGCTGGGGGGACAACGACAACGGCGAACTGGGCACGGGTAACACCGCGTCGAACAGCCTCTACCCGGTGGCCGTGTCTGGCGTCGGGGCGACTGGCTTCCTGAACGGTGTTATCGCGATCGCCGGTGGCGGTGACTTCACCTTGGCCGTGCTATCCAACGGCACGGTCGCCGCGTGGGGCCACAACCCCTATGGCGAGCTGGGCGATGGGACTACCACCGACCGCACCACACCAGTGCTCGTGTCTGGGGTGGGTGGCAACGGCATTCTCACCGGGGTCGTGGCCGTGGCTGCTCGAGGCGACCACAGCATGGCCTTGCGGTCGGACGGCACGGTCGTCGCCTGGGGGTACAACAACGATGGTGAGTTGGGCAACGCCTCGACCGCGAACAGCACGACTCCGGTTGTCGTCGCTGGCATCGGTGGCCAGGGCAGCCTCTCCGGCGTAACTGCCCTCGCCGAGGGGACATATTTCAGCCTTGCCCTGCTGTCGAACGGCGCGGTGGCTGCCTGGGGCTTCAACGACCACGGAGAACTCGGTGATGGCACGACTACGACCCGAACGACACCGGTTCAAGTCGTGGGGGTCGGGGGGGCGGGTCTGCTCCAAGGTGTCAGCGCAGTGGCCGCAAGGGGACGGCATTCGGTTGTCCTGACCACCGGGGGCGGAGTCGTGGGCTGGGGGGATAACCCTGACGGTGAGCTCGGTGATGGCAACACGACCGGCAGCACGACCCCGGTGGTCGTGGCAGGCGTAGGAGGCAGCGGAAGTCTGGCCGGGGCGACGGCGGTAGCGGCTGGCAACAACTTCAGCACCGCTCTGCTCGCTGGCGGCGCGGTTGTGGATTGGGGTGACAACACCTACGGAGAACTCGGCGATGGGACGGCAACCAAGAGCACCGCCACGCCGGTATCAGTATGGGGCATCAACGGGGCTGGGAACCTCACCAACGTCACTCACCTCGATACTGGCTACGTCCACACCACTGCCGCACGATCGGATGGGAGCATCGTCAGCTGGGGTTCAAATGCCTACGGCCAGTTAGGTAGCGGCACGACAGCTCAAGAGTCCGCTCCGGTGCCGGTGGTCGGCGTGCTCGGCCTGGGTTCGATTGGCGACGTCACCGCCGTTGCAAGTGGCGCCTTCCACAGCCTCGCTGTTCGTTCAGCGCCTTGTATCCCCCAAACGAAGGTGATCGCTGAGCTCCCGGACTCATCTGTCATGGCGCTCATTCAAGGTGCGACAGACGGTTCTGGCTACACGTCCTGGACAGGAACGTACTCAGTGCCGGCCGGATCTGCCGATAGCGCCACGCCCCCTACGATCAAGCTGTGTGCCGTGGACATCCAGTTCAACGGCAACTGTGACCAGGCTGGCTCGGCGCCAACGATAGTCACGACGTCGCCCGGTGTGGCCTATCCATATGGCATCGACAGCACACCCCCGGCTGTCGGCTCGTCGGCGCCGACACCGTTTGCGGACATGCTCTCCGCTCCATCGGTCATCGTGGCCTGGACGGACGCGCTTTCCGGGGTCAACCCATCCTCCTTGACCCTCACCGTCGACGGTTCTGTGGTTGCACCGTCCGTCTCAGGCGGGACGGAGACCTATGCACCTTCGGCCGGACTCTCGGCAGGGGTCCACGTCGTCACCGTGACAGCTCAGGACAACTCGTCACCACCCAATCAGGCCAGCTACACCTTCGACTTCGCGGTGACGACGGTGTCCGACTCGCCGGCTCAGGCCGCCGTGGGCTGCGGAGGGCCGAACCCACCACCCGCCTGCCAGGCCACCTATAAAGGCGGCGTCGGGGCGAGCGTCACGTTCACGAACGTTCCTTTCTCGGTCGACGGGTTCAGCGAGACCCTCGTCTCTTCGGCCCGCGCCGGCTATGGAGAGCTGGATCGCCCCGTGAGCTTCGGAGCGATCCCCGTCACCATCTCGACGACCGCGGGGCCCTGCAACACCACGGCCTCGGCCCCCACCGTCCTCGCGTCCCACCAGACCATGGTGCTGGGGCCCGCGGAGTCCTCCCTCGCCGCCCAGGTGCCTGGGTCGTCGGCGGTGATTCCGTCGGTCACCGTCACCGTTCCTACCACCTGCGGCTTGCTGAATGGCACCGCCACCCTGGGTTCAGCCACTACCCCTCTCGGCGCCCCCCAGGACCGCGCCGGTGACGCCGGCCCCATCCTGACCTCGAGCCTGGACGGGACGCAGGTCCAGATAAGCGGCGCCATCTCGGTCTGCACCACCGGGGGGTCGAGCTCCGTGGCCTGCTCGACCGGGCGCAACGCCCATCTCACCTCGAGCATCGCCGGCAACCCCGGCCCCGCCGTGGGGGTCCCCGTCTCTGACAACGGGGACCCCGACACCGACGCCTCGGTTCTTCCCGTCTGCAGCGCCGCTAACGGAGGAGGGGGCTGCTCGTCGGCCTTCACCGAGCTGAGCGACGACGTGGCCTTCGGCTGTGGGACCCTCGTATCGGGCCAGAACCTCTGCGACCTGTCCACCCGGGCCCCCTCGACCCACGGCTACTACGGCGCCTACCTCAACGCCTTCGTCGCCCCCGACGCCGGCGGTGGGTATCCGCTCTGGCAGCAGGACCACGTCGCCACCGACGGGGACATCTGTCCCGACGGTGCCTCCGGGAGCGTCACCAGCGCCACCGCCCTGGTCGGGGCCGAGGCCCAGGCCCTCGACGGGGCCAGCAATGCCTTGGTAGGCGGGACGATCCGGGGCCCCAACTACCAGACCATCCAGGTCGAGCTGGGGGCCAGCAACAAGGCGGACGCCTTCAGCACCGACACCACGGGCCCTCTCTCCCAGAGCGCCAGCCGCGGCTATCTGGTTACCGCCGGGACCGGCTACGGGATCCAGCCCATCCAGGCCGGTGACTTCAGCATCGCCTTTGACCTGGTCGACGCCCAGGGCAATATCACCAACACCGCTGCCCAGGCCGCCGCCACCTCGACTTCGAACGTCTGGCATGCCTCCTCGCCGGTGGCGGGGCGGATCCAGCTCGTGACCGGCACGGAGTTCACCAACCCCGCCGCCTCCGGCTACGCCCTGCAGGCGACCATGCCCGTCAACTTCACCCTCACCTACGGCTGCACGGGGGGGTTCTGAGATGATCCGGTCCCGGCTGGCCCGTGCCGCGGCCATCGCCGTCCTGGCGGTCGGCGCCGGTCTCGTCACCTCAGCTTTGCCGGCGTCGGCGGTGGGCTTGTGGAGCTTCGTGGGGACGGTGACGGACCCCTTCGGCACCCCCATCGCCGGGGCGGTGGTCGGCGACGGGTCCCAGCAGGCCACCACGGACGCCCAGGGTCACTACGTCCTCGCCGAGAACACCCCGAGCATCTACACGCTCACCGCCCAGGCCGCCCACCACGCCGCCCGGACCAAGCGGGTCAGCGGCGGCCCGACGGACACCACCGTCGATTTCGACCTTCCCTACCTCATTGGCGGAAGCCTCGCCGATCCCGACATCTCGACCGCCGGCGGCCCGGCCAGCGAGGCGCTGACGATCACCGACTGGGCCCCCGCCTCCGGGAGCTGCATCACGGTGACCGACTCCCGGACCGACCAGGCCTCCCCTGCGGCCCTGTCGGGGACCAACCCCGACGGCTCCTCGACGTGGTCGTGGACCCTGTCTGCGCCCCAGGGCAGCGCCGAGGGCGATTACAGCCTGACCATGTCGGCGACCCGCTGCTCCGACGGCCTGGCCCAGACCGATCCGGGGACCACCTACTACACAATCGACAACACCCCTCCGCAGGTGAGCCAACCCACCCCCACGGGCTCCGTGTCGACCCAGTCGATCACCGTCGGGGCGGTGGTGACCGACACCTTGAGCGGGCCGAGCCCCGAGCTGTCCACGTTCTCGGTGGACGGCCAGGTCCTGGCGCACCCCTACAGCTACGACCAAGCGAGCGACGTCCTCTCGGCCCCGGCCGGCGCGCTCGGCCCGGGCGCCCACCAGGTCCAGCTCACCGCCAGCGACTGGGCCGGCAACACAACCACGCTCTCCTGGAGCTTCACGGTTGACCGCAGCCCGCCCACCTTCACCAATCCCAGCCCCACGGGCAGCGTGGCCACGCCGACCCCCCTGATCTCGGTGCAGGCCTTCGACGACACCGCCTTGGCGCCGAGCACTGCGACCATTGAGATAGCGCCCTATCCCCTGAGCGGGTCCTCCGCCTGCGCCCTGCCCGCCAGCCTCGACCCCGCCACGGGTGAGATCACTTACCAGGTCCCATCCGCGCCCGCCGGTCCGTGTCCTGGCGAGGCCCCCCTGCCGCCCGGCACCTACGTGGCAGAGGTGAGCGTCGCCGACGCAGCCGGCAACGTCGCCTCGCTAACCTGGAGCTTCACGGTGTCGGCGGATCCTTCACTCCCAGCCCTATAATCACTCGAGAAGGAAACTGGAAATGTTGAGACATGGTGGTCACCGCCGGATGGCGCGTGCCCTGAGCGGCCTAATCGTGGCCCTGGCCGCCACGCTGATCCTGCCCACGACGGCGCAAGCCATATCGCTTTGGAGCTTCGTGGGCAAGGTGACCGATCCGCTCGGAAGTCCAATAGCAGGCGCGACGGTCAGTGACGGCTCACAGAGTGCCACCACTGCCGCCGACGGCACGTATTCGCTCGGCGAGAACACTCCCGGCACCTACACCCTCACTGCTCAGGCAGCGCACCACGCGGCCCAGACACAGCGGGTCTCCGGCGGTCCGCTCAACACCACCGTCAACTTCCAGCTTCCCTATCTGATCTCCACAACCATGGTCACGCCCTTTCTGTCGACGATGGCGCGACCGACGAGCCCCGTTGTGATTACGAACTGGGCACCGGCAGCGAACAGCTGCGTATCGGTGACTGACTCGCGGACGGGTATCGCAGGCGCGGCGACGCTAACCACACAGAACAGCGACGGCTCATCCACCTGGGCCTATACCGCGGCCTTAGGCTCAAACACCGCCGAGGGGCCTTACACGCTTAACACCGCCGCCACTGACTGCTCCTCGGGTACCGCACTGACGATATCGACGACGACGCCCTACCAGGTCGACAACACGCCCGCGGTCATCGATCCCAACAGCCTGGTTCCGCCAGATCATGGGAACACGGCGTTTCCTTCAGGCCAGCCCCTAGAGACACAGATCAGCGACGCCGGCTCCGGAGTGGCGGCTCAGGGTATCACCTTCACACTCACCGACTCGACCACTGGTAGCACCACTACCTACTCAGGATCCGCCGTCACCTACAACCCGACTACCCACTGGGCCAAGACCACACCTGTAGCCCTAACGGCTGGTCACCTCTACGACCTCGCTGTGTCGGCGGTCGACAATGCCGGCAACTTCAGCCAGATCGCCCAGATCCCGGTCGCCAGCGGCGGTGGGTTCCTCGCCACCACCCTTAAGACGCCCGCAAGTACCGCCAGTATCGGAGGCGTGACCTGTCAGATCTCGAGCCAGATCAACTCATCGGGGATGAAGAACGCCACCTGCCCGAACATCATGGTCAATTACGACGCCAAGTCCGTGGAGCTGACCAATGGCTCATACCACGGCCAAGAGGTCGGCTACATCGAACACACCGTACCGCTCAACAGCGCGGTCGTCACCCAGACGGTGGCCGGGCTGCCGGTCTCGGTGTCCGCCTACCAGAGCAGTGACCCGTCCTGGGCACCGAAGACGAGATCGCTACGCTTCACCGTCCCGTCTGCCTCGTACTCGGACCAGACCTACCCGCTAGCGGCTCTTGACGCCAACATCGGGACCCTCGATACACAGGTCCCGCCGACGTGGAGCGGCACGGCTACCCTCTCTATGCCCTCGACGGCGACAACGGCCTCGTCGAGTGCCTGCAGCGACCCGAGCGCATCGACCGGACCGGTTCCCTGCTCGCCCGATCCGGCACTGTTCAGGTACATAGTCAACCTGAAAGGCTTCGTCACCGATGTCGCCGGGACCGCTGCGCAACAGGCTGGCCAGTATGGCGTCGAGTTGCGCCATGGCTACAACTATCCAGGCGCGCCCAACTCTTACGCGGCTTGGATCCCCTATCCGAATCTGGCCGCCCTCGCGTCGGACTCTCAGGTCGCCTCCGTGGCCCGGGACTACGACACGTACGAGGCCTGGACACCTACGAGCCACCGCTGGACCAACCTCGACGGCTCAAAGGCGGTCAACTTCACCTCGGGAAGGTCGTACTTCCAGGGCACCGACGGCCTCTGGCACACCATCGATCTCCACTTGTCGCAGACCGCCTCCGGATTCGTGGGCACGAGTGTCGACAGCAATGTGGCTACCCTTGGCCTGACGAGCGCGGGCGCAGTCGCCACCGTCGGCTCAGGTAGCACCCTGGTCAGCGTCGCCCATCCTGATGCGATTGGTGCTACCGGGGTGCCGGACAGCTTCCGGACGGTTACCTACAGCTCCGGGCTGTCAGGCGGGCGAACCTTGACAGAGGCGCTGACCGCGGATGGATTCGAGGAGAGCGTCACCCTCCCGGATGCCGGCCACGGCGATAGCTATACCGACACCGTCACTCTTCCGAGCGGTGTGACGGCCAACGCCGACTCTGGCGGTGTGACATTCTCAGATAGCAACGGCAATGTAATCGGCACCTTCGGCAATGGAACGGCCCATGACTCGACTGCGAACCTCCACACAGGAGATGGATACGAGACTCCAGCGACTGTGGGTCTGGTTGGCCTCTCCGGCAACGCGGCCACCATTCAAGTGTCGATCGATTCGACCTGGCTTTCAGACCCATCGCGGACCTTCCCAGTCGTCATCGACCCCGTCTATTCAACGGAGGTCTCATCCGGCAACTGTTCAAGCTCCGGCTTCAGCTCATACGACGCATGTGACACCTATGTGAATAGCGACAATTACGGTGGCCAATACAGCACACAGACTCAGCTTCGAAGCGGCAGTCCGGGATTGTGCGAACAGGGCACGAACTGCACCCCGAACCGAACACGGACGCTGATCCAATGGCCTACCGATAGCTACGGGTACGCGCCATACCAGTATCCGGTGACCTCGGCATATGCGTCGGTGTACAACTACACCGACCCGTCGGGAAACTACGCGTACACCGACGCGTATGGTCTAGGGGGGCCCGTTACCTCGTCCACCGACTGGTCAAACCAGCCGGCTTCCGATGGTAGCGGGTACTACGACACCAAGTACTTCGCCAATGGCAACGGTTGGGTGACTTGGAACGTCACCGGACTTGTACAGAAGTGGTTCAACGGCAGCGAGCCCTCGTACGGCATGGAGCTTCAGGCGGACAACGAGTACGACTACAACGCCTTCCGGCAGTACCTCTCGAGTGAGAACGGATATCAATATGCGCCTGAACTGTTGGTCTCATACATCGTGCCGCCGACCGCTCCGACGTCGCTATCGGCTTGGACATCGCCAGAGACGGTTCATGCGTCATGGAATGCACCCTCCGACAGTGGAGGCGGGACGATCTCGTCGTACTACGTAAGCCTCTACCAATCAAACGGCGCTTTGATTGCTTCGACTCCGACGTGCGGAACTTGCTACACCGCAGACTTCTCAGGTCTGCAGGACAACACTTCGTATTACGTCACTGTCTACGCGACTAATCAGGCCGGTCCAGGGCCCGTAGCGTCGGACACTGCCGTTACAACTCCGATCGTCCCATCAAGTGCTCCCCAGAATGTCCAGGCGACCGTGGACGGGACGGAGGCGACCGTCACGTGGTCATCTCCTGCTAACGCTGGCGGCGGCAGCATCTCCTCTTACACCGTGATTCCCTATGTAGGAGGCTCAGCCTCGGCCAGTGGACAGAGCTGCACAAGTCCTTGCACCGTCAGCGGTCTGTCACCGGGCACGATCTATCAATTCGGCGTATACGCGACGAACCAGGCGGGCAACAGTCCGACGGCGCTATCCCCGGCCACTGCGACAGGCACTGCGCCGTCGGCGCCCACGATCACCAGCGCTACCGGGGGCAACCAAGCAGTGACGGTGACCTGGACAGCGGCATCCGCCAATGGTTCGCCTATCATCTCGTACTCGGCGACCGCATATCCGAGTGGGAGCTCCACGGCTGCAGGTACTGCCACTGCCTGTGGCAACTGCACCTCGGTGACCGTGTCGGGGCTCAAATACGGCACGACTTACACCGTGTCCGTCTACGCGACTAATGGCATTGGCAACGGACCCACAGCCACGTCGGGTCCCGCAACCACGAATCCAGGCCCGCCCGACCCTCCGACCAATGTCACGGCATCGGCCCCCGAGCCCAACGGGACTGCCACTGTAAATTGGACGCTGTCCGGCTTCGACGGTGGATCGCCGATCAGAAGCTATTCGGTGACTGCCTTCGGCTCCTCCAACAATGTCGTGGGTACCGAGGAGGTCTGCGGCCAGTGCGCGTCCGCTGAATTCGACAATCTGTCTGATGGCAGCACGTACCACTTCGGTATGAATGCCGTCAACGACTATGGGTCCAGTCCCACTGTCTATTCAGGATCAGTGACTGTGCCTCTCGTCACCAGCCTCTCGACAGGCGCGATTAGTGGGACCGTGTACGACGGCATCCCGCTCGAGACGAATTCCAACATCGTCATCCCATCTGGATTGACCCCCGTCTCGGGTGCGACCGTCCAAATCGAGGGTCCGACGCAACTTTCGACAACGTCGGATGCCAATGGTAACTTCAATGTCAGCGGCCTCAGCGCTGCGTATCCGTACAGCCAGTATACGGTGGTCGTGACGGCTCCCGGCTATGGGACCTACACGATCAACGGCCTTCCCATCCGGCCACTTCAGACGGCGAATTCCTACATCGAGCTACATTCGACCGCTCAAGTGGTCAATGACACGCCGCAGGAAACCAACGTCACGCGTCCGAGTGCGACCACCTTTAACTCTGCTGTGACGGCGCCGGCAGCCCCGAATACAGCGCAATCAGGTACTTGTCCTCGGTCTGGCGCCACCCAGTACACGGAACCCAGCGTCGTTTGGGCGCAGGATTCCGATGGCGGCCCGACCAACGAGTACAACTTTGAGTTCTACGTAAAACACGTGCTTTCGTTCGAGTGGCCCCAGAGCGGTCCCGGCGTGAATGAGGCTTTGCGTGCCGGCGCGGCAGCGGTTCGGGAAGTCGGATGGTGGAACGTGCTGAGCAATTGCAACTCTGCCACGCAGGTCGCCCACGGCCAGCAGGACTTTGTGCCGAACGCGCCCACATATTCGCAATCCGATGCCGCGGTCGACTACACGTACAAGTGGAGCATGAAGCTAAGGGGCGGCATCGGAGACGCGAATTACAACTCGGGGCTGAGTAGCGCCGACTCCTGCGGCCAACAGACCTTGACGGGCTACATGGACCAATGGGGAACTCTCGCTTGCGCAAAGGCAGGCTACAAATGGCAGCAGATCCTCGGTATCTATTTCGGCCCATCGTCGAACGACAATCGAAACGTAACTGTTACCGCCTACGACGCGGGCATTCAGGCCGCGCCAAACGGGGGCGGGGCGGGCTACTGGCAAGACCAGAGTGATGGTGGCGTGTTCGCATGGGGCAACGCTGGGTTCTACGGAAGCACCGGCAATTTGGAGTTGAACCTGCCGATGGTGGGGATGACCTCACCACCTGTCGGCCACGGGTACTGGCTTGTTGCCTCGGACGGAGGTGTATTCAGCTTTGGCAACGCCCAATTCCACGGAAGTACTGGCGGGATCCATCTGAACGCGCCCATCGTCGGCATCGCACCAACTCCCTCGAGCTCTGGATATTGGCTTGTGGCATCGGATGGGGGCATCTTCACATTCGGCGATGCCGGGTTCTACGGCTCAGCTGCTCAGTACTCGCCCTCGAGTCCCGTGGTCGGGATGGCAGCGAGCCCCGACGGCAGGGGATACTGGGAGATGACGCAGCAGGGTCACGTCTACTCGTTTGGCGACGCCGCCACATTGCCCTGCTCCTTCTCACCCTCGGCCCCAATCGTGGGCATGGCTCGAGCTGGGACCCAGCAGGCGTATTGGGGTGTTGACTCGAACGGAAAGATCTACGCATGCGGCGCTCCGTCATATGGTGATGCCTCCGGCGGAGCTCTGCGAGGCGCGATCGTGAGTGTCGGCTCGAGCCCATCCGGCAGGGGATACTGGATCGATGGGATTGATGGCACTGTCTACGCATACGGCGATGCGAAGAACGAGGGCCAGGAGGTGCTCCCCTGACCCTCAGCCCCGAGATCAGTTGACGTCGTCCCAACAGCTCGCCCCGGGCGGTCAAAGACGTGCCGCGGCGGTCCCAAGGGAACCGCATCAGTGGGACGACGCGTGACAACTCTCGATGACGGAATGCGCTCATCGTGCAGCCATGAGAGGAGACGGCGTCTGACCCCTCGGTCTGGTTGGTCGACGTGGATCATTGGCGCCTCCGCCGTCGCGCTTACATCCTGTGGCGCGTCCTCGTCGGCCAAAGAGTCGCCAACGGCACCTCTCAAGCCCTCGTCCACGATCGCCCATACAACAGCGACCTCTGCGTCAAGTGCGTCATCAACGACCACGGCCTCTGTGCCACCAGGGACCAGTGCATCAACGTCGATACTCGGGTCGATCGCGCCTAGGACGGTGACAGAGACCTATGAGGATCAAACCGTCTCCGTCACTGTGGATCCGGGCGGTGGTTCGCCAGGCACCGAGGTGTCTGTGACAGGATCTGGGTTCGTCGGACAGGCTGGCCAGAGCGCCAGAAACCATGCCTATTACTTCGCGCTCATCAGTGACAGCGTGGTGAAGAACTGCGAGCTAATAAGCGAAGGAGATCGGCCCGGACCGCAGAGCGACAACCCTTCGATCACTGTGTCTCCAGAAGGGCATCTGACGGGCTCCTTCACTGTTCCGCACAGCGGCGCCTGCTTTCAGCAGAACGGCACGGACCAGCCGTTAGCCCCTGGTCTCTACAACATCAGTCTGGGATCTCATGCTGACTACATCGACCAATTCCAAGTGACCACCTGACTACTTGCTCGCGAAAAGCCCGTGACGTAGTCGTTCCCTCGGCTCGGAAGGCAGCACGACCGGGCCGTTGAGTCCCGATCCGGCCCGCTCTGCCTCGCTTTTCTTCGTCGACCCCCGTTCGGGGGACCTGCGAAGGCGCGAGGGGCGGCCCGGAGCGGCGAATTACAAGCCTGTTGTCGGCTGAAGGTTCCGTGGCCTGGGTGGTCCGGTGGCGCGCTGGTCGCTCATCATCCTTGCGATCTTCGTTGAGTTGTGCGCCAGGATCCCCAGCCGCACCACGTCGCTGCGCCTACCTGCGGTACTGACGAGCCCGTCAGCGCCCGTCCTGGTGGTACCGGCCAGCCGGCGCAAGGACCACTACGGGGAGTGACGAGCGCTTCGGCGGGTATTCCCGGCCAGTTGCCCCACTCGAAACTCTGCGTCGTGAGCCCTGCCGGCGGGCCCTGACCTCGTGTGTCACGTTTGTGTCACGCCGGCCGAGGAACCGCCCGGCGGCCGCAGTCCGCAGGCCCGTGACCTGCGGAAATGCGGCGCCAGGCTGAACGCAGTAACGGGCCTGCAAAGCCCTTGGGCAACTGGAGGGTGTCAGCCGCACTCACGCTGGTCAGGACCCTGATATCCGAGCAGTCCAGATGCGGCGGTTTGGCCATTGGCGGCCAGGACGTGCCATAGCTGACCGGTACTGCGTGTCACGAATGTGTCATGCGCCTCGACAACCGCCACGACACTTCGCGACGGAGGTGTCTCTGAAGATGCGCAAGGTGCAGACGGGCAGCCCGGAACTCTGTATCACGTATGGTGCTCGACGTGATACACTTCTGGCTATGCGCAGCCTCCGCTTGGACGGTGACCTGGACGAAAAGGTGCGGCGCGCCGCGGCCATCCGGGGCGAGTCCGTGTCGGAGTTCCTGCGCCGAGCCGCGGCGGAACGCGCTGAGGACACCCTGGTCGGCACCGCTCACGAGCGCTTCGCCGACGTGGCGGGCGTCATCCATGGAGGGGGTGGCCGGGCCCGTCGGACCGGGGAGGCGTTCCTTGACGTCCTCACCCGGCGCAGCCCGAAGCCGTGACTCTCACCGACGCCGGACCGCTAGTGGCATTGATCGATGCAGACGAGCCCGACCACGACGCCTGTCTCGAGGCGCTCGAGAGCCTCAGCCTGCCTCTCGTGACGACCTGGCCGGCGTTCACGGAGGCCATGTACCTGGTCGTCAGGGCGGGCGGCGCCCCAGGCCACCGCGCCCTGTGGCGTCTAATCGACAGTCGGCGTCTGGAGATAGCGGAGCTCTCAGCGGACGCGGTCAAGCGGAGTGAAAGGCTCATGGATCAGTACGCCGACACGCCGATGGACCTGGCCGACGCCACCCTGGTGGCCCTGGCCGAGGAGATCCGGCAGCGGAGGATCTTCACCCTGGATGACGACTTCGACGTCTACCGACTCCATGGCCGGCAGCGGTTCGAGAGGGTGCCCGCTCCCTAGCCCCACGGAGGGTCGAGCGCGAAGCCGTGCCACTCGTCGGAGCCAGGTAACGACCACCAACGCGTCTGGCTGCCACCGTCACCGTTGCCGCTCGATCGACCAACCCTGGCGAGGGTCGGAGTCGAATGCATCCCGGCCGTTCGCCGCCAGGCTCGACGAGTTGGCCGAGAACCTGGGCCAGCTCCCAGGAGGCTCACAAGGGGTCGGTGTCGACTTGTGCCGCGGAAGCGTCGTCTGTGATGACATTGACCCAGACGCCGAGCTGGCGGGCAGCAGCCGAGGCGTAGTGCCGCACGGCGGCATAGCCCAGCTCGTCACTGTGCACCACGACGGTGCCAGTTACGTCGACGCGGGCACGGCTGAGCCCGTACTGACCGGCCAGCTGGCGAAGCACCCTACGCGCCGCCAGCACCTCAGATCGGGTGGCGCTGCGGTCCCCGGTGACCAGGCTGGACATCGGTTGGAGGTTACAGGGAGTCGCCCGCAGGGTCACGATTGAATTCCGTGCCGCAGATGACTCATGTGTTCGGCTCCCAGGACCCAGCCAGGACCCACGGGAGGGTCCAGAGGGGTCAACAGGGGTACAAACGTTCGCCCCAAAAAGGGCCTCTGAAAAGGGAAACTACAAGAATCGCCTGGTCACGACAACGGCCGGTACCACCCTCTCAAGGTGGCGACACGGGTTCGAATCCCGTTGGGGCTGCGAAG
>DATLRN010000041.1:0-49945 GCA_035534695.1 Candidatus Dormiibacterota bacterium
GCCACTTCTCCCAACAGTCCATGGCCCGGCTGGACCCCGCCAACCAGGACCGCCTCACCAACCCCCTCACTGCCGGCTTAGCGGCCTGATGAACCTATCCCGACTTCCGCCAGAAATTACACCAACGATGGGACTTGACTCGTCATGAACCCTACTTCGACGAATCCGGGTCAAGGCTCGCTGATTTGCGAGACCGAGAAGTAAGGCGCTGCTATTGATCTCCCGTAGCGCGAGCCAATTAGAGCACCAGACTACGGATCGGGATGGGGGGGTTCCAAGCCCTCTGGGCGCGCCCCCCACTCGTCGATGGGGTCAGTTGCGAACGGAGCCCGCGGCGCTTTGCTGAGGTAGCTCGCGACTGGCGTATGGTGCGACCGGCCAGCGTGATTGGGTTCCGGGCGCTGTTGGTCGCAACCGGAGGGCGAGCCCTCAGGGATCGAGGCCAACACCCGCCCTCGTGGTCCTGGCCGTCGCCCCTCTGGCCAAGCGCCAGGCGCGAGGCAGATCGATCCGCACCACTGGTGATTAACCGAGAGCTCCTCCGGCCCGAATTCGTCTCGGTGCGTCCCGGAGATCCGCCTCGACCTGACTTATCTCAACCCCCTGACCCCATCGTGCAAAGCGACACCCGGGGACGACTGGACCGCCGGGGCGGAAATGGAGGCAGCGACGTCGGGCGGCGCTCCCCCAGGGCCGCTTCCGAGGTCATGATCTGGCCGATCGGATAGTCCCCCTGGTTCGCCCGATCTCGCTGGCGCCATCCGCCCGGCGCGAGTTCGCCCCACGAGTGCTCGAGCCATCCCGATCGCGGCCAGGGAGCTACCGGAGGAGGATCACCCCGAGGTTACCGCTTGCCGCTGCCCCCGGTGCGGACCACCCAGAGCCCTCCCGAAGTGACGAGGATTCCCACTGCCAAGCAGGCCAGGGCGATCAGCACCAAAGGGACGCCGTTGGGGGTGGCGCCGAACGCTCCGGTGGTCGGCGTGGTCGTCCCCGGAGTTGGCGTGGGGGTTGAGTTGGCCAGGGGAACGGCACAGGCCGACGCGTTGATGTTGTCGTCCAGGAGGGTGACGCCCCCATTTCGAGCCAGCAGCCGTCCCGTCACGGTGACCCCATTCGCCACCGAGATCGACGTCAGCGCCATCACGGTTCCGACGAAGGCGTTGGGAGCGAGCCCGCCGCCCAGGGTCGCCGAGCTACCCACCTGCCAGAACACGTTGCAGGCTGACGCTCCCCCGGCCAGCACGATCGAGCTAGCCGTGGCGGTGGTCAAAGTCGACGCCGTTTGGAAGAGGAACACCGCAGACGGCCCCCCGGTCAGGGTGAGGGTGCCGGAAAGACTGAGCGGCCCATCCGCTCCCGATGCGGTTGTGTCCGTCTGATACACACCCGGCCCCAGGTTGAGCCCGGTGAGGTCGGTGGAGGCGGTCTCATAGGTTGGTGGTACCTCGCTCGCGGCCTGGAGATACGCCACCGTCAAGTCTGCCTCCGCGGCTGTCGCCTGGGCACCGCCGTCGTAAGTGGTGTAGGGGGCTGAGACGGTTCCCGGAGGGAAGCCCGTGATCGAGCTGCCCGGAGTGACTCCGAGGTCCCCTTCAAGCGTGGTTAGGCCCGAGTTGGTAACTGTCTGACCACCCAACACTGCAAAGGAGCCTGCCGTTCCCAGTCCCACCGTGGTCGCTGCTGCCACCGGGATCCCACCGAAGGTGGCCCAGACGGCGATCGCTCCGAGCCCCAGCGAGACCGGTAACCAACGCGGACGGCCCCTCAGGCCGACCGAACTATCCATTCTCGAACGAGCCATCGCGTCGCCTCCCTGAGTAGCGGCCGAAGTTGGGCCACCGGGCCGGATCTTCGGAGCGGACTTGTGAAGCCACTCCTCCAGGACACAACCCTGAGCCCACGCTGTGCTAGCGTCGGTCCGCTGGCGTACCAACCGGTCTCCCGAGCCGCGCTCCGCGGTGGTATCTGGCACCGGCAGCAGCGGCGGAAGTCCCGTGTCGCCATTGCCTCCGCAGCAGTTGCGACTGATCTCGGCCACCACCGCTCCGACTACAGACAAGCCACGACTGCAGTACGAAGCCCCCGGACCGGCAGCGAGAGGGTCTCCTCGACTGCCCTGCGGCGCTCGTCCCAACTCCAATCTGCGATGGAGCAAGAGCGGTACCTTGGCCGTACTCGGTCCGGGCGACGACGGACCACGGCTCAGGCCCCCCGCCAGGACCCCGAGCGACCTGGGCCAATCCGGTTCCGGGATGCTGCCCTGGGCAGGGGTAGAGCTGGCCGGACGGCACGGCATCCGCCAGCCCCAGCCGAAACGGCCATCTGGCGCGGCGCCTCAGCTACGGCCTGAGGCCGGAGCGCACCGACCCACGATCTCCCGCGGTCGGGGTGGCCAAGCCTCCTCGGACCCGCTGACCGGCGGTTGTGAAGCCGGGTAGTGCCGGAGCGCAGGTGTCACGAGCGAACTGGACGACGAGGGGTACCCCGGCCGCGACCAGGGCTCGCCGCGACGTCTTGAGCTCCGGCACACTGACCCACTGGCGGACGGCGCTCACCACGGTCGCCGTCCGCGCCCGGCCGCAGGAGCTGGCGCTGTAGACAGCCAGCGCCGTGTTGCCCGCCAGAGTCTCGGCCCGCAGTTGATTCCCCACCCAGTACTGCCAGCCGCCGTTGGGCAGGGCACGGGCCGCTCCTTCGCCTTTGAGCGGCGCCAGCCGCATGATCGCTCCCAGCACCCGCGCTTCCGCTTGCGTGATTGGCACCTTGTCGTACCAGCTGTCGAGAAAGTAACTCGCCGGCGTGCCGTAGACGGTGCTGGTCACCGCGTGAGCCACCGCCTGGCTGGCGCGCACCGGCCACTGGTCGCCATCGATCAGAGTCCCCGGATCGACCGCCGAGATGATCCGGGCCCGAATCTGCCAGCTGGCCTCGCCCTTGGCGTCGTAGAGGCGAAGCATGCTCAAGGTTCCGCCGAACTGGGGTGCCACGGCACTGGACTCGACCAGCGCCCCCTTCTGCACCCGCTGGGCGTCGGTGTAGATCATCTGCAGATAGCGCAGCAGCGCCGCCGCCCCCACTCCCAGCTGGGGCCGCGCCAGCTGCACTTTGAGCGGGTCGGGAGTCAATTGGCCCCAGTCGATCTTCAGTCCGTCCGCGCCCAGCTGGCCAGGTCCGTGCCCCAGGATCAGGCGCATCTCACTGAGCAGCTGGGGCCCGAAGGAGGGAGCGGTGGGGTCGATCATGCCGATACCCGCGTCCGTCCGCTGGTCTGGCGGGGTGGCACACATCCTGCCGGCGCGCCCACTCAAACCAACGCACTTTGACCCTAGGCTCCAGAGCGGCCACCAGAGCAGCACATGGATTCCCTGCGCGTGAAAGGAGGCGATCAGCCTGCGGAGTCCGGCCACCCCCCCGAACCGCGCGCTGGGCACCGCCTCGCCGATCCGCGCCTGCCACTGGGAGTCGATGACCAGGGTGATCTGGCGTTGACCGTACTTGGACTCCCAGGCGGTGACGTAGTTGCGGACCCAGGCGGTCGTGAAGAGTGGGGAGGTTCGCCAGGCGCCCCCTTCGACCTGGTCTCCCCAGGTGTCGACCAGGGGCCGCATCCACCACTCCGGCCAGTGCCCGGGCGGGACCGCCTGGGGGGCGAATCCCATCCGCTGGAGGGCGCTGTGGTAGGCGGTCAGTCCCGTCCAGGGCCCACTGGCGAAGGTGACGACGAAGGTGGGGAAGCGCAGCAGCGGCGACCCGCCACTCCACCCCACCCGGCCGCCCGCCCCGGTGTCGGTGATCGAGGCTAGCGTGGCCAGCGGATAATTCAGCGTGACCGCGTCGTTGGGGGAGAGTGAGAGCTGGGTGGCATCCGGGACTTGAACCAGCCCCACGCCGAGCCATCCCGAAGCGGTTCGCAAGAGGAGGTCGAACGGAGGTGGTGAGATCGAATTCCTCCTTCCCACCCGGGTAATCGGAGGTCCGCCGAGGGTGCCCCCCTGGGGGTCCGGGCTGACCGCCTGCAGGATGGCGCCGGTACCCAGGCCGGTCGCCCCATCGGTGAAGAATCGGGGTCCGAGGCCCGGGTCCGGCCCTAAAGCCGTTTCAAACGAGACGGTGAAGTAGCTGGCAGCGGTGGTGAGAGTGGCTTGAACCAGGAGCTGGTGGCGGCTGGTCTCCGCCGTGACGACCAACCCGGTCCCGGTTCGCCGGCCGGAGAGCAGGACTCCGCGAGGCAGGTTGGCGCGACCAGCCACGGCCAGCAAGGGGAACTGGGTCAAAGTACGACCGGTTCGGTTCTCCACTGTCAGCTCAGCGGTGGGAGCAGTCAGCAGGAGCCGGTATCCGCTCTCACGGATGGAGATAGGCCTGGTCACCGTGGCCCGTCCAACCTGGGCGGCTGGGTCCGCCGAGCCTCGGCTGGCCAAAAGCGCCGAGCTGCCGACGAGCAGGCTCAGGAGTAGCACCCCCAAGCCCACCGCCCAGATTCGGGAAGGGCGTGCCTGCGCCACTCAGCCGATCCAGCTCAGCTGGCGGATCTGAGCGCTCCCCCGGGTCCAGGATCTGCCCGCGGAACCGGGGTCGAACTGGGCGCGATCCTCTCTCCAACCCTGCCTCGGGATCGCTCCCGGTCTCAGCTCCAACTGCACAACTCCTCGAGTGTCCTTCCCCGGCCTCGGTGAGGCCAGCACGGAAGCGCCCGCACGCGCGATTGGGGACGGCTGACCCCACTTTGGAATCGCGCCCTCAGTTACTACGCCGGGCGCGTCGCTTGGTTACCAAAGCCGGGCCTAGACCCCCGGCGCCCCGGCTTTGGGCCCGAGTAGGTCGCGAGAACGAGCTACTCGACCGGGGGCGATTGGGTGCTGGCTCGATTGTTCCAGCGATAGACCCCGTAGACGAAGGCGAGTGCCAGAAGGACCAGCGCGACGTAACCGAGGGGCTGCAGGAATGTCGAAATCTGCGCGAAGTGCTTGCCGAGCTCCATCCCGGCGACCGCCAGGGCGCTGTCCCACACTAACGCCCCAACCAGCGTGGCCGGGATGAAACGGCTCAGGGGCATGTGACCGAAGCCAGCCGGGAAGCTGGTGTAGCTACGGATGACGGGGACGCACCGGCCCACCGCCACGGCCAGCACGCCGCGTCGCTCGATCCAGCGCTCGGCCGCCTCCAGATGGCTCTCTCGGAATCGGAATCGGCGACCGGCGGCCAGAACTGCGGGCCGCCCCACCCAGGCGCCGATGGCGTAGGCGATGAGTGCTCCCACCAGCTCGCCGAGCAGAGTGACCAAGATCACCAGAGGCAGTGAGAGCGTCCCGTTCGCCACCAGCACACCGGCGAAGGGAATGACCACCTCGCTGGACACCGGAATGCCGGTGCACTGGGCGACCGTCAACAAGAACAGGGCGAAGTAGCCGAAGGTGGTCAGAAAGTGCTCGAGCGAGTGAACCAAACGTATCTCCTTGCGGTTGACCTGCCGGGTAGCTATCTCCTCAAGCCGAGGAACGGCTCACCCTGGCGAGCCAGGATAGCTTGGCGCCGGTAGGCTGGACCGGAAATGGGAGCACCCGACAGCCCCGAACGGGTGGATCCGGAGGAGCTCCGGCGCTGGCTCAGGGACGCGCCCGTCCGCAAGCTGGAGCGGATGCCCTGGGGCAGCAACGCGGTCTTCCTGGTCCGGCTGGAAAGTCCCCAGGGAGAGCTGCCCGCGGTCTACAAACCAGCCCGCGGCGAGCGTCCGCTCTGGGACTTCCCCCCAGGCTCGCTGCACCGCCGCGAAGTGGCGACCAACCTGGTGGACCGGGCCCTGGGCTGGCGGTTCACTCCGACCACCGTGCTTCGGGAGGAGGCCCCCTTCGGGGTGGGCTCGGTGCAGGAGTTCGTTCCTGATCCGCCGGGGGACCTGGAGCTGGACCAGCTGGAGAGCAGTCTGCGGGGGCTGGCCGCCCTTGACGTCCTGGTTAACAACGCAGACCGCAAGCAGGCTCACCTCCTGGTCGACCCCGAGGGGCGGCTGCGCGGAATCGACCACGGGGTCACCTTTCACACGGATTTCAAACTCCGCACCGCGCTGCTCGAGCTGGGGGGAACCCGGGTCCCCCAGCCCTGGCTGACGGCGATTTCCGGCCTTCTCGGGGACGGAGCGAGGCTGCGCGCGCTGCGCCGCGAGCTCCGCCCCCTGCTCAGCCCAGCCGAGGTCAGCGCCTTTGAGATAAGAGCCCGGGATCTGGTCGAGCGGGGAACCTACCCCGAGTTGCACCAGTGGCACGGGCGACCGTTCGAGTGGTGACCCGGCTCAGAGATCCTGGAGCGGCCAGGAGGTTCGAACCCGGTAATGGGACGGCTCGCCCGGGACCGGCACCGACTCCATGAGATCGATCGTTCGAGCGCGCCAGCGCAGAGCGAGCTCGGTGCTGGCCCGGGCCCGGATCCGGGCCAGCGCAGCCGTCGCCCCGGGCGTCCAGGTGATGCCGATCCGGGCCAGCGTGCAGTGGGGGCGGAAGGGCGCGACCTGGTCGGGAAGGGCAATTCCCCGAAGGGCGACCGCCAGCCCCGCCACCAGCCGCTCCAGCTCCGCCTGGCCCGTCTCGACACCCGCCCACACCACCTTGGGGTCGGCCCGGGAGGGGAACACTCCGATGCCTCGAACCGAGAGCTCGAATCCGGGTACCTGCTGGGCAAACTTCGCGACCTCGACGCTCACCGACCGCTCCAGACCTCCTTTCAACCGGCCCAGGAAACGCAGGGTGAGATGGAGCCCGTCCTGACGCACGGGCCGGACCGCGGGATCCAGGGCGGCCAACTCGGCCAGCCACGGGGCGAGTGCCTGGCGCCGCGAAGACGGCAGAGGGAGTGCCAGGAATCGGGTGGGGGGCGCCGTCAACCCAGGACCGGCGCCGCCGCCATGGCTGGGTCCTCGCCCGAGAGGAACAGGGACAGGACGTCCAGCTGGCGGCGAATCAGTTCGGCGTCCCACCCGTGCCCAGCCGAGGGGATGATCGATAGTTCGGTCTGCGGCCGGCGCCGGCAGAACTGCCTCACCTGGTCCAGATCGAGCAGTCGGTCATCGGCGGCTGCCAGGGCCAGGACAGGTCCCGACCAGCCCCCGAGCAGAGCCCGGAAGTCCGCCTCCATTCCGTCCCGGAGCCACTCCCGGGCCGCCCTGGGGTCCGCCCTGAGCTGATTGGCGAAGTTCAGGTCGGCGGAGCGGCGGTCGACCTCGGCACCCCCCTCGACGGCGAGACGCCGGTAGAGGTCGGCCAGCGCCCGCCGCCGCCCCAGAAACGAGATCAGGCTGAAGACCCCGGGTAGGGTACCCAGCTGGGACTGGACCCGAAAGCTCCGCGAGACACTGCTGGGATCGAGTAGGGGGGTGTGCAGGATCAGCCGCCGGGGTCGCTCCGGCGCCATCGCCAGCAGCTCCAGGGCCACCCCTCCTCCCAGGCACAACCCGCCCAGGTCGTACCGCTCCAGCTGAAGTCGATCCACCACCGCCATCACCTCGGCGGCCAGGGCCCGGCTGCGGTGGGCTCCCAGCAGGGGACGGGAACCTCCGAAACCAGGCAGATCCGGGATCACCAGGCGGCGGATCCGGGCCAGCCGTGGGACCCAGCTCTCAAAGTTCTCGGCCGACCCGATGAAGCCGTGGCAGAGCACCAGAGGGGGTCCCATTCCCGCGGTCACGAATCGGAGCTTCCCCTGGGGCCGATCAACCCACCCCTCCTGCCACCCTGCCGCCAGCACCTCGGGCAGAGGGGGTATCCCACCGCGGGAAGCGCTCAGATCGCCGGTTCCGCAAGGGTTGATGGCGATCCAGCCTCATCTGGCCAGGCGGGAAGCGGGTGGGCGAGCGGGCGGTCCTGACGGTAACCCAGCGCATACTCGGCCGCCAGCTGGACCTGCACCTCGCGGGTCCCTTCGTAAATCAGCGTGGCCCTACTGTTGCGGAGGTAGCGAGCGGCCGCGCACTCCTCGCTGAACCCGGTCGCCCCGTGCACCTGCAGGGCGTCGTCGGCAACCCGATTGGCTCGCTCGGAGTTGACCCACTTGGCCAGGGCTGACTCCCTCGAACTGCGGCGGCCCTGGTTCTTCAGCCAGCCGGCCCGCATCCACAGCAGGCGCCCGATGTCGTAGTCGCGCTGCATGCCGGCGATCATCTGCTGCACCAGTTGGAGCCGGCCGATCTCCCCTCCCTGGACCGACCTGGACCGGGCGTAGTCGACACTGAGGTCGAGGCAGGCGCGGATGGTCCCGGCCGCCCCGCTGGCCACACAGTAGCGACCGCTGTCCAGGCAGCTCATCGCCACCTTGAATCCGTCGCCCTCGGCACCGATCCGATTGGCCTCCGCCACCCACGCGTCGTCCAAGTAGACAACGGCCGTGTCACTCGCCCGCAGCCCGTACTTGTGGTGAATCGGTTCGGTGCGCAGGCCGGTTCCGGCCTGCTCCCGCTCCAGGGCGAAGGCGGTGATGCCAGCGCCGCCGGCGGCGGGGTCAACGGTGGCGAACGTCAGCAGGGTGTCGGCGAAGTCCCCCATCGAGATCCAGACCTTCTGCCCCCGGAGCCGGTAGCCGTCGCCCTCCCTGATGGCCCGCGTGCGCAGCGCCCGCACGTCGCTGCCGGCGTCGGGCTCGGTGAGCGCGAAGCAGCCTTGCCGGAGCCCCTCGGCCAGCGGCCGGAGGATGCGCTGGCGCTGCTCCTCGGTGCCCCATTGGTAGATCCCGGTCATGCAGAGTCCAGCGTGGACCGAGAGCGCGGTGCGGCAGGAGGCGTCGACATATTCGAGCTCCTCGCAGGCAATACCCAGGGCGATCCAGTCCAGGCCTGCCCCCCCGTACCGCTGTGGGGTCGTCACCCCAGGGAGGCCGATGCTGGCCAGCTTGGCGAAGAGCTCGGGATCGGGGTCGGACTCCCGGTCGCGCCGGGCCACCTCGGGAGACAGTTCCTGGGTAGCGAACGCGCGGACTGTCTCCTCGAACTGCTCCAGCTCTTCTCCCAGACTCAGGTCCAGCAAGGCGTCCTCCGATCAGGCGGGGTCGGTATCGATCTGAGCCCGCTGCAGGCGCCCCGAGTAGTCGATGTAGACCGTCTTCCACTCGGTGAACTCGTCGAGGGCGGTGGTGCCGGCGGCGCGGTGTCCGTTGCCGGTCGACTTGACCCCTCCGAAGGGCAGCTGGATCTCGGCTCCGATGGTGGGGGCGTTGACGTAGACGATCCCCGCCTCGAGACGATCGACCGCCTGCAGGGCCCGGTCGATTTCCTTGGTGTAGATCGACACCGAGAGCCCGTAGCTGGTCGAGTTGGCGATCTCGATGGCAGCCTCCAGGTCGGCCGCTGGAATCACCACTACGGTGGGTCCGAAGATCTCTTCCTGGGCGATTCTCATCTCGGCGCTGGCTGAATCGAAGACCGTCGGCAGATAGAAATTGCCCTCCGCCAGAGCGCCCTCGGTGGCCACCTGGCCCCCGGTCAGAAGCCGAGCCGACTCCTGCTGACCCACCTCGGTATAGCCGTGGATCCGCCGGAGTTGGACCTGGTTGATCACCGGACCGACGTCGGTCGACGGGTCCAGACCATCGCCCAGGCGCAGCTTGGCGGCCCGGCTGACCAGCTGGTCGGTGAATGACTTGAGCACCTTCTCCTGGACGATCAGCCGCGAGGTGGCCGTGCAGCGCTGGCCTGTGGTGCCGAAGGCGCCCCAGATCGCGCCTTCCAGGGCCAGTTCCAGGTCCGCGTCGGCGCTGACCAGCATGGCGTTCTTGCCCCCCAGTTCCAGGGACACCCGCTTCCCCAGCCGGCCACAGGTGGCGGCAACCTGCCGGCCCACGGCGACCGACCCGGTGAAAGAGACGGCCTGGATCGCCGAGTGCTCGACCAGGGCGGCACCCGCCTCCTCCCCCAGCCCGGTGACCAGGCCCAGTACGCCAGGGGGCAGCCCGGCTTCCTGCAGCACCTCGGCTAACTGGATCGCCAGCAGCGGGGTATCCTCGGCGGGCTTGAAGACGACCGCGTTGCCGGCCAGGAGGGCGGGCATGAGCTTCCAGCAAGGGATCGCCATCGGAAAGTTCCAAGGCGTGATACAGCCCACCACCCCGATCGGAACCCGCTCGGCGAAGGCCCGCTTCTGACGAAGTTCGCTGGGCACCACTTCGCCGGTCGGGTTCCGGCCCTGACCAGCCATGTACTTGGCCATGTCGATGCCCTCCTGGACATCGCCCCGCGCCTCGGTCAGGACCTTGCCCATCTCCCGGGTCATCAGCTGAGCCAGCTCCTCTTTGCGCTGCTCGAGGATGCCTCCCGCCCGGGCGAGGATCTCCGCTCGGGCGGGGACTGGCGTCCGCGCCCACTCAGGCTGGGCCCCCAGGGCAGCCTTGACCGCCAAGTCGATGTCGTGGGCGGTGCCCTGGGCAAAGTGGCCGAGCAGCTCGCTGCGACGGGCGGGATTTACCGAGTCGAAGGTGCGCTCCCCGAGGCTGTCCCGCCACTCACCGGCGATCAGGTTGCCATAGGTGCGGACCTCGGCCGCCTCTGGGGCGGTCACGCTGCCGGCCCCGAAGCGATGACCGCCTGCTCCAGGACCGCCAGCCCCTCGGCCAGTTCGGCGTCACTCACCGTCAAGGGGGGTAAGAGCCGAATCACGTTGTCGTCGGTGCCGCAGGAGAGCACCACCAGCCCCTCTTCCAGGGCCAGGTGCTTGATCCGGGTGACTCGGTCGGCGTCTGGCGCTCCGCTCTGGTCCATGAACTCCATCCCGACCAGGGCACCTCGACCGCGGAGGTCGGCGGGGCCGTGCCCGGCCCGCTGCCACAGTTCGATCCGGGCCCGGATGGTCTCACCCAGCACGGTCGCCCGCTCCATCAGGTGATCCCGCTCGATCACGTCCAAGGTGGCGATGACCGCGGCCCCAGCCACCGGGTTACCGCCGAAGGTGCTGCCGTGGCTCCCCGATTCCCAGCGATCCATCAGCTCATGGCTGGCCACGATCGCGCCCACCGGGAGGCCACTGCCGAGTGCCTTGGCCAGCACGACCACGTCGGGGATCACCTGCTCGTGGTCGGCCGCCAGCCAGCGCCCAGTCCGGGCCACCCCGGTCTGAATCTCATCGCAGATGAGCAGGATTCCGTGCTCGTCGCAGATCCGCCGCAGGGCACCGAGGAAGCCTGCCGGCGGCACCACGTAGCCGCCCTCGCCCTGGATCGGCTCGACCAGAACCGCGGCCACCTCACTGGCCGGCATCACCTGGTGGAAGAGACGCTCGAGCTCGGCGCCGGCGGCGATCGGGCAGGGCTCTCCCGCCGGGTGATCGCAATGCCGGAAGCAGTAGGGGTAGGGGGTGATCTGGACTCCTGGCACCAGCGGCCCGTAGCCGGCCCGGTAGAGCGCCTTGCTGGTGGTCACGCTGAGCGCCCCCAGGGTGCGGCCGTGGAAGCCACCCCGGAAGGCGATGATCCCTGGCCGGCCGGTGGACCGCCGCGCCAGCTTGAGAGCTCCTTCGACCACCTCCGCTCCCGAGTTGGCGAAGAAGACCACGTCCAGTGGCGCTGGACAGATGGCGGCGACCCGCTCGGCCGCCTCGGTCATGACCACGCTCTGGGTGACGATGCTGGTGTGCCAGTAGCGATCGAGCTGGCGGTGCACCGCGGCAGTCACGTCGGGGTGGCGGTGACCCAGGCTGGTTACGGCGATGCCGCAGGCGAAGTCGAGGTAGCGACGGCCCTCAACGTCGATCAGATACGAGCCCTCGGCCGAGCTGATCACCAGATCGGTGTAGCGGGACCAGACGCCGGCCACCGCGCGCCGGTCGCGCTCGCGCCACTGCGCGGCGCTAGCGCCCGGCGCGGCTTGGGTTCGCAGGTTGGTTTGGGAAACCGTAGTGGCCATGGGGAGCCTCCTCGGGACTGGACAGTGGATGTGGGGTCGGGTGATCGCGCTGCCGGCGGCCAGGGCATCCCCGAGCGAGCGACCCCGCTAGGAGAGCCGCCCGATCAGCGGCGGCGGCAACCCGTCCGAATCCCACCAGCGCCCCAGTGAATCTGCTCCCATATTGACCCCACGGTACAGCCTTTAGGCCCCTCCACGGCCGCCGGATCAGAGCGGGTTGGCCAGGGCCAGCATCACGGCGGCCAGGACGACAAACACGGCGAAGGTTCCGGTCGAGCGATCGTCGCGCTGACTGACCACCCCGGCTAGCCCGTACCAGCCCAGCAGGAGCGCCACCGGCAGCAAGGGGATCGGCACCCGCAGGATCACCGAGGCGCCGGCGGCGACGCCGAGCAGGGTCGCCACCACCACGGCCCGGACCCAAGCCTGGGTCCAGTTCCGGCGGGTGAGATCGATCAGCCGCCAGGTGGGGATCAGGACCGCGGCCGCGACCGTGACCGCCCGGACCGGAGCCGGCACCGAGGGACTCATGGCGAGGACGAACATGGGTAGCGGGACGGCTAGGATCAGCAGCGCCAGGGCGGTGGATCCCCAGCGCGAGGCGGAGTGCTTCTCCTCCCCCACCTCGAGCCAGGGTCCAATCGTGAGCAGCACCAGCACCCCCAGCGGGAGCACCACCAAGCCAGGCAGTCCCGGCTGTTCGGCCAGGGCGACGGCCGCGGAGGCGAAGCCGGCCAGGGGCAGCACCGCCGGTTGCATCCCGCTCAGGAATTCCACCCGAGCCCAGGGGAGGGCGGGCCATCGGGGCAGCGCCGAGCGCAGCGCTACCAGATAGCAAATCAGGGCCCCCGCATCAAGCAGAGCGGCCGCGCCGAGCGGCACGACGCCAAGCCCGGAGAGGCCGCAGACGGCAGCTGCCACCAGCGCAAACGGCAAGATCCGAGGCGGCGACAGGTGGAGCCCGATCTGGTGATCGACTGGATCAACGCCGAGCCCGGACTCGGCGTCGTGGCGCAGGGCCGCAGCCCCTCCGGGACCCCGGCTCAAGGCCGCTTACTCGGGGAGGCGTTTTCCACGTTCACCTGTGGATAGTGGGGGAAACCTCGAACTCGGGTCCGGTTGGCGGAGGCCCCCACGACCCCACCGGCGGGCGCCAGGACTCACCCGGCGGGTGGATCGGCACGGCCATAGCGGTCCTCCAAGCGGACCACATCGTCCAGTTCCGGCGTCGACACCTCGCAGACCTCGGTGTCTGCCAGGGCTCTCATGCGATGCCGGCGGCCGGCCCGGATTCGCTGGCATTGGCCGGGCCCGAGTCGAATCGTCTGCAGCTCCCCGTCCTCATCCTCCAAGAGCAGTTCCATGGCGCCGGAGAGGAGGTAGATCGTCTCGTCCTTGCGACGATGGTACTGCAGGCTCAACTCATGCCCTGATGAGATGTGCAGCACCTTGCCGGCGTAGCGCTCGGTGACCGCGAACCAGATCTCGTGGCCCCACGGCTTGTCGACCCTCCGCTCCGGAAGGTTCGGCCTCAACGATTCAGCCATGGCGGTCCCCTCCTTCGCCGACCACGTCCAGCTCCCGCTCGAAGTCGGTCAGCAGCTGCTGGACCCTTTCGGGGGTTGTCGACTCGCCGTAGACCCTCATCAGAGGCTCGGTCCCCGACATCCGGACCAACACCCAAGAGTCCTCTCCGAGCCAGTATTTGTAGCCGTCGTCGCTGCGGGTGGCGGTTATCGGTACTCCTCCGACGGCGCTCGGGGGGGCCGTCCGCATCCGCTCGGCGAGCCGGCTCCGTGCCTCGGGATAGGCCTCCCTGGCGAAGCGGTGATCACGGCGGGCGTAGGCGTGGGGTCCCAGCAAGGCAGCGACCTCCTGGCGGATCTGGCTGAGCGGCCGCCCGGTCATCACGATCATCTCGGCGAAGTACAGCCCACTCAGGATCCCGTCGCGCTCGGGGATGTGTCCCCGAAATCCGAACCCCCCCGACTCCTCAGCGGCGAACAGGGCATCCAGCTCGCGCATCCGGGGACCGAGGTACTTGAATCCAACCGGCAGCTCCTCGACAGGGCACGAGTAGCGCTGACCCAGGATGTCGAGTCGTCGAGTCATGGTCAGCGAGCGCACCACCGGACCCCGCAGCCCGCGATTTTCGAGGAGGTGCCAGAGGAGCAGGCTGGCCACCTCCAGCTGATCTACGAAGCCGCCCTTTTCATCGAAGATTCCAACCCGGTCGGCGTCGCCGTCGTTGACGATTCCGAGGTCGAACCCACCCTCCCTCAGGACCTTCGCCGCGGCATCGGTGTTGGGCGGGATCGGCTCGGGATGCAGCCCTCCAAACCCCGGGTTGCGTTCGGAGTGAAGTTCGGTGACCTGGGTGGCCAGGCCCCCGACCAGGTCGCTGATGTAGCCCGAGCCGGCCCCGTACATCGGGTCGTGGAGAAGGTGAAGGCCGGCCCCGCGTATCTCGTCCAGCTTGATCAGCCTTCCGATCTGCGCCCGGTACGGCGGCCGGGGGTCCACCATCTCCACCAGCCCCTGGGCAAGAGCCTCGTCGAGCGCCATGGTGCGCACCGAGTCCTTAGCCAGCACCTCCGCCAACTCCGCCTCCAGTTGGGCCGTGATCTCAGGCGATGCCGAACCGCCGTACTCCGGCTTGTACTTGAGCCCGTTGAACTCGGGAGGATTGTGGCTGGCCGTCACCACCACCCCGCCCAGGGCTCCCGTCTCGACCACCAACCACGCCGACACCTGGGTAGGACTGGGGCGGTCGCTGAGCAGGACCCGGCGCGAGTTGGCGGCGAGTACCCGGGCCACCTCCTGGGCGAACAGCTCGGCCGAGAAACGGGTGTCGTGACCGACCACGACCGCGCCCCCGGGGGGGGCACCGGCCAGCATCTGGGCGACCGCCTGGGTCACCGCTCGGACGTTCGCGTAGGTGAAGTCGTCGGCGACCACTGCCCGCCAACCATCGGTGCCGAAACTGATCTGGGGATCGCTCAGGGCTGGCCTCCCGGGAACCGCTCTTATGGGTGGAGCAGGGCCATTGTATTCGCCGCCGATCGAGCGTCCCCCCGGCCTGGACGCCCCCTTCACTCCCTCAGAGCAGCTCGCTGCGGCCCCGCTCCCGCAACTCGGCTACCACCCGGCTCACCTCCTGGACCCGTTCCAGGGGGCAGACCATAAGAGCCTCCTCGGTGTCGACCACGGCGAGATCTCCGACCCCGAGCAGAACCACCATTCGGCCGCCTCCTGAGTCCACGTAGCTGCGTTCGGACTCGATCACCAGGGCGTCACCGCGGAGCACGTTCTGGGATCCGTCGCCTTCTCCGGCGGCGATCGCGGACTGATAGAGGTCGAGGAAGGATCCCAGGTCAGTCCAGCTCACCTGGGCAGGCAGGACCGCGACCTTGGAGCTGCGCTCCAAGACCAGCCGATCGACAGCTCCAGAGGGAATCACCCCCCAGGCCCTGGCGAACTCAGCGCTCCCCGGGGCCCCGCTGAAGACCGCGTCCTCGACTCGGGCGGCCACCTCGGGCGCGTGAAGCAAAAGCTCCTCGAGGAACAGCTCGGCCTTCCAGGCGAAGAGGCCCGTGTTCCAAAAATGCCGGCCAGTGCTGATCAGCTGCTGCGCACGTTCGGCGCTGGGCTTCTCGACGAAACCCCGGCTGCGCAGGAGCGGCGGGGCGTCCTTAAGCA
Source organism: Candidatus Dormiibacterota bacterium (assembly GCA_035534695.1). Lineage (GTDB taxonomy): Bacteria > Chloroflexota > Dormibacteria > Aeolococcales > Bog-877 > Bog-877. The sequence goes on from DATLRN010000041.1 coordinate 15,578, forward strand.
ACCGGGGTCGGGGCACCTCTTCGCCCGCCTCGACGTAGCCGAAGCCGGTGGCGGGACGAGTTGGCTGGACCCCGATGGTGATCAGCAGCTCGGTGTTGGCCGCCCACTCGGCCGCCCCCCCCAAAGCGCCGGTGGTCGCCTCCTGGTCGGGCATGTAGTGGTCGGCATGCAGCGAGACCATCACTGCCCGAGGGTGAATCTGGCGCGCCGTCCAGGCCGCCCAGGCCAGAGCCGGGCCGGTTCCTCGAGGCGCCGGCTCAAGCAGGAGCCGATCGGAATCGAGCTCGGGGATCGCCGACCGGACCTGATCGGCCTGATCGCTCGCCGTCACCACCAGCACCGGGCCGCCGAGCCGGGTCGCCCGGTCGTACGCATGGCGGATCAGCGAGCGCCCGTCCGGGGCCAACGGACTCAGGTGCTTGGGCAGTCGGGAGCGCGACCGGGGCCAGAGCCTGGTCCCCGACCCACCCGCCAAGACCACGCTCACCAGCTCGCGAGCTGCTCCCTGCGGCTCCCCCCCAGGCTCGTCGACTGCCGTCAGCTACCCGCCTGAGAACCTACCGCCTGCCGGATCTCCACTCCGGCGTCCCGCGCCAGGTCGTCCCGATAGGGAGTGCGCTCCCAGGGGAGATCCAGATCAGAGCGCCCGAAGTGGCCGTAGGCTGCCACCTGCCGGTAAATGGGCCGACGCAGGTCCAGCTCCTTGATGATCCCGGCCGGGGAGAGGTCGAAATACTCGTCCACGAGCGCCTCGAGCTGGGCCTGCGGGACGGTGCCGGTGCCAAAGGTGTCGATGCCCACCGAGACCGGCTTGGCGACTCCGATCGCATAGGCCAGCTGCACCTCGGCCCGCCGTGCCAACCCTGCCGCCACCAGATGCTTGGCGACGTACCTGGCGCCGTAGGCGGCGGAGCGGTCGACCTTGGTCGGATCCTTCCCCGAGAACGCGCCCCCGCCGTGCCGCCCCAGGCCCCCGTAGGTGTCCACGATGATCTTGCGGCCGGTCAGCCCGGCATCCCCCTGCGGACCCCCGATCACGAACCTTCCGGTCGGGTTCACCAACACCCGGGTGTCCTCATCAAATAGATGGCTGGGCAGGGACGGGCGGATCACATGCTCCCGGATCCCGGCCTCGATCTCGTCGTGGGAGACGTCCTCAGAGTGCTGGGCGCTGACCACCACGGTGTCGATGTGAATTGGAACTCCGGCCTCGTCGTACTCGACGGTGACCTGGCTCTTGCCATCGGGGCGCGCCCACTTGAGGGTGTCATTCCGCCGCATCTCGGCGAGCCGGCGACTCACCCCGTGGGCGTACTGGATCGGCGCCGGCATCAGCTCCGGGGTCTCGTCGCAGGCGAAGCCGAACATCATGCCCTGATCGCCGGCGCCCCCGGTATCCACGCCCTGGGCGATGTCCGGCGATTGGCCCTCGATGCACACCAGGACGCCGCAGGTCTCATAGTCGAAGCCATATTTGGCGCGCACGTAGCCGACGTCGCGAATCGTCTGCCGGACCACCCTGGGCATGTCCACGTAGCAATCGGTGGAGATCTCCCCCAGGAGCATCGCGGTCCCGGTGGTGAGAGCGGTCTCGCAGGCGACCCGGGCCATCGGGTCCTGGACCAGGATGGCGTCCAGGATGGCGTCCGAGATTTGGTCGGCGAGCTTGTCGGGGTGACCCTCGGTCACCGACTCCGAGGTGAACAGTCGGCGGTTACGTCGTGGTGTCAAGGGTCTCTCCTCCCACCCTCACCGGAAGCCATCCGCCGGGCAGCGGCGGACCTTCTCCTGTCCGAGGGACAACGTCATCTTAGTTGTGAAGGCGGTGCCTTCCCGGCTGATCCCTCAGTCCGTTCCCTGTTCCCAGGAGGCGAGGTACTTGCGCTGGTTGTCGGTGAGCACGTCTATGGAGATCCCGAGCGAGGCCAGCTTCAGCTGAGCGACCTCCTCGTCGATCGCCAGAGGAACGTCGTGGACTTCGGCAGTCAGCTCGCCGGAGTGAGCCACCAGGTAGGCCGCCGCCATCGCCTGGTTGGCGAAAGACATGTCCATGACGGAGGCGGGGTGGCCCTCCGCGGCGGAGAGGTTGAGCAGTCTGCCCTCGGCCAGGAGGTATATCCGGCGGCCGTTCACCAGGGAGTGCTGGGCGACGAGCGGTCTGGCTTCCGAAACGTCGGCGGTGAGCTCGTCGAGCGCCGCCAGGTTGATCTCGGAGTTGAAGTGGCCGCTGTTGGCGACGATGCAGCCGTCCTTGAGGGCCTCGAAGTGCTGCCGGTCGACCACGTTGCAGTCGCCGGTGACGGTGATGATCACGTCCGCCTGAGGCGCGGCCTCCAGTAGCGTCATGACTTGGTATCCCTCCATGACCGCCTCTAGCGCCCGGGTCGGGTCGACCTCGGTAACGACCACCTGGGCTCCCATGCCCCGCGCCCGGGCGGCCAGCCCCCGGCCGCACCAGCCGTAGCCGCAGACCACGAAGGTGCGACCCGCGATCAGGATGTTGGTCGCCCGCACCAGCCCATCGATGGTCGACTGACCGGTCCCGTAGCGGTTGTCGAAGAGGTGCTTGGTCAGCGCCTCGTTGACGGCGATCACCGGAAAGCGGAGAACTCCGGCCTTGGCCATGGAGCGCAGGCGGATCACGCCGGTGGTGGTCTCCTCGGTGCTTCCGATCACGTGCGCCGAGGCGGCGGGTGGGCGCTGGTGCAAGAGGCCGACCAGGTCCGCGCCGTCATCCATGGTGATCTGGGGCAGGGTGGCCAGAACCGCCTCAAGGTGCCCGTAGTACGAATCCCGATCCTCGCCCCGGCGGGCGAACACCGAGATCCCCTGGGCGACCAGGCTGGCGGCCACTGCGTCCTGGGTCGAGAGCGGGTTGCTGGCGCAGAGGGCCACCTGAGCGCCTCCTGCCGCTAGGGCAAGCACCAGATTGGCGGTCTCGGCGGTCACGTGCAGGCACCCACCGACCCGCAGTCCGCGGAACGTCTGATCGGCCTCGAACCGGCGGCGGATCTGAGCCAGCACCGGCATGTCCCGCGCCGCCCAGGCAATCCGTTGAGCGCCTGCCCGGGCCAGCCCCAGGTCGACGACGTCGTGATCGGCAGCGCGTGCCGTCCCCATTTCAGCCATGGGAGTCTCCTCTCAAAGCGCCAGCAGCGCCTCCACCTGATGTCCCTCCAGCCGCCTGCGCCCGTCCAATGCCAGTAGCTCGACCACAAAGCCGAATCCGACCGGGACAGCGCCCAGCCGGTTGATCAGATCCAAGGTCGCCAGCGCCGTTCCCCCAGTGGCCAGAAGGTCGTCGACGACCAGCACCCGGCTCCCGGGAGCGATCGCATCCTGGTGCATTTCCAAGACTGCCTCGCCGTACTCGAGCTGATAGCTCGAGCTGATTACCGCGTGCGGCAGCCGGCCCGCCTTGCGGACCGGAATGACCCCCACGCCGAGCTCGAAGGCGATCACCGCGCCGAAGGTGAACCCGCGAGACTCGATGCTCGCCACCGCCCCGACCTGGGCGTCGCGGAAACGCTCAGTAAGCCGGCAGCAGGCGGCCCGGAAGGCGCCCCCGTCCCCCAGCAGGGGGGTGATGTCGCGAAACAGGATCCCTGGCTTGGGGTAGTCAGGAATGTCCCGGATGAATGCCCGCAGGTCGACCTCGGATTCAGGAGCGGCCTCTGGCACCGGGGCATCCTACTACAGGGTCGGTGCCCGACCCGCCGCCGGGAGGGACGGCTTCCGGCTGGTGGTCGACTCAGAGCGGCTGACGATTGACGTAGCCCTGGTCGCGGGCGTGCCAGTACCCCACCTCTGCCTCCCCGAGACGCCAGCAGAGGTAGATCGCGCGCCCCTGGCGGGTGGCGGGAAAGTCGACCAACCCGGCGGCAGCGTCGCGGAGCACGATCCCGTTGCGCTCCAGGAATTTCATCTCCCGCGCCACCCGGTCTCCCGCTCGCAAAACGGCCGCCGCTGCCGGGCCGCCCCCGTTGTGCCCCTCGACAGCTCGGAGCCGGCCTAGGACGTCGGGGTCGGTGGCCTGACCCAGCTCCTCCAGCAGCGTGCGGAGGACCTGGGTGAGGGCCGGCAGCATCCGGTTTGCCTGTCCGACTGAGTACTCCAGGTCCGGCGCGGGCGGGTCCCCTGCCCCCGGCTCAATCCGCTCGTCAGGCCCGACCACGACCGGTCAAGGCTACTCGACCTTGGTCCGAACCCGACCTACCGGGAGCCCGGCGACCCACCCCGGAGCAGCCGAGTCCATGGGGTCGGGCGGGCCCAGTTCGACACCTGGTCAGGATCCGCCCGCCTCCCCGCCATGATCAGCCGCCGTTCTCTCCGGGAAAGCGGCAGTCGCCGGATCGCGTCCGCGGCCCCGGACGCGGCCTCGGGGTGGCGCAGCGCCGCCCGCCCGGTGCGCAGCGCGAAGAGGGTCGCGGCGCTGGCCAGTGGTGCCCCCTTGAGCCACCGGGGGGGCGCGTTTCGTACCCACACGGAGATGCGGTTGCTGACCACGTGGCGCTCGATCGCTGCGGTTCGATGGAGCCCGGTCCCCCCCCGCCGGTGCCTGGCGGTGGCGGCCGGCTCGTACCAGGACTGCCAGCCCCGCCACCGGGCCCGCCAATCCAGGTCGACATCCTCCAGGTAGGCGAAGAAGTCTTCGCAAAGCACCTCGCCATTCAAGGCGACGTCCTCGAGCATGCGCCGCCGGTATAGCGCCGCCGCCGCCGAGACCCCGAAGACCTCCTGGGCCAGGCGTCGGCGGCCATCATCGGGCGCGCCCTGGTCGCGATTGACTACCCAGCCGCTCCGATAGAGCAGATGGCCGGTGGTGTCGAGGCGGGCCTGGTCCTCAGGCCCAGTGCGGAGCCGGCCGCCGACGCTGCCGATCTCAACGGAGATCGTGGCGCGGGCGACGGCTGCCTCCAGGAAGCCGGGATCTAGGACCACATCCAGGTTGCAGAGCAACAGGTAGGTCGCCCCGGTGGCTCGAATCCCCTGGTTCACCGCCGCGGCGAACCCGCGGTTCTCCGCATTGGCGATCACCCGCACATCCGACTGAGATCGAAACCATTCCTGGGACCCATCCGTCGATCCGTTGTCGACCACGACAACTTCCACCGGGCCGAGGGTCTGGTCCCGAATCGATTTCATCATCGGCTCGCAATCGCGGCGGCCGTTCCAATTGACCGCGAGCACGGCGACGTCGGTTGGCCCCGACTCCGAGAGGGGGATCAAGGGCTCACCGTGGGCGACCGCCGGGCGGCGTTGAGTCCCAGCAACCAGCCCAGCCGTAGCGCGATCCCGAGTGCCACCAAGGGCGCCCAAAGAGCATTCCAGCCTCGCAAATAGTGGATCCGGTAGAAGCGCCACATGGAGCGGTGAAAGGCAACCAGCATGGAGAGCGCCACCTGGCGCGAGCTGGAGCCTTTGGTATGGACCACCCTTGCCTGCGGCTCGTACCAGACCGCGAAGCCGAGCTCGTGGATCCGCCAGCAGAGGTCGAGATCCTCCCCGTACATGAAGAAGCGCTCGTCGAAGCCCCCGATCCGATCCCAGACCTCGCGCCGGACGAGCAGGCAGGCCCCGCTGCCGCTGTCAACCTCGGTCGCCTGATCGACCGGGAGGTGGGTCAGGTTATAGGCCCCGAAGCGAGAGCTTCCTGGCCGCAACCGACTCATTCCCACCAGGCGCCAGAGGGCGCTCAAAGGGGTCGGGAAACTGCGTCGGCAGGCGGCGTCAAGGCTCCCGTCCGGGCGGTCGATGCGGGGCGAGATCGCCCCCCTCCGGGGATCTTCGGCCAGCGCCCCGAGCATGACACTCAGTGCTGCCTCGCCCAATGCCCCATCCGGGTTCAAGAGCAGGAGCGCCTCTCCCGGCGCGCTGCCGGCGGCGATGTTGTTGGCGGAGCCGAATCCCAGGTTGCGCTCGAGCCGGATCAGATTGACCCCGGGGAACCCTTCCGCCACCAGCTCCGCGGTCCCGTCGGCCGAGGCATTGTCGATCACGGTCACCTGGGCGGGGCTGAGTCCCGACGCCAGGCAGGAGTTGAGGGCCACCCCCACCTCCGCTCGGGAGCGGAAGGTGCAGATCACCACCGCCACCTGGGAGACGTCGGCGGCCGGACTCATCGATGCCACCGTCGGCGCCGGAACTCGGCGAACGCCCCTGTTCGCTCCTGCTCGACGTAGGCGTGCAGGCTCTGCTCCCAGGCGGGCAACATCACCTGCCCCAGCTCATACCAGCGACCGTTGTCCAGCACCGAGTAGCGGGGCCGGGGTGCTGGGGCTCCCCACTCCGCCGCCGAGGTCGCTCTCACCTGGGCCGCCACGCCGACCTCGGCAATCACCGCCTCCGCGAAATGAAACCAGGTGGTGGCGCCCGAACCGGTCAGATGAAAGGTGCCGAACTCCTCCAGCTCCAGCAGCCGGCCCAGCGCCGGGGCGAGCGCGCCGGTCCAGGTCGGGCAGCCGAGCTGGTCCGCGACCACCTTCACTCTCCCGCGGCTGGCAGCTGCCCGGCAGATCGAGAGCGGGAAATTCGGCCCGTCGAGGCCGTAGAGCCAGGAGGTGCGCACCAGGTAGAGCTGGCTCCCAAGGGCCAGGCAGGCGAGCTCGCCGGCGCGCTTGCTCTCCGCGTACACGCCTCGCGGCTGGGGCAGGTCGAGCTCCCGCCAAGGACGGGCCGGTTCTGCCGGATCTTGGCTGAACACGAAGTCGGTGCTGACGTGACAGAGAGCAACCCCGGCCCGGGCGCAGGCGACGCCCACGTTTTGGGCGCCGTCGCGATTGATGGCGAACGCCAGGTTGGGCTCGCTCTCCGCCTGGTCGACCTTGGTGTAGGCCGCGCAGTTGACCACTCTCTGGTAGGACCCGGGCGAGATCGCCGCGTCCACCGCTGCACCGTCGCAGACGTCGAGCCCGCGGCGGTCCAGGCCGGTCACCTCGTGACCGGCCTGGGTCAGGCTGCGGACGAGCTCCCGACCGAGCTGGCCGCCGGCGCCAAGGACCAGGATCCGCACCCGAGCCTCGCCTCAGGGAGCGGTCGGCGAACCGGCCAGAGGGTGGTAGTTGCGCTGGTAGAAGTCCCGGAATTCTCCGGACTTGATCGGGCCCCACCAGTCGCGGCGGGTCCGGTACCACTCCACCGTCCGGGCCAGACCCACCTCGAACCCGACCTCAGGCCGCCAGTCCAGTCGCTGCGCCTTGCCACTGTCGAGGGCGTAGCGCCGGTCGTGCCCGGGCCGATCCAGCACCGGTTGGATGAGGGACTCCTCCCCACCTGCCAGCCGGAGCACCGTCTGGGCGACGGTCAGGCCACTGATCGGCTCGTCGCCCCGGCCCAGGTTGTAGGCCTCCCCGGCGGTCCCTCGGGCGAGCACGGCGGCGATCCCTCGCGCATGGTCGTCGACGTGGAGGTAGTCGCGGACGGCGCTGCCATCGCCGTAGAGCGGGAGGGGGAGCCGGTCTAGCGCCTGAGTGATGAAAAGGGGCACGATCTTTTCGGGATATTGATAGGGACCATAGGTGTTCGAGCCGCGCGTCACCAGCACCGGCAGGCCATAAGTGGCCTGGTAGGCGAAGCAAAGCAGGTCGCCACTGGCCTTGCTTGCCGAGTACGGCGAGCGAGGCCTGATCGGGTCGGTTTCCCGCGAGCGGGCCGGTGACTCCACATCGCCGTAGACCTCGTCGGTCGAGACCTGCAGGTATCGGCCGTGGCCAGCCAGCCGGGCGGCCTCGAGCAGCTGGTGAGTTCCAAGCACGTCGGTCCGAATGAACCCGGCCGGGTCGAGAATTGAACGGTCGACATGGGTCTCGGCGGCGAAGTTCACGATGCAGTCCACCTCCCGGGCCAACTTCTCCACCAGAGGGGCGTCGCAGATGTCCCCGGCCACGAACCGGAGTCCGGGTTGGTCCTCGACCGGCGCCAGGTTGGCGAGGTTGCCGGCATAGGTGAGCTTGTCAAGGACCAGGATCGAAAACCCCTCCCCCTCTCCGAGCAGTTGCCGGACGAACGCGGATCCGATGAAGCCGGCCCCCCCGGCCACCAGCAGTCGCGCTGGAATCCCGGGTCCGACCGAGGCCAGCAGCGCGGGCGGGGGCACTCAGATGTTCTCGATCGACCAGTCGAAGGCGATCCGGGGATCGTCCCAGGCGATCCTGCCTTCGTCTGGCTGGGCGGGATCGTAGGGCTCGGTGGTGTAGTAACAGAGAAGCACGTCCTGAAGGTCGAGGACCTGGTACCCATGGGCCACCAGAGGGGGGATCGCGATCACCTTGGGGGCGTTTTGCCCGGCCACCACCACCTGGGTCTGGCCCCGGCTGGGAGAGCCCTCTCTCAGGTCGACCAGGACCACCCGGGCGTTCCCCTGGACCACATCCCAGTAGTCCCACTGCCGCTTGTGCCAGTGGAAGGCCTTGATCAGTTCGGGCGGGTTGCCCCCCCGGGCATAGGCCAACGAGCGCGACATCTGGGCAAAACTGTGATCGGGCAGGAAGGGCCGCCCCAGGTCGTCCACATCCCCCCGTTTGAGCTGCTCGAGGAAGTAGCCACGCGGGTCCGCATGAATGCGGAGTGACTTGATCATGACCCCCTCAACCGGTCCCCGGCGGTCCCCGGGGGGCACCCCGCGCATGGCTTCCAGGGTGGCCTCGATCTCGGCCGTGGTCGCCTGCCAGGCCATCAGCGCAACGCCGTCAGAGGATTCACGCCAGGCTCGCCCGGGAGTGGTCGCCCAGCATCAGCTTGTGGGCCCGGGGTCTGGTGTCGCTCTTCTCTATCACCACATCCCGCCCGATCAGTGAATCCTCGATCTTGCTCACCCCCCGAATGATCGTGTTCTCCAACACTATCGAATGCTCGATCTCGCTGCCCTCGACCAGAACGTGGTGATAGAGGGCGGTGAAGGGGCCGACAAAGGAGTCGATCACCCGAGTGTGGGCACCGATGATGGCCGGGCCTCGGATGGTGCTGGCGACCACTTGACTGCCTTCCTCCAGAATCACCTTGCCGAGCAGTTTGGAATCGTCGCTTACAACTCCCTGGCGCAGCTCGGGGAGCATCTCGAGCACCACCCGGTTGCACTCCAGCAGGTCGTCCATCTTCCCGGTGTCGATCCAGCGTCCTTCGACCAGGTGAGGGATGACCCGGCGCCCGTGGTCGATCTGCCACTGGATCGCATCGGTGATCTCCAACTCTCCACGGGCCGAGGGTGCGATCGCATCCACCGCCTCCATGATCCCGCCCTGGAAGAGATAGACCCCGACCAGAACCAGGTCCGAGCGGGGGGTGGCCGGCTTCTCGGTCAGCCTGACCACCTGTCCCCCGGCCAGTTCGGCGACCCCGAACCGCTCCGGGTGGGCCATCTGCTTGAGCAGGATCAGGGCGTCCGGCCGGTCTCGCTGAAACTGCGCCACCACGCCGGAGATCCCGCCGGGAATGAAGTTGTCGCCGAGATACATGACAAAATCCGAGCCCGCCAGGAAGTCCCGCGCGATCTGGACCGCGTGGGCCAGCCCGAGAGGCTGGGATTGGGCTATGTACTCCACCCGGGCCCCGAATCGCGACCCGTCTCCGACCGCCTCGCGTATCTCGGCCGCGGTATCGCCAACCACTATCCCGATCTCGGTGACCCCGGCCTCGACCAACGCCTCCAGGCCATAAAACAGAACCGGCTTGTTGGCGATCGGGACCAGCTGCTTGGCGCCGGTGTGGGTGATCGGACGCAGCCGGGTGCCCTTGCCGCCACTCAGCACCAGGCCCTTCACGGCGCTCAAGGCTATCAGCCTCCCGGAAGGCTCCCGCCCGGTGGCCTCAGTAGGCGTGGCGATGGAAGAGAAGTCGCCAGGGGGTCAGGAGCAGGATCTTGAGGTCGAAGCTGATCGACCAGTTCTCAACGTAATAGATGTCGTAAAAGACCCGCTCCTCCATACTGCTGGCCTGGCGCAGGTCGTTCACCTGGGCCCAGCCGGTGCAGCCTGGTTTGACCTGGAGCCGCTCCCGGTAGCGGGGGACGGACTCCTCGAACTGGTCGGCGAAGAACTGGCGCTCCGGGCGTGGGCCGACCAGGCTCATATCACCGACCAGGACGTTCCAGAGCTGGGGCAGCTCATCGATGCTGTAACGCCGAACGAACCGGCCCACCGGGGTGCGACGCTGGTCCCCCACCTCGGTCATGACCGGCCCCAAACCGCGCTCGGCGTCTCTGACCATGGATCGGAGCTTCCAGACCTGGAAGGGACGGCCATCGCGGCCCAGGCGCTCCTGGCGGTAGAACGGTGAGCCCGGGGACGTGATCGCGATGGCGGCCGCGGAGAGAGCGACCACCGGGACCGCTACGATCGAGAGCAGCCCGGCCGCGATAAGGTCGAATCCGCGCTTGATCCAGAGGTTGCCGCCGATGAGGCGGTTGGGTCGGAGTCCGACCAAGGGCAGACCGGCCACCTCTTCGGTACTGGCGGCACTGGTCATAACCTCCAGGACGTCGGGAACCACCTTCACCTCCGCCCCGGCGCCGAGGCCCTCCCGGACCAGCTCCAGGACCCGGTCATGGCCGACTCCGCTGAGCGCCAGCAGGACGGTGTCGGCCCGCTCCCGGGCGATCAAGCGGGGGAGCCCGGCATCCAGGCTGAAGCGGGGGAGGTCGTCGCCAGCGTGGTCGGAGGCCGCCTCGGGCTCGGTGCCAACCTTGCCCACCACCTGGTATCCGTACTCGGGAAACATCCGCAGCCGGCGCAGCAAGAGGTCCGCCACCGGGCCGCTGCCCACCACCAGCACCCGGGTCCCGCCGAATCCGGAGCGGAGCAGGGCGCCCTGGACGAGTCGGATCAGGGCGCGCTCCCCGACGAAGAGGAGCAGGGCCGCCACGGCGGCGTCGGCCAGCACCAAGCGGGAGTAGGGAAAGCCCCGGTAGAGGCCTTCGAGGGCGAGGGCCACCACGACGAAGAGGGCGACCGACCCGGCCGACCCCAGGATCTCGTCCACGAACGACTGACCCAGGTGGACGCGGTAGCGAGCGGTGAAGGCGAAGGTCAGCACCCAGAGGGCTGCCACCACCGGCACCGCGAGGAGATAGGCCTGGAAACTGGGCACCTGGTTGCCCGGGATCGGCACCCCGGACAGGTAGAACCGGTATTGGAACCCGATCAGGGCGCCGGCGGCGACCGCCAGCCCGTCCCCGACCACCCTCAGGGCGATCACCGGGAGCGCCCGCCGGAGGCGGTTGCGGGAGGTTCCCGCGAGCTGGCGCGCCCGGAGCAGGGGTTCGGAGTCAGTCAGCAAGTTCATCTGCCACAGCTGGGTGGAGACGGCGCCCGAGGCTGGTCCGCACCGTGCGCAACTCGGCCGCGGTCACCCCGCCGCTCAGGAACAGCGCACCCAGGTAGACCGCCCCGGCGACGGCCGCCACCAGGAATACGTTGAGCTGGGCCAGCAGCCCCATCACGCCCGCCATCAGCGCACCGGAGGCCAGGATCGGCACCAGGGGCCGGCCCCAGGGCAGCCGGTGTTCGAGCCGCCGACGCACCATCAGGTACCCCGCCACCAGCAGGAAGACCTCCGTGAGCACGGTGGCCCAACTGCTGCCAAGATAGCCGGTCGCCCGGGGGAAGAGCGGAATCAGAATTAGGTTGAGCCCGACGTTGACCACGATGCTCATCACCGAGAGCAGCACGCTGTCCATCTGCCGGTCCATGGCCCCCAGGCCGAACACGAAGGTGCTGTTGACGAACATGAAGACGATCGCCCAGGAGAGGATCCGCAGAGCGGGAGCCGACTCCGCGAATATCCCCAGGGTGCTGAGGAGGGGCACCGCCCCGAAACCCAGAATCACCGCCAGAGGCATCGCCAGCGCAGCCAAAAGTCGAATCGTGGCCGTGTACGCCGCCCGCATCGAGGCGACCGCCTCGAGGTGAACCACCGAGAGGGTGGGAAAGAGCGCATTCATGATGGTTTGGGGAACGAACGAGAGCCCGTCCAAGAACTTGTAGGCCGCGGTGTAGTAGCCCACCTCGGTGAGGCCCCGCATCACACTCAGGATCACCACGTCGATGCGGAAGTACACGGTGTTGAGGAAGAACACCATGGCGAAGGGCCAGGCCATCTTCAGCAGCCGTCGGGCCAGCTCCAGATCGAAGTGGACCGAGGCCACAAAGTAGCGCCGAGCGATGATCAGGTAGGCGTACACACAGGTCACCGCGTAGCTCAGCGCATAGACCCAGAGATAGTCACCGACGGCCAGGTGGGCCCGGGCTACGAAGAAGGTGCCTACCAGCAGGATTACCGCCTCCGACATGGTGGCGACCGCCTCGTAGCGCATCTCTCCGGTGGCATAGAAGGTGCTCCGGAGCACGTTGGCGACACTGGTGGCAACCTGGAGGGCGAACGCCGGCAGGACGAGGGCCATGAAGCCCGGACCCTTGCCCGCCACCGCGGCCATCAGGAGCAGGGTTGCCAGGCTGAGCGCGAAGAGGGGGATCTTGGCCGCCAGAACCGCGGCCAAGTAGGTTTTCATCCGGGCGTTGTCCCGGCTCGCCTCGCGCAGGTAGACGATCTGCAGTCCTAGGTCACCGACGATGCTGGACAGGGTGCTGAGCACCACGATCAGGCTGAACTCGCCGTAGAGGCGCGGCCCCAAGGTGTGCTGCTGGAGCAGGAAGGCGGCCAGCACGAAGAGCTTGGAAGCGGTCCGGGCAGCGAAGAGGATGGTGGTGCTGCGGACCGCCCGTTGCGCCACGCTCATGCTCGCCGGCCTAAGGTGACGCCGACTTGCGCCTGGGCAGCTGCAGATGCCGGGTGGCCGGAACCACCGCCACCGTCACCAGTGCCGCCAGCAGCCACCACTCGGCGGCGAGGTCATTCTTCCAGTAGGGACTGTCGAGGAGTCCATGCCCGATGATCGCCACCCAGGCCAGCGTCAGGGCCACCGCCCAGGGGTGCTCGGCCGGTCCGGCCCGCACCGCCGGGGCCAGGTAGCGGATCAGCTCGACGAAGAATCCCAAGAGTGCCACCAGCCCCAGCACCCCCAGCTCGACCCAGAAGTCCAGTTCCAGCTGGTCCGGGTAGACGTGGGTCTGGGTGCTCGGGTCGTGGACCTGGACGCGGTAGGGCCCGATGACCGCCTGGTAGCCGGCCAGCCCGGCCCCAGTCAGGGGATGGCTCTCGATGAGATCCACCGTGGCGTGCCAGAGATGGAACCTGGTGACCAGGGAGTTGGCCGGATTGCTGGTGTTGAGCTCGTTGCTGATCCGGTGCCGGATCGGGGGCAAGACCACCGCCACCACCAGCGCGACCAGGCAGGCGGCCAGCAGGACCTTGCGCCGGGGGTGGAGAGCCGCCGCCAGCAGCGCCAGCACCACCAGAACGAACCACGAGCCCCGGCTCAAGGTCAGTACGTCTCCCACCCCGAGGAGCCCCAGCGCCGCCCAGTGCAGGTTGCGGTAGCGGACGCCCCCGAACAGGGCCAGACCCAGGGCCAAGCCCACCACCGGGTCGAGGAAGATCCCCCCGAAGTTGTTGTTCGTCCAGAGCCAGGTCGGCACCGGGGGAGCCACGTTGAGGTTGAGCCTGTGGCTGGCCAGCGCCTGGCCCAGCGCAACCACCTGGGACACCGCCACTACCAGGCCGCTGACATAAAGGCCATAAACCACCCGCTCCCAGTCCCAGCTGGAGCGCAGGACGTTGACGGCGACGAAAAACAGCACCACCGGCTCCACGATGTAGGCCTTGGCGATGCCCAGCGCCTCCACCCGATCGGGGCTGGCCACGATCCCAATCACCGTCGCCAGCAGGATCACCACGATGATCACGCTGAAGGGGGTGTCGAGTCGAGGCATCCGCCGCTGCTGGATGCTCTCGACGATGAACGCCAGCACGGTCAGCCCCAGCACGACTTCCAAGCCAGTGAAGGGCACCCGCCCGAGCAGGTGGCCGCGCAGAACGTAGGCCGGAAGTGCCGCGGCGGTGAGGAAGACGCCTATACGACTCCACCGCATCGGCGGGATTATAGGCCAGACTGAATTCGCGCCCGCGTCATTCCCACCGGCATCGACCCCACCCCGCGCTCAGTCGGCCGGGCCGGGAAGCAGGCCGACCCGCTCCCGCACCTGGGCCATGGTGACCTCAGCGACCGCGCGGGCTCGGGCCGCTCCTCGGGCCAGTACCGAATCGATCTGGGTCGGGTCGGCCATGAGTTCGTGGTAGCGCTGCTGGATCGGCTCCAGGGCGGCGACCAGGGCGTCCGCGACCTTGCTCTTGAGCTCGCCGTAGCCCCGTCCCTGGAACTCGGAAGCAAGCTGTGCGGCGCTGCACCCGGTCAGGCCCCGGTAGATGTCCAGCAGGTTTCGGACGCCCGGCTCCGCCCGGGAGAGCTCCACCGAGGTACCGCTGTCGGTCTGCGCCCGCATGATCTTGGTCCGGATCCGGTCGGGCGGATCGAGGAGGGCGATCAGACCGGCGTCACCATCGCCGCTCTTGCTCATCTTTGAGTTGGGGTCGTCGAGCGCCATCACCCGACCCCCGGCCCCGGTCGCGGCGATCCTGGGCTCGGGCAGTACGAAGGTGTCGCCGAAGAGGCGGTTGAACCGGGTGGCCAGGTTGCGAGTCAACTCCAGGTGCTGGCGCTGATCCTCCCCCACGGTCACGAAGTTGGTGCGGTAGAGCAGGATGTCAGCCGCCATCAAAACCGGATAGGTGAGCAGTCCGGTGCTGATCCGCTCCGCGTCCCGCTTGCGAGCCCGGTCCTTGAACTGGGTCATCCGCTCCAACCAACCGGTCGGGGTCAGACATCCCAGGATCCAGGCCAGCTCGCTGTGCTGGTGAAGGTGGGACTGCACCAGCACGGTCGACACCTCGGGGTCGATTCCGGCAGCGAGATAGAGTGCCGCCACCTGGCGGGTTTTGGTGGCCAGCTCTCGGGGCTCGTGGGGCTCGGTGAGCGCGTGCAGGTCGACCACGCAAAAGAAGTTCCGGAAGCGGTCCTGCTCCCGCACCCAGGGACGGAGCGCCCCCAGCAGATTGCCCAGGTGCAGCACTCCCGTGGGTTTCATCCCACTGAATACGACCGGGCGATCCACCATCTCGGGAAGTGTACTGAGCGGCCGCCCTCACACCTTTTCGGTGACGCGGTACTCCAGGTGCGACCCGAAGAGCAGCCGGGTCTGCGCCTCCAGGGCCGGAATCACGCTCAAGACTAGAAAAACCACCGGGTAGGTAAGCGTCTGGAGGTCGACCAGGCGCCGCCGCCACCAGCGCCAGGCGGCCGGGCGCGGCTGGATCCGGTTGTCGAGCACGGCCACCGCGATGATGTTGAGCAGGGTGGTCGTCAAGATGATCCCCGCCGTGGTCTCCAGAATGGCCCCCATATTGGAAAGGGCATAGTCGTAGTTGAAGAGCGAGGGCAGGGTTCCCGAAATCAAGATCAGCATCGGCACCGTCGCCCAGCTCAGATGGTTGAACACCAGCATCCGAAACCGCTCGATGCGGAGGCGAAGTGGAATCTCCGGATGCGACGTCATCCGCGAAGCCACATACGGCACATCGGTGACTCCCCAGGCCCAGCGCTTGATCTGGTTGTACTGGCTGACCAAGGTGGTCCCGTAGTCGGCGGCCCGGGGTGCGTCGCCGTACATGGGCAGGTAGGCGGGGCGCACGTGCAGCTGCGCGCCGTACCGAAAGAACGCCTTCCAGAAGAAGCGTGAGTCCTCGGGAATCACATCGTCGTCCCAGTAGCCGACCTCGGACAGCATCTGTAGGGACATCGAATATGCGGAAAACATCACCAGTCGCTTGGGGTGCTGGTGCAGGTAGAGCTGCCACTGGGTGCCCAGGGTCGCCATCGAGCGCACCGCCGCGGGCACCTTCCACAGGTTGTTGAGGAACATCGGCACCGGCTGCCAGATCGACGTCAGACGGTCCTCTGCCAAGCAGAACTCATGCGCCGTATAGGCCAAGTACTGAGGGTGGACGCGGTAGTCCGAGTCGAGGTCGGTCACAATCACCCGGGCGGGATCCAGTCCCAGGCTGTCGCAGGCCCGCCGTAGGACCGGCCCCCCATATGCCATGGCCGCCGACTTGCCGACCACGATCCCCGGCAGGAGCGGGTCCTTGATGTGCCAGAAGGCTCGGAAGCTACCTACAAACTTCTCCTGGAGCCGCTCCACGTTGCGGCAGCCCTGGAGGTCGGTCTCTCTGGTGATGATGGCGCAGATCTTCCGGTCGCTCGGGTAGTCCGCCGCCGCCAAGGCCGAGACGGTGGCGTGGAGAGTCTCGTAGCGCTCGGTGTAGGTGGGTATCAGGACGGCGTGGATCACCTCGTCGGGTGCCACCGCGGGCGATTCCACCTGAAGCAAGCGGAGCCGCTCCGCCCAGTCGACCGCCTGAGCCGCTTCCAGAAGTCTGATGCCGCGCACCACGTATCGGAAGGTGTGGACCAGCTTGACCAGCCAGTAGAGGTCCAGCAGGACTGCGAACAGCCCCAGCAGCCAGAGGTACTCGAAGTTGCTGAAGGTGATCAGGAATCCGACCGCCAGGGGCGTCCCCAGGATCACCCACACAGTCAGGCCCGGAGCCATCTCCCAGAGTCGCTGCTGGATGCGCTCACGGCGGGGCGGCAGCTCCGCCCGGTCCTCTCGGTCATGGGGGACGTACGTGGGCAGGACCCCCACCCGGGGAGCGGCGGGATTGGAAGCGTCGACCGGGGCGATGGAACTCAACTGAACGGAATCCTAATCGGCGGGCCACAGCGTTGAGACAACTCGTTCGCGACGGGCGCTTTCCGGCGGAGCTTGCTGTATCGTCCCCGACCGTGGGTCAGCGCACCGCCCTCACGATCTTCTCCTGTCTCCGCCGCGCCGCGGGGCGCCCCCTGGTTCGGGTCGTCGTCACCCTGCTGGCCTTCGGGCTCTTCGCCCACTCCGTGAACCTGGGCTCGGCGTTGCGAGCCTTCTCCCACCTCCACTGGCAGTGGGCGCTGCTCTCCCTCGCCTTGGCGGGCCTGTCGGTCGCTGCCAGCATCCTGGAGTGGGGCGCTCTGGTTCGGGGCGCTGGCAAGCTGCTCGGCTGGCGCTACCTGGGCGGCTGGTACATGAAGGGACTGTTCATCAATCAGGTCCTCCCCGCCGGGGTCGGCAGCGACGCCATTCGGGCGGTGCAGGTGGGGCGGATCGTCGGCCACGGGCCGGTGATCGCCTCCCTGGTTGGCAGCCGAATGGCCGGCACTCTGGGAATGGCCCTCTGGGGACTGGTCGGCGCTTTGGTCATGAGAGATGTCTTCCGAGTGCCCAGCCTGATCGGGTTTGCCTGTTTCAGTGGGGTGATGCTGGTCTGCTGGGGTCTCGCCCTGGGGGCGGAGCGGGCCTTCGCTCGCGTCCTCGGACACGACCCGGTCGAGCTCGGGTGGCGGGTTCACCTGCAACGGATCGGGCCCTTCTTGCGCTCCTTGGCGAACTACAAGGGAACTCCGGGGGCGCTCAGTTGCTCGATCGCCGCCGGAGGCCTGGGCTGGGGTCTCAACCTCCTTTCCATGGAGGCCTTCAGCCGAGCGCTCGGCTTCACCATCTCCTGGGAGATATTCGCGCTGGCCTTGCCGGTGGCGCTCTTGGTCACCTTCATCCCCATCTCCGCCAACGGAATTGGGATCCGCGAGGGCCTGCTGGTTTTTCTGCTGGTCCAGTTCCACGTGCCTCTGGGGGTCGCCGCGGCGATGAGCATTTTCGTCGACTTCCAACTGCTTCCCTTCGCTGCCTTGGGAGCTGGATTGCACGGGGCTGAGATCGCCTTCCGGCACACCCAGGCGCAACTGGTCCGGGTGGGCAGCCTGGGCCGCGGAGTCCGGGTGGCTCATGCCGGCTTGCGCTGGGTAGTGGCTCCCGAATTCGTGGGCGAACTGTCCCGACGCTAGGACTTCGCGCCCGCTAGCCGCCCTCGGACTCGGCCGCCAGGAGTCGACTCTTGCGCTCCTTGCCCCAGCGGTAACCCCCCTCCCCTCCCCCCACCGGAACCACCCGGTGGCAGGGGATGACCAACGCCACCTGGTTGGTGGCGCAGGCCCGGGCCACCGCTCGGGCGGCGCTCGGCCTACCGATCTCGGAGGCGAGCTGGCCGTAGGTCTTGGTCTGCCCGGACGGGATGCGCTGGATCTGCCGCCAAACCTGCCACTGGAATACCGTTCCGTGCACGTCGAGGGGGAGCTCAGCCCCGCCCGCGCGACCAGCCGCCAATCGGCGCACCTCCGAGCGCACCTGGCTTAGGGTCGGGTCGTCGCGAATTAGATTGGCCCCGGGGAACTCGGTCTGGAGCTGTTCTTCCAACTCCGTCTGATGACTCCCCATCTTGACCGCGCAGATTCCTCGCTCAGTCGTCGCCACCAGCAGGCTGCCCAGCGCCGAGTCGAAGATCGTGTAGCGGATGTCGATCCCGGCCGCACCCCGGCGGAACTCGGTCGGGCTCATGCCCAGCGCCTCTGGTACCAGTTCGTAGAATGCCCGGCTGGAGCCGAAACCCGCCTGGTAGAGGGCCTCGGTTACCGGCGCTCCCCCGGCCAGCGCCGCCCGCGCCCTGCCGGTCTTGAGCGCCCGGGCATACTCGGCGGGAGTCAGTCCGAACGCGGCCCGGAAGCCCCGCCGCAGCTGGCTCAGGCTGAGTCCCACTTCCGCCGCCAGCCACTTTGTGCTTCGGCCGGCCGGGGCCGAGTCGAGCAATTCCCGGGCGCGGTCCAGGAGCCCACGTGCCTGGGTAGCAGCTTCCGGATGGCAGCGCCGGCAGGGGCGAAACCCGGCGGAGCGAGCCTCCTTGGGATCGGCGAAGAAGCGAACCCTTGTCCGGCTGGGAATCGGAGCCGGGCATCCGGGACGGCAGAAGAACCCCGTCGAGGTGACTCCAAATATGAACGCGGACCGGGCGTCGCGCCCAGCCACCGCCAGCCAGCGCTGGTCCTCGGCACCGGGAGTTCTGCTCACCCCTGGCACCCTACCCTTGCACCCGAGGGCGCCGCCATCCGATTTGGACGCGACAGTCCACTCGGCCGGGCTTCAGGGAAGGGAGCCGGCCTCCCCCCCGGATCGCCCTGGAGCGCCTGGGAACGTCCTACGCCAGAGGGTGATGAAGTGGCCGACGGCCGTGGCTGCGAGCACGGCTCCAAGCCCGATGTCAGTCTGCCAGGCCGGTCCTCCGGCGAGCACCAGCAGGGAGGAAACCCCCATCGTCACCGCACTGACCAAGGTGTTGATCTTGCCAAAGCGGGTCGCCACCATGGCCGGTCGCCGCCGCAGCCAGGGGTAGAGCAGGAGGAATCCCATCCCGGGCAGGCCGTATCGAGCCAGGAGTAGGACGGCCAGCCAGAGGGGAATGAACCCCACCGTCAGGCAGGCCACCGCACAGAGGGCGAAGAAGACGGTGTCCATGATCGGGTCGATCGCCCGACCGAGGACGGTCAGGGGTCCGGCCCGCCTGGCGATGTACCCATCGGCCGAGTCCAGGGCGGCGATCGGAGCCGCGATGGCCAGGAACAACACCCTCCCCAACCCGAGCGGTGGCAGAGCTGCAAAGAGGACAACCGGCAGTGAGAGGTAGGCCCGGACCGAGGTGATCCCATTGGGCACCCCGAAGTGGTCGATGGGCATTTGGTCGGGGAAGGTGAGTAGCAGGGAGATCCCCGCGAACAGGCATGCAGTGGTCGCCGCCCACCAGATCACCCCCGACGCCAGTCCCAGGACGAGTCGCCCCCCGAGAGCGCCGGCGCTGGCCCCAGCCCCAATCGTAAGGATCAATCCCAGCCCGCTCCAGAGGGCTAAGGAACGGCGCAGTGCCGCCGACCCTCTCCACCTCGCAGCCGCCCCGGCGAAGAGCCGGCCCAAGGCCGCGACCGGTCCGATCGGCTCCGGCCCCGACTTGGGCTGACTCCGGTCCTCAGGCGAGTCAACCATCCTTGAGAGACTATGGCCCCCCAACGCCTGATCGCTGGCGAGCGCCGCGGTAGGTACCCTTGTCGCTCGGCGCCGTCCCGGAGCGGGCGGCCTGGCCCTCGTAGCTCAGGGGATAGAGCAGCGGTTTCCTAAACCGCGTGTCGGAGGTTCGAGTCCTTCCGGGGGCACCACTTTTTGATATCGAAACTCGGGGCACCGCCGGGTCTACCTGCATCACGCATAGCCAGGGTGGCAGCAACACCGGCAGCAACTCCCAAGGACTTCAGCGGATGAGGGCGCCCATCCGCGGACCCATACGACCGCGGGCGCGCGCCGGCCTTCGTGCAGCAGCGAATCTATCGCCAGAGCAGCCTGTCGATGCATGTTGTCAGTCGCGTGCGCATACCTCTCCAGCACCGGTGATGGAGTTGACCGCCCGAGGAGGTCCGCGGCGACCCTCGGGTGGACCCCCCGGGCGAGAAGGAGAGTCGCTGTCCAACCCCTTCCGCAAGAGAGCGGCATCCCGTTTTTCGCCCGAGACCGTCTCGGCCGTGAGGTTCATTGCCGAGCACCGGGAGCGCTGGGGACTCGAGCCGATCTGCCGGGTGCTGCGGTTCACCCCCCTGGTCCGCTGACGAAATCTCAGAAACCCGGATCCGGTCGAGGGGGGCGGCCAAAACTTCGGGGCCGATGCCCTGATTGCGATCTCCCTCTTCCTTAAATGGCTTCCCGCCTCGGGAACTCCCTTCCCTGAGGTGGGTCGGGCAGCTAGCGCTGATGGTTGGTCTGCGTCAAGGCTGACGGTTGCTAGGCCAGGAGCTCGGATGTAGCGGGCTGCCCCGAGGAGGCGATCCGTGCCGCACGGCCTTCCCAGGTGATCCCTTGACGCGCCAGCTAGCCAGTAGTATAGTGATATAGATAACTAGATCAAAGGGAGCCAGCAGATGATTGAGTTTCACTTGAATACCCGCTCAGGTGTCTCTCCTTACCTACAGATCGTCCACCAGGTGCGACAAGCCCTCCGACTGGGCCTCCTGCGCGAGGGAGACCAACTCCCCACGGTCAAGGAAGTGGTGGCTCGGCTGGCGATCAATCCGAACACCGTCCTCAAGGCGTACCGGGAGCTCGAACACGAGGACTTGGTGGGAGCTCGGCCGGGTATCGGGACGTTCGTGACTAAGGCGTTGAGCGATGCCCCCCTCGCAGAGTTTCGCCCCCTGCGCCATGACCTCCAGCGGTGGCTCGTCAAAGCGCGCCGGGCGGGGCTCGACGACGAGAGCATCGAGGCCCTATTCCTCGACACCTTTCGTTCCTCCGCCGAGGCGGGTGTAGCGTGACCCCAGCCGTAGAGACCACCGGATTGGGAAAGCGGTACGGGAGGCATTGGGCGCTGTCCGACTGCACTCTCGCAATTCCCACGGGGCGGGTGGTCGGGCTGGTCGGACCAAACGGGGCCGGGAAGACGACCCTGCTCTCCTTGGCTGTCGGCCTGCTGTCCCCGACGTCGGGCTCGATCACTGTCCTCGGTGCCGAACCCGCCGCCACTGGCCGGCAGATGGAACGGGTCGGCTTCGTAGCCCAAGACACACAGCTCTATTCGACCCTGAGCGTTGCCGATCATCTCCGGTTCGGAGCGCACATGAACCCAGGCTGGGACAATGACCTCGCGCAACGCCGGCTCGAACAGCTCGATCTCGACATCGGCCAGCGGGCCGGCTCGCTCTCAGGTGGACAGCGGGCTCAGGTGGCTCTCACACTGGCCATTGCCAAGCGCCCTGAGCTGTTGATCCTCGACGAACCTGTGGCGAGCCTGGACCCGCTCGCTCGGCGCGAGTTCCTCCAAGTTCTCATGGAGATCGTCGCTGAGAGCGAAGTCGGCGTGGTGCTCTCCTCCCACCTCGTCGCTGATCTCGAACGAGTTTGCGACTACCTAATCGTGCTGGTTTCCTCACGCGTCCAGGTAGACGGCGAGATTGAGAAGTTGCTGGCGTCGCACCGCCACTTGATCGGACCCCGCCGCGATCCGAGTAGCCTGCCGAAGAACCAACAGGTCATAGAGGCAAGCGAGACCGACCGCCAGAGCACGTTTCTGGTGCGCACGGAGGATCCGATCCTAGACCCGGCATGGACCGTCGAAGAGGTCGGCCTGGAAGACCTCGTGCTGGCCTACATGCGCCGGGCGCCATTAGCGAAACGAGTCCGCCTGGCCAGCCCGGATGTCGAGCCATGATGTGGCTGACCTGGCGCCAGTACCGCACCCCGATCCTGGTCGCTCTGGGGGCTCTGGCAACCCTCGCCGTGATCCTGCTGCTCACTGGTCCAGACCTTGCTCACCTCTACAGCACCACCGTCGCGACGTGCAAGACGCACAACGACTGCTCGACCGCCAAGAGCGCCTTCCTTCTGAACGATGCTGACCTGCAAACGGCACTCGAGGTCCTGGTCGTCGTCGCTCCGGGTATTCTCGGGGTCTTCTGGGGGGCGCCGCTAATCGCCCGCGAGCTGGAGACCGGCACCTACCGACTAGCGTGGACCCAGAGTGTCACCCGCACCCGCTGGTTGAGCGTCAAGCTCGGCGTCATCGGTCTATCAAGCATGGCTGTTGCCGGACTTCTCAGTCTAATGGTGACGTGGTGGTCGATCCCATTCGACACGGTGAACCTCAACATCTTTGGAACCTTCGACGAACGCGACATCGTCCCCATCGGATACGCCGCCTTCGCATTCGCCCTCGGCGTCCTTACCGGACTACTCCTGCGCCGAACGGTTCCAGCCATGGCAGTCACGTCGGTGGCTTTCACCGCCACCAGGCTGGCTTTCAGCGCGTGGTTGCGGCCTCTGCTCATCGCACCGGTGCACCGGACCCTCGCTCTCACCGCAATTCAGGGCTGGAGCGCTGGCACAGAGGTCAACCCCGTGGGTCCGTCGTACTACAACACCTTGATCCCCGGGCCCCCAGGCATTTCAAATGCTTGGATCTACTCGACCGAAATTGTCGATAAGGCTGGCCACGTGCTCACTTCAAAGTTCGTCGCTAATGCGTGCCCACTCCTCCATGCAGGCGTGTCAGGTGGACCGCCTTCAGGGACTGGTCGCACCGTGCACGCGCCAGCGGCCCCGACGGCACTTCCGGACTGCATCGCCAAGGTCGGCAGGACGTTCCGCGAGGTCGTGACCTACCAGCCCGCGAGCCGCTACTGGGCGTTCCAGTGGTACGAGTTGGCAATGTTTACCTTCTTGGCCCTGCTCTTAGCGGGGATCTGCGTGTGGTGGGTTCGCGACCGGATGGCCTGACCCTCGCCTCTGAGATCAGAGGTGGTCGAGACTGGAGAAGACAACGTCTTATTCAAACCAGCTGAGCTGCGGGAGCCGATGGCTGTGCTCGTGCCTTGATCGACGTGGACTTACGGGCAGTCGTGGCGGTCGGCAAGGTCATGTGACGCAGACCAACTGGCGGTCGCCGGGTACGGGGGGACGGGCATCTCTCGTGCAGACCCGACTTGACGCCGTTGGCCTTGTGTCGAGAACGCTAGATCATCGTTGTTCGATAAATCCCGGTTCCCCCAGAATGCAAGACAGGAGACGTGATGGCTTCGCGCACTTGGGTATCAAACGGCGCCCGTGTTCCTAAAGGTGTGCTCGACGTAGCCTGGTACGTGGTACTGATCGGCTCGGTTCTAGCCGTTGGGTTCCTCGTCGCGGAGAATGCCCGCGGCGCCCGCCCCTACGTCGACTTCCCGGTGGCATTCACCCTTCACGGGGCCTACGCGGTGACGGGAACAAGCGACCGTGCGTCGATCGTGCAGGCCGTAGGACAGCTCACGATCCAGCCGCCAGCGGAGCTGGCGGTGGTGGGTCTCGTCTTCGTTCTCGTAGGCGCGGCCTTCATCCTGGTTGTCTTGCACCAGCTCCGGAGCCTGGTGGCTGACGCGAAGACCGGGTCCCAGTTCGGGACCGGGAGTGCACGCCGGGTCCGCCTGATCGGTATTGCCATCATCGTCGTCGAGGTTATCCGCGCCCTCGGCGTGCTCGCTGGGTCCCTGTGGGCGCAGAGCCATGTTAGCAGCCCAGGGCTGAATTTCCGGGCAGCGTTCCCAATCAACCTCGAGGTCGTGGGCCTTGGCATCTTGGTGGTGCTGTTGGCGGAGGTGTTGCGACACGGGTCTGGCCTCCAAGCCGACCACGACCTCACCACCTGACGGAGGAGCCATGCGAGACGATCAGCCCGGCACGATGAACGGTTCCGATACACCGACGGCGTCCCATGATGTCGGCTGGACCGCGCCGTACCTCGGTGCGTCGGAATCTGAGCTTCGGGCCGCCGGACGTTCCACGCGTTTGCTTGCGATGGCCGACCAGCGCCGGTTGTTCCCGCACCAGGGTACGCTGGACCTTGGGGGCGCCTCCCTCAGCCTCGGAGGCTGGAGGACGCTCACGCCAAGCCAAGTGACGAGCGTTGAGTTGACTTTCACCGACGCCTACTCGCGTTGGATGGCTAGTGGCGTCCGAGGAGGCCGGTACTCGAGTTTCGGGCTGTTCGGCAGTCTCGGCAAACCGCTCGTCTTGCACCTCAATGGCGAGGACTCGATCTATCTGCTGATCGACTTTCGCTGGTTGACCGGTATCAACAGTGCTCGGGCGTGGGCGCCGCGGTTTACCAGCTGGGCCGCAGGGACGGACGTCCGGTGAATGCGGTCGACGGGTCGAGCAACGTATCGGTGTGTCGACCGCTCATCTCTCCCAGATCGAGCGCGGGTCGATGCGACGGCCAGACCGCGCCACCCTGATGAGTCTTGCCGAGCTGTATGGGCTCAACTACGACGTGGTCGCCACATAGTCGGGATACCTTGTCACCGAAGTCGCTCGGAGTTCAAGTGGCCTTGGCGGGTTGGCGCCCCGCCTATTCGTCGAACTCACGTAGCCCAGCGGGAAGCGTTGGACTATTTGGAGACGCTCCGGAACGCCGTAGTTCACGGTTCAAGCGATCTTGGCGGTTGACCCAATCAGGTAGCTCCGGACGGGTCACTGTTTGGGAATCAACAGGGAATCAAATGCGTATAACGGCTTCCCACAGGAGGCTACTAGACGGACTGAGCCGCCTACTCTGAACTACAAAACGGTACTGGATAGCACCAACTGGACGAACGCACGCGCATTCCTAAACCGCGTGTCGGAGGTTCGAGTCCTTCCGGGAGCACCACCAAAATGAGATCAGAAACGGTCTGATCGACAGCTTTTGGAGCAGTCGCGCCGTCGCTTGGGAATCGAATGGGCATCAAGGTGAGGACAGCATCGGGAATCTGCCCGGCCCGCTAATCGGTGTGGCACTGCTCCCGGCGCTCACGCTCCGTGGGAAGCACTGCCTCGGGGTGAGCCTTGAGCAGCTCCTCGGTCAGGTCCACGATGCCAAGCGAATGGTGGACCTCGGCCAGAATGAGGCGGGACGGTCCAGGGACTGGAGGGCCGACATTCGCCAGGCGGGTACCCTTAGTGGTGACCCGTATGACAGAAGGCTCGCCGTAGTGGGTACGGTCTCGCCGGAGGAGGGGCGGGCTTGCTGTGGATAACTTCCGTACCCGCTGTAAGGCTGCCGAGAGCAAAGAGGACGTGGGGCAGAATCTCCTGGCGATCTGTACAACAGTCACGACGCCATGCCGGGTCACCCAGGTCAGGATCTCGACATCCCGCTCAGTGATCTCGTAGGGACTGCCTAGGACATGCCCTGTGCAACCTGCGCCAATCAATCGACATGGGGTCAGCGCGTGGCGATGTCAGCGGCTGACTTGTAGGCGAGGTAGAGCACCCCATTGTCGTAGGTCACGCTTCGATCCAGTGACCATTTGTTCGCCGGGTCGTCGGGAAAGAGGCGAGGTCCCGCACCTCGGGTGAGGGGGTAGACGAACAGGTGCAGTTCGTCGATCAGACCATCAGCAATCAGTGACCGCACAAGCGTCCCGCTGCCGCTCACGTAGATGCCACCTTCGACTTCACGCTTGAGCCGGCGGATCGCGTCGGCACTGTAAGGGCCTAGGTCGGCCGAGTTCTGCCAGGTCCCTGCTACTGGGGTGGAGGAGACGACGTACTTGGTGGAATCGTTCATGAAAGGAGCACCGGGGTCCTCCTCAGCTGTCCGGCTCGACCAGGCAGGCTCGAACATCTCGTACGTGTTGCGTCCCAGCAGGATGGCCTCGCAGCTGGACATGAGATTGCCGATGTCCTGCCCCATAGCGGGGTCGAAGCCGTAATCGAAAGTCCAGGTTGGTGTGTCGATCACACCATCGAGGCTCATAAACTCGTGCACTCTGATCATTCCCATGGTCGTTGGACTCCTTTGGGTATATCGGTGGCGACATGCGCGCCTCGCGCGAGTGCATGACCACCCGTCAGACGTTTGAGTGTATCAGGAGTTCAGATGAGTCGTTCTGACGTGCAATCGCAACTCAATGCAGACTCCCGAAAAAGGTGCGAACGTCTTCGACGAGCTGATCGGGAGCTTCGAGGGTGACCGGACCCCCCTGAACGGATCCAGGTGATGTGGACTCATGAAAGGGGACCGGTCAGGATTGTTGTCGTGGTCGTCGTTCTCCTTGTGATCGCCGTGGTACCGATGATCACTACTGCTGCCCATCCCTGACCCCCACCTCTCTCGATGTAACAAATCGCCGATATTCCGCCCGTTGTTGCTCGGATTGGGGATACTAAAACCCGCTTGCACACCGCCGCACCGTCGCGTTAGCGCAACTGGTCGAGCACCCTGCCGTGTGCATGCCGCGCGGTACCGGCATCCGCACGGCGTTCGATAGGGCCTGCTCGCTACGGGGCCTGCGACCGACGGTGGCACTTCAGGCCAGTGCCCCCGACGCGATCGCGGATCTAGCCGCTCGCGGCTTGGCCGTGGGCATTCTCAGCGAATCGACGGCGGCCCGCTACACACCGAAGCTGACGGCTCTGCCCATCCGCGACATCGAGATCCCGGTCGTGTTGGCGCTGATCTGGCAATCCTCAACGAGCCCGGCCAGCCGGGAATTGGTCGTCCAGTGCCAAGCCGCATTCCACCTGGACGCGCCTGAGTTGACATCGCCGTAAAGCAATATCGGCCTGGGAGTGTCAAGGGTCAACCGAAGTCGATCCGTCAGGCGCCAGCCGAAGTTCCACACGGCCACCAATTTCGGTCTCAAACCAACGCCCGCCACCAGCGACTAGCTCCAAGTTTGACCGATGGAGTATGGGTCAAAAGAGCGGACTTACTAGAAGGAGGGACGGGAAATATGTACGGTATCTGGCAAGATCTCTAGTGAGCAACCGGTACCCGCGCACCGCGGCATGAGCGCCGATGTAGAAGTCCGGAAGCGGAGAACGGCGCTGGCCGCCTCGCTTGCGATAGGCGAGGAAAACCTTGCCTGCGACGAAACCAGCTTCGTAGGGTAGCGGCTCGCGCTCGAAGTCACTAACTGGAACAGCGTCGTCCAGATCTTCGATCGTTTCGAATCCGGTAGAGACCTCCGCATACACGATCGGGTTGATCGCCAAGCGACCCTCATCCCGGGCCCGGGCAACGGCCTGCCGAGACCACTCCGCCCATTCAGGGTCGTCGGTCAAGATGTCGAGCAGGACACTCGAGTCCACCAAGGTGACGGAGCTCTCCACCGCAGGAGCCACCGCCGGGTGTGGATCACTCATCACGCAGAAGTTGGAGTAGTTGGTCCGTAGTCATGGTGGTGGTCGCCCGGCCACGCATCTTGTGCACGAGGCGCAGCCCGCGAGTCTGGTTGGAGTCGATCTGGACGATTCGTAGGGCACCGCCCTCCTCGACGACGTTAACCTCATCCCCCTCTCTCAGGCCGTGCTTCTCCCTGAGGGGCGCAGGAATCGTCACTTGGCCCTTACTGTTGATTCGCATCTCGCCTCCTGACACGTAATACCTGTAGTACATCATACCGTGTGTTATCGCCATGAGCTCGGTAGTTGAGCGGACCGACCGGAGTCCAAGCCGCCCCTGCCGCCCCTGCCACCCCGAGCCTTGGGAATCAAATGGGAATCAAATGCCCATAACTACTTCCCACAGTAGGCTACTGGACGGACTGAGCCGCCTACTCTGAACTACGAAACGGTACCGGATAGCACCATCTGGACGGACGCACACGGACTCCTAAACCGCGTGTCGGAGGTCCGAGTCCTTCCGGGGGCACCACTAAATGAGATCAACCTGGGGCCGGCCCAGGAGAAAGGCTCAGCTTTGCCCCGGTCGTTTGTCACCATCGGTGGGGTCGGCTTCCTGGTCGGGATGCCCCCGAATAGTCCGCTCAGCGTTCCCGACCGATTCGGGGAGTGGCTGACTGATTGCCGCATCTGTGGGCATTGGAAGCCTCGAGAACCCTGGCGGTTGCTCGATGTCGACACCACGGCGCAAGAGTTTCGTGGTGTAAATCGTGCCGTATGTCACTCGCTTCGACAGTCCCACAGCAAGTCCGACGGCGAGCATGACTGGCAGCGTGAGCGTAAAGTTGCCGGTCATCTCGATGGCACTGGCGATCGACGTGAGCGGTGCCTGCGTGGCTCCGGCGTAGACAGCCCCCATAGCGATGACCCCGTAGATCGCAGGCGGCCCGACTGCCGCTCCGAACAGGTGGTGGGCGATGATGCCAAAGGCCATCCCTCCCATGGCCCCAATGAACAGCGACGGGGCGAACACTCCACCCGAGCCTCCAATCCCCATGGTGAGGCTGGTGGCGAACATCTTGCCGACCATCAGGATGGCGAGGAACCACAAAATGTACTGGCCAGCTATCGCCTTGTCCATCACGGGGTAGCCGACCCCGTAGATCTGTGGTAACGCTAGCAGCAACCCGCCCAGAGCGATACCACCGACGGCGGGCCGGAGCCACTCCGGTCGGCCCTTCCACAAAGTGTCGCAGACGTCCTCGACCTTGTAGAGAACCACTTTGAACCCCGCCCCGATCAGCCCGGCCATGAGTCCGAGGACGGCGACGAGCAGGTAGTCGGCGTCGTGGGCCATAACCAGGTTGTGTGGGACTTGACTGAAGATCGGTGCGGCACCGAAGAAGGCCCGCCCGATGACGTCGGCGATCATCGAGGCGGAGATGATGGCAAGCAGGGCGTCGATCGAGAACGCGCCGAGAATCAGTTCGAATCCGAAGACCAGCCCGGTGATCGGAGCGTTGAAGGTAGCGGATATACCGCCTGCGGCACCGCAGGCGACCAAGATCTGCAGCCGACGCGGGGGCATGTGGACGACCTGGCCTAGGTTCGAAGCAATCGCCGACCCGATTTGTACGATCGGACCCTCTCTGCCTACTGAACCTCCTGCGCCGATGCATAGGGCGGAGGCGAGCGACTTGACGACCATGACCTGAGGCCGGATTCGTCCCCCTTGCCTCCTGACTGCCAGCATCACTTCGGGCACACCGTGCCCGCGCGCTTCTGGTGCAAAGCGCTGGATAAGTGGCCCATAGAGCAGTCCACCAAGCACGGGGATCAGGAGGAGAAACCAGATACCGAGCCAGGGCAGATGAGGACTGGCCACCCTGCCCTGCTGGCCAAACTGTTCCTGACCGGTAGCCAACCAGGTTACCCCAAAGATGAGCCAGCGGAACCCGACCGCCCCGAAGCCGGAACCAATCCCGACGGTGAAGGCCATGGCCATGACCCCTGACCCAGAGCCGCCCAGCCATTCCGAGGCCTTGCTGAGTGCCGAAGAGGTTGCGCGCCTCAGATCGAAGGGTGCGCCGTGTCCCTGATCAAGCGGACCCGCCGGGTCGGCTACCCCATCCCCTGACTCCCTGCCCACTAGTGGAGACAAGGAATCAATCTGAACGCGAGCATCTCGGCGCCTCCGCTCGTACCGGCGTCACTGTCGTCCGAGATCTGGATCTTGACTTAGGATAGCTCATTCGCGTACGTGTACGCATGTCGTCGTATGCTGAAGCGGTGCCCTGTCCGGGGTGGTCATTCGGCTCGGTCACCAAAGGAGGCAGCCATGCCGGGGAGCCGCGTCCCATGGGGGACCGTGTCGCGGGAGCGGGTGATCCAGGTGGCGACTAAACGCGTCAGGGCCGGACGATACGAAGAGCTGACGATTCGCGGCCTAGCTAGCGAACTTGGCGTGTCCCCGATGTCGCTCTATCGACACGTCCGCAGCAAGGACGACCTCATCGACGAGGTCGTCGACCGTCTCCTCGCTCGTTGCTGGCGCCCCCGAACCGCGAGTGACGACTGGCTAGCATGGGTCGCCGAGGCAGCGGACCGGCTCCGTCGCTTCCTGGTCTCCCAACCCGCTGCTCTCCACGTCTACCTCCGGCATCCGGTCGTGTCCCGAGCGGCGATCGCACGCATGGACGCGATGATGGAGGTCCTAAGAAGGGCGTTGCCGGACGAGGACTCCGCCCGACGTGCATACGGGGCCATCCACAGCTACACCGTCGGCTTCGGGGTGCTTCAAGCATCTCGGGCAGGCTGGGCGCCACCCGAGACCGACCCAGATGGCTTAGCACAACAGCTCGCGGCCTACACGACGCCGCGCCAGTTCGGGGAGGGGCTCCGCTACTTGCTGGACGGGCTCAGCCCACAAGCTCTGTTCAAGGCTGCGGAGGCTCGCGTACCGTGAGGTGAGCAGTCCTCGCTTAGATTTGGCCTGGCTGATCCGGAGTTGCAGGGAGGTGGCAGCCAGAGCCAGGAGTCCCCGGTCATGGTCTGTATTGAGAAGTAGCGGACGGTGTGATCGGCGACCCAGTAGCCGTCGGCGGCGAGGAGGTCGAGAGTCACCCGGTCTGCCAGAGCGAGTTAGAGTCGAACCCACTCGTCATTGGCGCGGTCTGCGCGGGAATCAACCGGGAATCAAACGCCCATAACTGGTTCCCACAGGACCACACGGGGCGGACTGAGCCGCCTACTCTGAACTACAAAACGGTACTGGATAGCACCAGATGGACGGTCGCACGCGGATTCCTACACCGGTGAGACAAGCTAGGATTCGATCCCGTTGCAGCGCCACTTGAAGCAGGGATGGCGCCGAGATGCGTGGAGGGTGTCACCTGACATTTCAAACCTCGCGGCACAAGATGCCCACGAGTCCCGGGTCGAATGATCGCTGGCGCAGTCATCGGCCACGCCGGCGGGCTAGCGGCAACGCGCGCCCATCACCGTCAGGTCACCGAGGCACCGGACATTCGGGGACACTCCGTTGACGAAAGACGTCGCCGCTGTCTGCAGGGTGGAGTCACCGGTCCTGACTTTGAGGAATCCCCGTATGTCTCGTGGCTGAACTCAGGCCTCACGCGGAGCGCCTCTGGTTGAGCGACGCGGACGGGGAACGACAACGTTCATCACCCTGACTCGCCTGCCGCCGGTCGGGCGATCTTCGTTGCGCCTACGCCCCTGGTATGGCTTGAGCACTGCTTCCAGCTCCCTTGCCACCCTCTGGAACTCTTCGGCGGTCAGCCAGAGGTCGGCGTTGTTCAAGACGGCATCGCGCCACTCCTCGGGCTCTGAGGAGGCACCTTCGGTGAACTCAGCGGCTATGGCGCGGGTCGTGTCCATGTAGGCAGCACCCACGGCCGCAGCTGCTGCGGATCCAGCTGGCGTCGAGGTATCGAGATCGACCTGGATGGGGCGCCCACTCGTTCGCCACGGCCGCTCTCGTCGGTCCGGACGCGGCGGTGCCGCTTCGGCGAACCCGTAGCGTTCCAAGAGATTGAGGTGGTACGCCGTCGCGCTCGGGCTGAGACCGGTCAGCTCCGCGCACTGGGTTGCGGTTAGCTCCTCCCCTGAGGCCAAGGCGTCGATGATGGCGAGCCGCGCGGGATGGGCTAGGGCGCGGATGCCCCGGGGATCCTCGAGGCGGAGCGGGGGGGCGTCGTTCGGTGAAGGGCGCTGGGCAGGACGCTTGGGCATCGCTCTCAGAGGTTACCACTTGACGCCGAGATGTTCAGCGACTACTGTTCAGTAAATGCTGAACATTGACTCCCGCCGGAGAGACTTCCTGATCGCGCTGGCCGGACGGATGGTGTCGACGTTCGGCGACGAAGTGGCGTTGGTCGCCTTGGTCCTTCGCCTGCAGGCCGACGGTGCCCGGCCCTACGAGGTCGGAGTCCTGCTCGCCGCAGGGTCCGTCCCGCTGCTTTTCCTGTCCCGTCCGGTGGGCCTCCTGGCCGACTCGTACGACTCCCGCCACCTCCTCGTGGGCGCGGGGCTGCTCGAAGTGGCATGCACCGTTCCTCTCATCTTCCTGCACTCCGTCGTGGTCATCGTGGTCCTGGTC
Source organism: Candidatus Dormiibacterota bacterium (assembly GCA_035534695.1). Classification (GTDB taxonomy): domain Bacteria; phylum Chloroflexota; class Dormibacteria; order Aeolococcales; family Bog-877; genus Bog-877. The sequence goes on from DATLRN010000041.1 coordinate 47,744, forward strand.
GCCCTCCTTGGCGCGGCAGCGGCGGTCACGGCCAGCACCTGGTCGGCACTCGTCCCCCGCATCGTCGGCGAGGACCGCGTGGCCAAGGCGGTGTCGACCCAGCAGTCGCTGACTGCTCTCGTCGCGGTGAGCGCCCCTGCGGTAGGAGGCCTGCTCGCCGGGGCGTTCGGGAGCGGCGTCCCCCTCGCCGTAGATGCGACCACCTTCGTGGTGCTGACCGGTGCGGCGGCACTGGTCCGGACCCGGCGCAGGCCCGAGGCGCCCGGATCCGAGGAGGGACAGGGGCGGCCCCGAGGCGGTCTCGAGATCCTTCGCACCGATCGCGTGCTGGGCCCGCTCACCATCGGTCTCGGGGTCGTGGTCCTCATGGTCGGCATGGTCGACGTTGTGCTCGTCTTCTTGGTTCGAGTGACCCTCCACGCGGGAGGTGTCTGGTACGGCGTCGCAGAGGCGGCGTGGATTGCCGGGATCGTCATGGGGGCACTTGGCGCCGGAAGGCTGAGAACCGAAGGTGGACAGATCTGGGGCACGATCGCTGGTGCCGGACTCGCCTGTGCTGCCCTTGCGCCGTTTGCCGTTGTCCCTTCCGTCTGGATGCTCGTGCCGCTGTCGATGCTCGGTGGCATCGGAAACGGGTACGCCGCCGCCTGCTTCTCGACCCTGCTCATCACCCGCACGCCGGAGGCCGAGCGCGGACGGGTATCGGCAGCGGCCAACGCAGCGGTCGGAGGCGCTCAGGGTGTCTCGCTCCTCGTCGGTGGCGCGGTCGCCGCTGCGCTCAGTCCTCGGGCCATCTACGCCACCGCCGGTTTGCTCGGACTCGTGGTCGCACTCGCACTCGCTGTGCAGAACGGCGCCCGAGCTACCAGGGCCAACCGATCCCTGGTCACCCGTACGGAAGAACCGCTGACCGGTTGAAACAGGCGGCTGGAGGTCGTTCGGCTCTGATGGAAGACCTTCGACGCCGCGCCCACCGCCACTCCCAGGACCTCCTTCTCGCCGGTCTCGCGAACTCCATGAACCGCCCCGGGAAAGCTGGAGACTCCATTCGTTGAGAGGCTGGAGAGATGACAAGCACGACGAGGTACCCGCAGGAGTTGCGGGAGCGGGCGGTGAGGCTGGTGCTGGAGCAGGGGGGCGATTACCCCTCGGAGTGGGCAGCGATTTAGTCGATCTCATCCAAGTTGGGGATGACCAAGGAGACGCTGCGGCGGTGGGTCCGGCGGGCGCAGGTGGACGGTGGTCTGCGATCTGGAGTGACGACGACGGAGCGGGAGCGGATCCGGGAGCTGGAGCGGGAGAACCGTGAGCTGCGGCGGGCTAACGAAATCTTGAGAGCGGCATCCCTTTTTTTCGCCCGGGAACTCGACCCGAGACCGCCCAAGCCGTGAAGTTCATTGCCGACAACCGAGAGCGCTGGGGAGTTGAGCCGATCTGCCGAGTGCTGCAGTTCCCGCCGGCCACCTACTACGCGTCCAGCTCCAGACCCCCTTCGGCACGGGAGCTGCGGGACCGGGAGTTGAGGCCGCAGATCCAGCGGGTCTGGGAGGGGAACTTCCGGGTCTACGGCGCCGACAAGGTCTGGGCCCAGCTACGGCGCGAAGGTTTCCATGTGGCCCGCTGCACGGTGGAGCGGATGATGCGGGAGCTGGGACTGCGCGGTGTGGTGCGAGGCAAGACTCCCCGAACCACGATCGGTGCCGACGGGGCGGAGCGACCAGCGGATCTGGTCCAGCGGCACTTCGTGGCAACGGCGCCGAACCGGCTCTGGGTGGCCGACCTGACCTATGTGAAGACCCACTCAGGCTGGGTCTACGTCGCCTTCATCGTGGACGTCTTCTCACGGTTCGTGGTGGGCTGGCAGGCATCCCGGTCCCTGCCCACCGACCTGGCCCTGGACGCCCTGGAGATGGCGATCTGGGGGCGCCGCGGCGAACGGCTACAGGGACTGGTGCACCACTCCGACAGAGGCGTTCAAGGCAGGTTCAAGGGATGGTCGCAACGCCGGCTTGTTGATATGAGCCAAGGTACTCGTCCAAGGCTTCGGCTGGAGTCTTCCAGCCAAGCGTCTTGCGGGGGCGGCTGTTGAGCGTGGCAGCGACTGCTGCGAGGTCATCGGTGCTGTGTCTGCTCAGGTCCGTGCCCTTCGGGAAGTACTGGCGCAACAGACCGTTGGTGTTCTCGTTCGTGCCGCGCTGCCAG
>DATLRN010000042.1:0-52071 GCA_035534695.1 Candidatus Dormiibacterota bacterium
GAGGGTATAGTTACCCCAGATGGTCACATGTCAAGATGACCTCGCCGGGTCTATATTGGGAAGCAGACCCGAACAGGCGGGCGCGGTCCCGGCAATCGGTAGGGATTCGCCGTCGGCGGGTATTGGCGGAGGCCAGCTCCAACAGGCTGCCGCTTGGTGAGGCCGGGTACGCGCGTGGCATTGGAGGCAGGATTGGGCAGTCCGGGCGCTCGCGGCGGGAGGTGGCGGTCGGCGCGCCACCAGAGTCTCGTCAAGACACCGCCCGGCCAGGGCTACAAGTGGGTGGCTCTCTCCAACACGACGCTGGGGGTGATGGTGGTCACCATCGACGCCACCATCATGATCATCGCGATGCCCGACATCTTCCGGGGCATCCACCTCAATCCGCTGCTGCCGGGCAACAGCTTCTACCTACTCTGGATGATCCTCTCCTACCTGATTGTCTCCAGTGTCCTCGTGGTCAGCTTCGGAAGACTGGGCGACATCTTCGGGCGGGTGCGCATCTACAACCTTGGCTTCGTCGTCTACACCGTAGGTTCGATCCTGCTTTCGATCACCTGGATGACGGGACAGTCGGGAGCCCTCTGGCTGGTCCTGATGCGAGTGGTACAGGGTGTCGGGGGCGCCTTTCTCATCGCCAACTCGGCGGCGATTCTCACCGATGCCTTTCCCGAGCACCAGCGTGGGCTGGCGCTAGGAATCAACAACGTCGCTGGGATCAGCGGATCCTTCATCGGGCTGGTCCTGGGCGGCATCCTGGGAGCGATCGACTGGCGCCTTGTGTTCCTCGTCTCGGTACCGGTTGGGATCGCTGGAACCATCTGGTCCTACCTCAAGCTGCGCGATCTGGGCATTCGTCGGCGCACCCAGATCGACTGGTGGGGCAACCTCACCTTCGCGGTCGGGCTGATCCTGGTGATGATCGGCGTCACCTACGGGATCGAGCCTTACCAGCACCAATCGATGGGCTGGACCAGTCCGCCAGTGCTCACCGCACTGATCGTGGGGACGCTCTTGCTGGCGGTCTTCTGCATGATCGAGCTGAAGGCGCCAGCGCCCATGTTCCGACTCTCACTCTTTCGCATCCGCGCCTTTGTTTTCGGCACGCTGTCGAGCTTTCTGGCCGCCCTCGGCCGGGGTGGTCTGATGTTCATGATGGTCATCTGGCTGCAGGGAATCTGGCTGCCGCTGCACGGTTACAGCTTCGCCACCACGCCGCTCTGGGCGGGCATCTACATGATGCCGCTCACCGCCGGGTTTCTTCTCGCCGGACCTGTCTCGGGAGCGCTTTCTGACCACTTCGGTGCGCGCCCCTTTGCCACCGGGGGGATGCTCGCGGCAGCCTCCAGCTTCCTCTTGCTGGAGTTGCTACCGATCAGCTTTTCCTATGGCCTCTTCGCGCCCCTGTTGCTGCTCAACGGGCTCGGTATGGGCGCTTTCGCGTCACCCAACCGGGCCGCCGTCATGAACAGCCTGCCCCCCGAGCACCGCGGCGCCGGGGGTGGCATGAACGCCACCTTCCAGAGCTCGGCTCAGGTGCTCTCGATCGGCATCTTCTTCACGCTGGTCATCGTTGGCCTCTCCGGCACCCTCTCGACCAGCCTCGAGCACGGGCTGATCCGGCATGGGGTGCCCCAAGCCCTAGCGACGCATGCCGCCGGGCTACCGCCGGTATCCACTCTCTTCGCCGCCTTTCTGGGATACAACCCGATGCGGCACCTGCTCGGGGCTCAGGCCCTGAGCCAGCTGCCCCATCACACCGTGGCAGTGCTCACCGGGCGCAGTTTCTTCCCCCACCTGATCTCGGCGCCCTTCGCCGCCGGGCTGCACACCGCCTTCGACTTCTCCATCGGCTGCTGTCTGATCGCGGCGGCCGCCTCGTGGTCGAGAGGCAAGCGCTACGTCTACAAGGCCAAGGCGGTTCCCACCAGCGGGGTCGAGGTCCTGCCGGCCCAGGACAGCGTCTAGCCAGTAGGGCTAGGGTCGACTAGGCTCGGTCACCTAGCGCCGGCCGCTGGCGACCAGCCGTGCCGGCACCTGCTTGGTGCTCTCCGCCGGGACCAACGCGTCCAGCAGGCGGGACCCTCGGAGCGCCAGCTCCAGTCGCAGCCGGTCCTCCGCGTCGCTCCAGTTTCCGACCAAGTCCTCGATCCTCTCCATTCGGTAGAGGAGGGTGTGGCGGTGGACCCCAAGCGATCGGGCAGCCGCACTCAGGCCATCGTGACTGAGCACCGCCTCCAAGGTCTGGCGTAGTGGCAGGCTGCGGGTACGCTCCCGTTCCAAAAGAGGCCCCAGGGACCCCTCGACGAACTCCCGGAGGCCGTCCAGGTCATGGACCCAGGCGAGATAGGGGTGGAGCTTGGCGCTGTCGTAGACGGCCTGACCGGGCATCAGGATCTGGCCCACTGTCAGGGTGTCCCGGGCCGCCCGTACCGCGGACGGCACCTCGCTCAGGCTAGCCACCAAGGAACCGATAGCCATCTGCCAGGGCGGTCGGTCTGAGCCCACCGCCACCTGGAGCAGGCGCTGCAGGGTCCCGATCCGCGCCTGACCGGGGACCAGCGCCACCACCGAGGACTGGTAAAGAGCCACGTGCGCTCCTACCACCATCCAGGCGGTGGCGATGGTCGCCTCGGCGGACGCGTCATCGGCCGCCACCACCACCAGCCGATAGGGAAACTCGAGCACCGTTCCGCCCTCGGCGGCCTTGGCCACCATCTCGGGGTCGGTGGTGCCGCCCAGGACGTCGCTGAAGAACTGGTCGTATTGGCGATCCTGCTCCCGACGGAGTCTTTCCCTGGTCTCCAGGTAGCTGGTGCTGACGGCCACGCTGATGGCGTCCAGGTAGTCGAAGAGCGGCCCGACGGCGGTGAGCACCGACTGGGCCTCGATCTCGGGATGGATGCGGACCGCGTCGATCACGTGCTGCCAGATGACCAGGGCGGCCACTCGATAGGCACGCAAGATGGCATCCAGGGGCACCCCGGTGCTGGCCAGCCGGCCGCCCATCCGCGACAGCTGCTGGAGTTCGGCGTGGGAAGGGGGGCGCGACTCTGCCCAGAGCGAGAGCATCGTCCCCACTCCCTCCCGGCAGGCCGCCAAGACCTCGCTGCCGAAGGCCGAGCCTTCCCGGACCCCCTCGTCGAGGGGGATGGTCCGGGCCATTTCGATGGCCATTCGGCGGGCCACCCGATCGACCCGCCGGCGCAGGGATTCGATGATTATTGGGCTGACCGATGGCGTGGCTGAATAGCCGCGGCGGTCGCGCTGTCCGGCGCGTCGACCCTCAACCTCGGGAGACATAGCCTCCCCAGAATAGATCAGCCTCGCCGACCAGGCGGACGGCCTGGCCCCACCCGGCTCTAGGGAACTGTCCATGATCCGCTCGCTGGTGACATCGCCCCGGGCTCGCCTCGCCTCCATTCGCCGGGGGACCCACCACCTGGCCTTGGCCCTGGTCCTTTCCGGGGCCCTCCTGCTGTCCGCCTGCGCCGCGAACCCAGCCTCGGCTCCCGGGGCGGCGCCCCGGGCCAGCCCTGGTACTGGCTGTCGGCTGACGGTGACCATCACCTCCACTGCCGGCACGGTCTGGGGAACCGTCAGGGCCACAGCCTCCGGGACCACCTATACGTTCGATGGGGCCGGCCGCACGGTCACCGTCCCTTGCGGCGTCAGGGTTGAACTGAGAGAGCGTCCCACGGACTCCACGGACTGGCCCTTCCACGCCTGGAAGATGGGCTCGCGGGTCGTCTACGGAACCAGCACCTCGACGATCGTCACGGCTGCTGTCCAAGTCGCCGCAATCTTTGTCGCTGGGCCCGGCGTCACCGTCTCGCCTGCAGCCTCGCCCTCCGGTAACTAAAGTCGCAGGCAAGCTGTAGGCCCGAGCTGAACAAGAGGAGCGTCCCGTGTTAGCCGCTTTCGCCACCGCGGCCGGTGGTCCCGAACCGCTAGACAACCTGACCGTGGGCGCCCGCGAGGTGCCTGCCCCCTCGCGGGGAGAGGTCCGCCTGCGCACCCGCGCCGCCTCCCTCAATCGACACGATCTCTGGACGCTGGCCGGAGTGGGCACCCCCACCAGCTTTCCCTGGACCTTGGGATGCGACGTGGCAGGCACGGTAGACGCCTACGGTCCGGAGACGCCCGAACGACTCCCTGTCAGCACTCCTGTCGTGGCCCATTCGGTCATCACCTGCGGCGTATGCGAAGCTTGTCTGGGCCCCGACGAAACCTCCTGCCGCAAGTTCGCCATGCTCAGCGAGGGAAGCTGGGAAGGCACCTTCGCCGAGTACTGCATCGTTCCCGCGATCAACATCTTCGCCCTGCCTGCCGATCTAAGTTTTGAGCATGCGGCCTGTCTCCCGACCAGTTTCCTGACCGCTTACCGCATGCTCTTCACCAAGGCTGAGCTCCGGCCCGGAGACACGGTCCTGATCCAGGGCGCAGGCGGCGGGCTGGCCACGGCCGCCGAGGCCCTGGCCCTGGCGGCGGGGATCCGGGTGATCGTCACCAGCCGCGATCCGGCCAAGCTCGAGGCCGCGCTAGAGCGCGGAGTTCACCATGCAGTCGGAGTCGGCAAGGACGCGGTTACGGAAGTCCTCCGGCTCACCGGGGGAACTGGGGTGGACGCGGTCATCGAGTCGGTCGGAGAGCCCACCTGGGCGACCAGCCTTCGGGTGCTGCGACGGGGAGGCACGGTGGTGGTCGCCGGCGCCACCGCCGGAGCCGACCCTCCTGCCGACCTGCGCCGGGTCTTCTGGCGCCAGCTCCGGATCATCGGCTCCACCATGGGCACCTGGGCTGAGTTCGAGGGTTTGCTCAACACCGTCCGGACGACCGGGCTCCGCCCTCTGATCGACCAGACCTACCAGCTAGCCGATGCCAGGACGGCGTTTGCCAGGCTCGAGTCCGGGCAGGTCGTCGGTAAGCTGGTCCTGATCTCAGGCTGAACTCCGCCCAACCCAGCGGCTGTGCTGGCGAACACCGGCCGCCGGGATCAGTCGGGCTGGGCTGGCTGGCGCTGAGATTGGTAGTCCCCTACCGGAGCGCGGAGACCGACCGCCAGGCGGTTCCAGCCATTGATCGAGACCACCACCAGGGTGAGGGCCACGATCTCTTCCTCGGTGAAGTTGGCCGCCAGGGGCTGGAATTCGGAGTCCGGAGCTCCCGTCGCCGCCAGCAGGGTCAAGCTCTCGCACCACCGCAGGGCGGCACGTTCCCGCTCCGTGAATCCGGGCGCCTCCGACCAGACGGACACCAGCGCCAGGCGCTGCTGGGTCTCGCCCAGCGCGGCGGCATCCTTGGTGTGCATGTCCAGGCAGTAGGCGCAGCCGTTGATCTGGGAAGCACGTATCTTGACCAGCTCCAGCAGGAGGGGCTCAAGCCCGGCTGTCTCCGCCACCGTGAGGAGCTGCCGCATGGCCGGTATCAGGCCGGGCAGCTGATGAACGTAGTCAGCCCGCTTCATTGCGCTGCTCCAAAACCTCAGCTTTACATCTAGGGTCCCGCTCCGGTCCGATACGGCTCACCAGGCGCGAGGTCCGACTGACTAGCATCGCTAGAGGATGACCAGTTGGCGGAATCTCCTGGCGAGTGCGGTCATCGTATGCACCACCGGAGCGGTGCTGGTCGGCTGTGCCAGCAACAAGCCCACCCCGCACCCGAGCTCTCGCCCAAGTCACTCCCATGTACCAAGCGCCTCCCCGTCTCCCAGCCCCACCAGCGCCAGGCTCACCTTGACTGTGATCAGTCTGCCCACCACTTATGGGGTGCCTGGAGCTCCCGGCCCCTATCCGGCAACCGTGCGTGTCCTGGCGCCGCCTTCCGCGGCGGGAGAGATCGCCGCCTACGGCGTGGGCGGCGCGGTTGTGGTGGGGCCATCGGGATGGGCCGGGAGTGGGCAGGTGGGAGCAGACGGTGGCGTGAGCTTCACCCTGGAGCCGTCGGAGACATCCCCGAGCTCGGGGGAATCGCTCGTTTTTCAATTCGATGGAGCCTGCGTCGGCTGCAGCTGGGGCGACGCCAGCGCCTACTACCCGACAGTGGCCCAGGCGCTTCCCTCGGCCGGCACGGGTCCAGCGAGCACGCCCCCGCCAGGCCTGCGCTCCGTGAGTTTGGGTAGCGGTCTGCTCGGCTACAGCCTCCCGGCGGCCAACACCACGCTCCAGGTGAACGGAGTCGCCTACACGAACTTGCCAGCGGGGACAGCCTCGCCAGTCTTCGAGAACCTCGCGGTCACCCTGCCCACCAGCCAACACCCGCTGGCGACGGTGATCCTCAACGCTCTGATCGCCAACGAAGATCGCTATGTCTGTGCCAGTGGGTCAGCCCCGGCCACCACCTCGCTGGTCCTCACCACCGGCGGGTGCTGAAGGCTCGCTGACCCCCGCCGAGCTAGGCGGAGAGCTGCTCAGTCGGCTGGAGCTGGTCCACCTCGGGCCGGAGGCTCCGTCCCAGGAGCGGGTGGATGGCGCTGGCCGGGGCGGGTCGGGCGAAGAAAAACCCCTGCAACTCCTCACAGCCGTTCTTGGCGAGGAGATCGGCCTGAGCCTGCGTTTCCACCCCCTCGGCAACCACCTTGAGGCCCAGGCCGTGGGCTAGGGCCAGGGTTGCTGCCACGATCGTTGTGTCGTCGGCCCGGGTGCCGATCCCATTGACGAAGGAGCCACCAGTGCTTCCACGCCCACTGTCACCCCGGTGGTGGCAGTCACGATCGGCTGGTAGTGCTGCCGGAGTTCGCCCCTTTGCGCCGCGCCGCGAAGGCCCGTGGAGAGCTCGACCCGATCCTGAAAGGCTCGGTCGAGAGCCTCATCAAGCACCTGGAAGCTGCCCCGGGACACCTGCTTGGCGTAGTGCAGTGCGACCCCGGCTCGACGGACGACTTCGGCTGGAACCTCCTTCTGATACTGGACGGCGACCCCGCCGGTGACGCTGATGTCCACTTCCCGGCCTCCCACCTCATAGCTCGCAGTGAGGCCGCTGAGAAGCCGCGCTACCACCGTCTCCAAGGAACTGGGATCGACTCCGACCATGAGGACCGCAAAGGCGGCCCCCTCCAACCGAGCCACCACGTCGGCCGGGCGTACCGAGCTGAGCAGCCTTTGCGCCACCGCTCCCAGGAGCTCATCGCCTGCCGGGTACCCGAAGGCGTCGTTGACCTGTTTGAAGTGGTCCAGGTCAATAGCGATGACCGCGATCTGGCGATCCCCCGCGGGCTGGATCAGCTGAAGCTCTGCCAGCAGCCCCTGGCGGTTCACCAGGCCGGTGAGATCGTCAAGTCGGGCCTGGCGGGCCAGCTCCGCCTCGGCCGCCTTGCGCGCGGTGATGTCCTGGAAGGCGCCCAGCACCGCCACCACCTTCCCCGAGGTGTGGTGGAGGGCGATCGTCGAGAGCGACACGTCCAACGGGTGGCCATTCCGATGGCGACGCCGTACCTCGATCTCCACCAGGTCATGTCCCTGAAAGGCGCCAATTAGAAGGCGGCCCGATTCCTCCCGCGCGGCCCCATCGACGATCGGCAGCTCCTGGCCGACCACTTCGGTGGCATCCCAGCCGAACAGCCTCTCCGCGGCTGGGTTCCACAGCAGCACCTTATGGTCCAGTCCCACCACCGCCAGCGCGCTCGGCGATCCCATGACCACTGCGCGCAGCAGCTCCGGCTCGGTGAGGTCCGGAATCTGCGGAACAGCGGCCTGGTACGACCGATGTCCCGGACCTGCCGGCGCCTTCGGCTCAGCCGGCGCCGATCCGTTCGGGAGGGCGGCGCTCGCCTGGGTCGGGGCGCACTTTGCGAGGGGGCCTCCGGAGCCAGGCAAAGGACGCCGGGAGGCAGGCAGGGCCATGGCTTTGAGGCTAGGCGAGATTGACCGATGCCGTGCGACGGCGCTGTGAACTCATCGTCACGTCCTCATCAGTTCGCCTGTGGAAGGAAATTGGCCAACAGTGCCGAGTTCGCGGAGCGCACAGGGCAAGCTCCTTCTCGGCTCCGGGGTCGATCGGCGAGACTCTCTGCGTGACGGCTCCTGAACTGGAGGATTGACTGTGGCGTCGGAAAGTCGGAGTGAGTGGGAGGGCGCCGGCGGCAAGTCCGGCCGCGCCAGCACTTACGACGCGATCGTCGTCGGGGGCGGCCACAACGGGTTGATCTGTGCCGCCTACCTGGCTCGCGCCGGACAGCGCGTGGCCGTGCTCGAGGGCCGTCCCGGGGTCGGGGGCGCGGCGGTGACCGAGGAGGTCTGGCCCGGCTACCGGGTCTCGGTTCTCTCCTATGTAGTCAGCCTGCTCCGCCCGGCGGTGGTTCGCGAGCTGGGCCTGGAGCGATTCGGGTATGAGGTGTATCCCCTCGACCCCGCCTACTTCATGCCCTTTCCCGACGGTCGCCACTTCTTCTACTGGGAGGACCTCGACCGCGCCGCCGCCGAGGTGGCCAAGTTCTCGGCCCACGACGCTCGGGCCCTGCTCGACTACGACCAGACCATGGGACGGCTGGTGGGGTTGCTGCGCCCCTTGCTCGATCAGGCTCCGCCGAGGCTGGACCGCCCGCACGCTGGGGAGGTGGGTCCCCTGCTGCGTCTGGGCGGCCACCTGCTCAGGCAGCGCAGACAGCTTCGCGAACTGGCCGACATCATGACCATGTCGGTCTCCGACTACCTCGACCAGTGGTTCGATGACCCGGCCATCAAGGGCGCCCTCTCGCCGGGCGGGGTCATCGGCGCCTGGGCCGGTCCCCATTCCCCGGGAACCGCCTATGTCCTGCTTCATCACCGCATCGGCGAGGCCGGCGGGCAGCGCGGCGGCTGGGGTTTCGTCAAAGGCGGCATGGGCGCTCTCTCGGAGATCCTGGCAACAGCCGGCAGGTCGCACGGCGTCGAGATCCATACCAATTGCCGGGTGGCGAGCATCCTGGTCTCCGGCGACCGAGTCACGGGAGTAGTGCTGGAGGACGGCACCAAGCTAGCCAGTCCCCGGGTCATCTCCACCGCCCATCCCCGCACCACCCTGCTCGATCTGGTCGGCCGCCAGCATCTACCCAGCGGCCTGGTCGAGGAGATGGAGCGCTACCGGAGCCGGAGCGGGTCGGCCAAGGTCAACCTGGCCCTCGCCGAACTCCCCAACTTCAGCTCCTTACCGGGAAGCGAACTCGGCCCTCAGCACCCCGAGTTCATCATCAACCCCTCGATCGAATACCTCCATCTGGCCTGGGAAGATGCCCTCCACGGCCGGTGGAGCCGGGATCCCATGATGGATTGCGTCATCCCCACCACCAAGGACCACACCCTGGCACCACCGGGACGGCACATCCTGACCTGCTTCGTCCAGTACGCCCCCTACCGGCTTCACCAGGGAGGTTGGGACCAGGAACGAGAGAAGTTCGCTGACCGGGTGGTCGAAGTGCTCGGCCAATACGCCCCCAATCTGCCTGGGGCGGTGCTCCACCGTCAGGTGATCACCCCCTTGGACATGGAGCAGGAATACGGACTCCTGGGCGGCAACATCTTTCAGGGCGAGATGTCTCTCGATCAGCTCTTCCTTTTGCGCCCGGCGGCCGCCGCTGGTTCCTACCGAACTCCGGTGAAGGGCCTGTATCTGGGCGGGTCCGGCACCCACCCCGGTGGTGGGGTGATGGGAGCCCCGGGCCGGAACGCCGCCCATGCGGTGTTGTCGGATACCCGTCGGGGCAGATGGCTCGCTCCGAGTGCCGGCTCTGGCCCGTCCCTATTCGGCTAGCGGCCGGACAAAGTAACGGACGCGAAGGCGAAGATGCCCCGAAACCGACACGAAGACCTGGGAGTCGTGGAGACGCTCCCAGCCGCGTACTCGATCTGCTCTGGTCCAGGAGACCAGGCCGAAGGCAATCAGTTGGGCTGGAAGAAGCGCAGTCAGGGACGTGATGTCCAGTCGACTTGACACGATAACCAGCGCCACGGTAAGGATCGCCATTAGCAGCAGACCCCTGAGAGCGATGAGTCGGAGTGCGTGGTGCGGTTCCACCGATATCTCGCTCCCGACCGTCTCGGAACGGAGCTCAACCTTTTTGATCAGGCTTCTGCCTTCGCTGTCCACCAAAAAAAGGTCGGCGAGGGAGAATAAAATAGCCGCCGCCGGCATCGACCACCAGTTCTCACGAGCCCAACCCAGCACCGCTACCAGTACCAACCAATCCAGAATTCCGACACCAATCAGTACGAGCGCTCCGTCCCGGCACAGCTCCGTCAAACGCCCGAGAGGGCGCGGGCCCGACCCGCGAGTGGCCACGATCCCCAACATTCCCGGATGTTAGCTCGGATATCCGTCCTTTTGGCGGTGACACAACATAGCTATCGCCCCGCCACCCAAGCGTCCCTACACCGGCGACGCTTCGAGTGCCTCGGGGCGCCCTAGTACTTCCCGCAGCCATAGAGTCCGCTCGCTGCTCCAGTAGCGGAGCATCGTCGCCCCGCGGTCGGGGAGATCGCTGACGAACCCCTCCGCGGTGAGGAAACCTGCCCAGCTGAGATGAACGCCGTCGTACTCCCGTGCGACGGCTGCCCAGTCGGGGAGGACGTGACGGCCAACCGCCGTCCGTAGGGCATGTTGACCGGGCACCGACGCGAGGCGCTCGACCTCGGTGCGGTGCTGGTTAGGCCCGGGAAGCTCCCATCCCGCGTGCGGTTTGGCAGCCATCTTGGGGAAGGTCTCCACCAGGCGGACCCGATCGGCCGGGTGGTCAATGTTCCACACCTTGACGCTGCTGGCAACTGGCATTCGCCACCTTGAAACCGGCGCGCAGAACATCTCCCAGGCGTTCAGGAGGTCGTGGTGGATTTCCCTGGGCGGCGCGCTGACGGTCCAGAACCCCGCCCGGGGGAACTCGCCGTTCCCGTAGACGCGGGAAAAGTCAGAGACCGCAGGGTCGATGGGGAGCTGCGGATGCAATTCGCAGCGCCAGTGCTCCTGGGCGTCGGCACGGACCGGACCGAGCAGCGCGCCAGCGACACGCCGCCAGACTGCCTCTGCAAGCGGTCGCCTCGGCTCACAAAGCTGGTACGCGAGGGCCAGCGAATCGGGGGCGTCGCCATTCCATGGTCCGGCGAGCGAGGCGGCGGCGTTGAGGGCCAGGTGAAGCAGTTGCCCAATGGGCATGAGTTCAACTTTCTCCGTCGCCCCTTCGACCGCGGCAGGATCGCTGTCGGCGAGAACCCCGGAGTGGGTCATCCCACGCTGAGCGCTTTCGAGCCGATCGAGCAGAGCGACTCCCACGGGAGCGGCGAGCAGGTCGTCGGGCACCGGAATGATCCCGCCATGATGATGCGTCCGGGGCGGCTGGTTCTCTGCTAGCGGCATTCACCGCAATAGGTTGCGGCGCGAGCTGGCAGCGAGGGTAGGTGATGCCGGTATCGACCGGCGCTCTGTCCCGTCCAGGCTAGCCTGCGCTGGCTGAGCCTCGCCCCCGGCCACCGATTGAGGACCACCTCTTCTCGGGGAGCTCTCCCCCTGGCCTGAGAAGTCCGAGCCCTGCTTGACCCAAGGGCAGCCATGGGCTAAGATACATAACGTGACCTTTATGAAAGAGTTGTTTATTTGAACCCGACAGTCCCGGCCAGCTCGCCACCTCACCGCCGGGTACTTCCCTTGGCCATCTCGGGAGCGGTGGAAGGTGACTTGGCCGCCTATTTCGAGGGCTTGGCCAACCCCACTCGGCTGCGGATCGTGCAGCGCCTGGCCGAGGTGAAGGAGGCCCGTGTGTCCGACGTGGCACTCCTCCTCGGAATCAGCCAGCCGCGGATGTCCTGGCACCTGCGGCTTCTCCGCCGTGCCCGCATCGTGACCACGCGCCGATACGGCCGCGAGGTCCTCTGCCGTCTCGACCGTGACTCCATTCAAGCCAGCTTCCAGCGCTTCTCCCACCTGGTGGAAGAGAAGCGCGACTCCGACACCGAATCGAACGCAAACCAGAACGTCAGTCAGCCGCCTTCTCACGCCGTGGTCGAGGGCGCACTTCCAGAGGTAGTTAGATGAGCAAGAAGGTACGCGTCGCCATCATCGGCGTGGGCAACTGCGCGTCGTCACTGATTCAGGGTGTGGAGTATTACCGCAACGCCAGCCGGGAAGATTTTGTCCCCGGTCTGATGCACGTTGACCTGGGCGGCTACCACATCAGTGACATCGAGTTTTCGGCCGCTTTCGACATCGATCGGGAGAAGGTGGGGTACGACCTCGGCGAGGCCATCGCCCGCGGTCAGAACAACACCGTTGTCTTCGCCAAGGTGGGCAAGCTAGGGGTACCAGTACACCGGGGCATGACCCACGACGGCCTGGGCAAGTATCTGTCGGAAGTGATTGTCAAAGCCCCCGGCCCGACCGCAGATATCGTCAAGATCCTCAAGGAAACCAAGACTGACGTGGTGGTTAACTACCTGCCGGTCGGCTCTGAGGCGGCCACCAAGTGGTACACCGAACAGATCTTGGAAGCTGGCTGCGCCATGGTCAACTGCATGCCCGTCTTCATCGCTCGCGAAGACTACTGGCGCAAGCGGTTTGAGGAGCGCAATCTGCCGATCATCGGCGACGACATCAAGTCGCAGGTGGGCTCGACCATCATCCACCGGGTCCTAACCCGCCTCTTCCAGGAGCGTGGGGTGCAGCTGGACCACACCTACCAGCTCAACTTCGGCGGCAACACCGACTTCCTCAATATGCTGGAGCGGGAGCGCCTGGTCAGCAAGAAGATCAGCAAGACCAATTCTGTTCTTTCGCAGATGCAGCATCCCATGGACAAAGACGATGTGCACATCGGGCCCAGCGACTATGTGCCCTGGCTCAAGGACCGCAAGTGGGCGCACATTCGCATGGAAGGCAAGGCCTTCGGGGACGTGCCGCTGACGGTCGACCTCAAGCTGGAAGTGCACGACTCACCCAACTCGGCGGGCATCGTGATCGACGCGGTGCGCTGCTGCAAGCTAGGCCTGGACCGCGGTCTGGGTGGAGCGCTCGAGGGACCCTCCTCCTACTTCATGAAGTCACCCCCTTTCCAGGTCTCCGACGAGCGGGCCCATGAGCTGACCGAGGCTTTCATCGGGGGTCGGGTCGGCGCTGCCTGCATCAGTGACCCCGAGGAGACGGTCGCGCCCCGGGCAGCGATGGCGGCCGGAAACGGCGTGGCCAGCCCGGCTCCCGTGCGCGATCCAGCGTCGGTGGGGAGCGAGTCCTAGGAAGGCCCGCAGCCCCGAGCCGGTCGGGGAGGGCTCCTAGTGGGCAGAGGTGAATTGGCGAAGAGTTCGGTCAGCGAGCCGGAGCCGGCTCCGGTGGTAGCCGAGCCCGCCCCGGCGTTGGCGGCCAAGGCGGCGGCTCTGAAGAGTCCAACCTGGGTTGCCAACGGTGGACCGCAGGCCCTCGGCTTGCGGATTGCGACCGTGCTCGTCTCGCCCATGCCTCGCGGGCTTCGTTACCGACTCGCCGACATCGGCGGAGTGGCCGCCTACGGGCTCCTCTCCTCGCGAGCTCGGCGGGCACGAAACAACTACTCCGCCTTTGCTCCAGGTGACCGGAGGGGCAGCTCCAAGATCGCCCGTGGCGCCTTTCGCAACTACGCCCGAACCATCCTCGACTTTCTCATCCTGGAGCGGCTCCTCGACGAGCTCAAGAGCCGACCCGGAGCCATCTCCCTGGGACCCCTGCACCGGGCCCTGGCGGCCGGAAAGGGGGCCATCGTGGTCACGCCGCACCTGGGCAACTGGGATCTAGGCGCGGCTGCCATTGCCACCTGCGGTCGCCCAGTGCACGCGGTGACCGACCCCTTCGGCCCCCCCGAGGTGGACAGTATGGTGCGGGCCAGCCGGGAGCGCCTCGGGGTGGGAGTGATCCCGGTCGGGCCCTCCAGCGTCAAGGAGTCGCTCCGGGCCCTGCGCCGCAACGAGGTGCTCCTGCTGGCCTGCGACATCGACAAGGGCGGAGCTGGAGTACCGGTCTCGTTCCTGGGCCGTGAGGTGGTGCTGCCCGCCGGACCGGCGACCTTCTCCCTTCGCACCGGTGCGCCTTTGATCCCCGGGTTCATGCGCCGGCGTCCCGATGGCAGTCACGAATCCCGACTCGAGGAACCCCTGCCGCTGCCCAGCACCGGAGACGCCGCTGAGCAGACGGCCGAGCTGACCCAGGCGATAGCGAGCGCCTTCGAGGTGATGATTCGAGACGACCCCGCTCAGTGGTTCGCCTTCCACTCCCTGACCCGTCCCGGCGCGGGAGAGAGCAGCCGATGAGGGTGACCATGCCAGGGCTGGGAGTACGAATCAGATCGGGAGCAGCGATCTCCAAGGCCCCTCTCTCGGATCCGGGACCGATCCTTCCTTACCTGGGCCTCCGAGCTGCGGAACTGTGCCTGCGCGCGCTCGATCGCAAGACCGCCTACCGCCTGGCCGGTCCCCTGGCGACCCTGCTCACCACCTGCTGGCCCAGCCACTGGAGCGGCCTTCGGTCCAACCTGGCGGTGGTTCAACCAGGACTCAGCAAGCGCCAGATGCGCCGGCTGCTGCGCCACAACGTGCGCAACTTCTTCAAGGCCTGGATTGACCTCCTCCAGATGGCTCATCGGCCACTCGAGGATTGGCGCGATCTGATCCGCCTTGAGGATGGCCACTACCTTGATGAGGCTCGAGCGGGCGGCAAGGGCGTGATCATCGTCAGCCTGCACCTGGGGTCTTGGGAGGCGGCCATCGCCGCTCTACGGGACCATTTCACCTTCACCGACGGTGGACTGGCACTTCTCGCCGAGCAGGTCCGACCAATCAGGTGCTTCAACTGGCTGCTGCGGGCGCGCACCAAGGTCGGTTGTCAGGTAATCCCGCTCAACGTCGATGCCGTGCGCAAGGGCGACCAGGAGGCGGTGCGGCGCTCGGGGGCTTCAGCAGTTCGGCAGATTTACAAGGTGCTTTCCAAGGACGGCGTGGTGGTCATCGCCATCGACCGCGACCTGCTCGGGACCGGGGAATCTATCCCGTTTTTCGGGCGCGAGGCGTCAATCCCCTTGGGGGCGGTCGAGATCGCCGCCCGCACCGGTGCGGCGATCCTGCCGGTCTGCCTGCTCCGCGAGGCCGATGACTCCTATGTGGGACGGGGGTTTGCGCCCATCCACGTCAGCCTGGGCGAGAATCCCCAGGACGACCTGCGCCGCGCCGCCCGTCACTTGCTACGCATCCTCGAGCCCGAGCTCCAAGCCAACCCCGACCAGTGGCACGTGATGACTCCCCTCTTCGGTGCCCCAATGGCCGATCTGGCCGCCATGAGGGCGGCCAGTCCGGACCCGGTGGGAGCTGCCAGCCCATGAAGGTCGGCTTGGTCTCGCCCTACGACTACCTAAGGCCGGGAGGAGTTGGCGAGCACGTCCGTCACCTGGCCAGCGAGCTGGGTCGCCAGGGCCACGAGGTGAGGATCCTGGCGCCTTCCGCGGGGGGCCGGGAGAAGGTGGTCGAAGGGGTCATCCCCTTGGGGCGCCCGATTCCAATTCCGGCCAACGGGTCGGTGGCGAGGATCTCTCTCTCCTTCCATCTATCCCGAAAGATCCGGGAGATTCTCGAAGCGGAGCGCTTCGACGTAGTTCATCTCCACGAGCCGCTCATGCCGGCCCTGCCCGTCACCGTCCTGCGGACCAACCGGGAGGGCGTCAACGTGGGCACCTTTCACGCCTATGCCCGCCAGAACCTGGGTTACTACTATGGCCGACCGCTGCTGCGGCGACTCTTCCGCCGCCTCGACGGTTGCATCGCTGTATCGGAACCGGCCAAGACCTTCGTCTCCCGGTACTTCCCGGCTGACTACACGGTCATCCCCAACGGAATCGATCCGGAAATCTTCAATCCCTCGGTGCCGCCGGCCCCGGGAATCCCCAGCCCGACCCGCCAGACCATCCTCTTCTTGGGTCGTTTGGAGGAGCGCAAGGGGCTGGGCACACTGCTGGACGCGTACTCCTTGCTCCGTCAGGTGCGGGCGGACTGCCAACTGGTGGTGGTGGGCAACGGTCCCCTTCGCCGCGGCTACCAACGCCGGGTGGAGGAGGAAGGCGTCCCTGACGTCAACTTCTGCGGTTTCATTCCGGAAGCCGATAAGGCCAGCTATTTCACTGCCGCCGACATCTACTGCGCCCCCAACACCGGCAAGGAGTCCTTCGGGGTGATCCTGCTGGAAGCGATGGCCAGTGGCCGGCCGGTGGTGGCGACCGCCATCGACGGGTTCCGTCAGGTGATATCCGATGGCGTCGAGGGCCTGCTCACTCCCCCCGGGGACGAGGCACAGATGGCGGCGACGCTGGCGCGTCTGCTGGATGACCGCGGCCTGCGCCAGCAGATGGGTGAGCGGGGACGGCGGGCCGCCGAGGGTTACGCCTGGCCTCTGGTCGCCGATCGTGTTCTTTCCGTATATGAGTCCGCCTTGCGGGCGCGCCGCCAACCTGAGGTGAGGTCCTTTGTTCAGCCGTCTGCTGCAAGCGTCCGTTAGAGCCAGCGCCCAGCGGCTCGCCGCCGCCGCCCGCCTGGTCAAGGTCAGCCCCAACGTGATCACCATGGTGGGCTTGGTCCTGACCTTGGTTTCGGCCAGCCTGATCGGTCTCAACCTGCTCCTGGCGGCGGGCCTGGTCCTGCTCCTGGCCGGCTCGATGGACATCCTCGACGGCGCGGTCGCCCGGGTCTCGGGGCGGATGCACCGCTACGGCGCCTTTCTCGACAGCACGGCCGACCGCTACGGCGAGGGCGCCATCTATCTGGGCTTGCTCTATCTCTTCCTGGTCCGCCTCCACCAGGATCCCCCGGTGTTCCTCATCGCGGCGGCACTCCTGGGTTCGCTCCTGGTCAGCTACGTGCGCGCCCGGGCCCAGTCCCTCGGCTTCACCTGCGACGGCGGCTGGTTCGCCCGTCCGGAGCGGGTGGTGCTTATCGCCCTGGGCCTGATGCTGGGCCAGTTCAGCATCGTGCTGTTGACCATCGTGCTCTGGATCCTGGCCATCGCCACCAACCTCACCGCCATCCAGCGCATCTACCTGGTCTGGGGCCAGCACCGCGCCCAGCTCCTACTGGAGTCGGCTTCCCCACCTCAGGCGGATGCCCTCGAGGTCGCGCCCCAGCTGCCGCCGGCCAAGCCCCGGCGAGGCGCGGCACCCAGCTAACCTTCGGAGGTGGCCCTCCTCTCGATGTGGCGATGAGCGCAGTTCAGGTTCCCGCGCTGGTCGGGGTCGTCATGGGTTCGCGCTCGGACTGGGAGACCCTCCGCCACGCCGCCGAGACCCTGGACGAGTTGGAGATCGCCCACGAGACCAAGGTGGTGTCCGCCCACCGCACTCCCGATCTGCTCATGGAGTACGCCAGCTCCGCCGAGGCGCGGGGCTTGCGGGTGATCATCGCCGGCGCCGGGGGCGCGGCCCACCTTCCCGGCATGCTGGCTGCCAAGACCCACCTGCCGGTGTTGGGGGTGCCGGTGGAGAGCAAGGCCCTACACGGGGTCGACTCCCTGCTCTCGATCGCCCAGATGCCGGCCGGAGTGCCGGTGGGCACCCTGGCGATCGGAAGAGCCGGAGCGGTCAACGCCGCCCTGCTCGCCGCTTCCATCCTCAGCCTCAGTGATCCACTGATCCGGGCGGCGCTGCTCAGCTACCGGTCCCGCCAGACCGACGCCGTTCTTAGCCGGCCCGACCCTCAGCCCGACTCTTCACCCTCCTAGATGGGCCAGCGGGTGGGCTGTCTGGGTGGCGGCCAGCTGGGCCGGATGCTGGGCCTGGCCGGGCTGCCTCTGGGCTTGCGCTTCACCTTTCTCGAGCCCCAGGCGGAGGCGTCGGCCGCCGCCGTCGGCCGCCAGCTCCTCGGCGCCTATGACGATCCCGAGCTGCTTCGTCAACTGGGGGCCGAGTCAGATCTGGTCACGTTTGAGTTCGAGTCGGTGCCCGAGAGCTCAGCCGCCCTGCTGGCAACCTCGGGAGCGGTCTTCCCTCCGCCTCGGGCTCTCGCCGTGGGTCAGGACCGGCTCTTGGAAAAGCAGCTCTTCCAGAGTCTCGGCATTGAGACCGCCGCCTATGCCGAGGTGGCCTCGGAGGCGGACCTGGAGCAGGCGGCCGCGGTGGGTCTTCCCGCTCTCCTCAAGACGCGGCGGCTGGGCTACGACGGCCATGGGCAGCGTCTGGTGCGGGAGGGCTCGGAGCTGGGGGACGGGTGGCGGGAGCTGGACCAGGTCCCGGCCATCCTGGAGCGCCTGGTGCCCTTCGAGCGCGAGCTCTCGATCATCTGCGTCAGAGGGAAACATGGCGAATCCGCCGCTTACCCTTTGGTCGAGAACCATCACCAAGAAGGGATTCTCCGGCTCACCCTGGCGCCCGCCCCCGGGCTGACCCCGGATCTGCAGGAGCAGGCGGCCACGATCGCCAGTTCGATCGTCGAGGAACTGGATTATGTCGGCGTGCTGGCGGTCGAGCTCTTCCAGGTGGCGGGCAGGCTACTGGCCAACGAGATCGCCCCCCGGGTCCACAACTCCGGCCACTGGACCATGGACGGCGCTGTCTGCAGCCAGTTCGAGAACCACCTCCGGGCCGGTCTGGGCTGGCCTCTAGGCGGGACCGAGGCCAAGGGCTACACGGCGATGCTCAACCTGCTCGGTGAGGATCCCGACCCGAGTGAGTTGCTGGCCATACCGGGTGCCCACCTCCACCTTTATGGCAAAGAACCCCGGCCCCGGCGCAAGCTGGGCCACCTCAACATCGCCGGGGAGGCCCCGCATCAGGTGACGGCGCAGCTAAGCGCGGCGGCCCAGGTGCTCGGAATCCGGCTTCCGGTTTCCTTGGAGCCAGACTCCTTTTGGCGCTGAGCAGCGGCCCCGAAAAAGAACTTGACTTTTGCTTGCAAATCGCTAAGACCGGCACCGCAAACGGAGGCAGGATTGACGAGGACGATCGGCTCTGGCAAGATGCCCGCCGAATGCTCCCCCGTACTGCGGCGCCACTGCGCCTCCTCGCCACTCGACGCTCGCTGATCGCTTGCGCGGTGGCGACCGGCCTGTTCACCCTGGCCGCGCTGTCGCTGTTCCCGGAAAACGCGGTGGCGTCCTCCGGCCTCGCTATCACCACCGCCGCCTCGCCCACCTCGCCTCCCAACGCCACAGTTGGAAAGACGTACTCCTTCACCCTCCAAGCCAGTGGGGGTGACGGCAGCTACACCTGGGCGCTGGCTGGGGGCGCTCTGCCTAAGGGTCTCGCGCTCTCAGCCGGGGGAGTGATTTCGGGGACACCTACATCGGTGACCCAGAGCGGCAGCTTCGAGGCCCAAGTGACCAGTGCTGGGGAGACCGCCACCAAGGCCTTCTCCGTCTGGGCTAACCCGGCTCCGGTGTCTCCCTTCGGCAAGGGCTTCTGCACCGCCCATGGCGCCAGTGTGGCGATCGAGGGACCGGACAACGTCTGGGCCTGCGGGCCCGCCGGAGCCGGTTTCTCGCCGCCCACCCCCTACGACTCCGACGGCTTCCAGTGCGTCGAGTTGTCGGCTCGGTTCCTATCTTCCGTCTACGGTCAGCCGGCACCCAATGACGCCCTTGGCGACTTCACCTACGGCTATGAGTTCGTCTCGTCGGTGGCCACCAACCCCAAGCACTTCAAGATCAACGGCAAACCGATCCCCGAAACCACCACTTCCCGAGGGGACAACGACAAGGTGCCCTCTCCCGGGGACATCGTTAGCTTCGGCGCCTCCGGAGACTGGGGCTTTACGGAGCCTGTCGCCGGACACACCGCCGTGGTGATCGCCAATCCTCCTCAAAGCCACACTCCGGCAGGCTATTTCTGGATCCTCAGCCAAGACTTTGGCAGCGAGAGCGAAGGCTTCGGCATCACCGTCGGCGAGCAGGAGATAAACACCAACACCACTCCCGGCCATGCCCTCATGGTCGGCCTGCCGTCCTCGCCAACTCCCTTCAGCTGGCTGGTGCTGCCCACACCAACCGCTGCCCAGCCCACCCAGCCTACCCCGGCCACCATCAATCCACTGACCATCACAACCCCCAGCAACCAGTCCTCTCCCCCCAATGCCACCCTGGGCCAGCCGTACGGCTTTGACCTGGAAGCGGCTGGCCCGGGCAGCTACCCCGGTCTGTATGAGAAGGCTGGCCACCAGCTGTACTACTGGTCGATAGCCCAGGGCAGCCTGCCCCCGGGCCTATCCCTCTCGTCCAATGGCACCATCGCCGGCACTCCGACTACGGTCAGCCAGGGCGGTCCGTTCACGGTCAAGGTGACTGCGGTCGGCCAGGTGGCGGAGCAGAGCTTCATCATCTGGTCGCTGGCAGCTAGTGCGGCTGGGCCTCCCCGAAACGCGTCCCCGGCGCTCCAGATCACGACCCCCACCACCATCGTCGTTCCCCAGGATGCCATTCCGGGGACCCCCTTCAGCTACCAATTCCAAGCTGCGGGAGGGACGGGCACCTACGGGTGGTCGCTAGCACTGGGCAGCCTGCCATCGGGGTTGACCCTCCAACCGTCGGGGGCCATCTCGGGGACACCCGCGACCGGTAGCCACAGCGCGGTCTTCGCGCTGGAGGTGCGCTCCGGACAGAGATCCGCCAAGCAACTGTTCGTCATTTGGGTGGGCACGTCGTGCGGCACCATCCAGGGCGCCTACGGCAAATTCACCCAAGTCAACGTGACCAACATGACCTGTGGGGCTGCCAAGCAGCTGCTGGCCGCCGGTGGCCCCCTCGTCGCCACCACCTTCGGTCAGTGGCAGTGCACCTTCAACACCGGCCAGACGACATTCACCGCGAGCTGCACCAGCGGACTTCTTTCGATCACCTACACCGCTCCTCTGGCGGACGGGGATCCACTCTCGTCGCTGTTTGGCAAGCAGCCGTCGCCCGTTGCCAAGTCGGAACTGGCTAGTGGCCACGCTGTCTACAACGACGCCACCTGTCCCAGTTCCCATGACTGCTACGCCGTCGGTTGGAGTGGCAGCACTGGGGTCGTCACCACCACCACCGACGGTGGCCGGAACTGGTCCACCCACGCCGTGCCCGGCAGCGGGGGTCTCAACGCCATTGGCTGTGCCACAGCCCAGGACTGCGTGGTGGGAGGTTCGGCCCCGAAGGGAGCTACCTCAGGGGGGCAGATCTTCGCCACCGACGATGGGGGCAGGTCCTGGACGCCCGAGTCGGCGCCGGGGCTGAGTGCCGTCACTTCGATCGCCTGTCCGTCGACCTCGGACTGCCTCGCCGTGGCCATCCCGGTAGGGTCGACGATGGCCAGCACCGTGATTACAACGACCGATGCCGGGACCACCTGGTCACCGGCACCCTCCCCTGGGAACGACCTCTCCTCCGTTCGGTGTGTGGCCACGGCCGACTGCTGGCTGGCCGGCCCCGGGGTCTTCTTCAGCAGCGACCTGGGGCAGAGCTGGCAAGCTCAGCCTCCCCCCCAGCCCCCCCAGCCCATCGGTACGGGCTTTGGGATCGGCAACCTTTACTACAGCTTTTTAACTGACGTTGAGTTCCAGTCCGCCAGCGATGGGTGGGCGGTCGGCGGCGATCAGTGCGGGGGCCAGGGCGCCACCAGCTGTGCTGGGGTAGCGTTCCATACCGTTGACGGCGGCGCTACCTGGACGCTCTCCCAGGCCTCCCTGCGGTTGAGTTTTGGCTGGCAGGTCAACTGCCAGGCGGCCAGCTGCCTGCTGGTCACCCAGGCCTTCCACTCCTCCGAACTCTCTTCGAGCATCGACAACGGATCGCACTGGACCAAGCTCTTCAAGCACAGCGGGCAGATGAATGCCTTGGCCTGCAGCCCGGACCGTACCGTCTGCATCCTCGCCGGCGGCTCCGGCGGCACTCCGTTCCTTTACACCCTGGGCTAATCGCCTACCTCTGGCGTGGGGCGGCAATCCGAGCGGCCCGGGGCAGCGGCGACCTGGCGGCTAAGGTTGACGGGATTCCAGGCCGGTTCCGGAGGGGTAAATGGCGGTCGCCAGACGCAAGGTTCAGCGTGAAGGTGGGACGAGGCGTCCTCGGGTTGAGCCGCAACCTTACGCCGGCCTGACCGACCTCGTCGGCCACCTCCCAGCCGTGGCCTCGCTGCGGCACCAGATGGCCAGCCGTTCCCTGTCCCACGCCTACTGGGTCTCAGGTCCGCCCCAGGTGGGCAAGACCACCCTGGCCCTCGCCATGGCCTCGGAATTACTGGGGGCGGCCATGTGGCCCGGAGGCCTGCTCTCCCACCCCGACCTCTGGCTCGATGACGGTGCGGGCACGCTGAAGATTGAGCGGATCCGCCTCAGCGATTCCGATGCCGAGTCCGAGGAGGGGCCGACCCTGCAGCATTTCCTCAGCCTTTCGGCCTTTGCCGGCGCCGCCAAGGTGGCCGTTATCGGCAACGCCGAGCGGCTCAGTCCACCCGCCGCCAACAGTCTCTTGCGACTCCTCGAAGAGCCCCGGCCGAACACGGTGATCTGGCTCTGCACCGCGCGGCCAGATTCCGAGCACCTTCCCAGCACCCTGCGCAGCCGCTGTCAGCAACTACTCCTGGGACCGGTCGAAGCCGAAGCCATCGCGGAGTGGCTGGTCAGCCGGCATGGCATCCGCCGCGAGGCAGCTCGCGTGGCCGCGGCGATCTGCCTGGGTCGGCCTGGGACAGCACTCGGCCTGGTTGCCGATCGCCAACTTGCCCGGCGGGCAACCGACCAGCTGGAGCAACTTCTCGAGTGTCCTGGACAGAGCGCCTCGGCACTGCTCGAGCTCAGTCGCAAGCTGGCCGAGCGGGGGACCGAGCGGGACGTCACCCGGAGCGCCCTCAGGGTCTGGGCCAGCTTCCTGCGCGACTGCTGTCTGGAGGCTGCGGGAGTCTCCCACCTGAGTCGCTGGCCGGATCAGGCCGCGCAGGCCAGGGAGTGGGCCGCTCGGCTCGGGCCTGAGGGGTGCTCGAGGCGGTACGATCTGGCCCTGGACGCGCTGGCGCGCCTCGATGAGATGGCAACCCAGCGGCTCGTCCTGGACCGGTTCCTGCTCCTCGCCTTCGGCAAGGAGCCGGCAGACTCTCCAGGTGGTGATCGGAAACCGGCCCTCAGCGCAAGCGACCCGAGGTAAAGCAATGCCCTTAGCGGTGGGAGTTAAGTTCCGCCGCCACGGACCCTTGAACTACTACGCCCCCTTGGACGAGGAGTTGGTGCCGGGCACCCAGGTCGTGGCGGAGACAGCCCGCGGAGCGGAGATCGGGGAGGTGGTCATGGAGGCCACCGAGATGGACCAACGCATGGTCCCCAACCCGCTTCCTCCGGTAACCCGGCGAGCGACCGCCGCCGACCAGCAGCATCGGGCCGAGATCGACGGTCGGATTCCCGACGTCGTCCGTCAGGCCCGGGACCTGGTCCAGGAGCGCGACCTTCCCATCAAGGTGTCGCGGGCGGAAATCAGCTTCGATGAGTCGCGCATCCTCTTCGACTTCACCGCCGAGCGCCAAACCGACTACCAGGACATGGCCAAGGAGCTCGCGTCGCGGCTGCGCTGCCGGGTCGAGCTGCGCCAGGTGGGAGCCCGCGACGAGGCCAAGGAGAAGGATGGGTACGGTCCCTGCGGTCGCCGTCTCTGCTGCTCGTCCTGGCTCAAGGAGTTCGTGCCCGTCACCATCAAGATGGCCAAAGAGCAGGGGCTGCCGCTCAACCCCACCCGACTCAATGGCATGTGCGGCAAGCTCAAGTGCTGCCTGCAGTACGAGAACGAACAGTACGTCGACCTGAAACGCCGCCTGCCCCTGCCTGGCACCTCACTCGAAGTCGAGGGTCAGCCAGCCCGAGTCAGCGAGATCAGCGTCGTCCGCGAGCAGGTGCTGGTCACCATGACCGAGTCGGGCACGGTCGTTGCCGTGCCCGCCGCGGGACTCCTTCAGGAGCCGAGGGCCAGGAGTGAAGGGGGAGCGGGCGGGAAGCGCCGGCGCTCGCGCCCGCCCGGCCCGGGCAGCAGCTAGCCTCTTCAGACGGACCGGGCGGAGCCGCAGAGGACCTGGCTGTAGACCATCCCCAGGACCAGCTCAGCCACCACCCCGGCGGGGCCGATGAGGAGCCAGAGCGCCATCCGACGATGCTGCCAGCCACGCAGGCCGAGGAGCAGGAGCACTCCCACCCCAACCGCGGCGAAGAGGACGGCACTGGAGATGTAGTGGAGCTCCCAGCCGTAGATCACCGCCGCCTCGGCGAAGAAGGCCGCCGGGAGAAGGGCCCCGCCGAGCGCGCCCAGCCGGCGCGGCCGGCGCCACCAGAGCTAACCCCCGACTCCGAATATCGGGCCTCCGACTAGGGCGCAAGCTGCCCAGAACAGCACCAGGCCGTGATTAGCCGCATAGCCCCGGGCTGCCGCGGTGGCGAGTAGCCGAGGAGTTCCAGCAGCCCCGTCGTCACCCCGGCCCAAGGCGGCTCCCCAGGGCGCCCCCACAGCGCCCCGAAGAAGAACATCGGGGTAAGCCAGGGGCTGGCCGCGTTGGCCAAGCTGAACCAAGGTGCCGAGAGTTCGGGCTGGAGGCGGGAGGTGGGGATCCCCACCCCGACGCCGCCCGCGATGACGGCCACCATGCGGGTTAGCGCTCCAGCCGTCATCGATCGTTGCATTGATTCTCCGTCCGGGAGCGCTTTCCGCTGACTCAGTCCCGCGGAGTTTCTGCGATCCAGGCCTTCCCTCGGGCGTAGACTCACCGGGTTCGGAGGCGCGGGGCGCTTCGAGAGGCCTGGCACGGGGTTGCGGTGAGGATGAGCTTGCCGTCGTGAGCGTTTCCGCTACGGCCCGCCAGCAGCTGTCACTGCGCTTCTCCGCGCCCCGCCTGATCGGACTCTCCGTGTACTGGCTGGCGATCAACTACCTCTGGCAGGGCATGGGGGCGTTGATCCTGCCCCGGCTCATCCTGAGCTCTGTCCCAGAGGGTCACCGTGGGGTGGCTCTCGGGGGACTCTCCGCTCTGGGCGCCGTGGTGGCGATCCTGGTCCAACCGGCCTCGGGCGCTCTCTCGGACCGCTGCCGGATTCGTTGGGGAAGGCGCAAGCCCTTCATGGTGGCGGGGACTTTGGGAGACCTCTTCTGTCTGCTCGGCCTCGCCCTGGCGGGCAGCTATGCGGCGTTGATCATTCCCTACTGCGCTCTGCAGATCTGCTCCAACACGGCGGAGGGGGCCTACCAGGGCCTACTCCCCGACCAGGTGCCCGAGAAGGACCGGGGCAGGGCATCGGGGTATTACGGCTTGGCGGTCTTCATCGGTACCGCCATCGGCTTTCTGCTCACCGGCCGATTGATCGCGATCGGACACATCCGGCTGGCGCTGCTTACCGTCGGGGTGGTGCTGGCCCTGGCCGTGCTGGCCACGGTCATCTTTGTGCCCGACTCGCCGGCTCAGCCGCCATTTCCGAGCCGCCGCCAAGCGTACCTCGGGGTGTTCAGCTTTCGGCCTCGCGAAAACCCCGATTTCACCAGGCTTCTCATCTCCCGGTTGCTGGCCCTGATGGGGATCACCGGGCTCACCGATTTCGCCCTCCTCTTTATCAAGGCCACCTTCTACCCGGGAGGCGGCAGTGCCCTGGCCAACAAGGCCTCCGGTTCCACCTCGGTCCTGTTGGCGGTGGTCGTGCTGCTGGCCATCGTGGTGACCCTGCCGGCGGCGCGAATTTCCCAGCGACTGGGGCGTAAGACCATCATCAGGGCCGCCTGCTGGTTGGGCGCAGTCGGCACATTTCTGCTTATCTTTGCCCACTCCCTGACATTCGTCTACGTCGTCGGCATCTTCATCGGTGGTGCCTTCGGCATGCTCCTCTCGGTGGACTGGGCATTCGTTGTCGACCTGGTGCCGGCCGAGTCCGCCGGACGTTACATGGGCATTTCCAATCTGGCCACGGCAGGTTCGGGAATTCTGGCGACATTGATCGCGGGACCGCTCTTGGACTTCGGCAACGGCCTCCACCACAACGCCGGATTCCCCATGATTTTCGGCTTTTTCTCGCTAGCCCTCATCCTGGGCGGCTGGCTCGTCTGGGGTGTTCGCACTCCCCAGCAGATCGCCGCGGCGGCAACCTGAGCCGCTTACGAGGTCAGCTGAATCCGCAGCTCATGGTGCGTCTGACTGTCAGTGATGCGCACCGTCAGGATGTGGTCCTTTTGATCCAGCTTGGCGGAGACGTCCTTGGTCGGATCAGAAGAGGTCGATGTGAAACGCTTGAAGAAGGACGGCACGGCGATGAGCAGGGCATGGCGGGAGGCGTTTCCGGTGAAGCGCACTACCAGCTCCCCGTCTTGGTAGTTGTAGCTGAGGCTATCTAAGGAGCCGGGGGTGGCCCGCGGGTAGGCGCGGGCCACGATCCTCAACCGGGAGGGATTGCGCTTGAGGGCCCAGCTGCCGCCCTCATCCCAGTCCCAGTAGGCCCACCCGAGGCGGTACCTGTCGAGCTCATTCATCTCCTTGGCCACCCAGCCCTGGTTGGCGGCACCACCGCCGGCGCCGATCTCGCCCACCCAGGGAGCCGCACCCGCCTCCCGGGCCTGGTCCTTGAGCAGGGTCAGAGGGATGGCGTACTGGGGAGTGGGCTTCTGCCAGGGCGGCTCGAGCAGGGTGGCGAACACGTGGCTGGAGTAGACCTGGTTGGGATAGGGCAGCGCGCCCACGTAGGTGGGCAGGCCAAAGTCCAGGGTCTGCTCGGTGATCCACATCTGGTGCGGCGCGAGGGCGGCCAGGTGGGTGATCACGTCGGCCTCGAAGGGGAGGAGGTACTTCTTCTCGAAGAGCCCCGAGGGAATTGGGAAGGGGTGGGGTTCGTTCCAGAGGTCGTAGGCGGCGACCGCCGAATCGTCCTTGAAGGCGCTGGCGACATGGCTCCAGACCTGGGTCACGTCCTCTTGCCAGCCGCCCAGGTCGGCCCAGAAGATGCCGTAGCTGGCCAGCACTCCGGGAGCCAGGTGGCGGTTCCAGGGCGAGCCCAGGGGAAAGCTCCGGGGCAGACCGCCGGCGGTGGCCCAGCTGGGGGCGCCATCGCCGCCGTAATAGATGCTCCAGTCGATGTTGTGCATGTCCAAGATGGTGTAGATGCCGTGCGCCGCGGCATCGTTGACCACCGCCCGGATCAGGTCCAGGTAGGATCGGGACATCTGCCCGGGACGGGGTTCCAGCCGGGACCAGTTGATGGGCAGGCGGATCACGTCAAACCCGTCCGCCTGCATCTCCGAGAAGTCCTGACTCGTGGGCACCGGACCAGGGCGCATGTCCTTGGCCTCCTCCAACCCGGTCAGGTTCATGCCGCGCAGCAGCACCTGACGACCCTGGCTGTCCAGGATGACGCCGCCGTTGCTGTGCAGCCGGGGAAGGCCGTGGCCGGACGCCGATGAGGCGCTGCTCGCGAACTGCCGGGACGAACTCGGATAGGCGGGATAGAAGTTGGGGCTGAGCGCGAAGAGGATCAGGGCCAGGCAGAACACCAAGAAGACGACCAGGCACCCGGAGCAGCAGCTGCAACAGCCTCGGATCCGCCGCGGCCAAGAGCGCGGCCAGTGCCAAATCCGGCGTCGGTACCAAGTCCCATCCCGAGTCGGCGGCTCGGACACCAGCAGAGTCTATGCCGCACCTGGCGATGTCGCCAGGTGCTAGGAGAGGCCCCCTCGCAACTTGCCGAGCCCCGGTCCCGAGGTGAGCCGGACTACCTCAGCGTCGGCGTGAGCGCCAGAAAATCAGAGCCGCCACCCCGACGGCGAGGGCGAGGGCGGCAGCCGCACCGACCCCCACTCCCGGCCAGGGCGACGACGCGGGAGGCGTGGGGGGTACGACTTCGACTCGGACTGGTGCTGGTCGCGACGGGGGCGTTGGCGCGGGGGCCGCCGTGGCAGGCGCGGAGGGGGCGGCCGCTCTGGCCGGAGCTGGCTTGGGGCTCGGGGCAGAATCTCCCAGCTCCTTGGCGACGGCCCGCTTGAATCGGGTGATCACCGAGGAGATGGCCCGATTCAGATCCACCTCTTTGATCTCGCCTAGGCGGCCGCGGCCCTCGACCAGCACGGTCAGGCGCAGTTCAGAGCCTCCTTCGGGATCGTCTCGGACGCGGGCCCGGACCTCGGCATGGGCTCGCCCCGTACCCCGTACTTCCTTGCCGCTCAAGGTCCAGGTGAGGTGCCGGCCGGCCTCCTCAATGTGCTGGCGGGCGTATCCGCGATAGGTGACGGCGTGGCCGCCGATGACCACCCGCAGCGTTCCTCGGCCGTCCGCGCCCAGCGCCAGCCCGGGGGTCAGGCGCAGCGCTCCGCCCTTCTCGGCCAGGAGATCCCATGCCTGGGCCGCTGAGGAGGGCAGCTGGACTGTCTCGATGAGGGTCAACTAGGCGTCTCCCCCGGGCCCTGATCCGGCGGCGGAGGCTGCTGCTCATTAGCCGGGCCCCAGCCAGGTAGATGGCCGCCTCGCACAGGCGCATCGGGCGGCTGGGGAGGGGGCGCGTTGGGAGTGATGTAGCCGGTCATCTCCGCCAGCGACGAGCCACGGGCATTTTTGGGAACCACGATGGTGCCGGCAATCAGGTCCTCCGGACCGCGATGGTCGGGGCGGAAGAGCATGACCAGCGTGCCGCCCACGTACTGGAGCAGCCAGAGCCAGATTCCAATAATCGGGATCAATAGTGGCACCCAGAAAACCAACGACCTCAGCACCGCGTCCCAGGCGGTCAGGGGATGCCCATCGACTCGGGTGATGCGGAGTCCCAGGGCCAGCTTGCCCAGAGTGGCACCGGTCCCCAGGTACATTCCTATCAAATAGATCGCCGTGACCGCCTCCGACGCGATCAGGAAGTGAACCAGGGGCGTGCTCAGCAGATGGCTCAGGTGGACGAAACGGGGATCCTTGCTGAGGTTGCTCTCGCCCTTATGCGCCTTGATGTAACTGAAGAGGCGGGAGTAGGCGTGGCTGGCAAAGATCACGGCCAGGATGATCTCGGGAATGAGGAGCACCAGCCAGTCGATGAAACCGGCCGCCAGCCTCTCCCAGGAGGGGAGGCGTCGGGATACCGCCGAGATGGGACTGGCGATCATGTCTGGCTCATGGCGGCATCTCCGTGGGGTTGGCTGGTCCGGCTGGCCCGCCTCATTCCCCGCCCGATTCTAGGCGGGATCGCGACCTGGGATGCTCCCTCACTTTGGGAAGACGTAACAGTTCTGGGACGAAGTGGCTTGCCTGAAGGAGTGCCCCCTATGTTGAGGCCATGGAGAAGCCCAATCTGGGCCGGAAGCGGCGTGGGGGCGGCCTCACCAAGCTGCGGGAACGGGTGGCGGGTCGTCTCGGGAGCGGCTCCCTCGGTCAGGGGATGGTCGAGTATTCGCTGATCCTGTTGTTGGTGGCGATCGCCGTCATGGTCATCTTCACCGTCTTCGGGCACCGGGTGTCCGATGTCTATTCCAACATCAACAACGGGCTGGGCACCGCTTCCGGCTGAACCTGACGGGGGTCTTTCCGGGCCTCTGCTATCCTGAATTCGGGCCCCTCCGACCGATCGAGGCCCAAGATGGCCCGGGAGAGTTGCGCCAGGAGTTCAGATCGCGATGACTTACGTTATCGGCGAGACCTGCGTCGACGTCAAGGACAAGTCCTGCGTCGAGGTGTGCCCGGTGGACTGCATCATCGGAGCCGACGAGGATCGCATGCTCTTCATCGATCCCCAGGAGTGCATCGACTGCGGCGCCTGCGTTGATCCCTGCCCGGTGGATGCCATCTACGCCGAGGAGGACCTTCCCCCGGAGTGGACGGAGTGGACCGCGATAAACAAGCTCTACTTCGCCAACGCCGATGAGGCCCGGGCCCAGGTCAACACCAAGACCCCGGAGACAGCCCAGCCGGGCTGAAGGCCGACCTCGAATTAGTGTCTTTGACACCAATTCCATCGTCTCTTTTTTGTGTCACGGTCCTGATGCCCGTGTCACCCTTCGCTGTTAGGCTCGCTGGGAACAGCGCTGAGCCGCAACATTGCGGAGGAAGGGAATGGTCATGGCCGTCGATGGCAAAGTCGAGGCGACACCCCAGGACGATCCCGGCGCGGTCATCGCCTTCGCTCGGGACCAAGCCATCAAGTTCGTCGACTTTCGCTTCAGCGATCTGCTCGGCCAGTGGCAGCACTTCAGTGTGCCCACCTCGGAACTGACCGAGCGGCTGTTTGCCGAAGGCATCGGCTTCGACGGCAGCAGCATCAAGGGCTTCCAGCACATCCACGAGAGCGACATGCTGCTCTTCCCCGATCCCCGGACCGCGTTCGTCGACCCGGTTCTCGAGGTTCCCACGCTCTCGCTGATCTGCGACATCGTCGACCCGGTCACCAAGGGTCGCTATTCCCGGGACCCGCGTTACGTGGCCACCAAGGCTGAGGCCCATCTCCGCGAGAGTGGCATCGCCGACACCAGCTACTGGGGACCGGAGCTGGAGTTCTACATCTTCAACTCCCTCCGCTTCGGGCAGTCGGTGAACGAGGGCTTCTACCACATCGATTCCGCCGAAGGAATTTGGAACAGCGGCCAGAATGGCACGCCCAACTTGGGCTTCCGGCCCCGTCTCAAGGAGGGCTACTTCCCGACCCCCCCGGTGGACCAGCTGCAGGACGTGCGGAGCCGCATCGCGCTGGCGCTGGCGGACGCCGGGATCGAGGTCGAGGTCCATCACCACGAGGTCGGAACCGCCGGCCAGACGGAGATCGACATGCGCTACGACTCGATGGTCTCCATGGCCGACAAGGTCCTCGTCTTCAAGTACATCGTCAAGAACGTCTGCCACCGCGAGGGTCTGGTCGCCAACTTCATGCCCAAGCCCCTCTTCGGAGACAACGGCAGCGGCATGCACACCCACCAATCCCTCTGGAAGGAGGGAACTCCCCTCTTCTACGACAAGGACGGCTACGCGCTCCTCAGTGACCTGGCCCGCTGGTACATCGGTGGGCTTTTGGCGCACGCCCCGGCCGTGCTCGCCTTCGCCGCCCCCACCACCAACAGCTACCGCCGCCTGGTACCCGGCTATGAGGCACCGGTCAAGCTCGCCTACAGCGCCCGTAACCGGAGTGCCTGCATCAGGATCCCGACCTACAGCGAGCGCCCCCAGTTGCGCCGCTTGGAGTTTCGCTCCCCGGACCCGGCCTGCAACCCGTACCTCGCCTTCTCGGCCATGCTGATGGCGGGGCTGGACGGAATCCGCAACCAGATCGAGCCCCCGTCGCCGATCGAGGCCGACCTCTACGAGCTGGAGGGCGCCCGGGCGGAGGTGGTCAAGAACCTCCCCGGAAGCTTGGAGGAGGTACTGCTGGCTCTGGAGCAGGACCACGACTTCCTCTACCAAGGAGGGGTCTTCACCGAGGACCTGGTCGACACCTGGGTCGCTCTCAAGAGGGAGCGTGAGGTAGACCCGGTCCGGCTGCGCCCCCACCCCTACGAGTTCATGCTCTACGCCGACGTCTGAGTCTCGATGATCCGCCGCCTCGGGTGGGCCCGGGGCGGCGGCGTCCGTCGGAGGCCTCCGACGGATTGGGGAGAACAGGTCCCGCCCCCCCGCGAGTGCGCCCGCCAGAGGACCTTGCCCCGAGGTTAGCCGCGAAGCTGGTTCTGGCGACCTCAGTAACAACTCCGCGACTCCGGTGATCGAGCCGTCAGTCGGGAACGCATCCGGTGCGCGCGGACCCTGCTCGGGGGGCTTCTTCGAAGACCCGCCGGGCGCGATTTCCCCCACCCAGCTAGGCTCTTTCTCGTGGCTGAAGTCCTCCTCTTTCATCACGCCCAGGGTCTGACCTCAGGGTGCCTCGACTTCGCCGATCGGCTTCGTAGGGCGGGGCACGTCGTGCACACCCCAGACCTCTACCAGGGCAGGACCTTCACCGATCTGACCGAGGGTGTCGGCTACGCCCAGGAAACCGGCTTCGACACCATCATCGAGCGCGGTCACCTGGCGGCCGAAGGCTTGCCCAACGGCCTCGTCTACGCGGGGTTCTCACTGGGGGTGCTCTCGGCCCAGAGCCTGGCCCAGACCACGGCCGGGGCTCGGGGGGCTCTCCTCTACTATGCCTGCGTGCCAGTGGCGGAGTTCAGCTCCAGCTGGCCCCAAGGGGTCCCGGTGCAAATCCACGGGATGGACGCCGACCGGTCCTTCGTCGGCGAGGGCGACATCGAAGCCGCCCGGGCGCTGGTCAGCGAGGCTGACGATGCGGAGCTGTTCCTCTACTCCGGCGGAGGACATCTCTTCGCCGATAACAGCCTGCCCGACTACGACGAGGCCGCCGCCGAGCTGCTCATCGAACGGACGCTCAGCTTCCTGGGCAGGTTCGCCTAGCTACAGCTAAGCCGTCCCCGCGGTGCCCGGAGGCGCTTCCCGGCGCCGGTTCGCGCCGCTGCACCACGGTGGTGAAGCCGAGCAGGATGAGGACCCCCGCGAAGAGGGTGGGCAGCGAGGGGTGCTCGCCTCTGATCCAGACGGCCAGCCCGGTACCGAGGAGCGGTTGGATGAACAGGAGCGGAGCCATGGCTCCGGGCATGACCCGCTTCAGGCGCCAAAGCCACCCCCAATAACAGAGGGCGGTCGTATGGCACTCAGATAGATGGTCCCCAGCTTGCCGCCCAGGGTGAGGGTGGGTCAGCCCCGCACGGCGAGGCGGCGATGTCCGCCGGCGACCAGGCGATCAGGCTGCCGGTGACCACGGCCGCGGTGGTGGTCAGAAGAGGGGGATATCGGCTAACAACCGTCCTGCCCAGCCCCAGGCCCTTGGGTCGAGGGTAGACGCGCTGCACTCGGCGGCCTTCGATCTAACCCCGGTCGGACCGGATGTGCTCCGCCGTGACCCGACACCCGTGTACCGAAATTGCTTTGCCAGCTGGCGACTGACGGAGTTGTTACATGTCATGAACACACTGACGGCGAGCCGGTGGCGTACCTTTGAGGGCGAAGCAGTGGGAGGTCGCTTTGATCTGCGACCCACGATGACCGGGCAAAGCTCGCGCTCTTTCCGCCCCGTCCGGCCAGCGCCTCAAAATTCTTGACGGCGGCCGAGTCCGTTTGTCAGACTCGGCAACCTGAAGTGGCCGCTCTCCTTAGGGAGAGGCGCAGGATGGCACGGTCTTCGGGAGCGGAGACGAGCACAGCAAAGGGGTACAAGTGGCCGGTCCGGCACTAGAGCGTAATGGGCATAGTCCAACCGGTGAGGGTGCTGAACCTATTGCCATCGTCGGTGCCGGATACGTAGGTCTCGTCACCGGAGCTTGCCTAGCTTCAGCGGGGCGTCAGGTGACATTGGTGGAGACCGATCCCCAACGGAGTGCCCTGATCGGCCGCGGTGAGGCTCCGATTCACGAACCTGGTCTGGACCCGTTGCTGCGCCAGGGAATCGATGCCGGGACGCTGAAGGTAACGACTCAGCTGGAATCCGTACTTACCGATCACAAGGTGCTGGTGCTGGCGGTCGGGACGCCATCGCTGCCCGACGGCCGGACCGACCTACGAGCCCTGGACGCGGTGGCCGCCGGGCTCGCCGAACATGCCGAGGCGGGAACGGTGGTGGTGATTAAGAGCACGGTGCCACCGGGAACAGGCAGGCGAATGGAGCGCCAGCTGGGAGGTGATGCCCGCAACCTGCGCGTTGTCTCCTGCCCCGAATTCCTGCGTGAAGGATCCGCTATCGCCGATATCGCTCACTCCGACCGCTTCGTGGTAGGTGGCAGCGATGAGGCCGCGGTATCGCGCGTCGTCCGACTGCTAAACCCATTCAACGTCCCGGTGGTCCGCTCGGGAAACACCGAGGCCGAGCTGATCAAGTACGGCGCCAACGCCTTCCTGGCGATGAAGATCTCGTTCATAAACGAGATTGCAAATTTGTGCGACCACGTCGACGCCAACATCGATGACGTGGCCGCTGGCATGGGAATGGATGCTCGCATCGGAGCGGCATCGCTACGTGCCGGACTGGGCTTCGGCGGCTCTTGTTTCCCCAAGGATGTGGTGGCGCTGGAGCACGCCGCCCGGTCCGAAGGATTCACCTTCTGGATGCTGCGAGCGGCCATGGAGGTGAATGAGCAGCAACGTATCCGGTTTGTGCAGAAGATCCGGGTGGCGCTCGGTAGCAGCCTGGAGGGTCGGCGTATCGCCATGCTCGGGCTGGCTTTTAAACCGGGCACTGACGACATGCGCCAGGCCCCGAGTCTGGTCATTGCGGAACGACTGGTGGAGTTGGGTGCCACCGTGGTGGCTCATGATCCGGCGGCCATGTCAGCGGCCAAGTTGCTCCTGCCCCAGGTGACGTTTGCCGCCGACCCGTATTCGGCGATGGAGGGTGCTGATCTCGTCGCCTTGGTCACCGAGTGGCCCGAGTACTTAGACATCGACTGGCAGCGAGCGGCTTCTATGGTCAGAAGGCGGGTGGTCGTCGATGGTAGAAACTGCCTGAACCAGGCCAACCTGGCTGCCCAAGGGTTCAACTACCACGGCATCGGTCGCCCGCCCGAGACGGAGCAGTGGGACCGGCGCGAGACAGCTCAGCTGGCGGGGAGTGCCGCAGACCCCACCTGATCCATTGCATGGCCCGCTAAGCCCGATGCGAGACCTAAGCCGTCCCCGCGGTGGCCGGAGGTGCTTCCGGCGCCGGTTCGCGCCGCAGCACCACGGTGGTGACGCCGAGCAGGATGAGGACCCCGCCGAAGAGGGTGGGCAGCGAGGGGTGCTCGCCTCTGATCCAGACGGCCAGCCCGGTACCGAGGAGGGGTTGGATGAACAAGAGCGGAGCCATGGCTCCGGGCATGACCCGCTTGAGGCCCCAGAGCCACGCCCAATAGCAGAGGGCGGTGGTGATGGCACCCAGATAGACGATCCCCAGCCAGCCGTCCAGGGTGAGGGTGGGCCAGCCCCGCACCGCGAGGGCGGCGATGCCCGCCGGCCACCAGGCGATCAGGCTGCCGGTGACCACGGCCGCGGTGATCAGAAGTGGGGGGTAGCGATTGACCACGGTCCTGCCGATCACGGTGAATCCGGCCTCCATGATCAAAGAGGCCACCACCAGCAGATTGCCCAGGCTCTGGGAGCCGGAGAAGAGCGCTGGCGCTTTGAACCCGCCCTCGACCACCAGGTACACGCCGACGCCGCCCAGCAGCAACCCGGCCGCCTCCAGGCGGCGGATCCGCTCGCTCAGCACGGCGGCGCTGAGGAGGACGGTGGCCAGAGCTTCGGCGGCGATGAGCAGAGCGGTGTCGGTGGCGCTGGTCAGGCTCAGGCCCAGATACTCCAGGGCCTTGTTGCCGACGAAGCCGAAGAGACACATTGCCACCAGCCGCCAGCGGTCCCCCTTGCCGCTGGGGAGGTGTCGCCGTCCCCGCCAGAGGACGGGTAGGAGAATGGCCCCGGCGATGGTGAACCGGAGCATGTTCACACTGGCGAAGGGCCAGGTCGCCAGGGCCGCCTTGCCGGCTACGTAGGAGCCCGCCCAGAGACAGTTGGTGCCGGCCAGGACCAGCAGCGCGCGCTGCCGTCCCGACATCAGATCACTGCGAGTGCAGCCACCGACCCAGGGCAGCGAGGGGAGGGCTCCCGGCGGAGAGAAGCCGCCCATGGAAGGAGCGGAGGTCGCCCCGGTTGGACCCGAGCCACTGGTCCCGCCACTTGAGGATCTCCAGCTTGCCCAGGGTGTAGACCAGGTAGAGGGGATCGAAGGTGCCCCGAATTGCCTCCCGACGCGCCGGCATCTCATCCAGACCGATCCGGTCGACGAAGAGCTGAGTCCCCTCCTGGACCGACCAGCCCTCGGCGTGGATCCCGACCGCGTTCCGGTAGCGACAGGCCCGCACCAGGGCGTCCTCGATCTGGGCCAGGTGGAGCAGGGGGTCACCGTCGGCCAGGCCCCGTTCGAGCATGAGCAGCTCCGCGTAGTGGGCCCAGCCTTCGCCGAAACCGGACGTCCAGAAGAAGCGGCGGATGTCGGAGCGGACCCCGAGGGAATAAAGGAACTGCACGTGGTGTCCTGGAAAGACCTCATGAACACTGGTGTTCTTGAGGGTTGCCCGATTCATGTAGCGGAGCCACTCGTCGCTCTCCTGAGCACTCCAGCTGGCCTGCGGGGTGGTCACGTAGTAGAGCGCCGGAAGCGGTCTCTTTTCGAGGACGCCCACCCCCAGGTAGGCGGCACTGACCCAGGCGGTCAGGAATCCCGGGGTCGGCCGTACCGTGCAATTGGGCCCCTCCGGGATGGGCACCTCGGCGTGATTCTCGACGAAGGTACGGAGCTCTCCTAGGAGCCCCTCGGCGCCGCCGATGAGGGTGTCGGTCTGGAAGTGTTCCTGCTCCAGCTCGTGCCGGACCACGACGATGTCGCGCCCCTGAAAACTGTCCCGGAGGAGCTTGTCGCGCTGCTCGCCGAGCAGGGCCAGTTCGGCTTCGGCCTGCTCTCGGAGATCGTCGATCGATCGTTCCAGCCCCTCTTGGGCCAGCAGCATCGAACGTAGCCCCTCGGCTCCCAGGGCGAGATCCCGTGGCTCCGAGCCGCGCCGCTTCTTTAGCGCCTCGGAGATCCGGGCCAGCGCTGCGTCACCCTGGCCGACGGCCGTCCGGAGCTGCTCGCGCAGGCCGGCATCCTCCTGCTTCTCGGCGAGCTGGCCCACCTCGTCGTGGAGGAAGCTGAGACTGCCGTCGACCCCCTCCAGGGTTACCTGGATCAGCGGCTCAGGCAGCTCGGGCTCGAGGACCTGCAGCGCCTCCTCGGTCCACTCCCGAGCTTGGGCGAGCTGGCGGCAGAGGGCGCCCAGGCGGTCGGGGAGAGGGGCGTAATCTCGGAGGAGGTAGCCGCCGATCTCAAGCGGGGAGTCATTGTCGAGGAGGCTGGTCGGATCCCGGAACATGCGACCGCGGACCTCCAGGCTGAAGAGCTCCGCGTCGACCACTCCCCGGGCGGTGTCCAGGTCGAGTCGGCACTCGGGATCTGTCTGCTCAGCAAGCCGGCCGGCCCAAGACCCTAGCCCCCGCAGCTGGGCAATCCGCTCCTCCTGGGCGGCCACGCCGGTTGGCGCCACCAGCCCATCGGCGGAGTGGTCGCCGTTGTCCCGGGCCGTGGCCGGGTGGGCTTGGAACTGGTCCTTCACCACCGCCGCGAGGTAGGCCGCCAGCCTGCCTTCCGGCTCCCCCTCCCCGGCCGGGACTTCAGCCAACGGCCCGAGCCTGGTCCGCCGGAGCCTCCCGGGAGCTCTCCAGGGCCATCGCCGCAGCCTCGGCGACTCCCTCGGCGGTGAGCCCGTACTCGGCCAGCAGCTCCGCCTGGGTGCCGTGCGGGAGGAACTGGTCGGGCAGCGCCACCTGGCGCACCGGCCGGACCACACCCCGCTCGGCCAGGAACTCCAAGATGGAAGCCCCCAATCCGCCCCGCCGGGTGTTGTCCTCGACTGCGACCACGGCGCGATGGGCGCTGGCCCAGTCGGCCAGGCGCCGGTCGGTGGGCTTGATGAATCGGGCGTTGACCACTGACGCGGAGATGCCATCAGCCGCGAGCAGCCCGGCGGCGTTCTCCGCCACCGCCACCATCTTTCCGGCGGCGCAGATGAGGACGTCCCTGCCACCATCCTGGATCATCTCCCAGGTCAGGCGGGGCAACGGTCGGATGTCGATCACCCGCTCCGCGACCGGGCCTCTGGGGTAGCGAATCGCGAACGGACCTTGATGGGCGGCGGCGGTCGCCACCAGCCGGCCCAGCTCCTGGGCATCCTTGGGGGTGGCCACCACCAGGTTGGGGACCATCCTCAGATAGCTGAGGTCGAACATCCCGTGGTGCGAGCTGCCGTCGGGACCGGTCACCCCGGCGCGGTCGAGGATGAAGGTAACGGCGAGATTGTGGAGTCCGACGTCGCAGATCACCTGGTCGAAGGCTCGCTGCAGGAAGGTGGAGTAGATGCAGACCATCGGGTGCATGCCGCCCATGGCCAGCCCGGCCGCGAAGGTGACCGCGTGCTGCTCAGCGATGCCGACGTCGTAGAAGCGGTCCGGATAGCGCTCGGCGAACTTGAGCAGTCCGGTGGAGGAGGCCATGGCGGCGGTGATGGCCACCAGCTTGGGGTCCAGTTCAGCCAGCTGCAGCAGAGACTCCTCGAAGACATCGGTGTAGCTGACCCGGCTCTGCCCGGTGGGCTTGCCGGTGATGATGTCGAAGGGCGGCGGACCATGGAACTTGTCCACATCGTCGGCCTCGGCGGGATCGAAGCCGTGACCCTTGTCGGTGACCACGTGGACCACGACCGGGCCGGGCAGCCGATTGGCCAGGCTCAGCGCCCCCTCGATGGAGCGCAGGTCATGGCCGTCGATGGGCCCCGAGTACTTGATGCCCAGGTCCTCGAAGAAGACGTGCGGGGTGACCAGCTGCTTCATCCCGGTCTTGAGCCGCTTGGCCATCTCATGAGCGGGTTCCCCAACCGCCGGAATCGCGCTCAGGAAGCCGCCGATGCCGCTCTTGGCTGCCTCGTAGCGGGGGTCGAGGCGGAGCCTGGCGAAGTGATCGGCCATTCCCCCCACCGTGGGCGCATAGGAGCGGCCGTTGTCGTTGAGCACGATGGTGAGGTCCGGGCGCAAGGCTCCGATGTTGTTGAGCGCCTCGTAGGCCATGCCCCCGGTCAAGGAGCCGTCTCCCACCACCACCACCACCTTGCCGGGATCGGCCCGGCGCCGCTTGGCCTGAGCCAGCCCGAGCGCGTAGCTGAGTCCGGTCGAGGCATGGCTGTTCTCGACCAGATCGTGGGCGGACTCAGCCCGATTGGGGTAGCCGGACAGGCCTCCCGCCTGGCGCAGGGTGTCGAACTGGTCGCTCCGGCCGGTGAGGATCTTGTGGACGTAGGCTTGGTGACCGGTGTCGAAGACGATCTGATCCGTAGGGCTGTCGTAGATCCGATGCAGAGCCAAGGTCAACTCGACCACTCCCAGGTTGGGACCGAGATGGCCCCCGGTCACCGAGACCTTCTCCACCAAGAAGTCGCGGATCTCCGACGCCAGCTGACGGCACTCCTCTTGAGAGAGGTCACGGCAGTCGGCGGCACACCGGATTCGCGAGAGCACCGAGGGTGGCGCCTGCCCGGAATCCCCACTCGGGGCTGGCATGGCGACGATTATAGGCGCCGGTGAATTCAAAACTGGGCCAGGAACGAGGCTGCCTGGGCCGGGGAGACTTCGCCGGTACCGCCTCCGGCCGGGCTCGCCTGCCTCTCCTTCATGACACGCATATAAATAGGGTGTGGTCGACTTGACGGCCCGGCGCTTCATGCATCATGTGGGGGTGCCTGATCTCCGGCTAGTCGCGGCCGGCATGTCCGGGGGTGGAGGGGACCCTGGAGGCGTCTCCCCGTGGTGAACCAACCCCGGCGCCGGCGCAGCGCCGCGCCTGTCGCGGCCGCCCCGGCTCAGCCTTCCTCGCAGTCTCCCTCCCCTGAGTGGCGGCTGCGGCTGGCCCTGGCCCTGCTCTTCATCTCTTCTCTGTCGGCGATTTTCAACCTGATCGCGGTGCTGGCCCTGGGTGGGGCCATTGCCCACCTGGGCGCTCCCCAGGGGCCGCTTGAGTTTGCCCTGGTCTTCATCGGCACCGTAGTCGGACTGGGCGGGGACGCCGTGATCCTGGCCGGGACCCTGGCGGTGATCCGCCCTGGGACTCGATTCTCCGGTCATCCCGAGCGAGTCACCTGGGGCCTGGGGCTGCAGCTGCTGGCGTCGGGGCTGGTAGGGCTGCTGGAGAGCTCCTGGACCTTTGCCGTGATCTACGTTCTGCTGCTGGCCGGGTTGGCCTATCTCTGGATCCGTACCAGCCCCGCCGATCCCGTCCGACCGGTCGCCCGGCATCCCGTCCCGGAGGATCAGAGAGGGCCTGTCCAGCAACCTCTCGATGACCGTTCCCCCATCCCTTGGGTGGGCAGTGCGCCCCCGCCGCCGTCTGCGGCGGGAACCGCCTGGGACAGGTCCCCCGGGCCCCCGAGTGGCTCCGAGTCCGATCAGGGCCCCGGTCGAGGCAGGCAGTTCTGATCGAGGCACCTCCGGCAGTCGCTTCGGGACCCCCGTCGCTAGAGGTCTCCTGGGGTATCCCCCAAATCGTCCTGGCCACCGTCATCGCCATCCCGGGTGTGGCGGCCGCCTACCTGGTCCCGGCCTTGGTGGTGCTCACCCTCCACCAGCTGGGGGTGGTCCGCAAGCTCAGCGGTCCGGGTTGGACGGCAATCGTGCCCTACTACAGCTTCACCGTCACGCTCACCTTCTACGGGGTGCTGCTGGTCATCGTCCTGCTCTTCGCCAGTCGCCCTGGGGGTCGGGCCTGGATCAAGCTCGGGATCAGGCGCGCACCCATCTGGGTGGTGGTTCTCATGCCACCTTTGGCGTTCGCCCTGCAGGTGCTCACCGGGATCATCTCGGCGATCCTCTCGCCTCTTTTGGGCGGGATCAAGAACCCCCAGGGCTGTGACATCTCCCAGGCGTTTGGGAAGGAGCCCTACCTGGCCGTGATCGGGATCGCGGTGATAGCTCCCATCGTCGAGGAGCTGGTCTTTCGTGGCTTCATCTATGGGGGCTTGCGGCGGAAATGGGGCATCACGGTGTCGGTCCTGGTCAGCTCACTGGTATTCGCCTTGGCGCACACCTTCTCGGTGGGCGGCTCGATCCTGCTCCTGGGACCGTCGCTCTTCATCGCCGGTTGCGCCTTGGCCCTGGTCTACGAGCGCACCCGCTCCCTGATCCCAGGCATGGTGCTCCACGCCTCCTTCAACCTGATCGCGGTGATCGCGATCTTCCTGGTGGGCACTCAGGCTTCCTGCCACTGAGTCACTTGCT
Source organism: Candidatus Dormiibacterota bacterium (assembly GCA_035534695.1). GTDB lineage: Bacteria > Chloroflexota > Dormibacteria > Aeolococcales > Bog-877 > Bog-877. The sequence goes on from DATLRN010000042.1 coordinate 40,760, forward strand.
AAGACGCTTGTAACGAAGTTGGGGTAGCCGAACTCAAAGGCGCCTGTAACGAAGTCGTCATTCACCGGAACAGGCCCTTCACAACACTTCAGCCCGGGATAGACTGCTGATCTCACGCAGCTCTGGGAGGGGCGGTAGGAGTACCTGCCCCTTGAATGGAACAGACGTCGCGACCTGGCCCCATCTGGTGGCGGCCACCCATCGCGGCATCGAGCCTGCCTCCGTCCTCATCGTGGAGAACCACGAGATGCTCGCGCAGGCCATTGAACTCGCCCTGAGCGCCCGGGGCTACCGCTGTGCCGTGGCCCGCTTTGATGCGGGGCGCTCGATTCTGCAGCAGGCCGCAGAGCTGCGGCCCCAGCTGGTGCTGCTCGACCTCTTCCTGGACGACGCCGACGGGCTCGACTTCGTCGCCGGCCTCCGGGCGACCGGCGCCAAGGTGCTGGTGGTCACCGGCTGCAACGACGAGGGCCACGTCGCCGCCGCGTTGGCGCTGGGCGCGAGCGGCTGGGTGAGCAAGGCGCAGCCGTTTGAGCGTCTGCTCGACGCCGCCGAGGCGACCCTGCGCAACCAGCCGCTCATCCCAGAGGCGGATTACCGGGAATTGATCGAGCGGGGCAAGGAGCGGCTGATCGTCGAGCAGGACGCCCGCCACCGGCTGGCCCAGCTCACCGCCCGAGAGCGCCAGGTGCTCTCGGCGCTCTCCGAGGGAGAGAGCGCAGGTGACATCGCCGAGACCTTCTTCGTGTCGGTGGGGACGGTACGGACGCACATCCAGGGGATCCTGGGCAAGCTCGGGGTCTCCAGCCAGTTGGCGGCCGTGGCCATGGCCCGGCTGATGTTCACGCCGGACGGTCCGCCGCCCCGGTTCAACTGATTCATCGGATGGGCGTTGGCAGTGCCCGCCAGTTGCTGGGCCGAGGCGGAGCCGGCTATCGCGGGGACGATCGCCGCGGCATCGTCGAACGGCTCTCCAACCCGGCCAGCAGCCGGCTCGCCATATGGGGCGTGGCCCTGGCCCTGCTCCTGCCCCTGGCCGGTGCTGGGGCGCTCACCCTGGCGCCTTCCTTGTCGGCAGGGGCGGTCGCGCTGGGCGCCTCCGATGCTGCTCTGGTGGCCTTCGTCGCCGCCGGCCTGGCGCTGCTCTGCCGTTGGCGACTGGTGGGGGACGCCTCCAGCGTCGCCCTGGCCGCTTCCGGGCTGGTAGCCGGACTGCTGCTGGTACCAGTCAGCCACCTCGGCTGGGCCGCCACCGGCTTCATTGCGGCGCTTCAGCTGACCGCGGTGGCGGCGATCTTCGTCACTGCGGTCGCCGCCTTCCGCCTTCCCGAGGTCTGCGCCGATCTCCGTTCCGGATTGCTGGTCTGCTCGGCGGTACTCGGCCCCCTGCTGCTCGCCGTGCCGCTGGGGTTGTCGCCCTGGCCGGGGGGCGGCGCAGGCGGGGCCACCGCCGCGCTCGTCGCCGGCTCTGGGGAGGCGGCCGCCTGCGCCCTGGCCGCGCTCCTGATGGTGGAGAGGGGAGTCAAGCGCCAGCAGCCGCTCTTCGTGGGGGCGGCCGGCTTCCTCTTGGCGGTCGCCGCCGCCCGGCTGGCCGCCACGCCGATCCTTCCCGCCAGCGGCGGGGCTGCGGCTCTGCCCGCGTTCTTCCTATTGGTGGGCGGGGTGGAGCTGCTGCTGATCGCCGGCGTCGACCTGCGCTCCGCCTTCGGGGCGATCGTCCTGCATGACGTCCGCGGCCGGCGGCGCTGGGTCGCCGCCGAGAGCGAGCTCGACCGAGTGCGCCGCGTCTACCGCGGCCAGAGTCACGACGTCACCAGCCTGCTGACCGCGGTGGACGGCACCCTGCTGGTACTGGCGACTCAGGCGGCCAGCCTTCCCGAGGAGCGGTCGCGGCAGCTGCTCCAGTCCATTCGCGGTCAGATCGAGCGGCTCACGACCATCCTCACCGAAGACCGCGACCACCCCGTCGAGTACGACCTCGCCGAGTTGCTGGCCGAGGCCGTCGCCCTGCACGCCGCCGGCGCCCGCCCGCCCCGGCTGCGCGCCGAGCCCGGGCTCGTGCTCTCGGGCCATCCCCACCGCGTGCTGCGCCTGGTCAACAACCTCCTGGTCAACGCCGCCCGGTACGCTCCCTTGGCCCAGGTCACCCTTTCCGCCCGACGCCTCGCCGAACCGACTGGAGGCGAGGTGGCCGAACTGGTCGTCACCGATGACGGCCCGGGCATTCTGGATGGGGACCTCGAGCATGCCTTCGAGCCCGGGTGGCGGGGCGGCTCCGGCAGTGTCAGCGGAAGTGGTCTGGGCCTCTTCCAGTGCCGCGAGCTGGTGGAGGCGGAGGGTGGCGCGATCAGGCTCGGCCCCACCCACCCGGTTGGCGCTCCCGGCGCCCGGGGCCTCACCGCGCGGGTGCGGATCCCGATGGACCGGTTCGCACCAGTTTCCCCGAATTCCTCAATTTTGCAGATGTCGCCCCGCTTGGAGCCTGTCATCAATGGTGAGGCAGTGCCGGGGCGCCTAGTCGGCCCGGCTAAAGACGGGAACGCTCACCAGTGAAGGTCCAACGTACCCCACCGGCTGAGCGGGATTAGGAGGTCGACCAATGCGCGTTCCGTTTCTACGGCTTCTACTGGTGGGCGGAGGCGCAGTAGTCCTCGCCACCGCCGGCTTCGCCTACATGGCGTCGAACACCATCGCCCAGAGCAGCGCCGGTGAGGGCAGCGCTTCTGTCAGCGGCTACGCTGCGACCGACATCACGTACAACCCGGACTACAGTGGCGGGCAGCTCTGCCAGACCTGGTCCGGCACGTACACCTGCTACGTGGGCGAGGTGCAGTTCACCTTGACCTCGAAGGCGATGTCGGCTCCGGCGAATGGGGCTCCGACCGACGTGGTCGTCACCCTGCTGGGCTCTGGCGGGACCGTCCTCCAGACAGAGGGTCTGGTCAGTGCCTTCGACGCGGCTAACAACTGGGAAGGTTGCACCCTGACCGGCTGGACCGCCAACCCCGGCTCGGCCAACTCCGGCACAGTGCTGTGCCGGCTGCCGCAGACGCCGGTGAGCCAGGTGGATCGGGTCGACGTCGAGGCCAACCAGTAGCCACCACGACTTGAAACGAACTGAGCGAGCCGCCGGGACGACAACCCCCAGGTGCAGCGCACCTGGGGGCCCGGCACTCGCCGGTTCCTCTCGATCAAGCGACGTTGAACCGGCATCCGGACCCCTCGACTCTGAACGGACTTTGGAGGCAACTTGAGCATTGCGGAGATCGGCCCCTACGCGCTCTCGGGCGGCGGGCGCTGGCAGTTCAGCGGTCGGCGCGTCGGGGCGACCCTGGTAACGGCCGCCCTTTGCCTTGCGGCGTGGGCGGCTTTGGCCCCGGCCAAGGTTGGCGGCTCCACCACTTACGTGGTCACGACCGGCGTGAGCATGCTGCCCCACTTCCATGCCGGCGACCTGGTCCTGCTCCGTAAGGACTCCAGCTACCACGTTGGCGAGGTCGCCGGTTACCACAATGCCCAGCTCGGGGTCACCGTGATGCACCGGATCGTCGCCATCGAGGGCGGCCATTACTTCTTCAAGGGCGACAACAACGACTTCACCGACAGCTACCACCCGACCGCCGCCCAGATCGTCGGGGCCGAGTGGATTCATCTGCCGGGGTGGGGGAACTTGCTGCTGACGCTGCGCGCGCCCGTGGTCGCGGCGGTGGTGCTCGGCGTCATGTGGCTCTTTTTGTTCTGGCCGCGCTCCGGCTCCAGCCGGCGGCTGAGGAGGCGACGAAATGCCCGCTGATCATGGGAATAGCCACCCGACCTCGCGAGAGGGCCGGAGTAGCGCGCGACTGGCGGGGGTCATCGTCTGCGCCGTCCTGGCGATCTGCTCGGCGATCGTGGCCGGGACCGCCTGGACTCGGCCGACCCTCACCCCCTCCACGATTCCCTACAGCCAAGTCGGCCAGCTCTCGTACAGCGCCCCGAGCAGTCCCACGTCCATCTATGGAAGCCGGGGCCTGACCACCGGGCAGCCGATCTACGGCTCGACTCTGAGCGCGGTCAACGTGGCCTACGTCTACCGCTTCCACAGCGTCGTGCCGGCGTCTCTGCGGGGGACCGAGCGGCTGGTGGTCACGGTCAGCAACGGCCAGGGCATCACCCGCACCATCCCTCTCCAGGCCAAGGCGACCACCTTCAAGGGTGAGCGGTTCCAGGTGACTGGTGTCCTCGAACTGGCGAGCTTGCAGAGCGTCGCCAGCGCCTTCGATCTGGCGGCGGGCGCCCCCGGCAACATCGGCTCCTACCCGGTCACCATCGGCGCCTTGGTGAATGTCCAGGGCCAGCTTGGCTCGGCCGCGCTATCCGCCTCGTTCGACTCCCCGGTCGCCTTCACTCTCAGCGGGGCGAACTTGATCCCAGGCGGCTCGAGCACGACGGCGGCCGCCCCAGGCAAGGTGAACTTCGCCCCCAGCGCGAGCGGCTCGGTGACTCGACCCCTCGGCACCGCCGCCACTCTCCTCCCCGGCCTGACCGTCGCCAACGCGCGTGAGGGCGCGCTCGGGGTCCTGGTGGTGTCGCTGCTCCTCTTGGGGCTCGCCGGTTGGCCCCTGCTTCGTGAGGCCAACTCCCAAGACGAAGGAGCGCGCATCGCCGCCCGCTACGGCTCCACGCTGGTCCACACGGACGTCATCGAGACCCCCGCCGGGGTGGTGGTGGTCCGGATGGACTCCTTCGACGGTCTGCTCCGGGTCTCGCGTCGCCTGGAGTGCCCGATCCTCCACTGGGGTGATGGTGGCCATGTCTACACCGTCGTCGACACCGGCACCCTCTACCGCTACCGGGCGGAACCCTCCATGGGACTAGAACTCGCCCCTGGGCCAGCCGGCAACGGGGCGGCCCGGCCCGGATCTGAACTGACTGGCAAGGCCCAGCGGCGAGTCGCCTCGGAGCGCCAGGCGGCAGTGCTGCTCGCGGCCCAGGAGCGTGGACATGGAGCCTAGCCCCGGTTCGAACGGCCCGGGCCGGCGGCTGGGCCTCTTCGCGCTCGGCGCACTCATCTCCGGCATAGGGCTGATCGCGGCGGCGGTGATCATCTCCGCCCTGGGCGCGACCACCGTGTCCGCGAGTTCCAGCTGCGATCCCACGAGCTCCCCGGTATCGGTCCACTACCAGACGGCCGTGGCGCCTTCAGGGAGTGACTCGAGCGTCGCTGTTTCTGGGGTGGTCCTCTCGGGCTTCCCCAGCGCCTGTGACGGATCGACCGTGACCCTTGAGTTGCTGGGCAACAAGGCGGGCGATCCCACCGTCGCCCCCAGCGCCGACACCCTCCTTAGCACCGCCGACTCGACCCTGGACCCGTGCAGCCAGAAGACGCTCGCCAGCCCGGTGGTAGTCGCCGGTGGCTCGATCACCCTGTCTCTTTGTGCCAGCGGGGGGCCGGCGGCCTACGCCAGCGTGCACGACCTCACTGCTCTGGCGCTCTTCCTGCCCGCGGGATCGGGCGGGGTCCTGGGGGCCTCCACCTCGACCGGTTCAGTGGTCCCGACCCCGGTCACGGGTTCGGCGTTCTCCGTCCCCTATGCCCTCTTCGCCCTGGGGCTGGCCCTCCTGGTGGCGGGCACCATCACCCTGGCCAGGGCTTCTCGGCAAGAGCCGGGCCCGAACTAGACCGCTAGCCGTAGACCCGGCTCCAGCGACGGCCGGGATGGGAAGTTGGGTGGGCTCCTGTCGCCGCGGCCGCCGCGGCCCGGACCTCCTGGCAGTCCCCCTCTCCTGAGTGGCGGCTGCGGCAGGCCCTGGCCCATCTCCATGAGCGGCTCCGATCTCTCGTGCCGGGCATGGTCTCCACGCCTCCTTCAATCTGATCGCGGTGATCGCGATCTTCCTGGTGGGCACTCAGGCTTCCTGCCACTGACGAGTCCAGTCCGAACCGTCACAAGATCGCTTGCTCCGGCGGCTCATCCAGAGGCCCGTGGGTTGTCAGGTCTGTAACAATCCTGTCATTTGGTGGAACAGTCCGTTTACCGAATCGTCAGCTCGTGATACAGTTCCTAGCGCGTGGGGAAGTCCGAGCGTCGAACTGTGGCTGTCGTGAGGGACGGTGTCTTGAGTGGAACAGAACAGGTAGCCGCGCAGGACCAAAGCGTGAATGGAGTAACCCTAGCGGCGATATCCGCCGCCGCGCCCTGGGAGGAAGTGCCTTTGGACTGAACGCCAAGTGACTGGCGCGGACAGCGATCGGGTCCGCAGTCGTGCTCTCCCCGCGTGGCGAACTCGTCATTGAGGACCCACGCAGACTGGGTTCTCAATGACGGCCGGACCTCGAGGGTGCGGGCACGACCGGGCTCCTCATAAGTAATCGGCCTCACTTCGAGGCATCACAAACGAAGGATCCTAATGAAAATTCGGAATATGGCGATCTTTGGGGCGATCGGAGTGGCAGCCCTAGCCCTCATCGGGGCTGGCGCAGCGGCGACCTTCAACACCCAAACCACGAGCACTCAGACGATCAATGCAGGCACCTTATCCGTGGTGTTGTCATCACCCGATGCTCCGGGCTGCACCTTGGTATCCGACGGCTGCACCTCCCTAACGCTAAATTCCGTTGGTGCGGACGGGTCGACCTTTGACACAACTCCGAGTCTCGTCACGATCACAAATAACGGTACTGTCCCTGCCTACTACGACACCATGAGTGTGAGCGACACCAACAACAACAGCACATTCCAGAGCGAGGTTGGAATGTGCGACTACAGTTACGGCGGTGACGGAACCGGCCACTTTGTCGGCACCGACTACAACGGACTTCTCTCCGGGATCGAGGCGAGTTCCCCCAATAACGTCTCCGGAACCGGTGACGAGTACGTCGTCCAGCCTGGTCAGACTGACTCCTACACCGTAGACTTCTACGCGGGAGCGATCACGGACGCGTGTGGCACGTCGACGCTCCCGGCCCTGACCCAGCCCGCCGAAGGCGGGAGTCTCACCGTGAGCCTGACATACGCGTACACCGGCTAGCTAGCAACGCCGCATAAGCGGCGGTGCGGCCCTCATGGCCGCGCCGCCGCTACTACATTCATCCTTGGTGCTGATGCCTCCTGCGCGTCTCGTCACCACTGGCAGAAGAGTTTGACTGCCCGTGATTGTGGGAAGGTGCCAACTCGAACCATGGGCGTCCTAGGGTGCAGGCAACGGTTTTGTCACTGCTCATTTAAGGACGGCAGGGTTGAACCTGCCTGACACTCGATCAACCGCGTTACGAGAGGCCCCTATCTCGATCATGACCACTCTGCCCGAGGGCGAGGACCCGATCCCCAGACGACGGAGACTTGCACGGTCGCGCCGTGCCGCTGTTCTACGCCGCGTACGGACTGGCGTTTGGACACTGGTCGTGGTGGCGGCGATTGGTGCGGCGGGGTTTGCGGCGTTTTCGGTGCTAGGCGGCGACTGGGACGTGGCGCCGATCCTGTCGGGGAGTATGTCTCCAGGCTTTCCAGTCGGTGGGGTGGCCGTTGCACAGCGAGAGCCCGTTAGTCAACTTGCTCTGCGCGACGTGATCATCTTCAGGAACCCCTACCACCCTGGCATTCAAATGGTGCATCGCATCATTCGTCTCGAGTTCAACAAGGCAGGCGAGGCAATTATCAAGACGCAGGGTGATGCGAACACGTCAGCGGATCCGTGGACCGTGAGGCTGGGAGCGAAGGACGTCTACGTCGTTCAGTTCACCCTACCGCTCCTCGGCTATCCCGGCGTATACACCAATCACGCGGTCGACTTGATCGTCGCCGGGACGATTCTGCTTCTGGTCGTGGTGGGCGCCGTAATGGGGCGAGACCGCGACAACGAAGTCGAAGGATCACTCCCTGGGAGTCCCGGTCTGACGCGGACCGCGGATGTCTGGCCGTCATATGAACCCGTGTCCTCGGCAGCCAAAGCGCGCCAGGGGCTGGGATCGACCACTGAGACGACCGAGGATGGGCCGGAGTCTCGGCTGTGAGATGCCGATGCGACTGGGCTACGCATCCCGGCCTCGATGTTGCGATAGATGCCGCGAAAGCTATCGACGGGGCTTATCATCTACAGGGGCCTCGAACCCTGGCCCTATCGAGACGAGGGAGAAGATGAAACTCCGGACCTTTGCCGTCCTTACGGCTTTTGGCCTTGCGAGCATTGCTTTCATCGGGACAGGTGTGGCGGGGTCCTTCATCGGCACGCTCACTGCCGGCCAGAAAATTGCGGCCACTACACCTTCTCAAACCCCGCCTGGGAGCAGTCCAGCTCAACATGGGGCGTCCATCCCCATCATGACTCCGACTCCAGCCGCATCGTCGACTCCGACTCCAGCCGCATCATCGACTCCGACGCCGACCTTGGCTCCCACTGGGACTCCGACTCCCACACCCACGGCCACTCCGACTCCCTCGCCGACGCCAACCCCCGCTACGAGTGCCAGCCCCACCCCGACTCCGAGTTCTTGACGTGAGCCACCGCTGGTCGTGGCTGGTCGTGGCAGGGAGCCTCGTCGGGGCATCAGCGATGGTCGTCGCTCTCGCAGGGCTGACCCCTGCCTCTGCTGCGTTGCTGCAGAGTTGCGATACTCCGGCATCGGTGGTGCCCGGGGCCTCCGGGAGCTGCTCTCTGACAGTCAGCGACACGAACGGTGCCGGATACAAGGGTCAGGTGGACGTGGCGGTGGCCCTCTATACCACTTCCAACTCGGGGGGCCGGACGACCGGCAGCGGGATTGGGACCGAGGCGCTGCTGGACGGGGAGCCCGACGGACTTCAAGCCACCGTGACCGATACGACCACCAACCAACAGTTCGTGCTCGGCACCATCACTTGCTACACGAATCGGACTGAGACGTCGCCAGCTTCCTATCCCAACGCCTCGTACTGCGCTAGTTCTTCACGTTTTCAGACGGTGGCCTCCGATGTAGACAATGCCTCCTTCAGCAACAACGTCGTCATCCACTGGTGGTTCCCCGTTGCTGCCGGCAATCCGTATCAGTGCGGCCGGGCCAAGATCATCCTCCAGTCCACATTCACTGGGACCGGTGGCAGTGGGACGCTGGGGGCCGGTACCGGTCCGACCAGTCCCAATGGCGGGGTACTGGCGGCCAGTACCACCGCTCCGACGACCGGGGCACAACTGCCAGAGGGGCTCGCCGAGCTGCTGCTGGGGGCCGGCATCCTGCTCGCATTAGCTGGTGTTCTCATGTCCAAAAGAGAGCACCTAACCGGTCGTTTCCAGCCCCCCACGTCCACTGACTGACGCAGAGCCCTGTCCGGCCGGCCTATTGGATTGACGCTATCCGGTCCGGGCCAGGACCGCCCTGCCCAGGGATGCTGCAGCCGCCACTGAGATGGCCAGGAAGATGATGGCTGCGATCAGGAAGGCCATGGGATCGCCATACGGCGGGTTGCCACCCAGCAGCACCTGGAAGCCCTCGTCCAGGTAGCTGAACGGCAGGATCTGGGCAATCCAGTACCGAAGACCTCCGGCGGGCACCCCGGTGAAGAGTCCGGAGAGGAAGAGCAGCGGTGCCAGGACCACGGCCAGGTAGAGCATGGCTTCGCCGGGGTGGTCGGTGAGAGCTGCAATGCCGAGCCCGATAGAGCCGGAAAACGCCAGTGCGGCGAGGGCCAGGAGCAACGTCGTCGCCAGGGTAGCCGCGTCGGGACGCTCGGCGATCGCGATCACCACCAGCACCAACGTCGCTTGGAGAGCGTCCACCAACCAACCGGCGAAGAACAACTCCAAGCTCACCCGCCAGGCCGGTAGGGGAAGGACCGCGAGGCGGTCCAGCCAGCCCGAGCCCCGCGCTCGGGTGATGGTCACCCCGGTTCCGATCGTTCCCACCATGGAGATGAGAACGGTCAGCAGCATCGCGGCAAAGAAGGGCGGGGCGCCGGTCGTGACCAGCGGGATCACCAGTACCAATGGGAATGCCAGTTTGATGATCAGGGCCCGGCGGCGGGCCAAAGTTCCCCGCAGCTCCAACTGCCAGAGTTGAGTTGGTCGGGGCCCTGTCCGTCTGGCGAACTGGGGCTGCGCCCGCTGGAGCGCTACCTCGCTGCGCTCAGTCATGGAGCGCCCGCCCGGTCAGTTGGAGGAAGCAGTCCGCCAGCCCGGGATCCCGCACCTTCAGGTCCACCAGGTGCAGGTCAAGATCTCCCAGGGTGGCCAGGATGGCAGGTATCAGGCCGTCTCGCTGCCGGCCGAGGATCAAGAGGCCGCCTTCCACTTCGGCCGCCCGCTCTACCCCGGTTACCGCTCTCACCGAGTTGATGGGAGATGACCCCCTGTAGCTGAGCTGGATCTCTCTGGTTCCACCGAGCTCAGCCAGCAGAGCAGCCAGTGGCGCGTCCCGGACCGCTTCCCCGTCAACCAGGAAGCAGACTCGGGTCGCTACCTGCTCCACGAAGTCGGTGTCGTTGGTCGAGATGCAGGTGGCGAGGCCTAGCTGGGCGCGAGCGTGCAAGGCCTCCGCCAGCCACTGGCAGCCGCTCACGTCCAGCCCCAGAGTGGGCTCGTCCAAGAGGAGGAGCGCTGGGTCACCCACGAGTGCCTCCGCCAGCAGCACCCGGCGCCGCATCCCATAGGAGAGGCGCGATACGGGTTCGCTCCCGAGCTCGGCCACCGCGGCTGCCTCCAAAGCCGGCTCCCAGAGGTCGCGCGCCGCCTTTCGAGCGGTACCGAAGAAGGCCAGGTTCTGCCGAGCGCTTAGCTCGTCGGCGTGGGCGGTGGCGTCAAAGACCACGCCCAGCCGGGAACGGGCCTGCTCGCGGTTGTGTTGGCCGAACCAAGCGACTGTTCCGGTGCCGGGACGGGTCCTGGTGGCGAGGCAGCGGAGAAGAGTCGTCTTGCCGCTGCCGTTAGGCCCAACCAGGGCCTGAACCTCGCCCGGCCTGACCTGGAGACTGACCGGGCCTACGCCACGGCCGTTGCGGTAGCGGCGGCTCAGCCCGTCCGCCACCAGCCAGGGTTCGGTCAGTGAGAGCTCACTCAATGAACTCAATAGTCGTGCCATCGGTGACCTCGACTAGGCCCGCCGGAACGGTGAATGCCACCTGGAAGGCGAGGATCCGCTGACCCGCCTCGACCTGATGGCCGATCAGTCGGGAGCGCACCAGATTGCTGATGAAACCGGGAACTCGACGGTTGACCTTACGGAGGACGACGCGCTGGGCCTGGTCCACGGGCCCGGGAGGCAGAATCGGTGGCACAAGCGCGAGTTTACGTGCCTCGCCGTCCAAGTGACGTGTGGCCGTGACGGACAAGTGGTACATATGCAGCTGGTGAAACTCCTCCAT
>DATLRN010000043.1:0-64084 GCA_035534695.1 Candidatus Dormiibacterota bacterium
GGTACGCGGGTCGGTAGAACCGCTGCTGAAGGCCCTGGTCGCGGCCGGCGTCACCGAGTTGCTGAGCCGCGAACCGTCGTTAGAGGAGCCGTTTCTGGCGCAAGACGGAGCGGACGGCAAGAAGCCTGACATGATTAGCGATGCAAGCTGAAATTGTGGTAGAGGACCGCGCCCAGGTGGGTCGATGGCCCGGTACCGTCGTAGCTCGTCTGACAGCACGTGGAGCCGTCCGTTCCGGAGTCATCTGGGGCTACATCTTCGGCATCGCCATCGCCTCTTCGGCTATCAGCTATTCCGGCATCTACCATACTCTGGTCCAAAGAGATGCCTTGGCAGCCGCCTACGGCTCCAACCACGCGACGAGCGCCCTCTTTGGGGCCGCCCCGCAACTCCAGACGGTCGCCGGGTTCACCGCCTTCAAGATTTCCATGGCGCTCATGATCCTCGGCGCAGTGTGGGGCCTTTTGACCAGCACCAGGCTCCTGCGTGGCGAGGAGGAGAACGGTCGCTGGGACCTCCTACTCGCCGGTCAGACGACCCGGCGGCGTGCTACCGCCCAAGCGCTCAGCGGCCTCGCCGCTGGGGTATTCACTCTTTGGGTATTAACCGGCCTCATCACCGTCGTGACTGGTCTGGACGCGAAAGTGCAACTCGCGGCCGGTCCGGCACTCTATTTCTCCGGAGCCATGGTGGCCACTGCGGTGATTTTCCTGGCTGTCGGCGCTATCCACCAGCCAGCTCGGGGCGACGCGTCGCCAGGCCGTCTCCTATGCCGCGGCGTTCCTCGGAGTGAGCTATGCCGTCCGGATGATCGCTGACGCGGGCGTGGGCCTGCACTGGCTGATTTGGGCTTCACCGCTTGGTTGGGTAGAGGAGCTCAAGCCTCTGACTGCGCCACAGCCGCTCGCTTTCTTGCCGATCTTCGCGTTCACCGCGCTAATGGCAGCCGGTGCAGTCCACCTCGCAGGTACGCGCGACATCGGGGCGAGCATAGTGCCGGATCGGTCAGCCACCCAACCGCACCTTCGATTGCTATCCGGCCCTATCGGACTTGCGATCCGCATGATGCGACCCACCGTTCTTGGGTGGTGGGTGGCGATCGCGCTCTCGAGCTTCCTCTACGGGTTCATTGCTAAAGCCACAGGGGCAACGATCTCGCAGTCCACAGTTGAAGGTCTGCGTTCCAAGCTCGGGGCACCCGGGGCGGGCGTCGATACGGTACTCGGTATCTGCTTCCTCTTTCTGGCCGCATTGATCGCGTTCGTCGCCGCTAACCAGATAACCGCGGCGCGTTCAGAGGAGTCCGGAGGTCGACTTGATAACCTCTTGGTCCGCCCGTTCTCTCGTTCATCGTGGCTCTGGGGACGGATCCGTGTGGCGGTCCTCGTCATATTGGTGGACGGCCTGACGGCGGGCATTTTCGCCTGGTTGGGCGCGGCAAGTCAGCATTCTGACGTGAGTCTCATGACATTGCTGGCAGCTGGCCTGAATATCGTCCCACCGGCGATCACGATCCTGGGCATCGGAGTACTGGCGCTCGGGATATGGCCCCGCGGCGCTTCGATCCTTGTCTACAGCTTGCTGGGGTGGTCTCTCTTCGTCGTACTCATCGGCGGTATACGTGTCACTAGCCACTGGGTACTCGACACTTCAGTGTTTCACGATATGGCGTCCGCTCCCGCGGTGCGTCCCAACTGGGAAGCAAATGGAGTCATGGTCTCCGTCGGCATCCTGGCTGCTCTTCTCGGGGTGGTCGCGTTCACACGAAGAGACTTGCAGGGCGAATGAACACGGCCTCCTAACGCCGCCCCTCCATTGCGAGATAGGTTCCACATTGTTCCCGCGGGCGAGCTATGGTCTGAAGCGAACTCAGATTCGCCAAAGCGCAGGGGTTTCTCAGACCCGTGCTCTACCAACTGAGCTACCTCGGCTTGAGGCTGTTTGATCCTGATTCTGGGCCGCTGGACGCTTCGGTTTTCCCGGCGCATGCGGGAGCAGCCTGCCCCCTGCCTGATGCGAATCGTGCCAGGTTGTTTGAGAGGCCGAGCGGGGCCAGGTGCACGAGCGTGTTGTAAGTGATGAAGGCGATCGAGAGGTGCATCACCATCAGAACGCCTACTCCGCGGATCGGTTCACCGCGGACCAGAATCCACAGATCCGGCAACCAAAGAACGAGCGTCACAAGGACGGCCAGTCGGAGGAACAACCAGCGTGGCTGAGACGAGATACGGGCGACGACTGGCCAACCGACGCAGGCGATGGTCACGCCGATGAGCGTCAGCTTCCCGTAGTCGGTCGGCTGGAAGTGCACGAATCCTAGCGTGGAGGGGAAGATCGTCGTCCCGATAGCGACGAGGATCGCATTCGAGATCAGCGAACCCACGTCTGCGACGACCAAGGCCAGCATCCAGCGAGTCCAAGATGGCGGCTCGCGGCGCACGTCAAGGTCAACCTTGACGACTTCGAGCCAGCGCCGGACTTCTGGGGGAATCCCGTCGAAGACTTCCTCCGCGAAGCCGAGCAGGGGACCTCCGTGCGCTGGACGCTCAGATGAAGGCCATTCTGACATCCCGCACACGATAACGGCTGAGGGTAAGCCCGTCGTTGGGCGAACTGGCCAGAGGCCATGCCCATACATCTTCACCTTCGCCCAGGGACCTTGGAGTGGGCTCTCGGCGTACCGCAGGGCGCTGAAGCTGCTTGGATACGCTCCGCAAGCCGCGCCGCCCGGCCAGTGGCCGTCCTGGTGGTCATGGCCGCTGGTCGACACCTGGGGCCAGCAAATGGTCGACGGCGCCCAGCGAACTTCGCGGCTCTACACGACCGCTTGGGTCCGTCGCTACGTGGCTAGCTGGAGAGCTCGATACGGCCAGAGCAGGATTACCCTGGTCGTCGACGCCCAATGGCTGGATCGCATCGGCGAGGCCCAGCCGACCTTCGCGGTCCCTCGCCAGAGGGATGGAAGAAGCCAGCGGGCGCGCCCGCCTACTTTCCGTGTCGCGGTTGAGCCCTATGCGCCCCACGAACTGGCCTGGCTCGGACGCGGCTAACCTCGCAGAACCCACATCTCGCGGTCGCTGGCGAAAACTGCTACTGCCAATCCGAACACACCCAGGTCCCGGGCTACGATGTCGGAGACGCCTCCGGTGAAGGAGAGTGATAGGACTATCTCGAGGAGCAGCAGGGCGCTGACCCCAGCCGCCAGTCGAGCGGCGACACCGAGCACCAGCGCTACCCCCAAGACGGAGAGAAGCCAGCCGTGCAGCAGCACCATGGCCAGTGCGAGGTGCGACGTCTGGGAGATGATTGGTACATAGCCGGTCCACTGACTAGGTTGGAACAACTCGTGCATTCCGAACCAGAGCAGGACCAGCCCGAGGGAGACGCGCGCAGCGGTTGGTGCCCAAGCACGGACCGTTTCAACGGGGTTAGCACCAGCGGCACGGGCATCCATCTCTGGGCGAGCAGTGACTACGGCGGTCCCGCCTCGGGCGGCGAGTCTGTGCGCTCGGTTTCTTCGCGCCATGTTCACTGCACCACATGGCCGGAGGCATCGGTCACCACCACGCCGTCGTCGCCGAAGCTGTACTCGGTATCGCCCGAGTCGTCGCCCAGGTTGGCCTCGATAAAGTAGACGCGGTCCGTCGCGGGATAGGTATTGCTGCGCACTGACTGAGTACTCCCGGAGGCATATAGGGTGAACTCCACGGAGCTCCCGGAAAGCCGGGTAGTGTAGGTGAATCCTGCCAACGCCTGGCGAGTGCTAGGGCTGGGACTCCCAGGGTAGAGCTGGTAGGTGTACGAGGCGTACGGCGTCGATGACAGCAGCGGCCCGGGAGTCCCGGACGCTCTCGGAGTCGCCGATGGCGAGGCCGCAGCGCTCGGACTCGCCTTGGGGGTCCCCCCTGAAGTATTCGCACTCGGACTGCCGTGCCCCGTCGAGATCCCGCCCGATCCGCCGACAACCAGGGACCCGGGATTGCTATAGCCGTGAACGGCCAGCAGGGCGGCGGCTACCGCGGCCACCGACACTGCGAGCCCGCCGCGCCGACCGACCGTGTCACCTGCGATTCGCACCTGGCAGATCCTCCTGGGCTCCCCGGGCAGATGATAACGGCAGACCGCGAAGCTTTCGGCGAGGCGCCCGTCTGTGGCACTGTAACGGGCCCTGGCGCTTGAGCCGCGAGGTTGGACGCTGGACCAGTGCGGCTCCCGGAGCCTTCCGGGCCAGCCTCCGGCGGTTCGTTAGGCTCAGAGGTCTCTGAGGGCGACCTCGAGTGCTCCGCTTCGGGGCTAGGATCTTTGGGTGGATTGCCGTGCGAGGCTTTGGACTGTCGGAGCGCTCGCACTTCTGACTGCGACCATGATCGCTGGATCTGGCGCACCCGCCTTGCAGCGGACCAAGGTGACTCCACGCATTGCGCCGCCGGTGCCCCGCCGCCCGGCACCGACGTAGACGCGATCGCTACCTCCCCGGCCGCCCTGTTTAGCCACCAGCTCGCCCTGTGGCCGTATGGGGCGCGGTGGTCCGTCTTATCACTGGCACGGGTGACCGGGGCGGGGGTGGTGTCAATTTCGGGGCGCGGTAGGTGAGCGGAGTCGTCGGCGGAGTGAATAGGCGCTGCCCGGCGCTCGCCAGCTAGGACGCGGCCTCGGTTCCCAGGTGCTGGCTCAGATCTCTTGGCGATGCGCACGCTGACATGGTCGTAGATCACGATCGGTATCCTCACTGTGAGGAACAGGGTAAGTGGAACCCGCTGCGGGGCACGGCTTGCCGCGTCGAGCACATCCACATGGCCCCGCGTGGGCAGCGGGTCATGTCATCCAGACTCCCACGTTCAATTCTGGCTGACGGCGCTGGCGGCTCCTGGGGGACCAGTTGACTACGGTGCTAGAAAGCGGGCGGACGACCGCTGGGTACGAGCCAACGTAGGGGTCAACCCCGGGTGTCCGCCTGATCTGGCATCTAGCCTGATCTGGCAGCTAGGTGGTATACCGCTGGAACTAGCGATCCCCGGCGGTAACTGGCGAGAAAGACTGACATCCCTTCTGGCCCGAACACGGCGACTTCCTGTGCCGCCACTTTGTGCGAAGCCGGGACTCGCTACAGGAACGTGGCTCAACTGGCTTGGAGTTCGAAGACGTGGCTTCTAGCCCACCAAGCCACAGTCACCTGTAAGGGAGTCCTCATCCGACTCCCAGGTTGATATTAGACCCTGGCTAACATGACAAACACTGGCCGAGACGCCGTCGCACGCCGGGCTGCCGGAACAGCCTTGGTTAGCCGTCTGACCAAGTTGGGCGGAGTTGCTGCGATAGTCGCAGTTGGAGCGAGCGCCGCCGTAGTGGCTCACTCCCTGCCCGGCAGGTCAGCCCCGAGTGTAAGTCGCGTCAGTGGCTCTGCCCCGTCAACGTCCGCGCCCTTGGCCCCAATACCCGGTGGATCAACTAGTGCTCCTTCCGTTCCGGCCGTTACCTCGGGAGGCTCATGACGAGTGACTCACCGTGGCTTCCAATGCCCGCCCCCGACCAAATGGCCTCCGCCAAGCGGGCCGCCTTCGGTTCCACCGCCCAGGTCGTAGCCCATCCCTCGGGGGTGCTCCCGGATGTCCTTCCCCTCGTGGACGCGGAGATCCTAGCGCTAGACATGACTGCCAGCCGATTCAGACGCGACTCTGAGTTAGACCAGCTCAACCGATCACTGGCAGCCGAGGTCATGGTGGGACCCCTGCTGGCGCAGCTGCTGAGGCTGGCGCTCCACTGGGCCGAGCGGTCCTCCGGGCTCCTCGATCCTTGTGTCGGCGCTGCAGTCATCGCCAACGGTTACGAGGGCGACTTTTCCGGTATGGCAAAGGACGGTCCTGGTCTGGTTCGACAGGCGCCGTGTGGGTTGAGCTGGAAGTCGGTCACGATCAGTGGCCAGACCGTACGCCGACCTCCGGGGCTGGTGCTTGACCTCGGGGCGACGGCCAAGGCCTGGGGCGCCGACCAGATGGCCTCCGTGGCTGCTCAGACCGGAGCATCGGTGCTGGTGAGTCTCGGGGGCGATCTGGCCACCAGCGGACCGGAGCCTCCCGGGGGTTGGGTAGTGCGCATAGCCGACGACCACGAAGCGAGTGCACGCTCTCCCGGGCAGACGGTACGCCTGCGGGCACGGGCGCTAGCTACCTCTTCGGTGACGAGGCGCAGGTGGCGGCGGGCCGGAGTTGAGCTACATCACATCATCGATCCGCAGACGGGAGCTCCAGCGCAGGGACCTTGGCGGACAGTGAGTGTGGCCGCCGAATTGTGTTCAGAAGCCAATGCGACGGCCACCAGTGCGATCGTGGCGGGCGACGGAGCGGTGGGCTTCCTGGCGCCGTTTGGACTACCCGCGCGTCTCGTTTCCAGAGACGCGCAAGTCTTGCACTTTGGCGGTTGGCCCAGCGACGGAGACGACCTGTCCCAGATCACGAGTTGGATGCGTGCACCAGTCGCGGGAGCGGCCCCGTGAGCCTTGCCGTAGCAGCAACCGGTCCTTCAGCGCTCTGGTATCTCACCCGCGGCAGCGGACTGATTCTGCTGGTGATACTCACGGCGAGCGTTGCCATGGGGATTCTTCACAAGAGCGGCTGGACACCGTCGGGGTGGCCCCGCTTCGTCATGGGCGATCTCCATCGGAACCTGGCGCTCCTAGGCGCGGCACTGTTGGTGGTCCACATCATCACGGCCGAGCTTGACCCGTTTGCTCCCGTCGGCTGGCTCGCAGTTTTACTGCCCTTCCTATCCTCCTACCGTCCCGTCTGGCTCGGGCTGGGAACGCTGAGCGTCGACCTCTTGATTGCAGTTGTTACAACCAGTCTGCTCCGTTCCCACTTGAGTCTCCAAATGTGGAGGCTGGTCCACTGGTTCACCTACCTCGCCTGGCCGTTCGCCTTTCTTCACTCCCTCGGAACTGGCACCGACACTCGCCTGGGGTGGGCCTTTCTTCTCGATCTGCTGTGCCTAGCCGTCGTGGTGGGGGTGACCCTCTATCGAGTCTGGCGTCTCTCTGCGGTTACGCGCCTGTTGAAATGGTCGACGGTGGGCGTGGCTGGCGGTGCTGTGCTTGCGCTCACAGTCTTCGCTGCGGTCGGCCCACTGCAGGCGGGTTGGGCCCGGTCCGCCGGCACTCCGCTATCCCTGCTGGCGAAGAGTGGGGGTAGCGGTGCATCGAGCGCCGCACCAAGCCAGAGTGGGCAGCTGGCTCATTTCGCAGGGACCTTCAGCGGCACGCTGGTTCCTCAGCAAACGGGCGCAGCGACCTCGATCGCGATCTCCGGGACTGTTCGTGGGGCACCGGGGGGAACGCTCACCGTGACGATAACGGGAGATCCGTTGCCCAGTGGAGGATTCAATGTGGCGTCGGGCACTGCGACCTTTCGGAGCGCCTCGACTGGACGCACCTACAGGGGGCAGCTGGCGGCTCTGTCGGGAGATGCGATGACCTTCAGTCTCGACGAAGGCGATGGCCAGTCGGTGGGTCTTCAGCTCAACCTCCAAGAAGCTAATCAGGGTCCAGTTTCCGGGACCGTGGTGGTCGGCGGCGTGAAGACTCCCACACCCGCTACCGGATCAAGCGCGTCGAACGAGTCCGAGTGAACCTGGCCACTGCCGCCACCGATACGGACCTGGCAGTCAGGGGTGGGGTTCTCGGGTCTCCCCGGCTGCTGGCCGGTCCTGGAGGAGACATCACCGAGTCGCTAGCGTCGCACCTGGATCGGCTGGGCGACCCACTTGGTGCGGTCGGGACGACAGCTCCCCGGGAACTCATTCAGAGGATCCGCGCATCCGGTCTGCGAGGTCGTGGGGGCGGGGGTTTCCCAGTAGGCGAGAAGTTGGCGGTCGTGGCTGCCGGTGCAGGAGTCGGGAATCGGGCAGTCGTGGTCGCGAACGCATCCGAGAGTGAGCCCGCCAGTGCCAAGGACCGCTTCCTTCTCTCGGTGCGCCCGCACCTGGTCATCGACGGCATCGAGGTCGCCGCCAGGGCGGTCGGAGTTAGACAGGCCTACATCTGCGTGAGCCAGCGATCCGAGCACGCGGTGTTCGCCCTGCGACAGGCCTTGCTGGAGAGGCGGGAGGCGCGGCTGCTGCCGGTGCCCATCGAGGTGGTTCTGGCCGCTCCGACCTTCGTTGGGGGAGATGAAACGGCTCTCTTGAACTGGATCGCCGGGGGCGCTCCCAGCCCCACGGTGGTGCCTCCCCTACCTGCCCATAAAGGCCTCACCGGCCGTCCCACCCTGGTGCAGAATGCTGAGTCGCTGGCTCATCTCGCGCTGATCGCACGCTTTGGGCCGGGTTGGTTCCGTCGCGTCGGGACCGAGGAGGAGCCTGGCACGATGCTGGTGACGGTCAGCGGCTGCGTGACCAGTGCGGGGGTATATGAGACGCCCATCGGGACCCACCTCGAGGATGTCCTGGAGGCGAGCGGGTGGTCTGTCGAAACCGAAGTCATCTTGGTCGGGGGATATTTCGGAAGTTGGGTCAGAAGACAGGACGCCCGCGAGATGTCGCTGTCTCGGGCGAGCCTGGCATCATGCGGCGCCTCGCCCGGAGCCGGAGTGATTCTCGCCCTGCCGAAATCGGCTTGCGGCGTCAAGGAGACGGCCGAAGTTGTCGACTGGCTTTCCGCCGAGAGTTCCGGACAGTGCGGCCCCTGTGTCCATGGACTTTCATCGGTGGCAGCCTGCCTCGCCCAGCTGGCGTCGCCGGCCTCGGCCCGTCGAGCGGACCTGGGCCGCCTGTTGCGCTGGTGCGCCGAGATCGAAGGCCGGGGCGCCTGCCGGCATCCCGATGGCGTCATCAAGTTGGTCCGCAGTTGCCTGCAGGTGTTCGCCACCGAGGTGGAGGCACACCGAAGCGGACGCTGCTTAGGTTCCTTCGAAGGATGGCTTCCGCTCCCGGCAACCACGCAGCAAGTCCGATGAAGAGCCTCTACCTGCACGTGAACCCCATCACATGCGCCGGGCACGGGCTCTGCGCCGAGCTTCTGCCTGAGGCGGTACGACTGGACGACTGGGGCTATCCCATAGTGGACCCATCGCCCGTTTCCCCACGTATCCAGGGTCACGCGCGCCGAGCCGTGGCAGCGTGCCCCACCCTTGCTCTCGCCTTGCGCAGCGCCCCCGCTCGGGGAGTCACCTCGCCGCAACGTGGCGAATCGTGATCAAGCCGGAGACAACGGTGGAGCGCCTCCGTGCTCCAGCACCAGCCTCACCGCCCGCTCCCGCAGCCCCTGCGGGTACCGCGTCGTGCTTGTCATCTCTCCATCCTCTCCACGAATGGAGTCTCCAACCTTCCCGGGGCGGTTCAGTCTCATAGGTCGCCAGACTGTGGAGCAAATAGTGCTCATGCGTGGCATTCGGCGTTGGCCTCGACGGAGGCGGCCGGTCAGGGGGAGGGTGATGTTGACTCCGCGGGCCGTTCTGAGTTCCATGTCGTTGCGGCTCACGCTGCAGTGCCGTGGAGGCCTGCCCGCAGAGTCGTTACGCCCGGACCGTCGAGCTGGTCAACGTAAGGAGCGCCGCCAGCCATGCTCATCATCAGCGCGAGGGTCGATCCGGTGACCAGCGGCCCGGTGCCCGTGGCCAACGGCCCCCGTCTGCGCGCAGCTGCAGACCGCGAACGGTGGTCCGGATAGCAACCGTCAAGTCGCGCCACGCAGAAAAGTCAGCCACCCGCGTCAGCGCGTCGACGTCCGGTGTCCGGGACAGTCCCAGCGGCTGACGGATGTCCTGGGCGTGCACGAGGACCTCGCCCAGGCAGGCCGGGCTCTGTCCCGAGGGGACGGCGGTGCTGCCGATGACGGCGCGGAATCGGTCGAGAGTCTCTGCCGGGGTGCTGCCAAGATGCTCGACCAGCCGGCGCTACTTGTGCGCGTCGACACGGAAACGCGTGCCGAGCATGCCCCGCATCCACCACCACTGGTTCAGGCTCGCCGCGTCGGTGAGGTGGGCGGCGACTTGCTCGACGTCCCACTGCCCACACCGGATGCCGTGCCGCTACTGCTCGGCACTGAGGTCTGACAGGTACTTCGCAAGCGCAGTCCCTTCGGCGCGCACCAGCGCCCATAGGTGGTCGTCCGGAGACCTCGCCATACCGCTCTATGCCTTTCCCATGCTCGAGAGTATCTTGGGCACGGTCCTTGGCAAGTGGGACCCAGCTTGCTTTATGCTTGTCTCAGTAGCATCGAGTTCACGGTGCCCTACGATCTATTTTGGCGAGCTGCTGCGGGTTGCGGAAGTGGACTTGGCGCAGGACCAGACATCACATGACGATTGGCTTACCTCGGTCGGCCGAGGTAAGCCAATAGCACCGGATCGTACGGCCTGAATAGGACGCGCCGGGCGGTGCGGGAGCTGCTGTGCCCAAGTCGCCGCCGGTACGGAAGAGACGGCTCGACGCGCGGGCGAGACCAACCCCACCGACATCCTCGCTCTCCGATACGCTGTTCGTAGAGGCACCAACTTGCAGGTGTGCGCGTTCCGCTGCGAGACGAGGGTGCGCTGCGTGTCCTTGAGGATGTGAGTGGAGTGAAACCGGTGGCGCTCTCTGCCTGGACGGTAACCGCACGTACCTTTAGCGCGCTCGGAAATCGCAACTACCGGCTCTTCTTCCTCGGACAGACTGTTTCCCTAACAGGCAGCTGGCTGCAGTCTACGGCTCAAGCGTGGCTGATCCTAGAACTAACGCATTCTGCACTCATCCTAGGTCTCCTGCTGACCGTGCAATTCGTCCCAAATCTCTTGCTCCAGCCATTCGGCGGCGTGGTCGCCGACCGTTGGCCGAAGCGACGCCTCCTCATTCTCACCCAGAGCTGCTTCGCAATTACGGCCGCGACCCTCGGTATCACCGAGGCTCTCCATCTGGCCAGCGTCTGGGAGGTTTTTGTGGTTGTCGCCACTTTCGGAGTGATCAACGTTGTGGACGGGCCGGCCCGTCAGGCGTTCGTACCCGAGATGGTCGGAAAGCGGCGAATGCCCAACGCTGTCGCCCTCAATTCGATGGTCTTCAACGGTGCTCGCGTGGTAGGCCCAGCAGTGGGCGGGGTTCTGATCGCTACCGTTGGCACTGCCGTCTGCTTTGAGCTCAATGCAATCTCTTACCTGGCGGTGATAGCAGGACTGATTTTGATGCGACCGGCGGAACTCCACCCTAACCAGCGCTTGGAAGGAGGGGTGGCGGCAGTGCTTACCCAAGTCCGGGAGGCTGTCGGATACGTCCGGCGCACCCCTGAGGTCAAGCTTGTGATCGTTCTCATGGCCGTTGTCGGTACCTTCTCCTTCAACCTCACCATCCTGATCACCGCAATCGCCCGAACTGGGTTGCACGCCGGAGCGGGTGGCTTTGGGCTCCTCAGTGCCGCGCTCGGCGCGGGCGCACTGATTGGCGCAATCGGGGTGGCATATGCCAGCCGTGCCTCGATACGAGGGCTGTTGATCGGCTGCGCCGTGTTCGGTCTCTTCCTAGCGCTGGCCGGTCAAGCACCTGGGATGGCCGTCGCCATGGCCCTCCTCGCCCTAGCGGGCGGTGGGATGATCACCTATAGTGCCATGTCCAATAGCGTGGTGCAGACGTTTACACCAGGGGCTTTGCGGGGCCGCGTAATGTCGCTCTACCTGTGGGTCTTCCTCGGATCAACCCCGTTCGGGAGCTTACTCTTCGGAGGAATCGAGCAGGCGTGGGGTAGCCGCCTAGCTACGGCGCTGAGTGGCTCGGCGGCGGTGTTGGCTGCGCTGGCAGGCGCCTGGTGGTGGGCTCGAACTGCCCGCTCCCGAAGGACCTATTCAGGCGGGTCACCGCCCGCCGAACCTATGATCGCCACCGCTGAGCGGTAATGGCCGCTCGAGGCTTGAGAACCTGCGACCCCGGCAGAGCGGCCGTGACCTCGCAGAACCCTTCTATTCAGAGACCATCCTTATCTGATGCGCGCCGTCTCGTCTGCCATCGATGTTGGGGATAGTGCGGTACCGGGAAAGCGGTAGGAGAGACTAGTCGACCCCAAGAGAGGCCTCCGAACTGGTTCCAAGACGCCTTGGTTGGCTCTGCTACGAGCTCAGCGACACGGTTGCGGGCTGATCACCTGCGCTGGTCTCTAGACGGCTGTGCGGATCAAGGGTTCGTGAATCCGCCTGGGCGGCGGCGACCGCGTTGCGGACGCGGAGTCGGGCGTCTTCCACGTGTTGGGCGACGTGTTCCTGCGCGGTGTCAACATCGTGTTCAAGAATCGCATCCATGATGTGCTGATGATGGGACACCTCGATTGCCATAGGATGCAGAGTTCGGGTGGTGATGTTGACCAACATCCGCAACTTGCCCGCTACGTTCTCACGCCAGACTCGGACTAAAAGGTCGTCGCCAGTGAGCTCATAAATAGTGTCATGGAAAGACAGATCTGCCAGTGCCATGCGCAAGGGATCGGCCATCTCAGCCGCGTCACGAACCTGGCGCCAGGCCCGCTCCAACGCTCTCTCCTTGCTGGGCTCAGCAGCCTTGATTAGCCGTTCGACGGCGTGCGTCTCAAGTACGTTCCGTAGCCGGTAGAGCTCATCGATGCCTTTGGTAGTGAACTCTACGACGTACCGACCCCGTCGAGGGACATTGAGGATCAGGCCATCCTTCTCCAAGAGTGCCATGGCCTCGCGGAGGGGTCCCCGGCTGATCCCCATTTCTTGCGCCAGGGTGGCTTCAACGAGTCTATCTCCACCCGCAAAGCGACCGGCGAGAATGGACGTGCGCAAGGCCTCGAGCGCACTGGCGCCAAGTGTCTCGGAAGGCACTCGGGCCATCCGTCTGCTCTGTCGCTGACCCGAAGCTACCACTCTAGGCCCCCTCGTAAGTACCGTGTCGACTATTCCTCATCTGCGCACTAGCGGCGCTGCAGCCGAACCTCAAACGCGTCACGGAGACCATCCCCGATGAAGTTGAAAGCCACGACGACCAGGACGATGCAGACACCAGCGGGCCAGATCTGCCACCAGTACCCGCTGTAGACGTAGTTCACGCCGTCGGACAGCATACCTCCCCAGTTGGCGGCTGGCGGCGGAATGCCCAAACCAAGAAAGCTGAGTGATGTTACCGCCAAGACAGCGTCGGCAACTTGAAAGGTTGAGTTGACCGCGACCGTACCAAAGACGTTTGGAATGACATGGCGGAAGATGATGCGCAGTGGTCCCGCTCCCTGTCCCTGGGCTGCCTCCACAAAGTTCCGTGTTTTGAGGGATAGCGTCTCGGCCCGGACCAGTCGGGAGGGGACCAGCCATGCGACCGACGCAATCACCACGATGAGGAGAGGCTCCGATGGGGAGAAGATGCTGGAAAGGAACAGCAGAAGAAAGAGGGTGGGTATAGCGAGCAATGCATCCACCGCTCTCATCATCACCCCGTCCACCAATCCGCCCGCGAAGCCGGCTATGGCCCCCCAAGCCACACCCATGCTGGTCGCCAGCAGAGAAACAACGAGTCCGACTACTAACGTGGTTTGGCCCCCCACCATCAGTCTTCCGAGCAGGTCGTAACCTACGGTGTCGGTGCCGAGCGGGTGGTGCAGGCTGGGCCCTTCGTTCTCGATGCCGAGTCGGGTCTGCACCTGGTTGGTGTGATAGAGGACGGGACCGACAAAACAGAAGAGGATGAAGAAGGCGACTACAAAAAGCCCCACCAGGGCCAGGCGATTCTCGGTGAACACGGCCACCGCCAAGCGGAATGCGCCGCCTGAGCTGTGGATCTCACCCGCATCTGCCGCAGACTCGGCGCCGAGCGAACGGGGTGGTTCGATCGGGATCCCACCCGTCATGAGTATCGTATCCGGGGATCGAAGACTGCGTAGAGGATGTCTGCGAGCAAGGAGCCGATGACCACCGCCACGCCAACCACGATGGTGGTTCCGAGCATCACCGGAAAGTCCTCGGTCTGGGCGGCATTCCAAAACAGAAGCCCCATTCCCGGGTAGTTGAAGACGGACTCAACGATCAACGCGCCACTGAGGATGCCGGGCAAGCTTAGGCCGATCAGAGTGACGATGGGGAGCATGGCGTTGGGCAAGACATGGCGGAAGAGGATGACCCGCCTACTCACGCCTTTGGAGTCGGCGGTGCGGACGTAGTCCTGCACCAAGTTTTCAAGAACTGAAGAGCGCATGTAGCGACTGAACAATGCGATCGTGATGAGCGTCAGCGTCAGTACGGGTAGGACCAGATTGGGAATCTGCTGCCAGAGGGGGCTGGTGGCGGTGGGGCCGAGGGGGGGGAAGAAGGGCAGCACCTGGCTGAGGAGGATGATCAGGATGGTGCCCAGAAAGAAGCTGGGCATGGAGTAGAAAATGAAGGAAAAGCCCGTCAGAACGTAGTCCTCAGGCTTGTTGCGACGAACCGCTTGGTAGACCCCGGCAGGGATCGCCACCATGATCGCCAGGGCCGTGGAGACCCCAACCAGGGCGAGGGTTCGGGGCACGTTCTCGCTGAGCAGCGAGTCGACACTCTGGTTCAGCTTGTAGGAGAAGCCGAGGTTCCCGTGCAGCAGCTGATTCACCCAGTCGACGTACTGGACGGGCAAAGGCTGGAGCAGCCCGAACTTTATGTCGAAGGCGGCAATCTGAGCTTTATTGGCGCGCAGTCCCAGGGCGGCTTTGGCGGGACCGCCAGGGAGTAGGTGAAGCAGGATGAAAGTGATGATCGTGACGCCCAGCAGGACGGCGATCGCCTGGAGGAGCCGTCTGAGGAGAAATGCTTGCATCAGACACCTAGCGCTTGCGGGGGGGGCTCTTAGAGACCGCCTGAATCAATTAGCCGTCGAATGATAGCGGTCGCGCCTAGTCAATAGTCGACCAGGTTCCTGGTTGGCTCTGGAGGTCTCTCTCTGGTGTCTCGAGGAGCTGCCTGGCACTCCCTTGCCAGCGGCGGTCAATCGTCGGCCCAGCCGACGGTCGCTAGGAGCGCACCCTCGGCGACGACACGGGCGAGTGGCCGCAGCAAGACCCACCCCGAGTGCGGTGAGGCAACAGTTTCGAGGACCGTGCCATCGAAGTCAGTGACGGTGCACAGCAGCTCCCCGACAACGACGCTCTGGCCGACCTGAACGGAGGGGACTACGACTCCGGGGACCGAGCTGCGCAGCTGGACGCCGCCAGCTAGAGTGACCGTGCTCGGGGCCTTATCTTGCGCGTTCGCTTCGATGGAGCCGAGGGCGGCGAGTACCCGATTCAAAGCGGCAACGAGCAGGTCAAGTTCCACGGCGGAGCGTCGCCCGCCGCCGCCGACTTCCATGGCCAGACCTATCCCACCCGTTCTGGCTACGGCGCCAGAGAGGGTTCCCTCACCGGGGGTGGTCTGGATGAAGGGGAGGCCTAGCAGAGAGCCCAGCTCCAGGGCCCGGCGGTCCCGCACGGCGTCACCGCTGGCGTGAACGATGGCAAAGGGGTGGACGTCCTCGACCCACTCACCACCGTGGACATCGACAACCACTTCACTCTCCAGGAGGAGCTCCGACCATATCCTGGCGGCCAGGCGCTCGGAGAAGGTGCCGTCCTTGGAACCGGGCCAGACCCGATTCAGGTTGCGGCCGTCAACGGGGTTGGCGCCGGGCAGACCGGCCTGCGCCGCCAGAACATCGGCGACAAAGATGATGGTCAGTGAGCCCCGAACCTGCGCTGGCTCCAGCGTCTTCCAAAGCTCCTGGACGGCGTCCTGGGTGACTAGCTCGGTGCCGTGCACCCCGGCAACGATCGCGACGCGTGGTCCCCGCGAAGTTCCCTGAATCACGCCGTAGGGCACGAACGTCGCGGGCTCCCGACCTGCTCCCGGAACGTCCAGTCTGGCTGTCGCCTTGCCGGCAGTTGTCTCGGTCAAAGCTCTTCTCCTTGCAAAAACATGGGCCTGAGAGCCTATCTCGCGACCGCTGTGCCGGGTGGTCCGGCGGCGACGATGGCCTCGACCTCGTCTCGGCGCAGGTCAAACGGCCCGAGCTGGGTCAGATACCAGGTCACCCCGACCGCTTCCCAGGGGTCGGGGTCCCCACCGGGTGGCTGGGTGATGATGATCTCGAAGGGCTGACCGGCCACCCCACCCTGCGCCAACAGCGCCCGCAGCTCAGTGATCTCAGCAGGGCGTTCCACATCGATGACAAAGACACCTTGATATCGCGTCGAGCGGCGAATGGGAGCGCGGTTGGGCCAGCGCGCGGCAACCCAGATGGGCAGAGGCTGCTGGATCGGGGTGGGAAGGAATTGAGCGGATTCGACCATGTAATGCTGGCCCCGATGCTGCACCTGGCTCCCACCGAGAAGCTGCCCAAGGAGCTCTAGGGATTCGTCCAACATCGCAGCCCGCACTCGAGGGTCGAGCTCCTCTCCGAACGTTGCGAACTCACCACCTCGGAGGTCCCCCAGGCCGACTCCGAGAACCAAGCGGCCGTTGCAGAGCAGGTCGAGGGCGGCTAGCTGACGGGCCAGTACCCAGGGTCGGCGTCGCGGTAGCGGGGTCACCATCGGCCCGAGCTTGATCGTGCTCGTCGACAAGGCGATCGCGGCTAGGGGGATCCAGGGATCGAGGAGCTGGGACACCCGGGGGAAGACCATGTGGTCCCAGAGAAAAAAGCCTTCCCAGCCGGCCTTCTCCGCGCGCTGTGCCAGCTCCCCCAGGTACCGGGGATGAGACAGTTCACCGAAGGGCGGAAGGAAGAGACCGTGGCGCATGGCGGCCTGCCTAGATGGCCTGCGCCCGGCGCAGAGGCGTGTTCTGAGCGAGACCTTCCGCAACCGAACCGGACTGAGCCAGGCGCCAAATGTCGTAGCGCTCGCCGCTGCGGACCTGATCCACCTGGGCCGCCAAGAGCGAGAAGGCGGGGGCCAGCTCGGCAGGCTCATGCCACTGGGCCTGCTCAGATGGACCTAAGGTGATCAGGGACATGGCGGTGCGCATAAATGCCCCCGGGGTGACCGAAATCACGGAAACACCGCTGTCCGCCAGCTCCAGGGCGAGCGTCTTGGTCAAGCCTTCGACGCCATGCTTGGAGGGACAATAGCCGGACTCGCCCGCAAATCCCATGATTCCCGACTGGGAGGAGACGTTGACGATCAGTCCCTGGGCGCGCTGGCGCATCGCCGGAACGACCTCGTGGGCAAACAGAAATACCGAGCGCAGGTTAGTGGTGATGACGCGGTCAAACTCCGCCACCGTCATCTCTTCCACCGGCTTCAAGACGATGACGCCTGCGTTGTTGACGAGGATGTCGATCTGGCCCGAGCGGGCGAGGATGTCGGCAACTACCTGAGACACCTGTTCGGCGTTCCCGACGTCGACCTGCTGGGTCAGCAAGGGATGTCCTGCCGCATCGGCGGCTTCACTCAGTTCGTCGAGCTCGGTCTGCAGTAAGGAAAGGGCGACTACGGTAGCGCCTGTCTCGGCCAGATGAAGAGCGATGCTCCGGCCTAGACCGGCGCCGGCTCCGGTGACGATCGCAACCTTCCTCGAGAGGGTGGGCTCGACCTGCTGCTCAGCCGAGGGCATCGACTGCCTCCAGCAAGCGGGCCACATCGGTCTGATCGTTGTAGTGCACCAACCCGGCGCGGACGGCACAGCCAGTTTCCCGAATGCCGAGCGCTCCGGTGACCTCCCAGGCGTAGTTGTCACCACTCCAGACGTTGATCTTGCGCTCCACCAAGCGCTCCGCTACCGCTCGCGGTTGGCGCCCGCGAATATTGAAATATGCGGTGGGAGCGCGGTTCTCGGCCCTGCCGTAGAGAGTGACGTGAGGCATCTCCTCGAGACCGCTCAAGAGGACCGCGAAGAGTTTGGCTTCGTAGGCACCGACGGCGGCCATCGATCTGAGCACCCGCTCGCGTCGGGTGCCCTCGGGGTCGGGCACCAGTTGACTCAGGTGTTCGACGGCGGCGGTGACTCCAGCGTAGTCGGCGAAGGGTGGGGTTCCAGTCTGAAAGCGTTCGGGAACCGCATCTGGAGCCGGCACCAACTTGTCGGGTTCCAGACCCTCCAACACGCGCGGATTCGCCACCACGGCGCCGATGTGAGGCCCGCACCATTTGTAGGCACTGGTGGTGTAGAAGTCCGCCCCTAGCCGACCGACGTCGACGGGGCCGTGGGGTGTGGCATGGACGCCGTCGACGTAGGTGAGGGCTCCAGCGCTGTGGGCGATGGCGCAAATTTCGGCTACCTGGGGTCGGCTTCCGAGCACGTTGCTGGCGGCCGTAACAGCCACCAGCCTGGTGCGTTCCCCGATCAGCTCCCGGTACTGCTGGGTGGGAAGCTCACCTCGCTCGACGTCGATCTCGGCCCAGCGGACAGTCACCCCCGCCCGGGCTGCCAGCTGCAGCCAGGGGCGCACGTTGGCATCGTGTTCGAGCCGGGAGACGACGATCTCATCGCCCGGCTTCCAGGTCTTGGCCAGGGCGGACGCCAGCCGATAGGTGATCGTAGTCATGTTCGGTCCCAAGATCACACCCTGGGGAGTGCCCCCAACGAGGTCGGCAATGGCCCTCCGGCACTCGTCGACGATGGCATTGGCCCGGAGGCTGGACGGAAAGGCGCCATCGGTATTGCTGAGACCGGAGCGGTAGGCACCGGCAATCGCTTCGATGACCGATTCAGGAACCTGGGTCCCGGCTGCCCCGTCCAGATAGGCGTAGCCGTCGGCCAAGGCGGGGAAGCGGCTACGGACCTCGGCAACCTGGAATGTCCGGGCTGACCCAACTTCAGTCAACATCTCAGCGCCCGACTTCGGACATATCCCGGTAGCGGGGCCCCGCGGTAGAGCCTCTTGGGAAGGCGGACTCGAGCTTCTCGATCTCCTCCGGGGAGAGCTCGATGGCCACTGCCGCCGCGTCCTCCTCCAGGTAGCCCACCTGCTTGGTGCCAGGGATGGGCACGATGTCGCGCCCGCGGTGCAAGAGCCAGGCCAGCGCCAACTGGGCCGGGCTGGTGCCCCGATCCGCGGCAACTTGGGCGAGAAGGTCTACGGAGCGGCGATTGCGGCTGAAGTTGTCGCCTTGGAAGCGGGGCCCGCGCCGGCGCGAGTCGCCTTCGGCGAAGTCTTGGGGCGTCTGGAAGGTGCCGGACAGGAAGCCACGTCCCAGGGGGCTGTAGGCGACGAAGCCGATGCCCAGCTCGCGCACCGTGGCCAGAATCTCGTCTTCCGGGTCTCTTGACCAGAGCGAGTACTCGGTCTGAAGAGCCGAGATCGGATGGACGGCATGAGCCTGGCGGATGGTCTCCGGTCCCGCTTCCGAGAGCCCGAGGTAGCGGACCTTGCCGGCCGCGACCAGCTCCGCCATGGCGGAGACCGTCTCCTCGATGGGGGTGGCTGGGTCGACCCGGTGCTGGTAGTAGAGGTCGATCTGCTCGACCCCAAGACGCTCCAGGGAGGCGTCGCAACACTGCCGCACGTAGGCAGCATTCCCCCGGACTCCCAGGCTCTTACCGTCGGCGCCGAAGGCGTAGCCGAACTTGGTGGCCAGCACGACCTCCTGGCGGCGATGGTTCAAGACCTGCTCAAGAAGACGCTCATTGCTGCCTCTGCCGTACATGTCGGCGGTATCCAGGAAGGTCACTCCCAGGTCGATGGCGCGATTGAGCGTGGCCAGCGAGGCGGCGTCCTCGGCAGTCCCGTAGACACCGGCCATACCCATGCAGCCCAGTCCGATAGCGGAGACCTCGAGCCCTTCCCTGCCAAGTTTTCGCAGCTTCAAAGTTTCTCCCTGATAGGGCGCCGGAATGCCCCCTGACCCGGCCGACTCGCCGCCGCCATTGAACCAGCCCTGCCCTGGCGCGGGCGCCGGCGGAGGGGCACGGCCGTCCGGCTAATATCGCAAACCTTGCGTTGTCCGCCCTGCCTGGGCGCGGTCGCCGGGGCAAGCCGGTTTGGTCTTGGAGGTGGTCATGGAGCTAGGTCTCGGCGGGCGCAGGACCTTGATTACCGGAGCCAGTCGGGGGATTGGACTGGAGATCGCCCGAACGCTGGCGGCCGAGGGGGGATCAGTCGCCATCTGTGCCCGCGAGGAGGGCCCCCTCTCCGAAGCGGAGGCGGAGCTGCGCTCTCTGGGGGCGACCGTTTTTGCCGAGAGTGTCGACGTCACCGAGTCCGGTAGGCTGGCCGCCTTCGTGGAGCATGCCGCCGACGCCCTGGCAGGGCTGGACGCGGTGGTGGCCAACGCCGGCGGCAGTAGCGGCGGCTGCCTGGTTGAGTCCACCAGCGAGCAGTGGCAGGACACCTACCAGCTCAACGTCGGCCACGCTGCCGACCTGGTCAGGGCGGCCATGCCCTACCTGGCCGCGGCGGACGGAGCGGCCGCCGTGTTGATCTCGTCGATCTCGGGCAGCAAGCCGGCCCCGCGCGCCCAGTACGGGGCCAGCAAGGCGGGCCTGATCTACCTGGCGGCTGCCCTGGCCCGGGAGTTGAGTCCGCAGCACATCCGGGTCAATGCTGTGAGCCCAGGGTCGATCCTCTTTCCCGGCGGCGGATGGGACTCCTTGCGAATCAGCGATCCGCAGCGCTTCCAGGCCTTCTTGGACCGGGACCTGCCCGAGGGACGTCTGGGGACGGTGCAGGAGGTGGCCCGGGTCGTCGCATTCTTGCTATCCCCAGCCGCTAGCTGGGTAAACGGAGCCAACATCGCCATCGACGGGGCCCAGGGACGCCCCAGTTCCGCCGGATGGTAGACAACTCCTCCGCTGAGCGGCGGGGATCGCTGGTGGTGATGATCTCGAGCCCCCTCGAGCCCGAGTTGGTAGATCTGATTCGAGCCACCCCAGTCGTCTCCGAGGTGCTCTACGATCCGATCCTTCTTCCACCAGCTCGTTACCCCAACGACCATGGCGGTGACCCCACCTTCAGGCGAACTGAGGCCCAGGAACTGCGATGGCGGGAGATGCTCAGTCGAGCCGATGCTCTGATCGGCTACCCCCAGGAGAGCGCCGGGGAGCTGGCCCGAGTTCTTGAGCAAGCGCCCCGGGTGCGCTTCGTCCAGGGGACCTCGGCGGGGATGGGAGCGCACATTCGCCGGGCTGAGCTTTCCCGAGAGGTGCTGGAACGGGTCAACTTTGCATCGGCGGCGGGGGTGCATGCGGGAATGCTGGCCGAGTTCGTCTTCTACGGTCTGCTCTGGCTCCGCAAGGATGCCGCGCGGCTGGCCGAGATCCGCGCCGCCCAGGCTTGGACCCACTACGCCATGGGAGAACTCCAGGGCTCGACGGTCGCGGTGGTGGGGATGGGCCACATCGGCCGGGCCGTCGCCAGCCGAGCTCGGGCCTTCGGCATGGAGGTCCTGGCGGTAACCCGGACGGCCGCACCCGAGCCATTGGCAGATTCGGTATTCCCTACTACCGAATTGACCCAGGCATTTCGCCGCACCGATGCCGTTGTCCTGACCCTGCCCCTGACGCCCCTGACCACCGGCCTGATCTCGACCAAGGTCCTGGGAGCGCTGCGCCCGACGGCGGTGCTTTGCAACGTCGGCCGGGGCGCGGTGATAGATCAGCCAGCCCTCCTCGAGCTGTTGCAGGTGGGCCGCCTGGCGGGTGCCGTGCTCGATGTCTTTGCCGAGGAGCCGCTGCCCCCGGGCCATCCTCTCTGGACCATGGAGAACGTGGTCCTCAGTCCCCATACCGCCGCCCTCTCGGTTCACGAGAGCCGGCGCATCGTCGAACTCTTCTGCAAGAACCTGAGCCGTCTGGCAGCTGACGAGCCTCTGCTCAGCGCCGTCAACCTGCGCGAGTTCTACTAGGCCAAGTTATGACGCAAACGGTCCGGTGGGGGATTCTCAGCACTGCCAACATCGCCGTCAAGCGCTTCATCCCCGGGGCCCAGAAGTCCCACAACGGGGTGGTCGCGGCGATCGCCAGTCGGGATCTGGACCGGGCCCGCCGGGTCG
The DNA here is from genome assembly GCA_035534695.1 of Candidatus Dormiibacterota bacterium. GTDB lineage: Bacteria > Chloroflexota > Dormibacteria > Aeolococcales > Bog-877 > Bog-877. Next base: position 21,899 of record DATLRN010000043.1, read on the forward strand.
CGGAGCGGCTGTCGATTCCCCGCGCCTACGGCTCCTACCAGGAGCTGATCGAGGATCCCGACGTCGACGCCATCTACATCCCCCTGCCCAACAGCATGCACGCGGAGTGGACCATCAAGGCGGCGGCCGCCGGCAAGCCGGTGCTCTGCGAGAAGCCCCTGGGTCTGACCAGCAGCGAGGCGTTGACCATGATCGAGGCCTGCCGGCGCCACAACGTCCTGCTGATGGAGGCATTCATGTACCGCTTCCACCCGCAGCAAGCACTGGTGCGTTCGCTGATCGATGGTGGTGCAATCGGCGACTTGCGCGCTGTCCGGGCCGCCTTCACCTTCATGCTCGAACCCTTTCCTCCGGCCAACGTGCGTCTCCGCGCGGAATTGGGGGGAGGGGCGCTCATGGACGTCGGCTGCTATGCCGTCAACGCCGCCCGGATGCTGTTTGGTGCAGAGCCGGTGGCAGCGTCGGCGCTCTGGGACCTCCGGCCCGAGTTCGGGGTCGAGGTCTCGTTGGCAGGGATCCTCGACTTCGGCGGCGGCCGCTTCGCCACCTTCGACTGCGGCTTCCGAGCTCCGGGCCGGGGCTGGTACACCGTCGTGGGCACTAAGGGCCAGATCGAGGTGCCCGACGCCTTCGTACCCGCCGAGGCTGACCTTCAGGTTCGGGTCACCAAGGCGGGGGCGACGGTGGAGCATCTAGTCCCGGGCGTGGACCAATACCAGCTCGAGGCGGAGGAATTCGCTGCGGCCCTGCTCAACTCGCGCCGGCTGCAGATCCCGCCGGAGGACGCGGTGGCCACCCTGCGAGTCATCGAGGCGCTGCACCGCGCAGCCTCTCGGGAGGGTGAGCGTCAGTCGGTCAGTGTCGGTTGACCGGTCGTTCTAGCGGCCGCTGGAGCCCGAAATCCGGCCGACAGTTGACAATTGTTTCACCCCTCTGTTACCGTCCCCACCCAGGCCGGTCGGAGCGGCCCATCAATCTCAAACGCGGTCATTTTCCGGGGGGGAGTCTCTCTTGAGATCTAGGGTCCTTACCAGCATCGTCATCACCCTGCTGGCCGCCAGCGTGGTCCTGGGTGGGTCAAGTTCCGCCTTGGCCAAGTCGAGCAGCAAGTCGGGCGGTACTGTCACCTTCGCCTTGCCCCCCGGTTCGATTCCCACTTACATATTTCCCTTCGTGAGCGGCCCCAACTCCAACAACATCGATCTCTTCCAACTCACTCCCTACCTGTGGCGGCCGCTCTACTGGTTCGGTAAGGGCAACCAGGCGGGCATCAACTACTCCCAGAGTGTGGGTAAGCCCCCCGTCTACTCCAACGGCGGCCGTACCGTCACGATCACGCTCAACCGGGACTTCAAGTGGTCAGATGGCCAGCCGGTCACCAACCGCGACGTGGAACTGTGGATGAACATCTTCATGGCGGAGAAGGCCAACTACCTCGCGTACTCGGTGGGCAGCATTCCTGACGACATCAGCTCGATGAGCTTCCCGGCCAGCACGCCCTACCAGTTCAGCCTCACGTTCAACAAGGCCTACAGCCATCTCTGGCTGCTCTACAACCAGTTGAGCCAGATCACTCCGATCCCCCAGAACGCTTGGGACAGGACTTCGGCGACGGGCGCCGTGGGCGACTACGACCTGACCACGGCGGGTGCGACTGCCGTCTACAACTTCCTCAACGGCCAGTCCAGCCAGGAGTCCACCTACGCTTCCAACCCGCTGTGGAAGACGGTGGACGGGCCCTGGAAGCTGTCCGCCTTCAGCTCCACCACCGGCTATTCGGCCTTCGTCCCCAATCCCACCTACGGCGGACCCGGCAAGCCCAAGATCGCTAAGTTCGAGGAGATTCCGTTCACCAGCGACACGGCAGAGTTCGATGCCCTGCGCTCGGGAGAGCTTGACTACGGCTACTTGCCCTCTGAGGACATCTCCCAGGAGAGCTACTTCAAGTCCAAGGGCTACAAGATCGCGCCTTGGACCGACTTTGGATTCAACGACTTCTTCGTCAACTTCCTGAGCCCCAAGGTGGGTGCCATCTTCCGCCAGCTCTATATCCGCCAGGCCTTGCAGAAGCTGGTCAACCAGCCGCAGATCTCCAAGGACATCTACCACAACACTGCCTATCCGACCTACGGGCCGGTCCCGGTCACGCCGCCCAATCCCTATGTCTCCAAGGCGGTCAAAGCCAACCCATATCCCTTTAGTGTTCCGGGAGCCAAGAAGCTGCTCTCCACACACGGCTGGTCGATCCACCCCGGTGGAACCGACACCTGCACCGATCCGGGGACCGGCTCCAACCAGTGCGGCGCCGGGATCACCAACGGCGAGGCGTTGAACTTCACCGAACTGGTGGCGACCGGATCGGCTCCCTTCACTGCTGAAGTCGAGTCCATCCAGTCCAACTGGTCGGATGTGGGGATCCACGTGACCCTGCATCAGGAATCGCCGAACCAGATCTTCGCCGGCCTCGAGCCCTGCTCAGACGGCAACGCCGGTTGCCAGTGGGAGATGGCCAACTTCGGGGCTCCGGGCGAGACCCCGACCTACTCGCCGGAATACCTGCCCACGGGCGGCCCCTGGTTCGCCACTAACGGCGCCAACAACGTCCAGGGCTACAGCAACCCGACCATGGACGCCAAGATCGCGGCGACCGAGACCGACTCATCGCCATCCGCGGTACGGGCATTCGGTACTTTCGCGGCTGAGAATCTGCCCAACATCTGGGAGCCTGACTACGACTACCAGCTCTCGGTGATAAGTCCCAAGCTGCACGGGGCCGTACCCCAAGATCCGAACCTCAATCTCTATCCGCAGAACTGGACTCTAAGCTCCTAGGTCCAGGTAAGCGACTCCGGCTTTCCACGGCGCGACTGAAGCCGTGGCCAGGGCTCCACCCCTGGTCGCGGCTTCTCATTGTGTGGGGTACCCATATCCAGCCGCCTTGCTGGGTGGAGGAGCCGGGAGGGGACGGGGCTATTCCTCATTAATGGAGGGCACACTAATTGGGAGGTGCTGCGGATCTCTGCCTGACCGGCCAGGGGCGGCCCTCTGGCCGCGAGCCCACCGGATCCCAACCGATCCTCGGCCGGCAGAGCTGAGTCCACTAGAGGTGGACGTGGTGCGCGAGACGGTGGATGTCCGGGAGCCCCGAGCCGAGGCTTGCCCGACCCAACCACCTCGTCTTACCCAGGCAAGAGCCCAGCGGCCGGTTGCTGGGCAACTTCTAGTCTTGGCCTGGCGACCACTGGCGACCACAGGTTTAATCCGATTGGGTCCACTTCTTAGGCGGAGGGTAGATATATCTGGCGATTGTGCCTGATATCCACGCGATAGCAAATCCGCCGAAGACCAGTAGGAAGCGGTTCAGCGCGCTGGGGTTATTTTTCAGCGCCCAAATCCCCAAGACCACGGCCCACACGACGGCCAAACCGATGCTGTATACCCAATAGTTCCGTCTCACACCATTTCACCTCGCAGTACGCCGGATCCGATGGTCACGACGGATGCACAGTACCGCTCTGTAGGCTGCGGTGGCCCGTGCAAGCCTGCGATCACTCATTGGGACTGCTCGCCATGCCGGGATCGCACGTCACCACGGTGACGGTCCGGAAGGATCGCAGGGCTACGCAGCAGAGGAACGGCGCAGCTGACGAGTGGCACCTGTACAACTTCTCACCATTGGTATCCGGACGGCGACGATGGAGCAGAACTTACCTCGCTAGCGGTAGCTCCAACGGATTTCGGTCACCGCTTGCTCGGTGTTGGTGAGACGAGACCGGCTTCGTAGGCGGTGATCACGAGCTGGGCGCGGTCGCGGGCGTCGAGCTTGTCGAGCAGGTGGGCGATGTGCGTCTTGACGGTGGCGAGGCTGATGTGCAGATGCTCGACGATCTCTGCGTTGGAGAGGCCCGTGGCGATTAGGGTGAGGATTTCTTGCTCGCGGGCCGTGGTGTCGGCGACGTCATGGGCGGGCGGCTGGGAGGGTTGGGGCTGGCGGGCGAACTCGGCAATGAGGCGCCGAGTGATGGTCGGGGCGAGGAGTGCGTCGCCAGCGGCGATGACGGTGATGGCGTTGAGCAGGCTGGCGGGGGTCGTGTCTTTGAGCAGGAAGCCTGAGGCGCCGGCACGCAGCGCGTCGTAGACGTAGGCGTCGAGGTCGAAGGTGGTGAGGACCAGGACGCGCGCGTGGCTGGTTTCTGGGCAAGTGCAGATGCGCTTGGTCGCCTCGATGCCGTTCATCTCGGGCATACGGACGTCCATGAGGATCACGTCGGGGTGCTCGCTGCGGCTCAGCTCGACCGCTTCGGCGCCGGTGGCTGCTTCACCGACCACGGGGAGGTCGGGGGCGGTTTCGACCAGGACGCGGAAGCTGCCCCGCACGAGGGCTTGATCGTCGGCGATCAGAACCCGAATCGGCGTGCTCAACGGGATCCCACCGAGTAGGGGAAACGGGCTTTAACCCGGAAGCCGGCACCGTCCAGAGGGCCGGCTTCCAGCTCCCCCCCGCAGACGAGCGCTCGTTCCCGCATCCCGGCGAGGCCGTGGCCGGGCGCCGGCTGGCGGGCGGGTTCTCGCTGGGGATGCGCCAGCGGCTCGGGATCGCCGCCGCGCTGCTTGGCGACCCCGGCCGTGTTGATCTTCGATGAGCCGGTCAACGGGCTCGATCCCGACGGTATCCGCTGGGCCCGCCAGCTGATGCAGGCCCTGGCCAAGCAGGGGCGCACCGTGCTGGTCTCCAGCCATCTGGTCACCGAGATGGAGCTCACGGCCGACCGAGTCGTGATCATCGGTCGGGGCCAGCTCATCAACGACTCCTCCCGGGCGGACCTGGCCGCCCGCTACGCGACCCTGGAAGAGGCGTACCTGCAGCTCACCGCTGGCAGCACCGACCACCGGGCCCAGTGGCCCCGAACGCCGGGGCAGTGATGACGAGACTCCTGTACGCAGAGTGGATCAAGCTGCGCTCGGTCCGGTCGACCTACCTAACGTTCGGGCTTACCTTGCTGATCTCGGTCGGTGGTGGGGCGGCCATCGCCGCGTCGGTCGGCACCGCGGTCAAGGACGGCCACTGGTACGGTGTCTACGATCCCACTGCAGCGAGCTTCTACGCCCTCCCCTTCGCCCAGCTCGCACTTGCCGTGGGCGGGGTGCTCGCCGCCTCGTCGGAGTATGCGACCGGTACGATCCGGACCAGCCTGACCGCGGTGCCCCGACGCGGCCGCTTCCTCGCCGCCAAGGCCATGGTGTTCACACTGGTCGCGCTGGCCGTCTGCGAAACCACCACCTTCTGCTGCTTTTTCGTCGCTCAGTGCCTCCTCGCCGCCAACGCCGCCCACGCCGCGCTCGGCCAGCCTCACGTCGCCCAAGCCATCATCGGAACCGGCATCGACCTCACCCTAATCGGCCTGCTCGGACTCGCGCTCGGAAGCCTCCTGCGCCATGCCGTCCCGGCCATCGCCGTCATCGTCGTGCTGCTGTTCATCCCCTACGAAGCGCTCGACGCACTGCCAACCTGGCTCCAGAAGTACCTTCCCACCCTCGCCTGGAACCAGATCAGCAACGTCATTCCCGCCCCTCACGCCCTGCCCGCCTGGATCGGGCTCGGACTGATGGCCGCCTTCACCGCTGCCGTGCTCACCGCAGCCCTCATCCGCCTATGCACCCAAGACGCCTGAACTGGACCACGGGACGGTGCGGTCTCGCGGGAGACGCTGTATGGGTGGCTGCGGCGATGGACGGTGGAGCGGGAGAAAAGGCTCTCGGACCGGTCCTCGCGGCCCCAGGTGGTGGTGTCCGCGAACCTAGGTAGTCGTTCTGCCCCAGCTGCCGTTACCCTAACCGAATGCTAAGCGGGCTGGGCGCTCATCGAGTTCCACTCGGCTTGGCTGCAGCACTGTTTTTTGTATCCGCCTTGGCTTTGTCTTGGACCGAGGGCGCGGACCACTTAACCTTGCAAATTCTGGCTATGGGACTCGGTTTGGTGGCGTGCCTGTTGGCTGCTCTGGCGGCCGGGGTTGGCCGGCGGCAGACTCCGCCCTAGGAGAGACGCTCCAGGATCATTGCCATTCCCATCCCGCCCCCCACACACATGGTTTCCAGACCCAGCGTTTTGTCTCGAGTACGTAGCCCATTAAGCAAGGTGCAAGTTATCCGAGCACCAGTCATGCCGAAGGGATGGCCAAGCGCGATAGATCCGCCAAACGGGTTGAGTCGGTCCTCGCTGGGGTCTAGGCCGATACCCCTGGCGGCGGGAATAACCTGGGCCGCGAAAGCCTCGTTGATCTCGACGATATCCATGTCTTTCAGGGTCAAACCTGTGCGAGCGAAGACCTTCTCAGTCGCCGGAATCGGTCCCAGTCCCATGTACTCGGGTTCGACGGCGGCCACGGCTGTGCCCACGATCCGGGCGAGCGGGGCGATCCCCAAGTCGTGCGCCCGCTCCAGGGACATCACGATCACTGCGGCGGCGCCATCGTTGAGCGGGCAAGCGTTGCCCGCGGTGACTCGGCCTCCCTCCTTGAACACGGGCTTTAGGGTGGCCAGCACCTCGGCTGTGGTATTCGGGCGGGGACCGTCGTCACGATCGATGATACGTCCGTCCCCGGTTGTCACCGGGATGATCTCGCGGCCGAAGAAACCGTCCCTCTGAGCTGCTACCGCGCGGTTCTGGCTACGCGCCGCAAACCGATCCATCTCCTGGCGGCTGATGTTCTCGCGCTCGGCGACGTTCTCGGCGGTCAGCCCCATGGGTAAGTAGAGGTCAGGGAAGCCTTCGGCGTTGCCCGGCATCAGTCGCGGGTTGCGCGCCTCGGCGGGGTCGGAGGTTCCGTTGCCGAACCGGCTCACCGTCTCCACCCCAACCGAGGCGAATACGTCGCCCTCGCCGGCCCGAATTGCGTGGGCGGCCATCCTGGTCGTCTGCAGCGAGGAGCTGCAGTAGCGGGTCAAGGTGGTGCCGGGGGCGTTGACGCCGGCCAGAATGCTGATCGCCCGGCCCAGGTTGAACCCGGATTCACCTCCGGGCAACCCACAGCCACAGATGACGTCCTCGACTTGGCTCGGACTCAGTTCGGGGACCTGGGCGAGAACCTGGCTGAGGATGAACGCTCCCAGATCATCCGGCCGAAAGTCCACCAAGGAACCCTTGCCGGCCCGGCCGATGGGGGAGCGTCCGGCCGCCACGATCACGGCTTCGGTCATAGGGGATCTCCTCAGAGTTTGCGATCGAGACGCGCCGGCACTGTCCAGGGCATCCTAGTAAGCCTTCAAGAGCGCCCATCTACTGGAGCCAGGTCCGGGTTCGTCCCGGCGGGGCTGCGGCAGACCGCCGCTGATCGACGTCCAGACTCCCGCCAGATCGAGCCGCCTGTGTTACTCTGGGGGTGTCCTTCGCCGTTTGTGATGGACCGTTCGCCGCCGCTAACCTCGCGAGCCGGCCGATCGATAAGGCTCGCGAGGAGGGCCGCGCTGCGGCACGGGAGATTGCAGATGCCGATTGGAACAATCAAGTCGATAAACGAGCGTGGATTCGGGTTCTTGGCCGCCGAGGACGGAGTGGAGTACTTCTTCCACCGTTCCAGCGTGGAAGGCGGAGCCTTCGAGTCCCTGACCAGGGGTTCGCAGGTGGAATTCGAGATCGAGGCTAGCACCAGGGGTCCTCGGGCTGGGCGCGTCCGCGCCGCTTGATGGTTGCGCAGGCCGTCGGCAAGCCGCCGGTCCAGCGCCCCTTTCGTCGGCTTCATCCGGACCTTCCCGCAGCTCGTAACTCGCTTTACGATCCCTGGCAGTGTGGGTTCCTACACGATGGGCGGCGAAAGACCTGCCTCTTTGACGTGAGAGATGCCCAGCGCGCAATGCGCGCGCTGGGTTTTCCGCAGGAACTCTGGACGCCACTCAGCGAAGCCCGCATTGCTCACGACGAGTTCGCTCGTCACGTTGTCGCTGTGCATGAGGCGTTGTCAGTGCACGCCGACACCGCTGAGGCGAGGCGCCGCTCCATGGTCCCCTCGGCGGTAAGGATCGTCCAGAACTACCTGGGTTGGGCCGACCGCGTTTGCACCCACGGCACCGGTGTGGTCGAGACCGACGACCGGCGCCGACCGATTCCCTGACCCAGCGCCAATCCAGGTCTCGTCGGGTCGGCCGATGAAGGCCGAACAGTAAGTGATCACAGCTCAAGTCTTCGTGCTTTGATAGCAGGGGACGACAGCCGTGCAGGGAGGCACACCATGGGATACACCAAGGGACTCAGTCACGGACTGGCAATCGGGCTCGCCATCGGAATCTTGACCGCCCCTCGCGCGGGTCGGGAGACCAGGGCGCAGCTGCAGCGGAAGCTGACCAACACCAAGGAGAAGTCGCAGCGGCTCGGTGAGAAGGTCCAGCAGGGCTGGCAAATCGCTCAGCCAGCGATAGACCGGGCCAGCCAGACGGCCGGCGACGTCGCTCGAGCCGTCCAGCCGGTCGCCCAGGGCGCCACGGATCGCTTCGTGGAACTGGCCGGCCTCAGTGAGAAGGCGGTCCCGCCGGCGGTGCCGGGATTCGACCACTCCAACTGATGGACGACGACGGGCGCACCCCCCAGGAGAGGATCCGCGCCTTCACCGACGCGGTGGACGAGGAGATCCTGACCCCGACTCGCCGCTACGTGCGGGGAGTTCGCCGCGGCATCCTCTTGGGGATCGCTCTGGGGTTGCTCTACGCTCCCCGATCCGGGCGCGAGAGCCGCCAGCAGTTGCAGCGCGCCTGGAGGATGGTGAGCCGCCACCTGCCGGATCGGGGTGCGAGCTCCTAGCCGAGACCTGGGTCAGTCGGAGAAGCCAGCTCCGGCGACGATCTGGTCTTCGCCGCCGTCCAGACTGCTGGAGGCGCCGTCGGGGTAGTCCGCCATGAACGATGTGCCGCAGCCGCAGGCATTGCGGGCGTTGGGGTTGGCGAGCCGGAAGCCTCGGCCCCGGTAGCTGTCCTCGAAGTCAAGGACTGAGCCGTCGATCAGGGGCAGGCCGTCCTCTTGGACGACCACCTTAACTCCGTCGAATTCGGTGAGTACGTCGTCTCCCTGGGCCGTCTCTTCCAGATCAAAGAAGAGCTTGAATCCGCGGCAGCCTCCGAGTCTGACGTCGATCCGAAAAACGGTTTCCAGCTTGTGGTCCCGCTCCTGCCAGGCTTTGATCTCCTCGATCGCGTCGCGGGTGGCGAGAACTCGAGCGGTCATGGCCCGATTGTAGCTCGGGTCGGAAAGTACGGCCTGGCGTCGCTAGCCTTAGGGCGATGGAAGTCGCTGAACTCTGGCGCTACCCGGTCAAGTCGATGGCGGGAGAGCGGATCAGCGACGCCGAAGTGGGTGAGCGCGGCATCCCCGGTGATCGCCGCCTGGCCGCTTTCGAGCTGGCGCCCAACCCCAGGGACCATGAGCTGAGCGCTCGCGACGTCCCCGGGCTGCTTCGCTTTGGGGCCAGCCTGGGATCCGGCTCGGCCCGAGTCTCCGGTCCCGAGGTGAGTTCGGTTGCCTGGGACGACACTGAGCTCCGACGCAGTCTGAGTCTGGTGTGTCGCCGCCAGCTCGAGGTCCGGCCCATGCCCCAGGGGGCCTTCGACGATTCCCCCATCCTGCTCGTCTATATGGCCACCATGACGGCCCTCTCGGAGGAGCTCAGCGCCTACGTCGATCCCCGCCGCTTTCGGGCCAACATCTACTTGACCGGGTCCGGGACCAGCGGACACGCAGAGGCAGAGCTGGTCGGTCGCGAGCTCCACTGCGGCGACTCCCTGGTTCTCCAGGTGGTCAAGGTCTGTGCCCGCTGCTCGGTTACGACCAGAGATCCCGATACCTGGGCCAATTGGCCCAGGCTCCTGCGTCATCTCGTTCAAGCCCACGATGAGGTAGTGGGCGTGTACTGCCGGGTCAAGGTCCCCGGGGCGATCGCGGAGGGGGAGCGTATTGAAGTCGTCTGAGGCCGCCTACTTCCCCAGGGTCGGTCTGGTGAGCCAAGACCTCATGGTCCGGTCGCGGGTGGAGGCGAGCTTGGCCTTTCCGTTGGTCGTGGTGGAGGTCGGCGCCGCCCGACTCGAGGGCGGTTTCGACCTGATCCTGCTCGATCTCAACAGGGAGGCCGAGGAGCGGCTCCGTTGGCTCGCCCGGCTGGTTCCGCTGGAGGAGGCGTCGGAGGTGATCTGTTTTGGCCCCCATACTGAGATGGCTCAGTTGAACCCGGCGGCCATGGCAGCGGGCGCCGCTCGCTGCGTCGCCAACAGCCATCTGCCCGAAACGCTGCAGCGGTGGCTACGTTCTTGGGGCGGCGGCCCGGCCTGAGCGAGGAGAGCAACCATTTGAGCGTCAGCGATCTCGACCTCCGATCTGAGTCCAGCGCCCTGGCTCCCCAGATGGTGGAGATGCGAAGGCACCTGCACCGGCACCCGGAACTCTCGGGGCAGGAGACCGGGACGTCTCTTTACATCCTCGGCCATCTCCAGGGCCTGGGACTGGAGCCGGAGCTGCTGCTGGACGGCACCGCCGTGCGAGTTGACATCGTCGGCACCGGCAAGGGGGGCCGCGGCCTGCTGATTCGTGCTGACAGCGACGCTCTGCCCATCCAGGAGCGCGGTGAGGAGCGCCCCTATCGCTCTCAGGTCGCGGGGGTGATGCATGCCTGTGGCCACGACGGTCATGTGGCCATCGCCCTGGCCACGGCGGAACTGCTGGCCCGGCACCGTGATCGGTACGGTGGCAGGGCCCGGGTCATCTTCCAGCCGGCCGAGGAAACCGCCGGCGGAGCCGAGCGGATGATCGAGGCCGGCGTGATGGAGCGGCCCGCGGTGGAGGCAGCCATCGGGCTTCACCTCTGGAGCGGGCAGCAGGTGGGCCGGGTCGGAGTCCGCAACGGCGCCATCTTCGCCTCCGCAGACGAGTTCGCGGTAGAGATCCGGGGCCGGGGCGGACACGGTGCCCTACCACACCAGGCGCTCGACCCCATCCCGATAGCCAGCCTGATCGTGCTCGCTCTACAGACGCTGGTCTCGCGGGAGACCTCCCCCTACGCCTCCACGGTGGTGACGGTGGGAACCATCAGCGCCGGACAGGCATTCAACGTCATCCCCGAGGTGGCCCAGCTGACGGGCACGGTGCGGGCCTTCACCGAGGAGGATCGCGAGCGGCTGCTGCGACGGATCGACGAGGTGGCTCAGGGCATCGCCGGCGCCTTCGGCGCCAGTGCCAGCACCAAGCGGGGAGCCGGATGTCCGCCAGTGGTCTGCGACCCGGATATCGCCGACCTGGTTCGATCAGCGGTCGCCCAGTGCCAGGGGGCGGAGCTGGTCGACCCCGAGCCGCTCACCGTGGGCGACGACGTCGGGCTCTTTCTCCGCCAGGTGCCGGGTTGTTATTTCCTCCTCGGGGCTGGCAACGAGGCGAGCGGAATCACGGCGCCGCACCACCATCCTGACTTCGACATCGACGAGGCTTGCCTGCCCCTCGGCGCTGAGGTGATGACCCGGGCCGCCCTCGCCTTCCTGGCGGGTAGCTGATCGTGCTCTACAACCCGCCGCCGGACACCTGCGATCATTGTCGGCAGCGCCGCGCTGCTTGGCATCTGGTCGATGGCCCGGAGCAGACAGTTAGCCTGACCGGTGGCCGCTCGGTGATCCGCCGGGGCCGGGTCTACGTCTGCAGTGACTGCGGGCATACCGTTCCTGCCTCCAGCGAAGGCGTGCGCTAGGACCTAGATGGGAGCAAGTCGCCAGTGACCGAAACCTCGACCACCTCGCCCAGCCGCCCCCAGGTGGGGGCCGTGCGCGTCCGTGATGCCACCAAGCCAGGAGCCCGTCAGCTGGTCCGCTTCGCCTTCTACCAGGTCATGCCGGAGTGGCGCCGACTCGGTCCCGAGGAGAAGGCGAGACAGCGGCAAGAGCTGGGCGACGTCCTTGCCAGGCACACCGCGGCGATGCTGGTCCGCACCTACACCCTGGTCGGCACCAGGGGCGATGTCGACTTCATGATCTGGGCGGTCAGCGAGGAGTCGGAGCGCCTCCAGACCCTCTTTGCCGACCTCAACCGAACCGCTCTGGCCGGCTACCTAACCTGCCCCTACAGCTACACCTCGATGACCAAGCGCTCCATCTACGTCGACGTTGATCACCCCAATGCCGGAGCCGGCCGGGACCGGCTCGTCCTGGCCCCCGGCAGCCGCCGCTTCCTCTTCGTCTACCCCTTCATAAAGAACCGGGCCTGGTGGGCCCTGGCCGCCGCTGAGAGGCAGCGGATGATGGAGGAGCATATCCGGATAGGCCACCAGTTCCCCAGCGTCAAGATCAACACCACCTACTCCTTCGGGCTCGACGACCAGGAGTTCGTGGTCGCCTTCGAGACCGACAGTGCCGCCGACTTCCTCGACTGTGTGCAGGTGCTCCGCGATACCGAGGCCTCTTCCTACACCGCCCGCGACGTGCCCAGCTTCACCTGCATCAGGACCGAGACCAAAGAGATGCTGGAGTCGCTCGGCTGAGCAATCCATCGCCGCGGAGACCACGCCCCCATGCGTGAGACCAGCCCCAGCATCTTCCTGATCGCCCGTCCGGCAATAGACCTGGACGCGATGCGCGCCTATCTGGCCCAGGTCGGGGGGGAGTCCTGGCTCGACCGGCGCCTGCTCGAGACCAAGGCTCAGCCCAATCAAGGTGAGCTCCTAGTTGAGTTCGCCGGACGAGCCTGCTACCGGAGTTGGGAGCCCGGGCTCAATCCCAACGTGACCCGGGTCAGAAGTGATCCCAGGGCCTACCTGGAGAACATCCTCAGCAGCGCCCACGGCAGTGTTCTCGAGCACGCCAACTACACCTTCGCCCTCCACAACGTGAGCCGGGTGGCGACCCATGAGATCGTCCGCCACCGGGCCGGGGCCGCCTACAGCCAGGAGAGCCTGCGCTACGTCCGCCTGGTCGACATCGGCTTTCGGGTCCCGCCCGCCCTGGAGCCGCTCAAGCAGCAGTGCATCGAACTGGTCGAGAAGTTGGAGGAGTTTCAGGTCAGCGCCGCCCAGGCCCTCCACATCGACGAGAAGGGGATCCCCTTCCACGTCAAGAAGGAGGTCACCTCGGCCCTGCGCCGGCTGGCTCCGATCGGAGTCAGCACCGACCTGATCATGACCATGAACCTGCGCACCCTGCGCCACGTGGTCGAGATGCGCACCGATCCCGGCGCCGAGGAGGAGCTGCGGCTCATCTTCGGCCGCATCGGGGAGATCATGGTCGAGGAGTCATCTGGTGTTTTCCAGGACTTTGAGTGCAGCGACGATGGCGGCTGGAGACCCAAGTACCGGAAGGTCTAGGTTCGCTTCCGATCCGGCGCCACTGCCGCGGCGATCCGTTCAACCAGGCTCGGGAGCTCCAGTAGCAGATATCCCGGAGCCGAGGTGTTTTTCCCGCCAGACCTTCCTCCAGCTGGGCTGCTGCTGCTGGGGCGACCATCTCCCCGCCTCCCGGTCCCGGGAACCGCCAGCTCGGACCCTGGGGCTTGTTCTCACAGTTGAGCCGATCTCAGATGTGCGAGCCTGGAATGGGCGTGATCGGGTAGGATGAATGAGGCGGACCAACTATCGACCCTAGGAAGGGAAACACCATAATGATCACGGTCTCTGACCAAGCCCTCTCGCAACTGAAGAACCTGCTCGACGAGCAGGAGCACCCGACCATGGGACTGCGGGTTTACGTGAGCCCGGGCGGCTGCTCCGGATTCAGCTACGGCATGGGGTTCGATGACCAGCCCGCGGCTGACGACGAGGTGGTCGAGCACAGCGGGGTCAAGGTATTCGTGGATCCCTACAGCGCCACCTATCTGGAAGGCGCGGAGATCGACTACGTCGACAGCCTGATGGGCGGCGGGTTCACCGTGCACAATCCCAACGCCGTCAAGACGTGTTCCTGCGGCTCTTCCTTCGACGCCGGGGATGAGGCGGGAGCCGCCAAGTCCTGCAGCGCCGGCTGATCTGATCCCGCTCCGGGTACGCCCGGCGTGATCCTCAGCCTCCATGAGAAGTTCGCCTTAACTCTGATCCTGCTGGGGCTGGTGGGAGCAGCCTGGTGTTTCTTTGATCTCCGCCGTCAGAGCTCGCCATCGGGAGGTGTCCGTGCCTTCCTCATCCTGTGCTGGGCCCTGGTCCTGGTCCAGGACATCCTTGGCCTGCTCCTCCTGGCCGAGGGGCGGCGGCCCAGCAACTTCTTACTCCACATCATGTACGGCGTGTTGAGTGCTGCCTGCCTGCCGGTCGCCTGGGTGCTCAGCTCGCGCAGCCATGGTCGCCACGAGGCCCTCTACCTGGGGCTGGGATCGCTCCTTTTCGCCGGACTCACCTTCCGAGCGCTGGCGGTCGCCTGAATCTCCCCATGGCTGGGGAAACAAGGTCGGCTCCAGCGGATCAGGGCTTACCGAAAGGGGTGAGCGCTGGCGAAAAGGGGCGTCCGCGAGGTGGCCGAGAAGGGTCTCTGGAGCGGGGCCGGACCAAGCTGGTGGTCCTGGCTGGCGGGGTGGGGGCGGCGCGCTTCCTGGCGGGGCTGGTCGCAGTGGCCCCAGATGCCGAGCTGACGGTGATCGGCAACACCGGAGATGACTTCACCGTGCACGGACTGCATATCAGCCCCGACCTCGACACCGTGAGCTACTCCCTGGCCGGGCTGGGCGACTGGGAAAGGGGCTGGGGTCTGCGGGGGGAGACCTGGGCCGCGGCGGAGCAGTTCGCCTTCCTCGGCGACGACACCTGGTTCCAGCTGGGTGATCGCGACTTGGCCACCCATGTCTGGCGTACCGAGCAGCTACGCCGGGGCCGGCCGCTCTCCGAAGTCACCGGGAAGCTTGCCGAGAGGCTACGGCTGGGCTTCACTCTCCTGCCCATGACCGACCAGGCGGTTGCGACCAGGGTGCTCACCACCGACGGCCGTGATCTCCACATCCAGGAGTACCTGGTCCGGGAAGCATGCCAACCGGAGATCGCCAGGATCGAGTATCGCGGCATCGAGCGGGCGCGGCCCGCCCCGGCAGTTCGGGAAGCTATCTCCAACGCCGATCTGGTGGTGATCGCGCCCAGCAACCCTGTCATCTCGATCGGACCCATCCTCGCCGTGGCCGGGCTGCGCGCCGAAGTCGCGGCGGCGGCCCAGGTGATTGCGGTGAGCCCGATCGTGGGCGGCCGGGCTGTCAAGGGCCCCGCCGTGCCCATGCTGGAGAGCCTGGGGGTCGCCCCCAGTGCGACCGGCGTGGCTGGACTCTACGCGGACTTGATTTCCGGCTTGGTTCTGGACCAGGTCGATGCCGAGCTGGCAGGTGAGGTTGCAGCCCTGGGGATCCGGCCTCATCTGTGCGACACCTTGATGGTCGACCAGAAGGCTCGGGAGCGTCTTGCTGGAGCTGTGCTAGAGGCCGCCGCAGTGAGGCCGACCCCCAGCTTGGCATCGGCATGACTGAAGCCTCTTCGCCTGAGGTCGGCCCGGTGGCGAGCTACCTGGTGATCCCGATCAAGAGCTCAGTCGGGTCGAAGCAGCGCCTGGCTGCGGGGCTTCCCTCCGATGTCCGGCAACTGGTGAGTCGGGCTTTGGCATCACGCATGGTCCGCTGCGCCGCGGAGGGGTGGGCGCCGTCTCGAGTCGTGGTGGTGGGGGATGATCCCGAGCTGACCAACCTCTGCCGCCGGTTGGGATTGACCACCGTTGCCGATTTCGGCGACGGCCAGAGTGATGCCGTCCGAGCCGGCCAGGCCTGGTGTCTGGAGCAGGGCGCGACTACCCTGGCGACCATCGCCGCCGACCTGCCCCAAGTTGAGTCATCCGATCTCAGGCGGCTCTGGCAGATGGCCGATGACCTGCCCGTCAACTCGCTCGCACTGATCCCCGACCGCGGCGGCTCAGGGACAAACGGGATGCTGGTCAGGCCAGCCGACCGCGACGTCTTCCTCTTCGGGCCCGACTCGCTCCGTCTGCACTTTGAGCTGGGAGCGCGTCTGGGACTGCAGGTCTCCCTGCTCGATCTACCCTCTCTGACTTGGGACATCGACCGGCCCGAGGACCTGGTTCCCCCTGAGTGGCCCATCTCCGAGGGAGTCCACCCGGTCGTTGCCTGGGCCCGCGAGGTGGCCGCCCTAGGAATGGACCGAAATCACCTCGACCCCCGCTTTGGCCACTGATATGGATCGGCCCCTCGTAGGGGCTGCACCCATCACCGCCTGGGCGGTGGCAGGCATGCCCGAAGTCGCCAGCGGTACTGATCTGGGCCATCTGGCGTTGGAGCCACTGACGTTGGCGGGCGGCCTTCGCCCCTGGGACGTGGTGGTGGTGACCCACAAGGTCGTCTCCAAGGCCGAAGGTCGGGTCTTCTCGTTGGGCGATTACCAGCCGGGGCCGAGGGCCCTGGAGCTGGCGGCCGAGCTCGGCCAGGAACCTGCCATGGTGGAAGCGGTGCTCCGGGAGAGCCGCCGGGTGGTCCGGGCAGAGTCAGGGGTCCTCATCACCGAGACCCAACACGGCCTGGTCTGCGCCAACTCCGGGGTTGACCGCAGCAACGTCGGGGGCGGTGATTGGATCACCTGCCTGCCACTGGACCCGGACCTTTCGGCGCAGCGACTGCGCCAGCAATGGTTGCCTCTTTCTGCCGGCGGACCACTGGGAGTCCTGATCTCGGACACCTTCGGCAGGCCCTTTCGCGAAGGCTCCGTCAATATCGCCATCGGAGTCGCTGGCATGCCGGCGCTGAGCGACTACCGCGGCCTCAACGATCCTCAGGGATATGAGCTGCACGCCTCCACTATCGGTAGCGCCGATGAGATCGCCTCGCTGGGCGAGCTGCTCATGGGCAAGGTCGATGGCCTGCCCTTGGTTGTGGTGCGGGGACTCAACTGGAGTGGCCGGGAGGAGGGCTCCGCGCCGCTCCTCCGCGAACCGGGACAGGACATCTTTCGTCGCTAGCCGACGCCTTCTTGCTAGGCTCGGAAGATGGCTACCCGGTCGGTGCGTGTGCGCCTCTTCGCCTCTCTCCGCGACGTCGCCGGCACCTCCGCACTCGAGCTCGAGCTGCTCGGCGACGACTCGGTCGAGTCTTGCTGGCTGCAGCTCTGCGACCGCTTCCAGGGGCTGACCAGCTGGCGCGCCTCGGTCCGTCCCGCTCGCAACCTCGAGTATGCCGAATGGGACGACTCTGTCGGTAGCGGCGACGAGCTCGCCTTTCTGCCCCCCGTGTCGGGAGGATCTGCCACCTCGGAACCCGTGGTCGAGGTCAAGGTAGGGCCAGATGCCATCGATGAGGCGGAACTCAGCGCCGGGATCGAGCGCCGGGGGATCGGGGCCATCGCCACCTTCGTCGGCCTGGTCCGCGATCCCGACCAGGGCCACCCAGTTAGTCACCTTATCTATGAGGCCTATCCGGAAATGGCCGAGCCGGTACTGCGGGCCATCTGTATCGAGGCGTGCCAGCGTTTCGGCGTCCGAGAGGCCCGGGTACGGCATCGGACGGGTGAGGTACTCACTGGAGCGACCTCGGTGGCAGTGGCTGTGGGTGCTGCCCACCGACGCCAGGCGCTGGACGCCTGCAGCTACATCATCGATGAGCTGAAGTCCCGGGCCCCGATCTGGAAGTCAGAGGACTGATTCTGGGCGCCTGCTAGACTCGGCCGAAGTGGCCAGCACCGAACTGCTCCCCGAGAGGGGCCTCCAGAAGCGTCCGCGTGCCCCCCACGCCGGCCCCATCGCGGGGCGCTTGGAGCTTCTCTTCGAGCTGGTCCGCCGCGACGTCAAACAGCGTTACCGCGGCTCGGTCCTGGGGGTCGCCTGGACCCTGCTGAACCCGCTCATCTTCATGCTGGTCTACTCCCTTGTCTTCGGCAAGTTCCTGCGCGTGCAGTACCCCGGCGGCTCGGCCACTGTCTTCATCCTCTCCGGATTGCTGGCCTGGACCTTCTTCTCCCAGGCCCTGGTCATGGCCACCAACAGCATCGTCGCCAACGCTGCATTGGTTCGCAAGGTGGCCTTTCCCTGGATGCTGCTGACCGTTTCGTCAGTGATCGCGGCCCTTGTCAACTATGCGATCAGCCTGCTGCTCCTCATCCCCTTCATGCTCTTGTCGCACAAGGGTGTTGGCCCCCCCATCCTCGCGGCGCCGTTTCTGGTTCTGGTGACGTTCGCGCTGGCCTTGGGATTCGGTCTGATGCTCGCCGCCGGCAACGTTTACCTGCGCGATCTGACCTACCTGGTAAACCTAGGCACTCTAATCTGGTTCTATATCACTCCGATCATCTATCCATTCACGTTGGTCCAGTCCAAGTTTTCGGGCCACGGGTTGGAAGGGGAACTCGCTCACATCGTCTTGTACATCAACCCGATGACGTGGGTTGTCCTGGGGTTCCAGGACGTGCTGGTTTTTGACCGCTGGCCTCAACATTGGCATGGCCTGGGCTATTCTTTCGTCTTCTCCATGGCATCGATATGGCTCGGCTTGTGGGTCTTCCGGCGCCTTCGCCGACGCTTCGCGGAGGAGGTCTAGATGGCCGAGCCTGCGGTTGCAATCAACAATGTGAGCAAGCGTTTTCGGGTTTATCACCAGCGCGCGGGAACTCTCAAGCAGTCGCTCATCGATCGCCGCCACAGTCGATTCGAAGAGTTCTGGGCAGTCCGCGACGTCAACCTTGAAGTCGCCGAGGGCGAGTCCATCGGCATCATCGGAGAGAACGGCTCGGGCAAGTCGACTTTGCTCAAGTGTGTTGCCGGGATTCTGGTCCAGGACAACGGCACGATCACAGTGAGAGGCCGACTGGCTTCTCTGCTGGAGGTGGGAGCGGGGTTCCATCCCGACTTCACCGGCCGCGAGAACATCTACTTGAACGGGGCCATCTTGGGCCTGCCGCGGCGCTACATCACGTCCATTTTGGACACCATCGTGGAGTTCGCGGAACTGCAGCAGTTTATCGATAATCCCGTCAAAACGTACAGTTCGGGTATGTTTACCCGACTGGGCTTTGCCATTGCTGTCAATCTCGACCCCGACATCCTCCTCGTCGATGAGGTTCTCGCGGTCGGTGATGAGGCTTTCCAGAGACGGTGTATGGAGCGCATCAATGCGCTGCGCGCTGAGGGCCGCACTCTCATTTTTGTCTCACACGCTATGGACTCGGTTCGCGCCGTTTGCGACCGCTGCTTATGGATCGAGCATGGCGTAGTCCGCGACCTGGGGGAGGTGAACGCGGTCACCTCCGCGTACGTCGCCGACGTCAACCGGCGTGAGGAGGTAGAGATGGGGGTCTCCGAGTCCTCGACGATTGACGACAGCCCGGGCCGGATGGGCGTGCGGCTGACGGGAGTGGAGCTGTCCGGACCGGATGGTCCTACCTCGGTCCTCAATACCGGTGATCCGGTTTCGGTGTCGATCGCCTACGAGGCTCCGGCGCCACTCCTGGGAGCACGCTTCACGATCAGCTTCCTGCGCTCCGACGGGGCGCCGATACTGAGCGTGCCCACTGACGACGGGGAGACGGGCCTGGGCGCGCTACCCCGTCAGGGGGAGGTCCGCCTTAGGCTGCCGGGTCTTCCCTTCCTGGAGGGCGTCTACCTGATCACCGTCGACGTCACCGAAATCACGACCGGCCAGCACTACAAGCGTCTTGAGCGCGTTCGCCGCTTTAGGGTCCACAGCGCCGAACATCGGGAGGTGGGGATGGCCTTGCTTGGTCACACCTGGGAGTTGCCCCACGTGGGCGCGCCAGCAGCAGGTCGCTGAGGCGGAGACCGTCGGCGCCGGATCAACCCTCGAGAGGAGCTCCGGCGAACGTCACCTTGTGGTTGGCGATGTAGTTCCAGATCGCGGCCACGCCGCTACCGAAGACCAAAGCGACCAGATAGTAGAGGTGGAAGTGGGAGACGCAGGTGAGAAGCACGGCTTCGTTGATCCCGAGTCCGACCAGGCTGACCGCTTCGAAGATGACAAAGCGCCGCCCCTTGTGAACGCCGCGACGGTCCCGCCAAGTGACCAGCGAGTTGAGCGTGTAGGTGACCAAGATGGCCAGCTGGATTGAGAGTCCCGACGCCAGCCATAGGGGCAGGTGCACGTGGTGGTAGAGGATCACGGTACCCACGAAGGTGGTGACCAGACCAACCATGCCCACGCTGAGGAAGGTGGGAAAGCGCTTGCCGTGGCGTCGGAGAACTTCCTGGACTCCGCCGACAGACGGGCGTCTACGTTCCACAGATGCGCTCAAGTCCCGCAGAGGCTAGCAGAGGTCTGACGGCGGCTCGCTGTCAATCGAGTAGCGCCTTGGTGACAGCGGCGGTGGGCCCACAAACCGTCTGCTCCTCGCTCATAGCTGAAAGACGGGCCGGATCTCGCCGACTGCTGTGCCCACCCAGTTGGTCACCGGCTCGTCTACCAACTTGGCGAGGGACTCGGGAAGGGGGTCATCCAGCGCTCCTAGCTGCTGCAAGGAGCGCAGGGCGATCTGGGGAAGGCCAACTGCTGCGCCTGCTTCCAGTTTGATCACCAGTGCCCAGCTCCCGTCGCGGGCGACGGCGCCGAAGATCGCGGCAGCACCTCCCTTGGATACCAACCTGTTCCCGGCAGCGCCGATCAGAGCCGTGTCGAAGGAGGTGGTCCCGCCGACCAGCCATGGGTGCTCTGCCATGGCCCCCTGGCAGCGCTGGATCGCCGGGTCGGATCGGGTTCCCCGGACCAGGGCGCCGGCGAAGTCCTGGAGCGACAGGCCGAAGCTGGGAAGTCCACAACCGTCGATCCCATAGGGCATTTCCGCGGGGTCCAGATTGGCATAGCCCCCGAGTCGCTCGGCGATCTCAATCTGGAGGGGGTGATCGCGCTTCAGGTACGAGTCCCGGGGCCAGTCCCGGTGCACGCAGGTGGCCAGCATGGCGGCATGCTTTCCCGAGCAGTTGTTATGCAGCTGCGTTGGGGTGCCCCCGCTGCGCAGCAACTCGGCAGCGGCATCTGGATTGCTGGGAGGGTGGATACCGCAGCGAAGCGCGCTCTCGTCGAGCCCGGCCGTGGCCAGGATTCGTTGCGCCGCCGCCACGTGGCCAGGCTCCCCTTGGTGCGATGCGCAGCCAATGGCGACACTGTCACTGCCCAGATGGAACGCGTCGACTGTGCCTGAGGCCACGAAGCTCGCTGTTTGGAAGGGCTTGGAGGCGCTCCGGAGGGTGCTCACCGTGCCCGGATTCCCCAGCTGTCGGGACAGAACCCCTCGCTCATCCACGAACACCAGGTGGCCCCGGATGACCCCTTCCACGATTTCGCCGCGGCGGACCTCCGCCAGCCGGGCCGGCTCCCCCGACAATACGCTTGGCAAGGTCGGCTCCCCCGTGAGTAGCTCTCTGATCCCGAGCAAGGCCCAGACAGGTGGGTGGATTTAGTCTACGTAGCCGCGGAGGCCGACTCCGAGCCCGCCGGTACCTGTAGGGAGGACCCATCGGTGAAGCGTTTCCAGGATCAGGTGGCTCTGGTGACCGGCGGCGGCCAGGGGATTGGCGCGGCCACCGTGCGCCGCTTCGCCCAAGAGGGGGCCCAGGTGGTCGTCGCCGACCTCAACGGAGAGCGCGCCCAGGCGGTGGCGGCCGAGGTCGGAAGCGAGGCCTTCGCTATCACCTGCGATGTCGGGGAGGAGAGCGGCGTCGAGGCTATGGTGGCGGGGGCACTGGAGCGCTTCGGTGCGATCGACATCCTGGTCAGCAACGCCGGCGTGACCAGGGACAACCTGCTCCACAAGATGAGCCTCGCCGAATGGGATCAAGTTCTCCAGGTGCATACCCGGGGAGCCTTCCTCTGCTCTCGGGCGGTCGCTCGCAACATGGTTTCCCGGCAGCACGGGAAGATGGTCTTTCTCTCGTCCACCTCGGCCCTGGGCAACCGGGGCCAGGCCAACTACGCCACCGCCAAGGCCGGCCTCCAGGGGCTGACCCGGACCCTGGCCCTGGAGCTGGGCAAGTTTCAGATCAACGTCAATTCTGTGGCTCCGGGCTTTGTCGACACGGCGATGACCAGAGCGGTGGCGGAGCGGCTGCACGTCCCTCTGGAGGAATTCCTGCGAGACGCGGCCAGTCGTATCCCGTTGGGCCGGCTGGGCCAGCCCGAGGACATCGCCTCCGTGATCGCTTTTCTCTGTTCCGAGGACGCCGCCTACGTCAGCGGACAGGTGCTCTACGTCAACGGGGGGAGGCCGAGCTGAGTCCGATGGCCTAGGAGATCCCCGCAGGAGGGACCCAGTTGGGGGGCCGTCGTTCCAGGAAGGCCGACATCCCCTCGCTGGCCTCAGAGCTGACGAAGAGCTTGGCCGAAAGCTCGGCCATGGCGGAGAACGCTGCTTCCCGGCGCATACCAGGCACATCGGCGAGGATTTGCTTGGTGGTGGCCAGGGCGTTGGGGTGGGCCAGCAGGAGCTGACTGACGACCAGTTCCACGGCTGCGCCCAGCTCCTGTTCTGAGACCACGTGGGCGACCAGGCCCATGGCCAAGGCCTCGGCGGCACCGAGGGTGGCTCCGGTCAGAAAGAGTCTGGCTGCCGCACTCCGGCCGACCTTGGGCAGCACCACGACAGAGAGCACTGCCGGTGCTAACCCGAGCCGGACCTCGCCAGTTGCAAAGGTTGCCGTCTCGGCGGCGATGGCGATGTCACAAGCGGCCACCAGGCCCACTCCCCCCGCCCGGACGGCTCCCCCCACGGCGCAGACGACGGGCTTGGGGCAGTCGAGGAGGAGCCGGAAGAGAGGCACCAGGGCGCCCACCCCAGGGGCCGGCCGCCCCTCGGCGACACCGGCGGTTTGCTCACGCAGATCCGCACCGGCGCAGAAGGCAGGCCCGGTATGACCGAGGACGATGACCCGGACTTGAGGGTCGCTCTGAGCCCGCTCGATTTCCTGGGTGAGAGCCAGCAACATGGCGGCTGAGAGGGCGTTGCGGTTGCTGGGCGAGTCCAGTTGCAAGCGGGCCACCGCCCCGGAGAACTCCGACCGCACTGGGCTTGTCTGCATCTCCAATCCTCCCAGCTGGTTCTCAGCCACTTCTGCCGTGGCTGCGCTACCTTATCTCCAAGGTGGGAACGGATGGCCTCGCCCGGCGCGGAAGCGCAACTTGAATATTGTCCCAGCCCGTGAAGGGGAGTCAGAGTGAGGTGCGCATGAGACGGCTGACCTGGGGTGCCGTGCCCGCTCTGCTGGCGCTGGCTCTTCTTTTGGCCAGTTGTGGGGTGGCGGGCACCGGCGGCAACGCTCCCAAGGTGGCCAAGATTCCATCTCTGAAGCTGTCCCCAACCGCCCTCTCCCAGTCCCTTCTGGCGCTGCAGCAGGCCTACGTGGATCTCTACAAGAACGTCAGCCCGTCGGTGGTTCAGATCTCCACCAAGGCGGACCTCGGTTCCGGGATCGTCTTCAACTCCCAGGGCGACATCGTCACCAACAACCACGTTGCCAATGGCTACAAGACCTTCGAGGTGACGTTGGCCAACGGCAAGCAGTACCCAGGAACTCTGGTCAACAACTTTTCGCCAGATGACCTGGCGGTGATCCACATCGACGCCAGCGGGCTGCACCCGGCCACTTTCGCCGACTCTTCGCAGCTGGAGGTGGGCGACATCGTGATGGCCATCGGTAATCCCCTCGGCTTCCAGAGCAGCGCTACCGACGGGATCATCAGCGCCGTCGGCCGAACCGTCAGCGAGCCCAACGGAGTGACCCTGCCCGACGTCATTCAGACCTCGGCTCCCATCAATCCGGGCAACAGTGGGGGAGCGCTGGTCGACCTCCAAGGACAGGTGGTGGGAATCCCCACCCTGGCCGCTGTCGACCAGGAACTGGGCGGATCGCAAGCCTCGGGAATCGGTTTCGCCATCCCCAGCAGCGTGGTCGCCAATATCGCCGGCCAGATCGTCAAATACGGCAAGGTGCAGACGTCTGATCGATCCTGTCTCGGCATCGAGGTCGAGCAGGTGACCGGCTCCAACGGACAGGACGCCGGGGTACTGGTCAGCTCCGTCACCCGTTCTGCAGCGACTGTGGCCGGCCTGAAGGCGCGGGACGTGATCACTGCCCTGAACGGCCAACCCACCCTGGCGGTGCAGGAGCTCACCGACGCCTTGGCCAACATCAATCCGGGCAAGACCGTCTCCCTGTCGGTCACCCACGCCGACGGGTCCAAGGCCACGGTCTCCATCGCCCTGGGGCAGTTGAGTTCGACCGGCTGTGCCTAAGGGACCGTTGCCCGCCTCGGTGCGCGAACTCCTCGAGGCCCCCAACATGGCCACCCTGGCCACCGTAGGTCCGGACGGCGCCCCCCAGGCAACCGTGATCTGGTACGTGATGGAGGGGGATCGCGTCCTGGTCAACAGCAAGCTGGGCCGGACCAAACCGGCCAACCTCGACCGCGACCCCAGGGTGGCCCTGGCCATCTTCGACCTAGCCACGCCCTATCGCTCGGTCCAGCTCCGGGGCATGGTCTCTGAGCGGCGGGAGGGGGCGGCGGCGGCGACCGACATCCATCTCCTCAGCCGTCGCTACACCGGCCACGAATACGGCGAACCGGAGGCCAGGGTCAGCTACCTGATCACGGTCGAATCCTGGTCGACGTGGGGCCTGGACGAGGGCGGCTGAGCGAAGACCGATCGAGGCCGTCCTAACATGGCGCCTGGGGCGGGGCCGCAAGGATAAGGAGTCCAAATGTCAGATTCGTCCGACGAGCCGGCTAGCGAGATCGATCCCGACCAGCAGATTGCCTGGATCCAAACTCCCTACCATGCCCCGGTCTTTGACCAGGCCGGCCTCGAGTTCGCGACCACGGAATCGCTCCTGGGGGATGAGGCGTCGGACATCTTCCACGGGCTGGCGGTCAAGATCCACGAAGGCGGCCAGGTAGCTGAGATCGCGGCGCTCCAGATCGACAAGGTGACCCTGACCGGCGTCTACACCAGCATTCCCACCGAGCAGGTGCAGAGCCTGCCCCTCTACCAGGAGGAGCGCTGGTTCCACCTGGGTTGGGGCGGTCTCTTCCGTAAGCGCCCCGAGTGGGAGGAGCGGTGACAGTACGGGGTCACCCGCACTTCACCAGGGGGCTGCCCCGGTGAGCAGACTGCTTCGCCCTCGGTACCTGGTCGTTCTGCTAGCGGCCGTTCTGGTGGTGGCGCTGGGAGTCGGGGCCGGGGTGCTGCTCAGGCCCAAGTCCACGTCCCAAGGCAAGCTGCTGGTGCTGCTGACGGTGGACGTGCCCCTGGCGCAGCACGCGCGGAGCCAGGAGGAGCGGGCGGTGGGGCTCCGGCTTCTGCCATCCGCCCAGGGCAGTAGCTGGATCAGCGTGACGGTCCCCGTGACCAAGGTCGCTCTTCCGGGTAACTGGACGGCGCCCAATTCGGACAGCCTCTTCCTGGCCACCGTTCCCGCTCAGGGGTACCGCGCCGCCGAACTCGAGATGCAAGCCACTTCCGGTCGTCGCCTGGACGACTCCCGAAAACTGGTCATGAAGGTAGCCAAGACCGGGCTGACCCCACTTCTGTTCACCTTCCGAGTGGGTCAGGCGAGCCCGGCGGGCTCGCCCGCCACGGTCACCGCCGCCGCCGCCTATGGCGGCAACGACGAGGTCAACTTCGGTCTCGAGGTTGCCCAGGGCAAGGTCATGTCGCTGCCCTCGCTCCCGCTCGTCAACCAAGCAGGTCAGACGGTCTCACTCAACCAGTACCGGGGCAAGGTCTTGATCGTCGCCTCCTTCCTGACCGAGTGCCAGGAGACCTGCCCCTTGGTGGCGGCGGCGCTGCTCCAGCTGCAGCATCTCCTCAAGCAGCAGCACCTCCAGAACCAGGTTCAGATCGTTGAGGTGAGCCAAGACCCCGAGGACGACACTCCGGCCATCCTCACCAAGTACCAGAAGTACTTCTCGCTGCCCTGGCCGCTTCTCACCGGAACTTCAGCCAACGTCAACCAGTTCTGGTCGCAGCTCAAGGTGCCTCCGGTCCAGGCCCAGGCCTGGGATGGTCCCGCCCCCGTCGACACGTTCACTGGTCAGAAGGAGCCCTACAACCTCATCCATGCCTCGGTCGTGGACGTGGTCAACCCTCAGGGCTACGTGGTCTCCGAGCTCGAGGACCAGCCCACCCTCAGCCTGACCACCATTCCGACGGTGATCTACAAGTACCTCGACGCCCAAGGGCAGCAGGAGGAGAAGGCGGGCGGCTCCTGGACGCCGGAATCGTTGCTCGGCGAGGTCACCCCCATCCTGGAGCGCGACGGCACCTACACCAAGCTGCCTAACGCCGGCGGGGCGGCCACGGTGGGCAAGCCGGCGCCTGACTTCTCACTGACCAGCTCTGCGGGAGGCAGCGTCGCGCTCAGCCAAGAGGCGGGACAGCCAGTGCTGATCGACTTCTGGGCCACCTGGTGCACCAACTGCCAGGCCGACATGAAGCTGGTGGCCCAGACCGCCCAGAAGTACCGGGCTCAGGGGCTGCGCGTGCTCCTGGTCGACTTCGAAGAGGACCGGGCAACCGCGCTCAAGTTCCTCAAGAAGCTGGGTATCGGCCTGCCCACGCTCCTGGACCGCAATGGGCAGGTGGCCCAGGACTACGGCGTCCCCGGCCTGCCGGTCGCGGTCTTCACCAACAGGGCAGGCACGGTCACCGCCATCCAGGTGGGCCAGCTCGATCAAGCCGAGGTGGACCAGGACGTACCCGCCGCCCTGGGTTAGTGAACCAATTTGCTAGTATTTGGTTCGTGGCACTGTTGGGCGAGGCTCCGCTGGTTCGCCGCGGCACCGTCGCGAGGCGATGTAGGCGTGCGCCCGCTGGGCTAGCCGGCTAGCCGAATCCGTCGCCAGCGGGCGACCGGAGCTTCTCCGCGAGACGGTAGAGGAGGAACCCCGGAGGACGGTGCGGAGCCCGGTCCATGGCGGCTTGAAGTTGCAATTACCGATCTTTCAAGGGAGAAAAGCGTGAGCGAATATGCCCATCCGGAAGTGCTGGTAACCACCGAATGGCTGGCCCAGCATCTCCAGGACCCCGATCTCAGGATCCTGGATGTGGACGAGGACACCGAGGCTTATGGCAAGGGCCACATCCCGGGCGCGATCGGGGTCCACTGGCGCAACGACCTGCAGACCCAACTGGAGCGTGACTTCGTCGGTCCCGAGGGCTTCGCCCAGCTCTTGGACCGCTACGGCATCACCCCGAAGACCAGGGTCATCCTCTACGGTGGCAATAAGAACTGGTTTGCCGCCTATGCCTACTGGTACTTCAAGTACTACGGCCACGATTCGGTCCAGCTACTCAACGGCGGTCGCAAGAAGTGGGGGCTGGAAGGACGTCCTCTGGTCACTGACGCCCCCAGCGTGACTCCCACCAGCGGCTACCCGGTGCCCAAGGGCGACGACAGGATCCGCGCCTACCGCGATCAGGTGGCCCAGGAGATCGTCGGCAAGCAGGGCAAGAACCTGGTCGACGTGCGCTCGCCTGAAGAATACCGTGGCGAATCCATGGCTCCCGCCCACCTACCTCAGGAGGGAGCCCAGCGCGGCGGTCACATCCCGGGAGCTCGCAACATTCCCTGGAGCAAGGCCGTCGATCCCGATCAGGAGACCTTCCTCAGCGCGGATCAGCTGAGCCAGCTCTACCAGGGCGAAGGGGTCACCCCGGACCAAGAGGTGGTCGCCTACTGCCGGATCGGGGAGCGCTCGGCGCACACCTGGTTCGTCCTGCGCGAGCTGCTCGGCTACCCCAACGTCCGCAACTACGACGGTTCCTGGACGGAGTGGGGGAGTTTGGTCAAGGCTCCTATCGAAAAGTGATCTCGGGGCCGGGGGGCGGCCTGCCCCCCCGGCCCATTCGCCGGAGCGCCGCTGCGCACGCACGCGGTACCTTCATCCGGGTGAGTACTCCATACCGCCGCTCGACAGGGGATCTGTGACCGCTGCTGTGGAGGGTGGACCAGGCCTTAGCGGCGCCCGGGCGTTTCCGACCGAGGAGAGCCACCAGACCCCGGGAGCGATCTCCCCGTATCGGATCGTGCGCACCCTGCGTCTGCGCAACGAGAACCTCCCCGGTGTCTTGGGCGAGGTGGCCACGGCCATCGGCGGTGCTGGGGCCAACCTGGGCGACATCCGGACCGTGCAGCGGGGTTCCCGTCATGTCGTCCGGGACATCGATGTCAGCACCACTGACCTGCACATGCTGGAGGTGGTGCTGGAGCAGATCCGCGAGCTCTCGCACACGACTCTTCTCGACGTTCGTGACGAGGTGCTCCGAGTCCACCTGGGCGGCAAGCTCAAGGTGATACCCAAGTATCCGGTCCACTCGGTAGCGGATCTGCGCCGCGTCTACACCCCCGGGGTGGCCGAGGTGTGCCGGCTCATCGCCGCCGACCCCGGGCTGGCCGACCGTTACACCGGGATCAACAACTCGGTGGCGGTGGTCACCGATGGAACCGCGATTCTAGGCCTGGGCAACATCGGCGCCGTAGCCGGCATGCCGGTGATCGAGGGCAAGTGCGCCCTGCTCGCCCAGATGGTGGGGATCGACGCCTATCCCCTGCTGGTTCGGCCCGGTCCGTCGGAGGAGATCGTCGACGCCATCGCGCGGATCAGTCCCACCTACGGAGCCATCCAGCTGGAGGACATCGGGGCGCCCCACTGCTTCGAGATCGCCCCCGCCCTGCAGGAAAGGGTTGACATCCCGGTCATGCACGACGACCAGCACGGCACCGCCACGGTCGTCCTGGCGGCCCTCCTCCGGGCGGCGACCCTGACCGGCCTGGATCTGAGCACCTTGACCGCAGGGATCATCGGCCTGGGGGCGGCCGGCTCGGCCATCGCTCAGCTACTGATGCGCTATCAGGACCGCCCCGTCCTGGGAACGGGCCGTACCCCCGACTCGGTGGCGCGGCTCGACCTGGCTGGTGGCGAGGCGGTCGAGATGGATGAGCTAATGGCCCGCTCCGACGTGGTCATCGCGACCACCGCCCAGCCGGGGCTGATCAGGCCCGAGCAGATTCGCCGGGGTCAGATCATCTTCGCCCTCTCCAACCCGCTGCCCGAGATCGAGCCGGAGAGGGCTATGGACGCCGGCGCCATCCTGGCGGTGGACGGAAGTGTGGTCAACAACCTGCTGGGCTTCCCGGGCCTCTATCGGGGAGCTCTCGACACCAAGTCCCGCCGCTTCAACACCGAGATGTACCTGGCCGCGGCGACTGCGATAGCCCGGCTGGCTCAGGATGACGAGGTGGTCCCCGACTCACTTGATCCCCGGGTCCACCTGAGTGTGGCCCGGGCGGTGGCCAGAGAGGCGGTCCGGACCGGAGTCGCCCGGGTAGAGCCCCTGCCCGACTACTACGACGAGGGCGAGCGGGCGGAGAGCTGAACGCGGAGATCCGTACGATGACCCGGTGGTGATCGAGCCTCTAAGGGAAGCTGAGCTAGGCGCTATCAGGCCCCTTCTGGTCGACCTGCTCCACGGCGAGCAGGCCCTGGCGGCCACACCGCCCCTGACACGAGAGCAGCTGGAGCGCTCGCTGCCCATAACGGGGCCAACCTTCGTGGGCGAGAACCACATCTTCGCCGCCCGGGAGGATGGCCGGATTCTGGGCTTCTGCTGGTGCGTGCTGTTCGAGCCCGGCACTGGCCTTGAGGGCGAGGTGGCGGAGCTCTACGTGGCTCCCGAGGCCCGCGGCCAGGGTGTCGCCTCGAAGCTGATGGAGGAGGCGGTGGCCCTCTTCACCAGGCACCGGGTCACCTTCGCCTGCGTGTGGACCCGGGAGGCCAACCCGGCGGCGGTCAGCGCCTACCGAAGGGCGGGCTTTCGACCGACCGACCAACTGGTTCTTACCTGGTACCCGCCTTCGTGAGCACTGCTCCGGATTCCCTCCCCGCTGCTCCGGTGGTGCGCCCGGCATCCCCATCCCTGCGCTTGGGAGCGGTCGCGGTCGTGGCCGCTGTTGTCGGATTGGTTGTGGGAGGCGGGGCCGCCTACTTCCTGGTTCGCCACTTCGAGAACTCCTCCCCGGGTCAGGTGGTGATCCGCAACGTGACCACGCAGGGAGGCGGTGGCAACGCCTCCCTGCCCGCCTTGGTGGCTCACCTGAGCCCGGCTCTGGTCGAGGTGATCCGGGAGCCGGGAACAGCAGGTGGGGCGGTCACCTCGTCTGACATCTCGAGTGGCTTTGTAGCCGGCAGTGGAGGGCTGATCGTCACCAGTGAGGGCGCCGTGGCCGGGGCCGCCGGGGTTGAGGTGTCACTGGCCTCGGGTGTGGTTCTCCCCGCCACCATCGCCGCCGCGGATCCGGATACCGGCATCGTGGTTCTGCAGGTCAGCAGCAATTCCCTGCCCACTCCCCTCAACTTCGCCTCGTCTCCGCCCGCGACCGGCGATGTGGCCATCGCTGTCTCGGTTCCGCTCGGGGACGGCGCCAGCGTGGACGTGGGGACGGTCAGTGCCATCGGGCTCACCGTCTCTGTCCCCGATCTGGCGACGAGCACCGGGTTGGCCCTGGTTGACGGCGTCCTGCGCACCGATACCCCACAGCCGGTGGGAAGCACTGGAGGACCCTTGGTCGATTCCGCGGGAGACGTTGTCGGGGTGCTCACCGGCGACCGGATGCAACCCGTCGACCAGGGGAGCAGCGCGGCTGCCTCCGGCTTCGCCCTCGACGCCTCGGCCGCCGATCAGTTGGTCACCTCCCTGAGTTCGACAGGCTCGGTGCCCCACCCCATCGGCCTGGTCAGCCGCTGGCTGGATCCCGCCTCGGCGTCGGCTTTCGGACTTCCACCTGGGGTGCTCGTCCTGTCCGTCGACCCCGGCTCGGCAGCGGCTGCCGCAGGCATCCAGGTTGGCGACGTGGTGACCTCGGTCGCCGGTCGCCCGGCCTGGAGCGCCAAGGCGATTGCCTATCCCAGCCTCTCCGACTACCTGGGATCTCAGGGAGTCGGCTCGCAGGTGGCGGTGGTCGTCTCCCGCGATGGGGTGACGCACCAGCTTTCGCTTACGCTTCCCTCGCCCTAACTTGCTTCTGGGCGCGCTCCTGATCGTCGAGTTCTTGTGAGGTAGCCGTTGGAGATCACCTGGCTGGGCGATAACGCCCTTCTGCTCAAGGGTCGCGAGACCAAGGTTCTGCTCGATCCCGCCTACCGGGCAGTCGGCGCCGCCCAAGGCGCGGCCGAGATCGTGGTCAGCGCTGGAGGGGACAATGTGCTCCGCCCAACTCAGGGTCCCCAGGTGATCGCCCGTCAGGGTGAGTACGAGCTACGCGGAGTTTCGGTGCGGGGAATTGCCACCTCAACCGGAACGGTGTTCGTCACCGAGGTCGACGAGGTCTCCGTTTGTGACTTTGGCGAGCTTCCGGGCCCCCTCAATGTCGAGGCGCTCGACGCGATCGGCACCATCGACGTGCTGGCCGTCTCCCTGAACCAGGGCTCGGCGGCCCGTGCCGTAGAGGTCGCTGCCTTGGTCTCGCAACTACAGCCGTCGGTGCTGATCCCAGTCGGTTTCCAGGCCAGTGGCGACGAGTCGCTGGGACAGCTCGGCGACTTCGCCAAGGAGATGGGTCTGGCCCAGGTGAGTCCTCAGGCCAAGCTCACCCTGGCCGGTTCGCCCGGGATCAGCGATGAGACTCGGGTTGTGGTCTTGGAGACCCGCCACTGACGATTGCGTGTTAGGATTCGGCTACATGGGTGATGCGTCCCCGTGTGCCGACCGGAGCCACTGATGGCGAAATTCATTTTCGTCACCGGCGGAGTGGTTTCCGGGATCGGAAAGGGCATCACCGCTGCCTCCTTGGGTACTGTTCTCAAGGCGCGCGGTCTCAAGGTGTCACTGCAGAAGCTGGACCCCTACATCAACCTCGATCCGGGGACGATGTCGCCCTACCAGCACGGTGAGGTCTTCGTCACCGACGACGGCGCCGAGTCCGACCTCGACCTGGGTCACTACGAGCGCTTCGTCGACACCAATCTGACCAAGGCGAGCAGCGTCACCACCGGCAAGATCTACAGCGAGGTCATCGCCAAGGAGCGCCGGGGCGACTTCCTGGGGGCCACTGTCCAGGTGATTCCTCACATCACCAACGAGATTAAAGACCGGGTCGCCCGGGTCGCCGAGGAATCCGAGGCCGACGTGATCATAGTGGAGGTGGGAGGCACCGTCGGTGACATTGAGTCGCTGCCTTTCCTGGAGGCCATCCGCCAGCTCAAGAATGACATCGGTCGACGCAACACCTTCTACGTCCACGTCACCCTGGTGCCCTTTGTCGACGCCAGCGAGGAGTTCAAGAGCAAGCCCACCCAGCACAGCGTGCAGACGCTGCGCGGGATCGGCATCCAGCCCGACGCTATCGTCTGCCGCTCCAAGGAGCCCATCGGAGCCGGCGTGCGCGACAAGATCGCCCTCTTCGCTGACGTCGAGCCTCGGGCGGTGATCAGCGTTCCCGACGCGCCCACCATCTACCAAGTGCCCTTGCTCCTGGAATCGAGCGGACTGGGGGCATATGTCGCCGAGCACTTGGGGATTGAGGCCCCGGCCGCCGATTTGCGCTCCTGGAGCCAGTTGGTGGAGCGCATCCTCGGCGCTGAGGAGAGTGTGGTGGTGGGGGTGGCGGGCAAGTACGTCGCCCTCCCCGACGCCTACATCAGCGTTACCGAGTCGCTGCGCCACGCAGCCGTCGCCCACGGGGTGGGGTTGGAGATCCGCTGGATCAACACCGAGGCATTGGTAGCGGGCGACACTTCTGTCTTCGAAGGGCTGGACGGGCTGGTCATTCCCGGGGGCTTCGGTCACCGCGGCGTCGAAGGCAAGATCGCGGCTTCGCGATACGCCCGTCACCACCGGGTCCCCTTTCTTGGCCTCTGCCTGGGCATGCAGTGCGCCTGCATCGACGTGGCCCGGGAGGCGCTCGGTACCGACGATGTCAACAGCACCGAGTTCAACGCCTTCACCGAGAACCCCGTGATCGACCTGCTTCCCGAGCAGCGGGACGTCGCTGACAAGGGTGGCACCATGCGCCTGGGCCTTTATCCCTGCAAGCTGGAGCCGGGGACCAAGGCGGCTCACGCGTATGGCGAGTCCGTCGTCTATGAGCGGCACCGCCACCGCTTCGAGTTCAACAACCGCTATCGGGAGGCGCTGGAGCAGGCCGGGGTTGTCTTCAGCGGCACCTCACCGACGGGGCGCTTGGTCGAGATCATGGAGCTCAAAGGTCATCCCTTCTTCGTGGGCAGTCAGTTCCACCCTGAGTTCCGGTCTCGACCCCACCGGCCTCACCCGCTTTTCCACGGCTTTATGGCCGCCTGCCTGGAGCGCGCTGGGCTGGCGATCGAGCCCGAATTGCCACAGGATCCGGCCGTAGCCTCGGTCTGAGCTATCTGTCCGTCCGACCTGCGCTCAGGTCTCTTGTAAGGCTCTTCTGACGGCTTCCTTATCCGCGAGGTCTACTTGGAATCCCAGGTCGTCGGCATTCCAGCGAAGCGGCTTGGCGGAGGCGCCCGAAGGACCGGCGAGGCCGTTTGCCAGCAATTCAGAAGCCAACTCGCCAAGGCTTTTGCCCTGGCTCCGACACTGGAGCTTCAACTCGTCCAAAACGTCCGCCGCCAGGTTCAAGGTAGTTCTGGTCACGCAGCAGAAGCTACACAGGTGCGGATCAGGTGTCCAGTCGGGAGGAGACGTTGACGTTCCGCGAACGCGGTCGGCACAGGTCGCTGCAGGGCAATCCTTACCTCCCGCCTATCATCCATGGGTGAGGGAAACACCTCTGCGCATAGCCGTACCCGAAGTAGAGTCCCCGGACTGGACCCGGGCTGGGTTCATCCGGGCTCGAAACGCGTTGCTGGTTCCGGTCAAAGAGACAGGAGTGGTCTATCGCACGGGGATCGTCGTCCCCACGCTGGACCACTGCCCCCGCGCCGCGTGACAAATCGACTCAGACCCTTACTGAGTAACGAGCAGGGCGAACTGCGAGTCGCCTCCTCGGGGTGGGAGGGGCTCGGGCAGAGCGGCTGGCAGGATAAGCCGATCTCCAGCTGGGTACCACTGCCCGCAAAGGCGACGCTGATGCACCTACCCCAGCGAGGAGCTCTCGGCAAGAGGCGGGGATCTGGGCAAGTCGCGGCCATCGGCGCTGGGGCTCTCGCCGTGGCGGCCGTGCTGCCGGTGGGTTATCTAAGGCTTCTCTTCCCCGCCTATCGTCCGCTCGGCGAGTTGCCGCCGCCGACCCTCCCGCTCTACGGCTACGCCGCGGTCGCTGATCTCGACGGCGAGGTGGTGGTAGCGGCTTCTCGGAGCGACGAATTCTCACCTTGGACAGGGCACCGCCCCTCCCACGCCCGGCTCACCGCCGCCGTCGAGCGCGCTCAGCGCCTGATGCCCCGCAGCCGGGTCATTGCCCAGCTAACGGTCTGCGCCCTTCAGCACAACTGCCTGACCGCCCAGAACACCTTCCTGCGTTGCTACGAGGGAGCTCTGCCGACGTCGGCCGCGTGTAATGCCGACTGCCTTGGCTGCATCTCGCTGCAATCCGATTCGGGAGCGCCTACCCCGCAGCCCCGCATGTCCAGGGCGCCCAGCGCCGACGACCTCGTCGAAGTAGGCAGCTACCACCTGGCCGGGGCGCAAGAGCGGGGAGAGCCCGGCATGGTCAGCTTCGGCCAAGGTTGCGAGGGCGAGCCGCTGCTGCGCGAGAGGGCGCTCCGTCCGGTGGCGCGTGAGCTTCAGGGCAGGTTTCCCGCGGCCACAATCCATGTGAACACCAACGCCAGCCGTCCCGGTGCATTGGAGCGCTTGATCCGCGCCGGTGTCAACAGTGTCCGGATCAGCGTCTTCAGCTTTCGCCAGGATCTTTTCGCGACCTACTATCGACCGCGTGGCTACTCTATCGGCGAGGTACTGGAATGTGCCCGGATTGCGCGTCGCCTGGGTGCCCAGCTGACTATAAATTTGCTCACTTTTCCTGGGGTTTCTGATACTCCTGCGGAGATCACTCGAACGGTGCGCACCCTGCGCGAGCTGGCCGTCGAACAGGTCCAGCTACGCAGTCTCAACGCCGACCCTTTGTGGCTGATGGGTCGCTTGCCAAAGCTCGAGCCGGGCCAGGGTTTGGAGTTCCTGGTCGAAACGCTGCGCGGCGAACTGCCCTCGGTGAGGTTGGGAAACTTTACCCGGCCGTTGCCTGGACCGAGGGATACGCCAGCATTGCTGGCAACCAGCTGATCAGCATCCTAGCGTCGCGAACTCTTGGAATGGGCTCGGCCGTCCCCGCCACAGTGTGCGGAGCAAGGTTTAGCGTAGTTCAACCTCGCCTATGATCGATCCATGAGTTCGCCTCCCGAGGGTCGGGACGGCATCGGGTGGGTGGGAACAGCGCCTCCGGCTGTTCCCACCCAGCGGCCAGCCGGGCCAGGTCCCGTCGACCCAGGCGACCCGCACTTCTTATCCGCAAGCCCGGGGTCTTGGGGCAGCGGCTATTCGCCTTCGCCGGCAGGACCAGCCAAGCCGGGGCGCCGACGGGGGATCATCGGCACCATCCTGGCCGGCGGATACGCGGTGCTCAAGTGGGGCGTCCTGCTCCTCAAGCTGGGGGCGTTCAAGGGAACGCTGATCACCATGCTGATCAGCGTTGTCGTCTATTCCCTGTTCTTCGGCCCCATCTTTGCGATCGGTTTCGTGCTGCTCTTGCTGGTCCACGAGATGGGCCACTATCTGATGGCCCGGCGCCTGGGGCAGTCCGTCTCTGCGCCTGTCTTCATCCCCTTCCTGGGGGCGCTGATCAACATGCGCCGGCAGCCCGCCTCGGTCCAGCAGGAGGCAACCATGGCGCTGGCGGGGCCGACGGTTGGCACCGCCGCCTCCTGGCTCAGCCTGCTCATCGGCGCGAGCCTCCATTCCGAGTTCTGGGCGGCGCTCGGCTACCTCGGCTGCTTGCTCAACCTCTTCAACCTGATCCCGGCCACTCCTCTGGACGGAGGCCGGGTCACCGCAGCAATCTCCAAGTGGGCCAACCTGGTCGGCCTGGGCATCCTGGTCCTCTACGCGCTCTGGGCCTTCACTTCGGGAACGGCGGTGAGCCCGGTGATCGCGATCATCGTCTTGTTCGCCATCTTCGGGACCGTCTCGCGGTTCCGCCAGGCCAAGCGTATGCCCGAGTACCTCGCCGTCCCCGCCCGCGAGCGCTGGCTATTTCTGGGCTGTTACCTGGCCATCGTCCTCATCGCCGGTCTGGGAGTGGTCAAGGGCTACCCCTACCTCCATTACGTGCACACCGTGCATATCCATCTGCCGTTTAGCTTCTGACGGTGCCTGGTAGACTCAAGTCGTAGTCATGCAAGCAATTCATCCCGAGTACTTCCACGACACAGCGGTGAGCTGTTCCTGTGGGAACACGTTCACCACCGGTTCCACTCAGCAGACACTGCACACCGAGGTCTGCAGCGTCTGCCACCCCTTCTTCACGGGGCAGCAGCGGATCGTGGACACCGGTGGCCAGGTCGAGCGCTTCCGCCGCCGCGCCCAGCTCGCCCAGCAGCAGTAGCTCGACCCGCGGCTCAAGTCGCCCGGTCGGCGCCCCGGCAACGTCTGCGCCGCGATGCTCCCTGGAACCCGTATGAGCGTTCCGCATTCGATAAGGTGACGCGCGTGTCCGAGCCTCAT
The DNA here is from genome assembly GCA_035534695.1 of Candidatus Dormiibacterota bacterium. Lineage (GTDB taxonomy): Bacteria > Chloroflexota > Dormibacteria > Aeolococcales > Bog-877 > Bog-877. Next base: position 58,516 of record DATLRN010000043.1, read on the forward strand.
CACGTAGATCTAGCCCACTGCTGCGGCTCATCCATGGCGCCAGCATCCGCGAGGCGCGCCTGATGCTGGCGCCGGGTTTGGAGGCCAGGCTGGAGGCGGTGCGGGAGCGATCAGAGGCCATCGCGGCGGAACTGCAGAACCCCGAGGTAAGTCGTGACCCGGGCCAGCTCGAGAGGCTAGGCAAAGAACAAGCAGAGCTCCGCCCCGTGGTGGAGGCCCTGGCCACCCTGCGCCAGGCTCAGGAGGCTGAAGCGGAGGCGCGAAAGCTGGCCGGCAGTGAGTCTGACCCTGAGATGCGCTCGTTCCTTGAGGCAGAGGCGCGAAGCGAGCAAGAGAGAGCAAATCAACGTTTGGCTGCCCTCAAGGTCTTGCTCCTACCCAGAGACCCCGACGATGCGCGCGATGCCGTGGTCGAGATCCGTTCCGGCACGGGGGGCGACGAGGCTGCTCTCTTCGCCGCCGACCTGATGCGCATGTACCTGCGCTTCGCCGAGAGGCGGCATTGGCGGACCGAGCTTCTCGACAGTTCCGCCACCGAGGGCGGGGGGTTCAAGGAAGTGTCCTTCGAGGTCCATGGAAAAGGGGCCTACGGAACCCTCAAGTTCGAGAGCGGAGTGCATCGGGTGCAGAGGGTCCCCAAGACCGAGTCTCAGGGTCGCATCCACACCTCGGCGGCGAGCGTGGTGGTCCTCCCCGAGGCGGACGATCTCGATGTCGAGATCAACGACGAGGATCTCCGCATCGACGTCTTTCGCTCCACCGGGCCGGGCGGCCAGAGTGTCAACACCACCGACTCGGCGGTACGGATAACCCACCTGCCCACGGGTCTGGTGGTGACCTGCCAAGACGAGAAGTCACAACACAAGAACCGGGCCAAGGCCCTGCGGGTGCTCCGCTCGCGCCTCTATGACCTCCGGCAAGGTGAGCGCGATGCCGAACTTCAGGAGACCAGACGGAGCATGGTCGGGCATGGCGACCGCAGTGAGAAGGTTCGCACCTACAACTTTGCCGAGGCTCGGGTGACCGACCATCGCATCGACCTCAAGATCTACCAGCTACCTCGGGTCTTGGAGGGTGAACTGGAGCTGCTGGTCGCGCCTCTCCAGGCGGCCGAGCAGGCTCGTCGCCTGGCCGGGGAGGAGTGAGAGCCGGCCCCTCGATAGAGGGCGGACTGCTCACCGCCCGCCCGAGTGTCGTCGGCCCTGGGCCGGACCGTGAGCCGTCGGAAGCCTAGGCGCCCTCCGGGTGCACCACTCCAGGTTCGACCGGCGGGCTTGGGGAAGTGGCCGCGGTGCCGGAGTGACTGCGCCGCCCCCGTCCGCCTCGTCTCCGGCGCCGGCCCGCCCGCTCGGTGCCGGCCTCAAGGCTGTTTGGGGCGTTCGGCGTCGGGCCAGACGCCGCCGCCGCCGGAGTCAGAGGCCGGCGTATCCGGGGTTTGGGCAAGATCCGAGGTGGTGGTGGCGTTCCCACCGAGATCAGGTCACCGAGGGTTTTCCAGCCGAACTCCTCCTGGCCCAGTCGTACCAAGCGGACGAAGCAATCGGCGGTGGCCTCGGCGTCGGCCAGGGCGTAGTGGGGCTGGCGGTGGGTCACCTCGAGGCGCTCGCAGAGTCGCTCCAACCCGATCGTGTCCTTGAGTTGGAAGAGGAACCCAGCCACTCGAGAGGTGTCGAGGTGGTGATTGTCGAGGGGACGTCCGAGCGCCTTGGCGACTAGTCGGGTGTCGAAGCCGTCCGCCGAGTGCTCAATCAGGACCGAACCCTGAGCCAGGTCGGCGAAGGCAGCCGCCACCTGGTGCAGAGTCGGCGCACCGCCCAACATCGAGCTGTTGATGCCGTGCACGCGGCGGGCGTAAGGGTTGATGTGGTCGGCGGTGTGCACCAGGCTTTCCAGGGAGATCCGTGGCTCTGGCGGCCGGTCGTCGGCGCCGAGAAAGAAGCGGACAGCTCCCAGCTCGACCATGCGGTGGGGGAAGTGTCCGGTTGTCTCGCAATCCAGAGCGACGAAACTGAAGTCCGCGAGTTGGGTGTCCTCGGCGGGTGGGCTCTGACCGACCGGTGCTAGGGCAGCAGGGTTGTGGAAAGGCGCGCTCTCAGGCGAGGCCGGTCCCAGTCGGGGTATGAGGTGTTCACCAGGTCCCGAAAAGCCGCGTTGACGCCCACGTCTTTGGCGCGGAGGGGAAGATGGCGCTGGGACGGGCACGTCGTTGCCGAGTTCCGGAAGTGGACGGTCCACGCCCCCATCCTATAGGGGTACCTGCTCCAGGGCCGGTCCGCCTTCCCGATCGGGGGCTCAAGCTGCCGAGGATATACTCGGATCTAATTTGCCCTTTCTCGCCACCGGGCTCAGCCACCATCTGGCACCCCTTCCGGTCCGCGAGCGGCTCCATCTCGACGAGTCTCAGATCGTGGAGTCGCTGCGGGCGCTGGTTGGCCATGCCGGTTTAACGGGCGCAGTGTGCCTCAGCACCTGCAACCGCACAGAGTTCTACATCACCACCCGGGATGACCGCCAAAGCGAGCAGGCGACCTCCCGCTTCTTCCACTACATCTCCCCGGCCCCGACAACTGAGCTGGTCTACAGCCACCCCGGTCGAGTCGGTCTGCGGCACACCTTCCGGGTCGCCAGCGGGCTCGACAGCGTGGTGTTGGGGGAGGCGCAGGTGCTGGCCCAGTTCAAGCGCGCCCACCGGCTGGCTCAGCAGGCAGGGACCATCGACGCCGAGTTGGATCTGGTCATGCGCCGGGCGGTCGAGACCGCCAAGCGGGTCCGCACCTCGACAGGCATCTCCCGTCAAGCGGTGGGATACGGGCAGGCGGCACTGGTGGTTGCCAAGGAGCGTCTCGGTGATCTTGAAGGGGTGGGAGCGGTGATCGTGGGCGCCGGCAGCGTGGGCAGTGCTACCGCCAGGTTGCTAAAGCGCGCCGGGGCGGCGCCGCTGTACGTGGCCCGTCGGGGCCACAAGGCGGAGATGCTAGCCCAGGCCATAGGCGCGGAACTCATCGATCTCGACCAGCTACCGGGGCTCGCGCCCAGGCTGCAAATGGTCGTGTCCAGTACCAGCAGCGAGGAGCGCGTCCTCAGCCGCAAGTTGATCAAGGCGGTACGGCTGGCTCAGAACCCCGACGATCGACTCCTAATACTCGACCTTGCGGTTCCTCGGGATGTCGAACCGGCCACCGACCAGGTGGACGGGGTTACCCTGCTCGACCTGGACAGGCTCGGCGAGGTGATCCAGCACAGCCTGAGCCAGCGCGAGCGGCACCGCCCGGCCGCTGAGGCTGTGGTCGAGGAGGCGGTGGATGAGCTCGAGCGGGAACTGGGGCGGCGGGCGGCGGTGCCCCTCATCACCGCTCTGGTTGACCGCGCTGAGCTGGTGCGTCAAGGCGAGCTGGCCCGCACCCTCTCGAGGATGAGGCCGCTCAGCGAGGAGGAGCGAGCCCACCTGGACCGTCTGACTCAGGCCATCGCCGCCAAGCTCCTGCATCACCCGATCGCGTTCCTGCGCCAACACGCCGAGGACCCCGAGCGCAGACAGCTTCTGGAGGAGGCCTTCGGCCTGGAGGGAGCGGGGGAGGAGTGATCGCGCTCGCCACCAGGGGGAGCGCTCTGGCGCGGGTCCAGGCCGAGCTGGCTCTGGCAGCCCTCAGGTACGCCTTTCCGGAGGAAGAGTTCACGACTGTGGTGGTGGACTCGGACGGGGACCTTAGTCCAGCTGCGGTGGCCCCCGACCAGCCCGGGGAGGGCTGGTTCACCTCTCGACTGGAGCGATCCTTGCGCACCGGTCAGGTGGACGGCGCGGTGCATAGTGCCAAGGACCTACCCACCCAGATCTCCGAGGACCTCGTCATCGCCGCCTTCCTGCCTCGCGCAGATCCGCGAGATGCCCTAGTGACGGCGGGAGACACTCAGTTGGCAGACCTGCCCCAAGGGGCACGGATCGGCACCTCTTCGCCCCGGCGTGCAGCCCAGCTGCTGGCTCTACGTCCTGACTTGGCCGTGGTTCCGATCAGGGGCAATGTCGATACCAGAGTCGGCAAGGTTCGGAGGGGCGAGTTCAGTGGCTGCCTCCTCGCCATGGCCGGACTACTCCGACTCGGTCGGGGCTTAGAGGGTCAAGCGCTCGACCCCGAGAACGAGTGCACTCCGGCTCCCGCCCAGGGTGCCATCGCCCTCCAGGCGCGCGCAGGCACCCGGCTCGCCGAAATGGCCGCCCACATCGATGACTCGAGGACACGGCGCTGCATTGAGGCGGAGCGACTGGTCCTGACCCAGATGGGCGGCGGGTGCCAGCTCCCGTTGGGAGCTCTGGCCACGCCCCTGGCCCCAGCCTGGGCCAGGCTCACCGTGGCCTGGGCGCCCGAGATGGGGGAGCCTGTCCGGCGGATAACCGGCGAGGCGTCGCTGACAGGCCTTTCCGGCCTGGCGATCGAACTGGCGGGTCAACTCCGCTGACCACATCTTCCCTGGCCGGGCGACACATCCTGGTGACTCGAGCTGCTCATCAGGCGAAGGAGCTGACCGACCTGCTCCGCAAGCGCGGCGCCGAGCCGGTTTCGGTACCGGTGATGCGGCTGGAGGCGTTACTCAACAAGGCCGCATTACGGGATTTGGGGGAGGGGATCAGCGCCGGAGGCTGGGACGATGTCGTCTTTACCAGCGCCAATGCCGTGCGTCTGGTCCTGCCCCGGTCGTCCGGGTCTTATCCCGCGCTGCGGATCTTCGCCATCGGTCCCGGCACGGCGGCCGCCGTGCGCGAGCTAGGGTGGCCGGTCGAGCCGTTGCCGGGCAGCTACGTTGCAGAGTCTCTGGCCGAGCACATGGTGGCTCAGGGGATGACTGGTCGCCGGATTCTCCTGCCTCGCGCCGCGGGTGCCCGCGAGGTTCTACCGGAGGCCCTCAGGGCGGCCGGTGCCAAGCTGGAAGAGGTGACTTTGTACCAGATGATTCCCGATGCCGGATCTCGATCGGCCCTGGACCGGGCCATGGCGGACCCGGCCCTGGACTGCGTCTTGTTCACGAGTGGCAGTTCGATCGAATGCTTCCGGGCGCTCTGGGGTCCGCGCCTCGTCCCGACGTCCGTTCTGATCGCCTGCATCGGGCCGGTCACCGCGGCAGCGGCTACGGCCTCGGGCCTAACCCCTGACCTGATCGCCGAGGAGTACTCGCTGGAGGGGCTGGTCAGGGCGCTTGAGATGCGCCTCGGTCCTTTACCGGAGAATGATCACCGACCATGAGCTTCCCTGAGGAACGGCCCCGGCGACTCCGACGCAATCCCTTGCTGCGTAGTTTGGCAAGCGAGTCGTCACTCAGCGCCAGTGACCTGATCCTGCCCGTCTTCGTGAGCGAGGCCATCGAGGCTCGCCGCGAGGTCCCAACCATGCCCGGAGTCTTCCAGGAGACGGTCGAGTCAGTGGTCAAGGTGGCTGAGGAGGCCGTGACTCTGGGCATTCCGGGCCTGATCCTCTTCGGCATCCCCGCCCGCAAGGACGCCGAGGGTTCCTCCGCCTGGGATGACCAGGGTGTGATCCAGAGGGCGCTCCGCAGTTTGCGCACCGCGGTCGGGGAG
>DATLRN010000044.1:0-12033 GCA_035534695.1 Candidatus Dormiibacterota bacterium
GGATTGCGACTCTCCAGCGCAGATGGCACAGGAGAGACATGCCTAGACGCGCTCCTGTGGCACCGCCACGCTATCCAGGAAAGGGACCAATCCCTCCGGGTAGACGATATCCGCACTTCCGCGCAGTTCCGAAAGTGGCCACCTGCGGTGCTCCTCAACAACGAGCCGCTCGCCGTCAGTCCCAACCGGCGTCGGTGACCTCGAACGCGGTGTAGTGCACCAGGAAGTAGTCCTCCTCTTGGGAGTAGTGGATGCCCTCAAACTCGTGATTGACGTGCCGCTGAAGCACGACCCGTCCCAGGCTCGCAACCTCCAGTCCAGTCTCTTCCTTCAGTTCCCGTCGAGCCGCAGCCTCAGTGGACTCCCAGACTCGCTGGCTCCGTCCGGCCTGAACCACCACGTGCCCGCCCCGGGTCGAGCCGGATCGCCACCCCGAAAGAGAAGCACCCGCCCGGACTCGTCGGTCAGGATGATGCGCGCTATTCGTCGGCGCTTTGCCGTCTGCTTGACCATGAATCCAGTATCTGCCCGACCCTCGGATGGGACAAATGTGCGGTCACCGATGTGGTCGGCTTACTCAGGCACCCAGAGGCGAGAGAGGGGAGCTCGCTGGTGCCCCGGCTATCCTGAACTGCACATGCCTCTCCGCGACGACCTTCGCAATGTGGCGATCGTCGCCCACGTCGACCACGGGAAGACGACGCTGGTCAACGCCATGCTCCAGCAGACGGGCTCCTTTCGCGCCAACCAGGAGATCACCGACCGGGTCCTCGATTCCGGGGACCTGGAGCGGGAGAAGGGCATCACCATCCTGGCCAAGCACACCGCGGTGCAGTACGGACCGACCAAGATCACCATCGTCGACACCCCCGGGCACGCCGACTTCGGCGGCGAGGTGGAGCGCGGCCTGGCCATGGTCGACGGGGTGCTTCTCCTGGTCGACGCCTCGGAGGGGCCTCTGCCCCAGACCAGGTTCGTCCTGCGCAAGACCCTGGAGGCGCGCCTGGCAGTGGTGGTGGTGGTCAACAAGGTGGACCGCTCCGACGCCCGCATTGATGAGGTGGTGCGCGAGATCGAGGACCTCTTCTTGGACCTGGGAGCCGACGAGCACCAGATCGTCTTTCCCGTCCTCTACGCCAACGCCCGGGCGGGCTGGGCGAGCACCGATCCGGCCCAGCCGGGCACCGATCTGCGACCCCTCTTCGAGGCCATCATCGGCAGCATCCCAGCTCCCTCCTACGAGGACGGACACCCGCTGCAGGCGCTGGTCACCAACCTCGATGCCTCCGCCTACGTGGGCCGACTGGCCATCTGTCGGGTCCACAACGGCACCCTCCGGCGGGGCGACACCGTCGCCTGGTGCCGCGTCGACGGCACGGTGGAGCGGGCCAAGATCACCGAGCTGTACGCCTCCCGCGCCTTGGATCGGGTCGACGTCGACGAGGCGGGTCCGGGGGAGATCGTGGCCGTCGCCGGCTTTGCCGACATCTCCATCGGTGACACCCTGGCCGACGCCACCGACCCCAGGCCACTCCCGGCCATCCTGGTCGACGAGCCCAGCCTATCCACCACGGTGGGGATCAACACCTCGCCGCTGTCGGGGACGGACGGCGGCAAGCTGACGGCGCGGATGATCAAGAACCGCCTCGACGCCGAGCTGGTGGGCAACGTTTCATTGCGCGTTCTCCCCACCGCCCGGCCCGACACCTGGGAGGTGCAGGGACGAGGTGAGTTGCAACTGGCAGTCCTGGTTGAGACCATGCGCCGGGAAGGTTTCGAGCTCACCGTGGGCAAGCCCCAGGTGGTCACCCGAGAGATTGACGGCAAGCTGCACGAGCCGATGGAGCGCGTGGCGATCGACGTTCCCGAGGATTACGTGGGCGTTGTCACCCAGCTCCTGGCCCTGCGCCAGGCTCGCCTGGAGGAGATCGTCAACCACGGCACTGGCTGGGTGCGCATGGACTATCGCGTTCCTTCACGGGGGCTGGTCGGTTTTCGCACCGAGTTCCTGGTGGAAACCAGGGGCACGGGAGTGCTGCACAACGTCTTCGACGGCTGGGAGCCCTGGCATGGCGCGCTCAAGACCAGACGCAACGGTTCCATGGTGGCGGACCGGACGGGCATGTCCACCACCGAAGCGCTGATGTCACTGCAAGAGCGGGGCACCATGCTGATCGGACCGGGAACTCAGGTTTATGAGGGCATGGTGGTGGGGGAGAACGCCCGCAACGACGAGATGGATGTCAATCCCACCAAGGAAAAGCAGAAGACCAACATCCGATCCTCGACCCAGGAGGAGTTGGAGCGACTGACACCTCACCTCCAGTTCTCGCTGGAGCAGGCGCTGGAATTTATCGGAGAGGATGAGTGCGTCGAGGTCACACCGCATGCCGTGCGCTTGCGCAAGATGATCCTCGACCAGAGCCTCCGCGCTCGCCAGCATCGCGTCGCCCGGAGGGATGCACGGTGAGCCAACCAAAGTGCGGCTAACGGTGGCGGCTGAGCTACGTAGCACTCGAGAATTACCGGCTAATCATGGAGATAAGTTATGAGCAGAAGGGTAGCTGTCGGGCTCTATGTGCTGGCCATGGTAGCCGTCATCGTCGGATTAGATTTCACCTTCCTCAGACACCGATTCGGGGAACGGCTGATAGTGAATATCGCAATAGTCTTGGTGTTCGCGGCTTTCTACCTGGGATTCGTGGGGCGCCCGTGGCGACCGTGGACAGGGCGCGATAGCACGCGCTAACCTTCTTGATTCTTCGATTTCCGCGTCCTGGCGCCCACGCGGCCATTGTCTTGCCGACTTAAGGTCTTCGGGCCCTGCTATTGGGAGAAGGTCATCAGCTACCTCCAGCCGGCGCCCCCGACGGGTGCCTGATGTCGGTTCCCGTCGAGTTGCCGACCTGCCGATTGCTTCTGCGCGATTGGCGGTCGAGCGACCGTGCTTGCTTTGCAGCGCTCAATGCCGATCCTCAGGTCATGGAGCATTTCCCGGGTCCGCTCTCAGGCGCGGAGAGCGACGGCTTAGTCGACCGCATCGAACAAGCGCTACGGTCCCGGGGTTGGGGTCTGTGGGTTGTCGAGATCTCTGCCACGGCGGATTTTGCCGGATTCATCGGACTCAATCGCGTCGAGTTCGGCGCCCCCTTCGCTCCCGCGATGGAGGTGGGGTGGCGGCTGGCCCGGCAATACTGGGGCCATGGTTATGCGACCGAGGGAGCGAGGGCGGCTCTGGCTTACGGTTTCCTTGAGCTTGATGTTCTCGAGATCGTGTCCTTCACCAGCACCGGCAACACTCGCTCCCGACGGGTGATGGAGAAATTGGGCATGGGTCACGATCCCGGCGACGATTGCGACCACCCCGGGGTGCCCGCGGGACACCGTCTGCGCCGTCAAGTTCTCCATCGACTGACGCGGTCCCAGTGGACAAGGCAGCAGCAGAGTTCCGGGGGAGACGCGTCCGCCAGATTCGCCCGTTAAGGGGCCGTGCTCACGGTGGTGATGCAATCCCTGCCCCGCACCGGAGTGGGCGGAGCCAGCCGGGGTGCCTTCGCCGAGGGACTCAAATACGTGCGCGGTCATGCCCTCCTGCACGGCCTGCTGCTGGTCGACCTAAAAGCCGTGGTCTTCGGGATGCCCAGTGCCCTGTTTGCGGCCCTGGGATGGGCCTGCTTTGGCTGCCGGCAGGGCTCTTGCTCGCCACCGTCGTGGCGCGGGAGCGCAGCGACTCGGCGACCTGAGCCGACCTCCCGGGCACTCCCCAGGCTCAGCCACGACGGCTCTTGCGGACCGACCGATAACAGGGGATCAAGATCAGCCCGGCCGCGATGTAGGAGCTCGCCATGATCACGAAGCCAGCGGCAAACCCCAGATGCTGGATCGCCTGGCCAAGTCCAATTGTCCAAAGCGAGCCGACGCCGTAGGAGAGCGCGAAATAGATGCCGAAGATGCTCGACTGCGCCTCGGAGGTGACGCTGTCGCTGACCAGCGCCTGCAACAGGGGGTTCTCCGCGTAGGCGACCAGTCCCACAGCGAGGGCCAGCAGGGCCAGCACCGCCAGGGGAAAGTGCTCGGACTGACCGAAGACGACCACGGCCACTGCCGAGAGTCCGTACACCGCCCAGAGGACCGGCAGTCGGCCGAACCGATCGGAGAGATGGCCCACCAGTAGCGGTCCGAGCACGGCTCCCACGAGGAGGAGGTTGAACAGGGCGCCGACCGTCAGCTCCGGGAGGTGGAGCTGGTCTCGCAGGTAGAGAGGAATGAACGTGTTGAGCGTCCCCAGACCGCGGCCTCCGGCCGCCACTGTCCCCGCCACGATCGCCAGCACCGCCAGCCGGCGGTTGAGGATCTGGGATCCCTCCACCCTCGGCAGCCGAAAACGGCGCGCCCCTGGGGCCCGCACTACTTGGCGCTCCGGCGACAGTGGCGGGAAGGTGAGGAGCAGGATCGCGGACATCACGAAGAGAGGGGCCGACATCAGCAGCAAGGTCGGTCGCCACCCCCAGGCGGAGATCAGCAACGCGGCCGGGATGGGAATCACCAGCGAGCCGATGCTGCCGCCGATGGTGGTCAGGCTGAGAGCTAAGCCGCGGCGCTCAGGAAACACCCGGACCGCGACCGAGCTGCCGACCGGATGCTGCTGGCTGGTGCCTAAGGAGGCGGCCGCCTGGGCCAGGACGAACACCGAATATGTCGGCGCCAGCGCGCCGATGATGGAGCAGACGCCAACCACCAGGTTCTGGTAGCCGAGGACCCAGCGGGCGGCGACCCGATGGCCCACGAACCCGGCCGTGGCCTGGGTCAGGCCGCCGATGATCCCGACGATGCCGACCGCGAGCCCCAGGGTGGCGTAATTGAAATGGAACGCCAGCAGGATGGCCGGATAGGTAAGCGGCAGCAGAGCCGAGTACATGTGCTGGCCTGCGTGGGAAGCCATCACCAACCCCAGCACCTGCTTCCTCTTGGTCGGAGGGACGGCGGGGATGGTGATGGCCGACTTCACGCGGCCAGCATACGGAGGCTCAAAGCGTGGGCAGGAGGGCAGCTCCCAAGATCAGATTGGCCAGCCGAAGCTTTGCTCCCGAGCGACCAGGACTCCTGCTCCCCGGGCTCAGGTGACTATTGCCCCTGCCCTGGGCAACTTTGAGGCAGGGCTGGTGGACACCACTTCACCCCGGTGATATCGGTCGTGTCGGGGGGACTGGCCTGCGTCGTTGGTGTCGGGCTGATCGGCAGGCTCTCCCCAACTTTGCGCGGCGCTCGACTCCCCGCCGGCACGGTGACGGGCCTTGCCGATGCCGCAACCCCACTTCTCTCCCCAGCCTCCCGAGTAGCGGTAGAGGTCACCTTCGCGGTCCTCGCGAGGGGCGCTACTGTCTGGGGTGCATGCCTTCTGGGGACGGCCGAAGCTGCTGTTTGGAGGTGTCTCCTTGACGCACTTCGCCCTCGATGATCAGGTGGCGAGTCAGCCTGACGCTGTCGCGGCCGCCCTGCAAACGGCAGCAATCCCCACCCTCGACCCAGAAATGCCGCTTCTCTTCAGTGGGATCGGCACTTCCCTGCACGCCTGCCGGGTGGCCGCCTACTGGACGGCAGAGCTTTCCCTGGGTCGCCTTCGACCAGCCGCGGTGGAGTCCCACGAATTGAGCCTGCATGGGCAGATCCGTGCCGGTGACCAGATCGTGGTGGTCAGCCATCGCGGCACCAAGCGCTTCCCCAACCAGCTGCTAAAGCGGGCCAAGGAGGCAGGTGCAACCACAGTGCTCATCACTGGAGATGGAAACCCGAACCCGGAGGGCGACTTCGTTGTCCGGACCGGACCGGACGAACGGGCCAGCACCCACACCGTCTCCTACCTGTCCGCGCTGGCTGTCCTCGGGCGCCTGGTGGCCAGACTCCTGGGAGCTCAGGCGAGTTCTTTCGCAGAAGCCCTTGCCTCTGCTCCCGAGGCGATTCGCACCACCCTGGCGGAGGCGGCTCCGGTCGCGGTGGCGGAGCGGGTCCAGGGCCGAGAACCGGTTCTGGTAACTGGCTTTGGAATTGACGAGATCACGGCCCAGGAAGCGGCGCTCAAGCTCAAGGAGGGTGTCTACCTCTGGGCCGAGGGCATGTCCCAGGAGTTCTCCCTGCATGGAACCCCGGCTGTCTTCGAGCCCCGCTCGGCGGCTTTGCTGATCACCCCGGGCAGGGACGACGGAGGCAGATTCCCCGAGATGCACCGGCTCCTCCAGGAGCTCGGCTTGGAGGTCGTCACCTGTGGCAGCGGTGACTCTGATCTGCCCTTCGCCGAGGTTGACTACCTGATCCGGCCACTGGTGGCGATCGTGCCCCTGCAGCGCTTGGTCGCGGAATTGGCGCGGCTGCGGGGCACCAACCCAGACACCACCCGCAACGACCAGTCTCCTTGGACTGAGGCAGTGGCCAGGATCAAGCTCTAGGCTGCTGCCCCCAATCGGGGCCTTGATCAATGTGAGCGGGCTCCTGCGGGGGGCCGTTCATCCCGTTGCGACAACCAGCGAGCTGGCCAGGACGGCCTGGACCATCACCGGAATGATAGGTATGGCTCGATGACCATCTTGAAGTGGCCCCAGCGAGGCAGGGCGGTCGTCTTGGGCGTCGGGTCAGCTGGAGCCGGCAGGGCTCGGTCCTCGCTCTTGCTCTCGCAGGGGCCAAACTAGGGGTAGGTTGAACAGTTGCCCAAGCTGCGGAGGCGACGTTGCCTCCGGCCAGCGCTTTTGTGGGTCCTGCGGTGCCGCCCTGCCCGCCGGCTGCCCTCGCTGCGGTGCGCCCGCGCAACCGGGCCAGCGCTTCTGTGCCAACTGCGGGGCGCCTCTGGCAGCTGACGCCCCACCGGCGCCCGTCGCAGCTCCAGCCGCGACAGCCGAGGTGCGCCTGGTCTCGGTCCTCTTCGTCGACCTGGTCGGCTTCACTCCGCTCTCGGAGACCAGGGACGCCGAAGACATGCGCGAGCTGCTGAGCAGCTACTTCGCCCTGGCCCGCGAGGTCGTCGCACGCCACGACGGCTCCATCGAGAAGTTCATCGGAGATGCCGTCATGGCGGTCTGGGGGGCTCCCTTGGCCCACGAGGACGATGCCCTCCGGGCAGTTCGGGCGGGGCTCGAACTGGTTGACGCTGTGGCGGCCTTCGGGGAGCGGGTCAAGGCTCCCAATCTGCGCGCTCGAGGAGGCATCGTCACCGGCCGGGCGGCCTCCTGGGCCAGCTCCTCCGAGGGACTGGTGGTGGGCGACCGGGTCAACACGGCCTCCCGGGTCCAGTCAGCAGCGCCGCCCGGCGGGGTGCTGGTCGACGGGCTGACCCGGGAGGCCACCGGTGCCCACATCGAGTACCAGGACGCCGGCCTTCATGAGGTGAAAGGAAAGGCGGAGCCGATCCAGCTCTGGCAGGCGCTCCGACCGCTCGAGCAGGGAGGGGGACGGGTCGGGGTGGTCCCGGAAGTCACCGCCATCTACGGCCGGGACGATGAGATGGAACAGATCAAGGATGCATTCGAAGCTGTGGTGGCGACTTCCGAGGCGACCATGCTGGTGGTCAGCGGGTCGGCCGGGGTGGGCAAGTCCCGCCTGCTCGAGGCGCTGGCTCACTACATCGATGGGATCCCCACCCGGGTCCTCTGGCATGAGGTCGGCTGCACCGCCTATGGCTCAGGGGTTGCCTACTGGGGTCTGTCGCGGATCTTCCGGCAACGCTTGGGAGTGGCCGACGACGACCCGCCCGGTGTGGTCGCGACCAAGCTCGACGAGGGCCTGACTCGCTACCTGCCCGACCCTGACGACCGCGACTTCGCCGCTCCCAAGATGGCTGTGCTGCTGGGACTTCCTGGTCCCGAGCAGACTCCTTCGCGAGAGGAGTTCTTCGCCGCCTGGCGAAGCTTCATCGAGGGGCTGGCGAAGTCCCGGCCGGTGGTCCTGGCGATCGAGAACCTGCAGTGGGCGGATTCCGGCCTTCTCGACTTTCTGGAGTACCTCCTCGGTGCCTCAGCACAGTTCCCGGTGATGATCATGGGGCTGGCCCGCCCGGAGCTCCTCCAGCGCCGGGATACCTGGTCGGCGCACCGCCAGATCACCGCTCTTCATCTCAACCGTCTCGGAGACGGCGAGATCGGGAGTCTGCTCGAGGACCTGGTCCCGGGGATGCCGGCCCTGAGCCGCCGCCAGGTGGTCGCCCGCGCCGAGGGGATCCCCCTGTACGCGGTGGAGACAGTGCATATGCTGGCCGACCGCGGCCTCCTGGTGGAGCGCGACGGTGTCCTCTCCCTGGCCCAGGATCTGACCCAGCTCGACACTCCGGTGTCGCTGGAAGCGTTGATCGCCGCCCGTCTCGATCAGCTGGAGGCGCCTGAGCGCGCTCTGGTCAAGGATCTTTCCGTCCTCGGCTTAGCCTTCGAACGGGACGCGGTGGAAGCGATCAGCTCGCTGCCGGCTCCTGAACTGGAGAGGCTGCTGCAATCACTCCAGCGCAAGCAGGTTCTCGCCGAGGCCGGTGACTGGCGCGAGACCGAGGCTCATGGGTACGCCTTCAGCCAGACTCTCCTGCGCACCATCGCCTACGACCGGCTGGGCAAGCGGGAGCGCCACGCTCGGCACCTGGCGGTCGCCGAGCACCTGCGCTCTGTCTTCACCGCCGGGGGAGAGCAGGTGGCGGAGTCGATTGCCCAGCACTACCGCGATGCCTACCTCGCTGACCCGGCCGCCGCCGACTCCTCCGAGGTCGCGGCGCTGGCCGGCGAATGGCTCGTGCATGGCGCCGAGCGCGCCGCCTTGGTGGGCGCGCCGGAGCGGGCAGCTTTGTACTTCCTCCAAGCCGCCGAGCTGGCGATTGGCACCGAGGAGGAGCTGGTCCACCGCGAATCCGCCGCCGAGATGTACTTCCGAGCCGGCCGGGTCGCCGAGTCGCTCGAGCTCTTCGAAGCCGTTGCCCAGGCCCACAACGAGGCCGGTCGGACAGTCGACGCCGCCCGTCTGGAGGGGGAGATCGGCAGCGCGTTAGGTCGGCTCGGCCGGGCCAGCGAGGCCATCGGCCGCCTCCAGAAGGCGCTCACCGTGCTCGACCAGGGAGAGGCAGGCCCGGCCTTAGCCAGGGTGTGTTCGCAGCTGGGCAGAGAGCTGTCGATTTCAGGATCCCGGGCCGAGGGGCTGCCTTACGTGGAGCGGGCCCTGGTGCTGGCCGAGGATTTGGACCTGCCCCAGATTCTCTGCGACGCCCTCGAGACCAAGGCGCTGTTGCTGCGTTCCGCCGGGGAGTCCGAACAGGCGCTGGAGTTCTTCGAGCGCACGGTCGAGATCGCTGAGGCCCGGGGCCTCGCCGCCGAAGAGCTGCTCTCTGGCCATGCCAACAGCGCTGACACCAGGATGGCCAACGACCTCCCCGAGGCCATCACCCACCTTGAAGCGGCCCTGACGATCGCCCGCCGGCTGGGCCAGCTCTACTCGGAGACCTTCCTCAGCGGCAACCT
Source organism: Candidatus Dormiibacterota bacterium (assembly GCA_035534695.1). GTDB lineage: Bacteria > Chloroflexota > Dormibacteria > Aeolococcales > Bog-877 > Bog-877. The sequence continues at coordinate 9,480 of DATLRN010000044.1, forward strand.
GATGCTGGCCCAACTGTTCAGCGGTGACTGGGCGGGCGCCGAAGCGGTGGCGGAGGCGCTGCTCAAAGAGGAGCATCACGGGCAGGAGATCCTACACAGTCGGCTCGTACTCCTTCACGTCCTTCGCGGTGAGGCGGCGGCGGCCCGGGACGAGCTGGGTCATCTCTCCAGATGGGAGAAGCACGACTCCAGCGAGCCCCGCACGCTCCGCCTTGCCCTGGAGGGAACCGTTCTTCTGTCCGAGGGCAGCCCCGACCTTGCCCTGGCAGCCTCAAAGGCAGCTCTGGAGGTGGCGGTGCCCAACTTCGGCTGGCGTCACGAGATCGCCCGTCAGGCGTGGCCCGACGCCTGCGAGGCGGCTTTGCAAATGGGGTCTGTCAATGCTCTTCAGGAACTGCTGATGCAGCTAGGCGAAGCGGAAGCGGGAAACATTCCCCCCTATCTCGAGGCCCAAGGGCTGAGGTACCAAGCCTTAGCTAAAGACGACAACGAAACGGAACGCCAGGAACTGTTCCGGGCCGCCAAGGAGGCCTTCTCGGCCCTTGCCTATCCCTACTGGGAGGCGCGCACCACGGCCGACTGGGCGAGCTCTATAAGGAAGGCCGGCGGCTCACCCGCGCAGGCTGAGTCGGCTCGGGCGGAGGCGGAGTTACGGAGGCTGACCGGGTGAGCCAGGCGGAAGATCCGCCGGTCGCCCTGAAGAGGTCTGCGATCGCCAAGCGTTGAAGCCTGCCGCTTCCGGCGCTCCGGACGGAAGTCGGCGACGATGCCATAATCCCTGACCGGGTGTCGCAGGCTGCCCGCCGAAGCTGTGGGGTTCGCAGTTCCGTTGCTGGTCGGCCAGAGCTGGGGGAACTTTGGGAGCCGTGGTTCCGGGCGAGGAGGACAAGGAGGTCGGGGGTGACCCCTCGACTCCACCGCCGCGCCCCTGGCGCGCTCTCCTAAAGCGGGCAGGGCCAGCACTCGGGACGACGGCGGCGGTGCTCCTCGTCCTGGTGTTTATCGTTGCGCTGTTCCTGGCCGTGCTCACCCGACAAAGTCCCAAGGGAGTGCCGGCAGCTTTCGGCCAGCGGGCGTTCGTGGTACTCAGCGGATCGATGAGTCCGGCCTTCAACACGGGTGACCTGATCTTGGATCACAGTCTCACCCTCCGCCAGGCCAAGCACCTCCACCGCGGCCAAGTGATCAGCTTCGAGGTCAGAAGCCCTGCATCCGGGGCATTCGTCATCACTCACCGGATCTACCTTGTCAGCCGGCAGCTCAACGCCAGGACCCAGACGTACACCACTGTCTATGAGACAAAAGGGGACGCCAACCCAGCCCCTGACCACAACCACGTCCTGCCCGGGCAGGTGGTCGGGGTATACGAAACTGGGATACCGGATGCGGGGTACGTGCTCCAGGCGCTCCACCAGCCACTGGTATTTGTACCAGTGATAAGTGTACCCTTCGCTCTGCTAATTATTTTGGAGGCTCGTCGCCGATGGAGGATGGTCTAGTCGACCATCCTCGCCGGAGACGGTTCTGGGACAGCAAATGGGCGGACCGCGGGGTCCGCCGGTGGGAGAACGACATTGAGGAGAACCACGTGAATCGCAAACGGAGGCGGCTGACGATCGTGCTCGCGGCGGTGGGCGCGATCGGAGCCATTGCGGCGATTGCTACGGCCGCCAGCCTGGCGCTCTTCTACGATCCGACGGCTCCGGCATCCGTCACGTTCGAGACCGGCAACGTGACCCTCGACAGCTCACTCACGCAGAGTTGCGACTTTTCCGGACTCCACCCGGGAGCAAGCACGACGGGCGAGCCGAATGGGGACCATTCCGAAACACCGTGTACTCTCTCGTTCAAATACGTTGGCACCTTAAACGCCTATCTAGGCCTCGATGTCTCGGTCACCTCGACCCCCGAGTCGGGTACCAGCAGCGTGGCGGACTGCAACGGCGGCAATGCACATGGGACCCAGGCCTGTCAGGGCCTCTACAACCCATCTGTCGGAGCCCCGAATCAGATGAATGACGGCATCCAAGTCAACGTTGACGGTACGGGAAGCCCGGGCGGCAATACTCAGGCCTTTGGCATCGGTAACGACCAGACGATCTGGGAATCGGCGAGTTCGGACACTGCCTTAGCAAAGTCGAATTACGTCGAATCCTACACGGTCGAGCTGTACTGGCCGCTGGATACCGCCTCCACCGACGCTGCCAACCAGAACGCCTACACCGGCGCTAAAGCAAAGGTCACGCTGACCGAGCACTCGGTCCAGGCCGCGGACAACCCACTGGACATCTACTGCGGTTCGATCGACGATACCGTGCAGCCCAAATTTGACAGTTACGCGTACTACGCGGTGGATCAGCCCACAGAAGGCTGGGGGGCCGGCTTCAACTCAGGAACAGAGGCGGCGGGAAGCACCTATCCCACGATCGGTGGGTGTCCGACCATCATCAACGATGCGACGAAATGGACGTCTAGTACGGTGGGCACTGACTTGCTGCCCTTCTATCACCCCGACGACTGAACCGATGACGAGAGGTGGGGTGGCTCTTAGCCA
>DATLRN010000045.1:0-9486 GCA_035534695.1 Candidatus Dormiibacterota bacterium
AGATCTGCGTCACTGCCCGCGCCCAACTCGACTACAACCAGTGCTGCCGTGGCGTGGGGCACGAAGGCCTGCACCAGGCCGTCGCCCTGGGTGGCGCAGAAGCGTCGCAGCTTGGACGTGAGATCGACGATAGGCGCGCCGGCGGTGTCGATCCGGAGTTCCTCTGAAATCAAAGGTCGCCACTGCTGTGGCCTGGGCCAGCCGACCCGATCGAGGCCAGGTCGAGAGCGCCAGCCAGAGCCAGACCCGCCAGGGTCTTGGCGTCTCGGAGCTGACCGCGGAAGACGAGGTCGGCCACCTCGGCGGGAGTGAAGGACCGAGCCTCCAGCACTTCGTCGGGGTCGGGGTGTGGATCCCCGCCCCCGGTTAAACCGGTAGCGCGGAAATACCAGAAAAGCTCAGTGCTATACCCGGGAGCAAGAAAGGTCGCCCCCACTCCCAACCAGGCCTCGGCCGCGTACCCGGTCTCCTCGGAGAGCTCCCGGCGAGCGGTCTCCAGGGGCGACTCCCCTTCCTCGCGGCCGCCGGCGGGAATCTCCCAGAGAAGCTCCCGGGCCGCGTGACGGTACTGGCGCACCAGAATCACCGATCCGTCGTCAGCCAGCGCCACTATTCCGACGCCTCCGGGATGGTGCACCACCTCCCTTTCGGCCTCTGAGCCGGACTGCAGTCGAACTCGGTCGACGGTGAGGCGGATCAGCCTGCCCGAGAAGCGCTCCTCGCTGACAATCAGTGCCTCGTGGGTCACCTCCGGCTCGCTCATATGCATCTGAGGATAGGCGAACTGGGCCGTGCGTATGATGGCGCGCATGTCGCTGGGAGCCGCCTACACCAACCCCTACGAAGTGACCGCTCTGCAGATAGCAGCGGCCCGGGCACAGCTCACCTTCCGCTCCCGGCATCGGCGCACGCCGCAGCAGCGGTTGAGGGCTTCCGACGTGCTCTTGGAATACGTGGAGCGCTGTCGCATGCAAGCGGAGCGGAGCGTGGCTGGGTGGGTCTTCGAACAGGTGGTGGCGCTGACCAGTTCGGTCGACCCCAGCCTGCGCCTGACACTCGGCCTCAACCGTGACCCGGATCACGTCGGGCGGGTCCTATTCCAGGTCCAGGCCCGACTGATGCGAGCCGCCCTAGATGAGCGTGGTCGGGGGTTGGCCCCTGTCATCCCCCTCTTCCCCACCTCCTAGGGAGGTTGACGTCGGTGCCGGGTGGGCCGTCACTGCGGCCGGGACCCTGGGCTTTGACGACCTAACCACGCAGGCCGGTCGCCGGCGCCAGGTCCCGGGTGGGTCGGCGCTCTACTTCTCCTTGGCGGCGAGCCGCCTTTGTCCGGTCCGGGTCGCCGGCGCCGTCGGCTCCGACGGCCTGGCCCTGCTCGAGCTCCTCGACGCTGCCGGAACCAACCGGTCTGCCGTCGCTGAACTACCTGGAGCGAGCTACCGTTGGCGCGCCGAGCACCACCCGAGCAACACGGTTCCGGTCGATGAAGAGCAACAACTGGGTGTCTACCTCGACTGGCATCCGCAGCTGCCGGCCCTCGCCCGAAGCAGCGAGATCCTCTTCCTGGGATCCATGCATCCGAAGCGCCAACTGGAGGTGCTGGAGCAGTGCTCCGAGGCGAAGCTGGTTGTGCTCGACACGATGCGCGACTTCGTCGCCAGAAACCGTGCCGACCTGGAGCAGGTCCTACAGCGCTCCGACATGCTCCTCGCCAACGAGGCGGAATTGAGGGCGTTACTTCCGGAGTCCAGCAGCAGCCATGTCGAGCTGGCCCGCGCGGCGCGGCAGCGCTGGTGCCTGCACACCGTGGTGGTCAAATTGGGACCGGCGGGCGCCGCCGTGATTGGCGCCGACTCGGTGCGAAGTTATCCCGCGACACCGGGACCCCAAGTGCTCGACCCCACCGGAGCGGGCGACGCCTTGGCCGGGGGCCTGCTCGGTCGGCTAGCCCAGCTCGGCCGGGACGACACCGCCGCCATCGAGGCGGGCATGGTGGACGGTGGTGCCGCAGCGCGGGCGGCGATATCCGCATTTGGGGTGGAGGGCTTGCTCACTCGGTGGCGCTAACACCGTCGCGGCTGGGCCCACGCTCAGCCAGCGAAGAGGCTATCGAAGATAAGGATGAGGGTTAGAAAAATCAGTACTGCCGCGGTAGTTCCACCGACGATCTTGGCCAACCTTCCATTCACGTGCCGGCCCATCAGCCGAACGTTGCTGCTCAGGCGCAACATGAACACCAAAACTACCGGCAGCAAGATGCCGTCGACCACCTGGGTCACCAAGAGCACCGCGATGAAGTTGATGCCGGGAATCAGGACACAGATCCCTCCGGCTGTCAGCAAGCCAACAAACACCGCATAAAACAGCGGCGCCTCATGCGGTGCCGTGGAGACTCCTCGCTCCGTCCCGAAGGCTTCGGTAACCACAAACGCGGTGGACAGTGGCAGGACTCCGGCGGCCAGCAGCGATGCTCCCAACAGCCCCACCGCGAACAGGTATTTAGCGCCGTTACCGACCAGCGGACTGAGCGCCTTGGCCGCCTGCCCGGCGCTGGTGACATTGGTGACACCGTGTGCGTGCAGGGTGGCGGCGCAGGTGATGACGATGCATGCGGCCACAAAGTCCGCCAACAGACTGCTGGCAATAACCTCGGTCCGCACGTAGCCGTAGTCAGCATCCGCGGTGCCCTTGTCGGCGACGGCCGACTGCAGGTAGAGCTGCATGTAAGGGGTGACTGAGGTGCCGATGAAGGCGATCAACAAGAAGACGAATCCGTTGCTGCTGGAAATGGACGGCACGAAGGTGTCGTGAGCGACCGCGCCCCAGTTGGGATGCACGACGAAGGCGGTGACTACATAGGCAGCGAAGACCGCCCCCAGGGCCAGGAACATCCGCTCGACCCGGACGTACCCCGAACGCAGAACCAGCCAGCCCAGAAGGCCTCCAGTGAGAGGGGCACTGAGCTCCGGAGGCAGCCCGAACAGCTGCAGGGCAGCGGCGACGCCGGCGAACTCGGCGATGGTGGTGCCGCCGTTGGCGACCAGCACCACACCGGCGGCGACCAGGGCCCAGCGGACTCCAAACTCCTCCCGGATCAGCGCCATCAGGCCCTTGCCGGTGGCAACCCCGAGCCGGGCCGACATCTCCTGGACCACGATCAGGGCGACGATGATCAGCACCAGGACCCAGAGCAGGCCGTAGCCCGTCTGGGCGCCGACCTGGGAGTATGTGGCGATGCCGCCGGCGTCGTTGCCGGCGTTGGCCGCGATCAGGCCGGGGCCCAGGATGGCGAAGAAACGCCAGAGGCGGGGCAGCCGCCTAGGACGCAGTCGCCGCGGCAGGATCGGCGGTAGCCGAGGTCCCGACGGGCGTGGCCAGCGAACCGCCGGGGTCAGACCCCTGCGGCTTCTTCCCTCAGCCTGGGAGGGAGCCCCGGTTGCTGGTTTCTCGGGGGCCAGGCCCCCAGATTCGTGACGGAGGTTCATCGCGACTCCGGGGCGCCCGCAAGCGACCGCCCACCCGGCTCAGTCCCCGCCCGACGACCGCCTTCATGCCCCCGTCCTCATCCGCCGCCGGAGCGGAGCCGGCAGAACCTCGGCGAGCACGTCGTCGACGGTGACAATGCCCTGGATCCGATCCTGCTCGTCCACCACGGGAACGGCCAGTAGGTTGTACTTGGCCAGCAAGGAGGCCACCTCGGAAGGCGACTCGTCGAGCGGGACCGAGAACACCTTGCGAATCATGAACTGGGATACCGGTGTCTCCGGGCTGGCGACGATGAGGTCGCGCAGGCTGAGCACTCCACGCAGGCGCTCCTGGCCGTCGATGACGAAGATGTAGTAGATCGACTCCGCTTCTGGCTCCAGCTCGCGAATCCGCTCGATGGCCTGGGCGGCGGTCAAGCGCTGGGGGATGGCGACGTAATCCGGCGTCATAAAACCCCCCGCGGTGTCCTCCTCGTAGGCAAGGAGCTCCTGGACATCGCCGGCCTCCTCTGCCTGCATCTCCCCGATCAGCTGGGCCCGGCGCTCGGCCGGCAGGTCAGCCAGCAGATCAGCCGCCTCGTCGGGGGCCATCGCCTCGAGGATGTCGGCGGCGCGCTCCAAGGAGAGCCGCTCCAGGATCTGCGCCTGGATGGTCTCGTCAGTCTCCTCCAGGGTATCGGCCGCCGTCTCGTCATCGAGACTGGCGAAGACGGCCTGACGGTCGACGTTGCTCATCTGCTCGACGATGTCGGCGATGTCGGCGGGATGTAGTCGGGCCAGCTTCTTGTAGGACATGCGCAAGCGCATGCTGCGGCCATCCCCGCGCAGGGTTTCCACCGTGTCCCAGGCAATAAACTTTTGCGCCCAGTCGCGGTGCAGCGCTCGGGCTACCCGCTTACCCATCTCCTCCATCCCCAGGCGGCGGAGCAGTCCTCGGCCCCCGATGTCCACGCCTACCACCAGGAGCTTGCCCCCGACGTTGGCCAGCTGAAGATCATTGACGCGCACCACCCGCCTGCCGTCGGTGTCGATGAGTTGTTTGTCCAAGACGTCACGACTCAGGTAGAGCTCTTCCTCGGCGGGTCTGTGTAGGGCCAGTTCCGACTCCGGCTCGCGCAGGCTTACCTCTCGCTCGGTGTATTGGCGGACCGCGCCCCAGGGCACGATCAGGGCGTCGCGACCCCTATGGCTGACGACCAGAGCCGTCACCCGGGGATAGGGCTCGCCCATCCTGGCGACCAGGTCCCGGACAGTTCCGACCGTGTGCTGGCGCACATCGACGACGGTTGCGCGCAGGAGCTCGCTTAGAAAGATCATGGCCGAGGTCTCCGCGTAGGTTGGCCACGACGGTCGCAGAGGGGAGCTCGCCGTGGGACCCGTATCCTAACAGGGAAACATAATGACTTCACCCGAACTGGAAAACTTTGAGCGCGCGCTGGTCATCGTGGCCCACCCCGACGATGCCGAGTTCAGCTCCGCCGGCACCGTCGCGCTCTGGACCGACCGGGGAATCGAGGTCAGCTATGTGATCTGCACGGATGGGGCGGCCGGCGCCGCGGACCTCACCATCGAACAGAGCCAGCTGGCGTCGCTGCGAGAGACAGAACAGCGCGAGGCGGCCGACGTCCTCGGGGTGAAGGACGTGATCTTCATGGCCCAGCCAGACGGCCAGCTCCGGGCTACCGACGAGCTGCGGGGCCAGCTGGTCAAGGTAATCCGGCAAATCCGTCCCGACCTGATCGTGTGTCAGAACGCGGTACGCAACTACAGCAATCTCTTCGGCAACCACCCCGACCATCTCGCCGCCGGTCAGCTCGCCATCGAGGCGGTCTATCCCTACGCGCGCAACCCCCACGCCTATCCCGAACTGCTGGCCCAGGGCCTGCAGCCTCACTCGGTTCGCGAGGTCTGGGTGGTCGGCACAGAGACCCCTGATCAGATCGTCGACGTCACCTCGACGGTCGATCGCAAGATCGCCGCGCTCGCCAAACATCGCAGCCAGCACACCCCCGGGCAGGATGTGTCGGTGCGAGTTCTGGAACGGATGGCGAAGATGGGCGAGCCCCACGGTGTCGCCTACGCCGAGACATTTCGCCGTCTCTCCAGTACTTAGGCCCTTGGCTCAGCCCACGATCACCGTCCTGCACGGGGACGAGACCGGCGAAGAGCTGCTGCTGGAGGCCCTCCGCGTGCTCGCGGCGCCCCCGCTGGAGAACCGCCTGGTGCTGGAGCATGTCGACCTCAGTCTCGAGGCGCGAAGGACCAGCGCCAATCGCGTCGTCCATCAGGCGGCCGAGATGATGAAGTCGAGCCACTTTGGCCTCAAGGCGGCGACCGTGACTCCTGAGGGTCTGGGCGACGACATCGGCAGTCCCAACGCGATCCTCCGGGCCGAGGTGGGAGGCGATGTCATCGTGCGCACCGGCCAGCGTATCCCCGGGGTCCCCCCGCTGGGCGGGGTTCACTCGCCCATAACCGTCGTCCGAATGGCCGTTGACGACGCCTATGGGGCGCTGGAGTGGCGGGAGGGCGACGGCACCGAGGAGCTTGCCTTTCGAACCACCAAGATCAGCCGGGAGCACTGTCGACGGGTTGCGGAGTTCGCCTTCGTGGAAGCCGGCCGGACCGGGGCCAGCGTCTTCGGGGGACCCAAGTTCACCGTCTCACGGGTCTACGAAGGCATGCTCAAGGAGGAGATGGACGCCGCCAGCCGCCGACATCCCGACGTGCGCTACGAACCCCAACTGATCGACGCCACCTTCGCCCTGCTGCTGACCCGCGACGACCGCCTGGTGATCCCCGCCCTCAACCGCGACGGCGACATCCTCTCTGACCTGGTGCTCGCTCTCTACGGGACTCTGGCTGGGAGCGAGTCACTGCTGATCGGCTTCGATGACTCGAGTCGTCCCAGCCTGCTTATGGCGGAAGCCCCCCACGGGACGGCTCCTGCTCTCCAGGGGCGCCATATCGCCAATCCCATGGCCATGATCCTGGCGGTCGCCGCCCTGCTTGAACACACCGATGACGACTTCTTGGTCGCCTTCGGGGGTCAGGTGAGGGCGGCGACCATGGCGTCGGTCAGCGCTGGCATCCGTACCGCCGACCTGGGCGGCCACGCCCGGACCGAGGAGTTCACCGACGCAGTCCTGGAGCGCCTGCACGCTTAGATGTAGCGATCGTTCGACGCTCAGGTTGATCTCAGCCGGGCTGGGTATACTCGACTCGAGGAAGAGATGGATATCTTGGCATTCCTGCGTGAGAGAGCCGGAGCATTCCGCTGCCCAATGTGTCGCCGCTCGCTTGCCGACTGCAAGTTGAAGCAGCTTGACCACGAGGGTCAGAAGTACACGGTAGAAGTCACCTGTCGGAACTGTGAGCTTGCCTTTCTGGTGGCCCTCGAGCTGGCCTCGGCTGAGGACGCTGAGGGCAGCGAGGATGAGCAAGAGGTCTCCTTGGTGGGTCGCACGGAGGCGGACTCCGACCCCATCAGCAACGACGAGCTGCTTGAGCTCCACCGCACGCTGAGCCAGCACTCGGGTCCTCTGACAGCCCTCCTCAAAGAGCGCGCCAACGACTGAGGCCGCCGTCGAGGTCGAGCCGGCGAGCATCTACTTGGACCACGCCGCCACCACCCCCCTCCGTGCCGGGGTGCTGGAGGCGATGCTCCCGGCGCTGACCGACACCTTCGGTAACCCGTCCAGCGTTCACGCGACCGGTAGGGCGGCGCGAGCCTTGATCGATACGTCGCGCGACCAGCTTGCCCGTGCGCTCAATGCCAGGCCGCGGGAGATCATCTTTACCGGAGGCGGCAGCGAAGCCGACAACCTCGCCCTCAGGGGGGTGGTGCGCCGGCACTCGGGTAGCGGTGGGCATCTGGTGATTTCATCGATCGAGCACGAGGCGATTCTCGAGACCGGGCGCGACTTGAACCGACTCGGTTTCGAGCTGACCGAGCTGGGTGTCGACGAGATGGGCCGGGTCTCACCGAGCAACCTGGCAGCAGCGCTGCGGCCCGATACCGTCCTGGTTTCGGTGATGCTCGCCAACAACGAGGTGGGCACGATTCAGCCCATCCGTGAGCTGGTGGAGGTAACCAGGGCCGAGTCCCAGGCGGTCTTCCACACCGATGCCACACAAGCCTTGGGCAAGCTCAAGCTGGACGTTGAGGAATTAGGTATCGACCTGCTGACGGTCTCGGCGCACAAGGTCTATGGGCCCAAGGGAGTCGGGGCTCTATACGCCCGCCACGGCACCGCGCTCGACGGGGTGATCACGGGTGGGGGCCAGGAGCGGGCTCGGCGCTCAGGCACCGAAAACGTGCCGGGCGTGGTGGGCTTCGGCGTCGCCGTCGAACTGGCGGAGGCCGAGCGGGAGGTCGAGATGAAGCGTCAGGCGCAGCTGTGCGCCGATCTCAGCCGTCGCATTCAGTCGGGCGTGCCCGATGCCATTCCCACCGGGACTCCGCCCGGCGAGCGTTTGGCCAATTTCTGCACCTTTGCCTTCCCCGGGATTGAAGGCGAGCTGCTCCTCATGCGTCTCGATCGCGTTGGGATCTGCGGCTCGGCGGGGTCTGCCTGCACCAGCGGATCTCTGGCTCCATCGCATGTCCTGCTGGCCATGGGCATGTCCCCCGAGTTGGCGTCTGGCCATCTGCGTTTGACCCTGGGACGAGCGACAACGGCAGCGGACATGGAGCGCGCCGGAGACTTGATCTGCCGTGAGGTGACAGCCCTCCGCCAGCGCGCTCTGAGCGCCTAAGCGCGACTGCGGAACAGCAGCGCGCTCGTTCCGAAGCCCTGAGTCCCAGGAGGGGGCTCTAAAATAGGGGCGTGCCAGTCGGATTTAGCGGACAGAACCCGGTCGCCATGCGGATATCGTCCCGTGCTCATTACGGGCTGCGGATGATGACCGAGCTGGCCAAGGCCCATGGTGGTCCGCCGATGAGCTTGGCCGAGATCGCCCGCCGCGAGGGCATGCCCTTGGCCTACCTGGAGCAGCTGGTGGCGCCGCTGCGGCGCGCCGGGCTTGTCGAGGGTACTCGAGGGCTACACGGGGGCTACCGGCTGGCGCGGCAGCCCGATGAAGTGACAGTTCTTGAGATCGTCGAGCTCATGGAAGGACCGGTTGCACCAGTGGAATGCCTAGCCGAGGACTACCAGACGGGAGCGTGCTCGCGCGAGCCCGAGTGCCTCAGCCGCCCTCTCTGGGGGAGGCTGCAGCAGGCGGTGAAGCAGGTGCTCGGAGGAACCACCCTTTCCGACATGATGCGGGAGCCCGGCATGTTCGAGCCGGAGTGTCCGGTCGCCAGCCTGCCCCTCTATCGAGAAGCTGGACACCCTGCCGGTGTCTGACGCCACTCCCAGGCCCCAGCTTGTCGTTCGCGACCTGGAGGTGGCCGTCGATGGCAAGCAGATTCTCTCCGGGGTGAGCGTCACCGTGCCCCAGGGCGAGGTGCACGCGCTCATGGGACCCAACGGGGCAGGCAAGACCAGCCTGGGCTACGCTGTGATGGGGCATCCTAAGTACCAGGTCACGGGCGGGGAGATCCTTTGGAAGGACGAGAGCCTGCTGGGAATGCTCCCTGAGAACCGGGCCCGGATGGGGCTTTTCCTCAGCCTGCAATACCCGACCGCGATCCCCGGGGTGACGACGGTCAACTTCCTCCGCGCCGCTCTTAAGGGCCAGGGCAAGAATCTGGCGGCGCGCGACTTCCTCAAGCTGGTTCGGGAGCAGATGGCCGCCCTCAAGATGGACCCTTCCTTCATGTCGCGCTACATCAACGACAACTTCTCGGGGGGAGAGAAGAAACGCATGGAGATCGTTCAGCTTGCCGTGCTCCGGCCCGAGATGGCGATCCTCGACGAGACCGACAGTGGGCTCGACGTCGATGCCCTCCGGACCGTGGCCGAAGGGGTGAATCGGGTCCGGAGCGACGGTATGGGCGTCCTGATCATCACCCACTACCAGCGCATCCTCGACTACATCAAACCAGATCGGGTCC
>DATLRN010000046.1:0-3771 GCA_035534695.1 Candidatus Dormiibacterota bacterium
ACAAGCCAGTCACCACCGCCCTGAGAACGCGGGGGGCCGGTGTGGAGCGCCATGACGTAGTCGCCGACCTGGGGCGCATACGTGGACAGATAGCGGACGTTGGGCGTGGCCGTCGTGTTGCCGCTGAACTCGACCGAGATCGACCCGGTCTGAATCGAGGCCACCTTCCCGGTGTGCAGTCGCAAGCCGGCGGTGCTCGGAGCGCTCAGTGCTTTAGCAAGACTCACGGCGACAGCACCTTCCGCAGAGTCAGGCTGGCCGACCCCATGCCGATCGGAGTCGTCACCGCCTGCACGACGTAGTTGGAGCTGATGCCCAGCTTGGGGATCACAACCGTCACCACGTCGTATCCGTCGAGCATCGGGACCGGCATCGTGGTCAGCGCCAAGCCGTCCGCAGTCCCGAGGGATTGGAGCAGGAGTTGCTTGGCCGCCGCGTTGGCTGCCGCCTGCCCCTGCAAGACGGCGGTGTAGACGAACGCCGGCACATCCCCTAAAGGCCCGTTGACGTTGGTCGCGGACAAGGGGTTGGTGTCCTGGTACACACCTTGGATCGGGGGGTTGCTCGACGCCGTAGTCCCGGTGCCTTCGTAGATCACGATGAAGTCGTTCCACACCCCAACTTGGGTCAGCGTCCGCGAGGCCCCGAGGATCATCGACCCCGGGCCGTAGACGAAGCTCCACGACGAGCCCTGGGTAGAAGGGTCGGGCACCGGCTGCAGCTGGGCGTTGCCCGGTACGTCGAAGTAAAGCTGGAGGCCCGCGTTCTGCGCCACCCCGAAGGCGTCCGCCCAGGGGTTGTCGGCCATGTTGAAGGTGGTGGCATCCACAAGGGCCGTCGAAGCTCCGGGGGCGGCGACCAAACGGGAGCCGTTGGGCAAGAGCGACCCGATCAGGGTTTGGATCGTGCTCAGCACCGACTGGCCGGTGAAGACCGAAACCGGCTGCTTCAGGGCTCGCAAGCCAACCGTAGCGCCCCGGTCCGATCCCTGCACCGCGATGCTGAAGTCAGCCCCGCTGAAGTTGGGGTTCACCGTCGTCAGGGCGAAGATCCCCAAAGGGATCTGCTCGGTTGTGCCATCGGAATAGGTCACGCCCGAGGAGACCTGAATCTCGGTGCCGAACGGCGACAGCGGAGCTCCGGGGATCGAGAGGGGCGTGAGCCATCCCTGCGGGTCGGCGAGCGTCATTGTCAGAGTGCGTCGGACGGCTTGAGTTGTGTCCGTCGTGACCGACCCCGAGAGGACCTTGATGGTCTGTCCCGGAGGGGGGAGGAGCTGTTGGTATACCCCCCCCTGTATCCCCCACACCGTAGCCGAGGCCGCGATCTGGTAGGTGCCCGCGATCGCGGTGGCGAAACGCTGGCTGACTGGGAACATCAGGAGGTGATCGGGATCGCCGAAAGGCCCACGTCAACAAACGCGATCACCGTCACGATGAATGGACTCGCGGCCGACGAGGCCGAGAGCGTCCCCGACTCCTGCGCGATGCTGGACGCCGCCGGGTTGAGTGCAAGGCGGATGTAGCGGCTGTACCCGTAGGGAGACTGCAAGAGCAAGATCGCCTGGGCTCCGAGGATGGTCTCCAGCGCGGTGTACGCTGCGGCCGTGGTAGTGGTGACCGTGACGCTGCCGTCCACCCCCTCGATCACGTCGAAGATCACGCTGGGGCGGTTCTGGCCGATCGGGTAGACCACAGTGGACTGCTCGATCCGATCCGTCGCGAAGTCGGCCGAGACCTCAACCGTGACGTTCTGTGCGGGGATGAGAAGGTTCTTTAGCCACCAATTCCCCAGCGTGGCCGTCACCGATGCAACCGTGGAGGCGGCGGAGGTCAGCACCGATCCCGAGACCAGGGCGTTGACGTACGCGGCGTACTCTCGGTCCTTCTGCGCCGGAGCTTCGTAGTCGATCAGGATCGCTGAACCAGTCGAGAGTGAGACGTCGGAGCCGTTGCGCACCAGCTGCCAGGTCACTCCGCTGTCGTCCGAACTGTAGAAGCTGGCATAAGTGGGCTGCGAACTAAAGCTGGTCGCGCCCGTCGCGACCAGCGTCGTCGAGGCCGTGGCCTGAGCCCACGCTGCGGTGAGCGTCGGCGATGCGGGCACGGTGACCGAGAGGGTGTAGGAACTGGAGTAAGCCCACAGGGAAGCCTGGTGCGCGTCCCAGATCTGGACGTACGACCGGAAGGTGCCCGTGGCCGGCAGCCCCGAGGGGGTCTGCGACTCCCCGGCGCCGGGGAGCACCCCAGAGTCGTAATAACTAGGTCCGAAGCCAGGCGAGAAGCCCACTGCGCCGTATTGCGCCGCCGAGTAGACAACTGCCCGGTAGGCTGTCTGGGTCGGCGCCGTGGCGGGGAGAATGTCGGTCCAGGTGATCGTCGGGTTGGGGATGGTGACGGGACTGGTAAGAAACGCCACGATGACAAACGGTAGCGCCTCTCCGACAAAAGTAAGACTCGCGGCGGTTCCCTGTCCGGCGACGCTTCTGGTGTTGACCGTCAGAGTGTGCGATGAGCCATTGGTCACCGGGGTTCCGGTCGGTAGCGAGACGTTCGTGGCTGAGGAGGTGACCCAGGTTAGGGTACCGGTCCACGCCGAGCCGGTCCAGTAGTTGCCATCGAGCTCCAGGAGATAGCCGGTCTGCGGCGCGCCGTTGCCGTTGTAGCCCCAGGAGACCAGGAGTCCAGCCGAGACGTCGGTGTACTGGCCCGAGGTGGGGGCTGTGATGGTCGGGGCGGAAGGCACCGTCGCGACGGTAAAGGCGATCGAGATGCCAACGAGCACGACCGTGCCGCTGCTGAGGGTTGAGGTTTCGGTCGGGGTCGCGCCCGCCGAAACGGCGAGGGAAACCACCGTCAAGGGGTAGGGGTAGGGGGACGTGCTTCCACTGCCGAGTTGGGCCACATCCGTCATCCCGGCCGGGACGCTCATGGTCAACCCGGCGGCGTTTGTGAAAGCAGCGAATACGCAGATCAGCAGGTCGGAACTGGTGTCTGCGGTGACCGATGGCGCGGTGATCGAGGAGGCGGCGTTCAGGAAGTAAGCGGCCGAGCTGGCGACCGGAGACCCAGAGGTTGGGTTGCCGGAGTAGATCAGCATCGCCGCAGAGCCGGTGGTAAGGCCGTTGCCAATGCCGAAGGTAAAGACGCTTCCCGGATCGCCGCTCTGGACCAAGCGCCAGCAGGCCGTCGTCCCCTCCACAGAGGCCGCCACCGTCCAACCCGGGGGTACGGTGACCACCAAGTTGCCGTCGGTCACCGCCGCGATGGCCAGATCGCCCACCACAGCCGTAGCGGGCATCGTCACCGAGATGGTGGTCGCGCTGGTGACCTGGGCGGTCGCCTGATCGACGTAGGTGAGCGCCACGGCTTAGGCCGACTGCAATTGCTGAACGAGTTGCCGGTCGTGCTCCGCGATCGCCGCTTGGATCTGTCCCACGATCTGCTGCGGCAGCCCCGACAGGGTGAAGGCGTAGTGATTGGTGATCTGGACGCTGCCGCCGAGGGCGCCGTTGGGCGTCACATAGCCGCTGCCGCCCATAGTGAGGATCTCCGGGCCATGCTCACCGACGAGCCAGCTACCCGGCCCGACCCCGCCACCTAAGGCACGGTGGCCGGCAAGTTGGGGTGGCACCGAGCCCGCACCACTGGGATGCGAGCCGAGGAAGCCAGTGATGTCACCGATCCACGACTTGATCTGGTTGTAGATGCCGCCGATGACCCCCAGAGCCAAGGTGAAGGGAGCCTCCAGCATGCTCGCCACGATGCCCCA
>DATLRN010000047.1:0-54643 GCA_035534695.1 Candidatus Dormiibacterota bacterium
CGGCGCGCCTATCGTCGATCTCACGTCCAAGCTGCGACGCTTCTGCGCCACCCAGGGCGACGGCCTGGTGCAGGCCTTCGTGCCCCACGCCACGGCAGCACTGGTTGTAGTCGAGTTGGGCGCGGGCAGTGACGCAGATCTCCTGGCCTGGCTGGAGGAAGTTCTGCCCCGCCAAGCCCAGTACCGTCACCAGCACGGGAGCCCGGGCCACGGGGCTGATCACCTGCTGCCCGCCGTGCTGGGTTGCTCGGTGACCATGCCGGTCCTGAGCGGAACCCCCCAGCTGGGTACCTGGCAGAGCCTGGCGCTGGTCGACACTAACCAGGAGAACAATCAGCGCCGCGTCAGGCTCAGCTTCATCCCCGGGTAACGTCGCTCGGGAGCGGAGTCGCGCCCTGGCCGGCCCCTGCCGAAATTCCTGCTAGCCCCGGGCGGGAGCGTCGAACTGGCCCGCGGGAATCACTCCCAGCTTGCCGGCCCGGTAGTCCTCGAAGGCCTGCTTCAGCTCGTCAGCGCTGTTCATGACGAAAGGACCGTACTGGGCCACGGGCTCGCGAATGGGCTGTCCTCCGATGACCAGAACGTCAAGGTTGGGGGCATGGCTGTCCTGCTCGAGATCGGCGCTCACGGTAAGTGCATCGCCCTGACCGAAGACGACTAGCTGGCCCATCCCGAAGCGAGCCCCCGCGGTGCCGGCGGCGCCCTTCCCGGAAAGGGCGTAGACGAGCGCGTTGAAGTCAGGACGCCAGGGCAAGACCAGTTGGGCCCCCGGGCTGAGGGTGACGTGAGCCAGGGCAATCGGGGTGTGCGTGACCCCCGGTCCAGAGTGCCCGGCCACGTCGCCGGCGATGACCCGTACCAGAGCCCCTCCGTCGGCGGAGGAGAGGAGCGTCACCTTGCCGGCCCGGATGTCCTGGTAGCGGGGTGGCGACCACTTCTTGGCAGCAGGTAAGTTGACCCAAAGTTGGATGCCGTGGAAGAGGCCTCCCGACATGACCAGGCGCTCCGGAGGCGTTTCGATGTGGAGGATTCCGGCGCCGGCCGTCATCCACTGGGTGTCGCCATTGGTGATCAGGCCGCCACCGCCGTTGGAATCCTGATGCTGGAAGGTGCCGTCGATCATGTAGGTCACCGTCTCGAAGCCGCGGTGGGGATGCCATGGGGTGCCTTTGGGCTCACCGGGGGCGTAGTCGACCTCTCCCATCTGGTCCATGTGGACGAAAGGATCGAGCTCTGACTTAGCGACCCCGGCGAAGGCCCGCCGGACGGGAAACCCCTCGCCCTCCAGGGCACTGGGCGCGACGGTGATGGATGCCACTGGACGGTGCCGGGTCACTCCTGGATCCGGCTCAGGGACTCGCGGTAGGGCTAGGGGATCGTCCGCTGTGATCGCCGGCATTTACGCCTCCTGGTTTGCCCGCGCTGCGGGACGGAAAGTCGTTGCTCACGCAATTATAGCCCCTGAGCAGCCCGGCCAAGCTCAGGCACTGGCGGCTTCGCGGCTGTGCAGGTGCTGCTGGCGTCCGGCAATGATCGGCTGGGCGACGTGGGCCGGGACTTCCTCGTAGTGGTCGAAGGTCATGGTGTAGCGGCCCCGCCCCTGGGTCAGGGCGCGCAGCTCAATCGGGAACTGGTACATCTCGGCCAGGGGCACCCGAGCCGACACCTGCTCCAGGTTTGCGCCCACCGGATTCATGCCCCCGATGTGACCCCGCCGCGCGTTGAGGTGACCGATGACATCGCCCATGTGGTCGGCCGGAACGGTGACCGTCACCTCCATGACCGGTTCCAACAGAAAAGCGCCCGCCTTCTCCACCGCCTCGCGCATCGCCATCGCACCGGCCAGCTGAAAGGCGATGTCCTTGCCGTCGACGGAGTGGGTCGAACCGTCCACCAGGCGCACCTTGACGTCCACGATCGGGAAGCCCGCCAAGGCACCCTGCTCGAGAGTTTGCCGCACGCCCTTCTCGACCGACAACCGGAACTGCTGGGGGATCGCTCCCCCGAAGATCCTGTCCTCCCAGACGAACCCTGCGCCACGGGGCAGCGGCTCTATCTCGATGGTGCAATCGCCGTAGAGACCGGCACCTCCAGACTGCTTCTTGTACTTGTGCTGCTGGCGGGCGGAGCCACGGACCGCCTCCTGATAGGGCACCTGGGGAAGTGCTAGCAGTGCCTCCACCTGGTACTTGCGACGCAGCTTCTCCAGAGTGACTTCCAGGTGGACGTCGCCGAGTCCATGCAGCAGGGTCTCGTGGGTACCAGGATCGCGCTCGATCCGGAGGGTTGGGTCCTCCTCGAGGATGTGGGTCAGACCAGAGTTGATCTTCTCCTCGTCGCCCTTCGCTTTGGGCCGAATCGCCATCGTGTATGAGGTCGGAGGGAACTGCGGCACCGGGTTCGCCGCCGAGCCCTTGGGGCCGAGGGTGTCACCGGTCGCGACATGGACCAATTTGGTAGCAGCTCCGATCTCGCCCGTGACCAGGCGCTCGACCGGCTCCAGGAGCTTGCCCTTGGGCCGCATCGGCCGGGCGATGCGTTCCTCGGCCCCGGTGCGGGAATTGAAGAGGTGGGCGTCGCCCTGAAGGCTGCCCCTGACGACTCGGAAGTAGGAGATCTTGCCAAAGGGGTCGGCCACGGTTTTGAAGAAGAACAAAGTCGGGGGACCAGACTCTGGCGGCGAAGTGACCACCCGACCGAGACAGGTGGCAAGGGCGTCCAGAACCGGCTTCGCGCCCAGGGCGTGAGCTGAGGCCGCCACCATGACGGGCGCCAGCTTGCCTTGGGCGGTCGCCTCGTGCAGGGCCTCCAGGAAATCGTCGGCAGACGGCTCCTGCCCTTCGAGATAGCGTTCCAGCATCTGGTCGTCGGTCTCGGCGACCGCCTCGATCAGCTCCTGGCGCCGCCGGGAGACTTCCTCCTGGAGATCAGCCGGACAGTCGGCCTCGGTGTAACCGCCCTGGGGATCAAAGATGAGGGCCTTGCCGGAAAGCAGATCCACCGCTCCACGGAAGGAATGCTCGAGACCGATGGGCAGCTGGAGGGCAATCGGCTTGGGGCTGAAGCGACGCTGCAAGCCGGCATAGGTTGCCGCGAAGTCGGCGTGCTCCTTGTCGAGCTTGGTCACCACGATTAGACGGGGCAGCTGTCGCTCCGCCAGAAGGTCCCATGTGCTCTCGGCGCCGACCGGGGGATTGCCACCGGAGTTGGCCCCGACCACAAGGACTGCCGCATCGGCAACGGAGAGGGCCTCCAGCACTTCGCCTTCGAAGTCTTGGAACCCCGGGGTGTCGAGCAGGGCCAGTACGCAGTCCTTCCAGTGCAGGCAGGCTATCCCCAACTGCACCGAGATGTGCCGTCGCTGCTCTTCCGGCTCGTAATCCAGGATGGCCGTCCCCTGGTCGGTCGAGCCCAGCCGAGGAGATGCCCCGGCGGCGAAGAGCAAAGACTCCGCCAGGGTGGTCTTACCGTCGTGGCTGTGGCCCAGGATGGCGACGTTCAGCCCGGGCCCCCGCACGCCCACTGCCATTCCGAGCCTGATTCTAGGGACGCTCGCCGCCGTTGACAGCACCTACGGCAAACTGCCCAGGATGGCCCTCGACGACACCCCCAACCTGCTGGTGCGGCTTGCACCCCCCTACCCTGATCTCCCGACCCTGGGCAGCGACAGTGAGATCTCTCTCCTAGTGGCGGCCGGCGCTGACTCCGCCTCGATGGAGGATCTCCTGGCGAGGATCGGAGCTGACAGAGTCTTCCCCGGCGACGGAAATGTGCTGCGGGTAGCCGGGACCCTGGGGCGGCTGCTTGCGGGAATCCAGGATGACTCGAGGGAAGCGGCGACCTCGCCCACCCGAGGGGCTCTGCGCGACCTGCTGGGCCACCTCCGCGATCCCGCCCCGAGCCTCCGGGTGGGCGGCCAGGTCTGGGGATTCGGCCAGCGCACCTACCTGATGGGGATCGTCAACGTGACTCCGGATTCGTTCAGCGGCGATGGCGTGGGCAGCGATCCGGCAGCCGCGGCGGAGCGAGCGCAGCGACTGGTGGCCGAGGGGGCGGATGCCATCGACTTGGGGGGCGAGAGCACCCGGCCCGGACACGCGGAGGTTGAGGCCGGTGAGGAGATCGGTAGGGTCATACCCGCTCTCAAACTGATCGCCGGCGAGCTGGGAGTCCCCGTCTTTGTTGACACCAGCAAGGCCGCCGTCGCCCGGGCTGCGCTGGTGGCCGGGGCGGACGGCATCAACGACATCTGGGGTCTGCGGCGCGATCCCGAGATGGCCGCCGTGGTGGCGGCAGCGAAGGTGCCCGTGATCTGCATGCACAACCAGATCGGCCACGAGTACTCCGACCTCATGGGAGAGTTGCTCAGCCACCTGCAGGGGTCGCTCCATCTGGCGCAGACGGCAGGTATTCCCCGAGATCTGGTGCTGCTCGACCCGGGCATCGGCTTCGGCAAGACACCAGCCCAGAACTACGAGGTCTTGCGCCGCCTGATCGAACTAAGGACACTTGGCTGCCCGGTCGTGGTGGGGACCTCCCGCAAGTCCTTGGTCGGTTGGGTGCTCGACGAGCGCCCAGTAGAGGGGCGCCTGCTCGGCACGGCGGCAACGGTGGCTTGGTCGGTCGGTGGCGGTGCGGACGTGGTCCGAGTGCATGACGTGGCTCAGATGCGGGACGTGGTGCGGATCATCGACGTGATGGCCCGGCGCCCGCCTAGCTGATCTGCCGTGCCAACCGCGATAGGCGACTCGGCTGCGGTGCTCTCCCTGGGCAGCAACCTACCCCCGCGGAATCACTGGCTCGACCTGGCGTTGGCGACGTTCGGGGAGGAGAAAGGCCAGCTCTTGGCGGTGACTCCCCGCTGGAACACGGCCGCCATCGGTACTGTGCCTCAGCCCGATTTTCTGAACCAACTGGTTCTCGTCGAGGGTCCCCGCCAGGGCTGGGACTGGCTGGCCTTGGCCCAAGCTCTGGAGGCTCGAGCAGGCCGCCGGCGGGGGATAGCCCATGGTCCGCGCACGTTGGATGTCGACGTGATCCTGATTGGCGGCGAAGTGTGGGAATCGGCCGAGCTCACCGTGCCTCACCCCGCTCTCCTGCAGCGACCCTATCTCTTGCGTGGCGTGGCCGATCTGGTCCCCGATTGGGTCCTCCCCGGCGATGGCCGGGCTCTTGCAACGGTGGCCCAGAACCTTCTCGTCGGCAGCTGGAGCGATTCCTTCCGGACAACCGCCGCGGAGGACTAGAGGGGAAGCCGGTCAGCCAGCGCCGGGGTGGCCCTGAGGGTGCTGGCGATGACCTGGCTGGCCTGGCTCAGATCAGGGGGCTCGCTGAGGTCGAGGTACCAAGTCTGTTCGGCGTGGAAGCGCTCCACCCAGATGCCGCCGTCGCGGACCGCGAGTCCGACGCGGACCGTCCGCCCTTCCTGTTCTGGCACAGCCCGCGAGAGGAGGCCGTCCACCGTCGCCAGCCAGCCATGGATCTCGCTCAGCTCCCGGAGTTGGTAGCCGGCGTCGCCAAGGTCGAACTCAGCCACCACCTCCACAAACGGGCGCGGCGGATTGCGGCGGTGAGTGCAGGTCTCCTCGTCGTCGTGATAAAGCTCGCAGTCACTTCCCGGCCCGTAGGTGCCGATGTAGGTGAGGAGCGCATCCCAGTGGAAGTGGAGGGTGGCCGCGTAGCGGTGCGGCGGATCACTGGTAGGCAACCGGACGGACGCATGGAAGGTGCGTTCACCGCTGCTGGGCTCGACCTCATGGCCGACGTCGTGGACTACCAGGGAGGCGCGCTCCAGACCGTCGAGGAGTTCCGCAGCTAGCTCCTCATAGGTGGGGAAATAGCTCTCTCCCGCCTCCGGAACGTTCTCGGTGCCATCCTTCTTCATCTACGTCCTCGGGTCCTCACCTTCTGGCGGAGGGTGTCGCCCGCCGACAAGATCGCAGCGCCTCCGGGCCGAAGCTGACGGCGGCGAGCTCCTGCGTAGCGGATCTGCTCCCCGCCGAAGCCGAGCTTGAACTGGGCCAGTCCGCGCCAGGGGTGCTGGGGATCGTCGTTCTCGGGGATTCCCCACAGATCGTAGTGCTGACCTCCTTCCTCTCGGGCTTGCAGCATCGCCTGCCACTGCAGCAGCTGGTTAGGCATCCGTTCCCGATGCCGACCGCTAGCCCCACCGTACAGATAGGTGACCTGGCCGGCGAAGGAGGCCGTGAGGATGGCCGCAATCACCTCCCCGTCGACCTCAGCGGTCAGGATCCGGGCGGCATTCCCTAATCGCTCTCCGACCACCGCCAAGTGTTCCGGGCTGGGGAGATGGATCCGCTGCCGGGCCTCGGTCGCCTCCACGCAGGCGATCAATGCCGCCAACGATGCCGATCGATTGACCTGCACTCCGCGACGCTGCGCTAGGCGCACGTTGTACCGGGTCTTCTCTCGGAATTGCCCAAGAATGGCTTCTGGCTGAGGCCTCAGATCGACCACGACGGTAGCCAGCGGCTGCCGCGGACGAGCCACCGCCCAATCGAGCCAGGGGTGCCCGGGCGGCACCTCCTGGGCGGGCCACGGTACCTCGATCTCGAGGGCGAGCGCGCGCTCCGTGCGGCCCAAGTCGACCAGGGCGACCACCACCGCTTCGAAGGCGGCCAGGTCGGTCGGCGCACAGACGGGGCCTCGGGGCACGTAGATCCGGGAATGCCCGGGCAGACCGCTGCCCGTCACCAGGGCGGTCACCGGAAGCGGCCCTGACTCGGTTGCGACTTCAAGCCGGTGGGTCGCCCAGCCGGCCCGAGCCTGCACTTCTCCCCAGGCGAAGGACTGCAGCAGGTTGGCCGCCGGCCACTTTTGAAGGCGGTCGTCCCACTCCGGCGCCGCGCCTGACCTCACCGCCGACATTACCGGCGCATTCTGGCAGACGGCCCGCTGCGAGCTCCCGACCTCACTCGAATTCTGAAGTTGGCCTATGCTAGTATCGCGCGGACCGCAAGTGGGGAGGGTGGGCCCGAATTCGATTCGGGTTGCCCTAATGGAGCTACTCGCCAAATGCAAAATCAAGGAAGTCTCGGGCCGACCACCGTGGCCGAGCTGCTCCAGACCATGCAGCAGGAGCGAGCCACCGGGACACTTTCGCTTGCCAGCAACGGCAGCCAGTGCTCAATGCACTTCCTCTTCGGCCACCTCTTCCATGCCGTGGGGGGCAGTGCAGAGGGCGAACCGGCGGTGATCGACGCTCTGAGCTGGCACGACGGCGAGTTCAGCTTCAATCCAAGGGCCAAGCTACCCCCAGAAGAGACGATCAACAGCTCCACCGAGGACCTCCTGGCCGTCTGGCGCAATGGCACGGGTAGGCAGGCCGGGGTGGGCGCCCCCGAAGTATCGGTGACGGTGGCCGCCGCCCCCACTCCGGCCAGCAGCAGTGACGCGGACGACGAGCCCGGCTCGGATGACGCGGATTGGCTGGATACCGTAGCCAGCGCCGAGATCCCCGCCGTGGCTCCGGCACTCCAGACGCCAGCGCCTCCGGTTCCTAGCCTGGAGCGTGCTTTCGCCGCGCCTCGGCCCAAGGTCGCCGCGGCGTCAAGCAATGCGAGTACCAAGCCCGAAGTCGCGTCCCCGAGTTGGTCGCCAAGCCGCCAGCAAGCGCCGGCGGCGGTCGAGAGAACGCGGCCGACCGGGAGCTCTCGCCCGAGCACTCCTTCGCCCAGCAGCGGCGGCTCGCCGAGCGCCGCGCCGCGGCCAGTGGCGGGCTCGAGCCGGAGTCAGCTGTCCCTGGTGATACCGATGCCGGTGGGGACCCCCATGCACAGCGGGCTCAAGGCGAGTTTCCTGAACTTCCCCATGCTTCTCCGGACTCTTACCCAAGACGGCTTCTCCGGGTACGTGAGCATCGCCGGCGAGAAGGACTCCCGGAATGTCGGGCACATCCTCTTCCGCGACGGTGCCGTGATTCAGGCCCAACAGCGCTCGGCAGGTTCCTATCGCAGGCACAAGGCCGCCCTCCAGGAGGTGGTCCGGGGCGTTGCCGCGGGCGAGGGCTTGATCGATGCCATCGAGCTGGCTCCGGCGCTGGTCGAGTCGGTGAGCGGGCTGATCGTCGCCAATACCGTCTTCCTCCAGCTGCCCTCACGCATCGTCGACTTCGACGCCCTGGTCGAGTATGTCGGGGAGCTGCCCCTGACGGGGGGCATTCTGGTCACCTCTGGCCAGGACCAGGTGTCGGTGGTCCTGTTGAGCGAGGGCCAGGCCAAGGGCAGCTATAGCGTGCTCAGCCCTGAGCTGACGGAGGGCCCCGGTATCGCCGCCGCCGCCTGCGCAGAGCGCGAGGCCCGGATCGACGTCGTCGCGGCGCCCCCGGGAACGCTCCAGGCGATGGACCTCGGGGAGTTCGGCTGACCCTTCCGACGATTCTCTCGGGACCACGGCGGCCCCGGTGGTCCATCCTCTTTGCGGGCCCCCTGGTCGCATCTTTGACGACCGTCATCCTGGCCGGATGCGGACCACTCACTCCACCTCAGATAACCGACGTGGCACCGGCGCCGAGTCAGGGTGCGGTACACACCAGCGACCCTTTGGTGATCACCTTCAACACCCCGATGAACGAGCTGTCTGTGGAGCGTCGCCTCTACATGCGCACGCGCAAGGACCACTTTCCTCCCGACTGCTCGATCGCCCGGGCTACGGCCAAGCGGAAGTCGGGCTGCCACTTCGTCTGGCGTTCCCCCAAGGTGATGACCCTGGTGCACCCCGGGCACCCCTGGGCGGTGATCACTACTTATAGGGCGACCCTCCTGGGCGGTATCGAGGCTGCTGACGGGGCGGTCAACCCTCTGTCCCACTCATGGGAGTTCTCGACCGAGGGCGGCCCCCAGGTCTCCGCCACGACTCCCTCCAGCGGGGGGACGATCGGTCCAGACCAAGCCGTCTCCATCAACTTCAGTCGGGACATGAATCCCAAGGCGGTCGCCCGGGCGCTGACCTTGACCCCGGCGCCCAGCGGCGGCTACCAGTTGGCCCAGAGCTCCTCCGTTCCCGGGCGCTTCCTGATCGAGCCGAAGCTGCCACTGCCGGCCGGCACCACATACACCCTGGCGATCGCCAGATCGGCCCTCGATGTCGACGGCAACAAGCTGCAACGCTCGGCTCTCATCCATTTCGGCGTGACCCCCTTGGGAAGCGCTACGGCCGTGGTCTTCCCGGCCGGGCCATCAGCCAGCGACTACACCGAGGTGCTCGCGGCCTCACCCCCTCAGCTGTCCGGTGATCCTCCCGGCCCGCGCCTGTTGGCCACTGCCGGAGCCGGGCAGCACTACCTCTATACGTGGCCCTCGCCCAATGGCGCCAAGTTGGCGGTCGAGTTGGCTGGCGGGCAGCCGATTCAGGTTGTCGATCTGAGTACCGGCAAGAGCACCTCCGTGCTGGGCAGCACCGGCAGTACCGGCGCCGCCTGGAGCCCGAACGGACAGCAGCTCGCCTTCGTGGTCAGCGGCGCTCTCCGGGTCTATACCGTCTCGAACTCGACTTCGGTGACTCTGGCCACCTCGCCGAGCATGCAGGGCCCTCTCAACTGGAGACCGGATGGCCAAGTGGTGGCGGCCGTGGCAGCACCGTCTGGAGACCCGACCCGCGTCGCGCTGCTCAGTCCGGCGCTCAAGGCCATCACCTTCCTGCCGACCTCAGCCGCCGCGGTGGCCGACGAAGACGACCCCGTCTGGAGTCCCGACGGCAGCAGCCTCGCTTTTGGGGTCGGGACGGGTGCCGATCAGTCGCTCTGGATTTACCGGCCCTTAGACACCAGCTCCGCTCTCGGCCTGGTGGCCAGCCGGGTGGGCGAGCCCCTCGCCTTCTTGGACCTGGACACCATCTTGGTTCGCCAACCGAATGGCTCCCTGGCCGCGGTCTCCACCACGACGGGCGTATCGACAGTGATCGTCGGCAGCAGAGCTGGCCACTACCCGATCAGTGCCGCCTCGACATCCACCGGGCGTCAGGTAGCCTTCACCCTGGTCTTCACCGGCCGAGTCCAGGTCTACCTGGCCAACGACGACGGCACGGGAGTCGAAGCCCTGACCAACTTTTCTAACAAGGACGCCCTCGATGCCGGGCCTCCAAGTTTCGTCGGCGGCTGACCGGATCCTCTGCTCCGCATACCTCGACCGCTACCCTCTTCCTGATGCTGATCCAGCGAGAGCGGGGATCTTGGTGGGACCATCCTCGCTGGCCTCGCTGGACTCCGCTCCTGGCCGCAGTGCTGGCCCCGGTGATCGTGGGGACCGGCGTTACGGCTCGCTACCGTGTCGTCCCCGCCGACAAGGCCGTGGCAGCACTCGCCGTGGCCTTATTGATCGGGATCGGAGTCGATCGGCTGAGGACATCGTCGCGGGGAGCGGGCACCAGCACTTCGCAGATCGCCGGCTGGATCCCCCTGGCCCAACCCGCTGGTCTGACCCTGCTAATGCTGCTGCTAGCGGCTGTACTGGGTGCCTGGCTGGCGGCAACCACGGCCTGGTGGCTCCTGATATTCGGGGCTGTGGGGGTCGCCGGTGCCCTTTGGATCTTCGCCAGTCCCACCCGCGGTGGAACCGGCCAGCTAGCTCCGCTCCTGGGCGTGGCCGCGATTCAGCTGCTAGCCGCGTGGGGTACCGTTTGGGTAGAACTGGGGCGGCTTCCCTGGCTCGGAGTACTGGCCGCCGTGCTCCCCGCCAGCCTGGCGGCCGGGCTCTGGTTGGCGCTGCCCCGGAACAGCGCGCCGATGCCGGCCAGCTTCCGAAATGGCGGCCGGTCCGAGCTCGGCGACAGAGGCATCCGCACTCTCTTCCATGGACTCCTCATCCTGGCCCTCGCCGTGCCGCTGGTGATCGCCGTCAGCGGCTTGGGCAGGGCCGAGTGCTTCCTTCCCTGGCTTCTGGCGCCGCTCGGCGAGGGGCCGCTGCGTAACTTTGGTTCGGCGGAGCCGAAGCGCCGTCTCCGAGCGGTCCGCCAGTTGGCGGCTCTCTTCCTGGCCAGCGCCGCGCTGCTGGCGGTGGGAATCTGGACCGGTGGAAACCGCTGAGACGCCAGCTCGGCTAGTCCCCGCTCCCGACCACCGCGGCCAGGCCGTCCGGCACCCCGTACTCGGGGAGAAGTAGGTCAACTGTCCGTTCCCAGGTGAAGGTCTGGGCCCGCCGCCATGCCGCTTGGCCCATGGCCGACTCGCCCCCGGCCGGCGCCGAGAGAACCCGAGCTATGGCGTCGGCATAGTCAACCGGGTCGTGGCCCTCAACCAGGTACCCGGTCCGGCCGTCCGCCACCACGTCGCGGAGGCCTCCCACCGAGGCCGCCACCACCGGAGTTCCACAAGCCTGGGCCTCGAGCGCGACCAAGCCGAAGGATTCTGTATGGGACGGGACAACCACGACGTCAGCCAGGCAGTAGAGCAGCGCCAAACCGTCCTGAGGTCGGGCTCCCAGGAAGCAGACCTGATCGGTGAGGTCGAGCTCTCGGACCCGCGCCTCGAGCCGGCCGAGCTGATCGACCTGAGCGCCGTCGCTGCTCACGTCACCGACAAATAGGAGTTGCAGGGGGAGGGAGAGGAGGTCCTCCCGCCGAACCAGGTTGGCGAAGGCCTCAAGGAGGGTGTCCGGTCCCTTGAGGGGCTCCAGTCGGCCAGCGAACAGGATGACCCTGCGTCCTACCAGCTTGAGCCGCCTTCGCAGCCGATCCGGGTCGCGGGGCTGGAATCGCACCAGGTCAACCCCCGGCGGAGCCACGACAACCTGATCCTGCCGAGCCCCATAGAGGCGATGCAGGCCATGCGCCTCGCCGGGAGTGTTGGCCACCAACCGAGCTCCGGCGCTGACGGCGCGGCGCTCCGCCAACAGACGCTGCGGACCGTCACCGTTGAAGCCGTATTCGCCCTTGACGGCGGAGAGGGTGTGCGACGTGTGCAGCCAGGGCACCCCCAGTTCCGCGGCCAACTGGGCCGCGACGTCGACGGTCAGCCAGTAGTGGCTGTGGACCGCCAGATAGCGCCGGTCGGCCCGCGCCATGAAGGCGCGGACTCCACCCAGATACTCCTCGCGGGTGTTGGGAAGCTGATGCTTGGCAAGGCGCCGGGCCGGCCCGGCGTTGATCGCCACCACCCGGCTCCGCGGTCCCATCGCCTGCTCGTCGGGCTCATCGGGGTCGGTGCGCCGAACGAAGACGTCGGTGTGCACACCCCGGGCGCCAAGTTCCTCGCAGACAGAGCGAACGTAGACATTGAGGCCACCGTTCTCACGCTGGCCCAGGCGGGCTAAGGGCGAGGCATGGAGAGAGAGGAAGGCGATGGTGTCTCCCGGTCCTACCCCGGTTCTTCTCGTGGAGGTGGTCACGGGCTCACCCTCGGGGTCTCGGCAGGACTCAGTTGGAGCCGCCAGAGGGGTTTGTCGACGGCCCCGAGGTGGTACTTGTAGGCCTCACTCCCGCGCAGAAAGTCGGCGGTGTGACAGTGCTCCTCGAGCGCCGACCGGATACCCTCGGCGACGCAGATCAGGCCCGGCGACAGGAAGCCCGCGTCCGGTTGGTAGCCGGAGTTGTAGAGATTCCAGCTACCGGACACGGTGAAGCCCATGGTGGCGGCAATAAGTTGGTCTCCGGATTGGATGAACTGAAGGCGCAGCCAGCCTCGCTCCTCCAGGCGGGCACAGGCGCGGCGGATGAACTGCTCAACATCGGGAGTGAGGAAGTCCACCTTGTGGGCGCCGCTGGCCCTGAGAAGGACGAAGAAGGCGTCCAGGGCCGGCTTGAGTCCCAGATCCTTCTGGGTCACCTGGCTCCAGGCGGGTCGCTCGAGGTCTAGCCGCCGCATCTTGCGACGGAGTTCGTGGCGATCCTTCTTGTTCAATCGAGTGGCGAGGTAGCTGTCGAAGTCTTGGCCAAGCACTACTTGCGGGCTCACCTCCTCCTGGGTTAGATCCCGCCGTAGGCCTAACCGCCCGGCGGCCTGACCGAACGCGTCCAGAGCCGGTGACGAGTCGACCAGGTAGTGGAGGTCGAAGAGCAGCGAGCCCTTGTCCTGGTCGCCGCGAAGGAGATGTTCTAGAGCGATGGTCACCACCTCGGGAGCCCGGCCTGGCCGGAACAAGAACCCGAGGTGATCGGACAAGTCCGCGCCTCCGCCTAATTCGAATTTTCTCGGGCCGCCGGCGGAGCACTGCAGCGGCACGATCCCCACAACCTGGTCGTCGTCGGCCACCACCATGCAGTGCAGCTCACGGCCCTCGCCGTATGCCTCCCACCAAGTCCATTGCCAATCCCACGACAAGAACGGATTGATGGGCTCACCCGCCCCTTCTACCTCGTTCCAATCAGTGCGTAACCGGCTCAGCCCGTCAGCGGTGGTGATCTCCTCCACCCGCAGGCCACGGTCGCTCGAATTGAATGCTGCTTGCGCCCCTGGGGGCGCTGGACATGAGGCCCCGATGCTTGCTCCACCCTGAAAACCCGGCACTCTGCCGGGCTTGTCGAGCCACGGCCAGCGAGATGACTCTACCATCGCCAAGAGCGGCCGAACATCAGACGAGGGCAGCCGACAGCTTGAACGAGCCGGGTCAGGCGGCGGTACAGATCTGGGCAGCCGGCACCGGCGGGGGCCACCTCGGCGTGGCCCGGGCTCTAGCCGCTGCTCTCGATCTCCGGTCCGGGGGGGAAATCTCGGTTGCGCTGGATGACCCGGTGAACGATCCCATCGGCCGCACCGCCCGCGCTTTGGCCCGAGCTTACGGCCCTCTGGTTCGTACCTCGCCACCCCTCTGGGGCGTCCTCTTCCGTGGCTTCAGCAGCCCCAGGCTCAGCTCGGGGCTGGATCGCTTCCTCGTGCGCCAGCTGGCTCCTGCGATGTCCGCGAGAACTCGAGTCCGCGCCCCGCGGGTGGTTGTCAACTGCCATCCCCTGCTGGGGTCGGCGGCTCGGTTGGCGGCTCAATCTGCCGGAGCAGACGGGACCTCGCCGCCACTGATCACGGTCATGACTGACCTCGTGGGAGGTCATCGGGGTTGGCTCTCGCCCCGTCCTGACGCCTTCTTGACCGCGACCACCGAGGCCACCGACTGGTGTCTGCAGCTCGGAGTCCCGGCCCAGCTGATTCGACAAACGGGGCTCCCCGTGGACCCGGCTCTGGCCGCCGGATCGCGCGACCAGGCGGAGCGCCGGCAGGCGCGCCGCGAGCTCGGCTTGAATCCCGACCTCCTCACAGTCTTGGTCGGTGGCGGCGCAGAGGGAGCCGGGAACCTGCGGCGTCTAGCCTGCTGGCTGGGGCAGAGCGAGCTGCCTCTCCAGGTGGTGGTCGCCTGCGGCAACAACCGTCGCCTCCTGGCCTGGCTGAAGAGGCACCCGCAACGACAGCCCACCCATTGCTTGAGCTACCAGAATTCGCTCACCCCCTGGCTGCGCGCTGCCGACGTGTACCTGGGCAAGGCCGGCCCGAGCGCCCTCGCGGAGGCGGCCGCCGCCGGTTTGGCGCTCCTGGTGACCGACTCCCTGCCAGGTCAGGAGGAGAACAACGGGGCGGCCGTGGTGGCCGCCGGCGCCGCTCTCCAAGTGGGTGGGCACCAAGACCTGGTCGAGATCATGAGTCGGTTCTGTCTACCGGCGGACCCTCTCCTCGGACAACTGCAGCAGGGCGCCCTCCGCTGGGCCCGACCGGTGGCCGCCCTGGACGCGGCCGAGATTGTGCTTAGCTTCCTGGACGCGGCGTGGCCGGAGTCCCCGCTTCGGGCACGAAGCGCAGCCGGGTGAGCGGCCGGCCCCCTACCTCGGCGTTGATGGCATCCAGGATGGTGGTCGCCTCGATCTGTAGTTGGTGGGCGATGGCGGGGTGGGCGCAGGCAAGGACCAGGACCGAGCGCTCAATGGCAAAGACCCGGACGTGAGGGCGAATGTACTCTCCACACACTTTGGCAAAGGCTGTCTCGACCCGTACCTGACGGACCTGACTCGTGGCCCCCAGGCGGCGCAGAACCCGGGGTAGGATCGCCTCTATCCCCTCCATGGGGCGAGCTCCCAACCAGGCCGCGAAGCTGGGGCGAGGTGGCCACCTCTAGCCTGCAGTACCTGGGATACCGCTACATCCCCTTCTATCTGGGGATCCTCGGTGGAGGTGATCAGGGTCTGCTCTACGGCCAGTTCCTCGGAGAGCAGCTGGATCAGCCCGGTGCGCCTTCCCTGGTCTAGCTCAGAGAGGACGTCGTCGAGCAAGAGCAGGGGGGTTTCCCCACCCAGGCTGAGATGCTGCCGGACCTCCGCGACCTTGAGCGCCAGGACCACACTCCGCTGCTGGCCCTGGGAGGCGAACTGTCGGGCTGGGCGGCCTCCCAGTAGTACCTCAAAGTCGTCGCGGTGCGGGCCGACTACGCACTGAGCCCTTGCCGCCTCCTCGGCCGCTGCCCCGACCAAGGCGCGTCGGAGCGCTGTCGCCGCATCCTTCTCCTCCCCCTCCCGGTGCTCGCGACCCAGCCCCGGCCGGTAGCGGAGCTGGAGCTCGGACGGCTCTCCGATCTTGCGGACCGCCTCGGCGGCCACCGGTTCCACGGTCGCCAGGTACAGGCGCCTCTCCTGGATCACCAGGGCCCCGTGTTCGACCAGGGCCTCCGACCAAGGCCGCAGATCAGCCGCGCTGGCGAGCCCCTCTCTTACCCGCCGCAACAGGGCGGTGCGATGCTCGACTACCCGCCGGTACCTGGTCGCCGCCTCGGCGTAGGTCGGTGAGAGTTGGCTGAGGACCACGTCTAGGAGTCGCCGCCTTGGTTCTGGCCCTCCTTTGACCAGGAGAAGGTCCTCGGGCCAGAAGAGAACGACCCGGAAGCGGCCGAGCAGCTGACGTGGCTGGATCAGGTCTCCGTCCAGGCGCAGGCGACGTAGCCAGCGTTCACTTCCCTGCTGCCGCTCGGCTCTCAACTCCAGGTCGTTCTCCCCCCGTCGGCTGACTAGGTGCCCGGCAACTCCCATTCGAGCCTCTCCCCAGGAGACGCAATCACCCAGGGAAGCTGACCTGGGTGAGCGGGTCAGGGCTAGGGTGGATATGGCCTCTAGGAGGCTGGTCTTACCCTGGCCGTTCTGGCCCAGAACAAGGTTCACCCCCGGAAGCAGATCTAGGGATGCCTCCTGGTAGATGCGAAAGCTGACCAGACGCAGCTGCGACAGGTACACCGGCTGGGGTCGGCCTCTGCCCTCAGATGGCTACTCGTACCGGCATGATGACGTACCGATAGGAGTCGTCTCCCGGGGCACGAATTAGGCCTGGCGAGAGCGGCCCGTTGAGAATTAGCTCCACCTCTGGGGAGTCGATGAGGTTGAGCACATCCGCCACGTAGCGTGCATTGAAGGCGATTCCCAGGCCATCTCCCTCGACCGAAGCGTCGACGCCGGCGACGTTGTCGCCCACCTCGTTGGTGTTGGCGGAGAGCACGATCTGTCCTTGATCGCAACGTATCTTAAGGACGTTGGCGGCGTCCCGGGCGAACAGAGATACGACCTTGGTGGTGCGCCGGAGTTCTTCGGTGGATGCTCGTACCACCGTCTGTGAGGCGGTGGGTATGACCTTCTCGTAGCTGGGATAAACGCCGTCAATCAGACGCGCCGTGAGCTCGTACCCGGGTAGTTCAAACTTCACCTGCGCTCGCGACGCCCCCACTGTCAGGCTCACCGAAGCAGGACTTGCCGCGACCGGCTTGAGCAGGCGTGATAGCTCGGAAAGTGCCCGTGCCGGGATGATCACACCCAGGCGATCTCCCTGACGCTCGCCGTCCGCGGCCCGCAACACCCGGATGGCCAAACGGTGGCCATCGGTTGCTACCAGTGTCACCTCGGGACCGGCGATCTCCGTCAGCACCCCGGTGTAGATGGGCCGACCGTCATCGGCGCTGGCGGCAATCACCGTCTGGTCAATTGCCGTGAGCAGCGTCTGGGGATCCAGCTCAACGGTGTCTCCATCAGACACGTCGGGAAGCGGGGGAAACTCCTTGGCGTCTACACCCCGGATATGGGCATCGAAACGCCCGCTCTGCAAGCTCACCGTCTGATGGGCTCCGTCCAGCTGCCAACGGAGTGGCTGTTCCGGCAAGGCGCTGACAAACTCGGAGAGCATCCGGGCGGGAACCGTGACCTCCCCTTCTTCCTCTACCTCAGCTGCCAAGGAGTGGTGGATGGTCAGGTCAAGGTTGGTGGCGGTGAGTTGGAGCGTTCCTCCGCGGGCCGCAACCAGGACGTTGTTCAGGATCGGGAGGGTGACCCGGTTGGAGACGGCCCGGCTTACCGAGTTGAGTCCAGCCCCCAACTGTTGGGGCGAGATCGTGCACTTCACTGAATAGGCCTCCTACGCTTCAAGAGCTCTCCACCTTCCCTTTCAACACCCCCGCGCAGCCCTTGGGACGGATATGTAGATCCGTAGCCATAGTAGGGGAGTGAAGGTTGGGGAAACTGATCGAAGCTGAACTCGCGCCGACGGTGGAGAGCCTGTGGAAATCCTCTTCTAGGCAAGCCGTTAACTGGCGCCTGAGACGCGACCGCGGGGTTGTCCCCGACAGAGGGGCGACGGCTAACAGGGGACACTGGAAAACATGTGGTGATCCGGTCTAACGCGAGAGGAGGAGTTCCCGCAGGCGAGCGATGTCGTCGGAGACCCGGGGATCCTCCTTGGCCTCGTTGAAGATCTTCTCGTAGGAGTGGAGGACCGTGGTGTGGTCCCGGCCACCGAAGACCTGGCCAATGGCGGGAAGGCTCATGGCGATCTCCTCCCGGATGAGGAACATCGCCACCTGGCGAGGAAACACGATGTGCTTGTCGCGGCGCTTGCTTCGCATCTCTTCGACGGAGATGCCGTAGTACTCGGCGACAACCTGCTGGACGTGCTCCACGGACAAGGGCTTGGTGTCGGCAGAGGGAATGATGTCGCGGAGGATCTCAGAGACCTGACTTAGGGTCGGGCTCTCTCCACCGGAGATGGAGGCGTGGGCCAGGACTCTGATGAGCGCCCCTTCCAACTCGCGGATGTTCTTCTGGATCTTGAACGCGATGAAGGAAAGCACCTCGTCGCTCAGAGGGTTCTGGGCCGGGTCCAGCTTGCTGCGCAGAATCGCCAGGCGTGTCTCGAAGTCCGGCGGCTGGATGTCCGCCATCAGGCCACCCTCGAAACGGGTCCGGAGTCGATCCTCCAGGGTGGGGATCTCGCGAGGAGGCCGGTCGCTGGTGATGACGATCTGCCGGTTCACCTCCTGCAGTGCGTTGAAGGTGTGGAAGAACTCCTCCTGAGTGCGGTCCTTGCCGGCCAGGAACTGGATGTCGTCGACCAAGAGCACATCGACCGTCCGGTACCGGGCTCGGAACTGAGCCATGCGGTTCTCCTGGATCGAGGTGATCATCTGGTTCATAAAGCTCTCGGAAGTCACGTAAGCGACCCGCAGGCGATGGCTCTGCCAAACCGCGTGGCCGACCGCGTGCATGAGGTGGGTCTTGCCCAAACCAACTCCGCCGTAGAGGAAGAGGGGGTTGTAGGCACGGCTCGGAGAGTCCGCGACGGCCCGGCAGGCGGCGTAGGCAAAGCGGGAGGTGTTACCGTCGACGAAGGCGTTGAAGGTGTAGCGCTGATTGAGTCCGGGGACCGTTTCGGCGATCCCACCCGACCGGTCGTCGGACAGCACCATCGGACCCCTGGCATCCGCAGGCGCTTCAGCGACCCCGTCCTCGGAGGCGGTCTGGACGGCAAAGTCCACCTCGATGTCGAGATTGAGGATGGCGGAAAGGGTCTCGCGGATGACCGCCGAATAGCGGTCGCTGACCCAGTCCCGAGCTAGCGGCGTCGGCACTCCGATGAGGGCCCGGGCCCGGTCCAGGTCGAAGGTCAGGAGCCGCGCGTTCTTAAGCCAGGCCTCGTATCCGGGACGACTTACCTGGAAGCGGAGTTCCTCCTGAGCAGCCGTCCAGAGTTGATCTGAGGAGAGGCTCACCTAGGGCCCGACATCGGGCAAAGCGGGGCACACTGAACGTATCGCAATTCACACCTTCTGCACAGGAGTGGAAAACCCACCTGAGGGGTAGATTCGCCCTGGAGAAGAGAGAAGCTCGGACCGGGTCTGGCCCACCCCTGCGGTCGCTCCCGGATGGTAGCACCGACCACACGCTCGTGCAACGTTTGGCGCGACAAAATTGGTCCGTGCGAAAGCAATGTTCGCTAGCGCACCAACACCCAAACACAAGGGGTGCTGCGGCGCAGATGTTCGCCTACCACGCGCGTGCGTCGTGCGCACGGGAAGCGGCGGCGGCACGGGGAACGGCCCCCGGCGGGGTCAGCAAGCAATGAAAAAAAAGCCCTATTTTTTCCTACTTTCTTTGAAACGCCGACTCGGCGTTTCAAGCGGGTTTGACTATCGCACCCCGGCCCCGCACGCCGTCGGTCAACCGGCGTGGTCCTGGTACACACACACCGCGCCGTGCGGCCAAGGAGAGACTACGGTGCGCGCCGGGCGGACGTGACACCGCGCCGCGCGGCCTTGGTACGCGCCTGACCCGCGTTGTCGAACAGCGTCCCGCGCACGGCCCGGAGACCCTTTGTGCGGGGGGCCCCCGGGCCGCCGGTTTCGGTTCGAGATCAAGTCTCGATCCCGGACCCCAGAGGCTTCTCTGCTATCCTCAGCGCCGATCCCAAGAGAGTTATCCCCCGCTGGAGGCCAGTTGGGAAGACCGCCGCCTGGACCCCAAGCTGGCTCCGCGAAGGAATTCGACTATCAAGAGAACTTTTCAGCCGAAGAAGCGCTACCGGAGGAAGGTGCACGGGTTCCGGGCCCGTATGTCGACCCCCGGGGGGGTCCGTGTCCTCAAGCGTCGCCGCCTGAAGGGGCGTCTGCGACTGACACCCGCGCCCGTGCGGTGAAGACCAAGTACCGGCTCCGTCGCTCCACCGACTTTCGGGCTGTCACGGCGG
This sequence comes from Candidatus Dormiibacterota bacterium, assembly GCA_035534695.1. Lineage (GTDB taxonomy): Bacteria > Chloroflexota > Dormibacteria > Aeolococcales > Bog-877 > Bog-877. The sequence goes on from DATLRN010000047.1 coordinate 19,925, forward strand.
AGCGAAGGGGCGCCGGGGACGGCATTCTCCGCGTCAGGGCAAGGGGGAACTCGGTCGGCCACCCGCGAGTGGGGATTGTGGTCCCCAAGCGTTTGGGGGGTGCTGTGGTCCGCAACCGACTGCGCCGAAGACTGCAAGCATCCGTGGCCGCAATGATTCCCCGGCTAGGCCCATACGACGTGGTCCTCCTCCCCCGACAGGCGGCCCTGAGGACGGGTGCCACCGGCCTGGGAGAGTCGTTGCAGCAGGCGTTGCGCCAGATCGGGGTGGGCCGGTGAAGAAACTCTCCCTCTGGGCAATCGCCCTTTACCAGGCCACCTTCAGCCCCATATTCGGCCTGATCTCCGGGTGTCGTTATGACCCCAGTTGCTCCCACTACGCTTACGAGGCGATCCAACTCTATGGAGTCCGTCGCGGCTGGTGGATGGGCATTCGCCGGATCGTGCGCTGCAATCCATTTCACGCCGGCGGGTACGACCCTGTCCCCCTGCCAGAGGAGCTAGTGCATGGGCACTGAGTTCCTCACCTTCGTCAACCCGGCGGCACCGCCGCCGACCAACCCGATCCTGGCGATCTTCTTCTATGTGCTGCTGACGCCGATCGCGTTAGCTCTGCAGTTCTTGGACCACGCCTTCCGCGGCTTTGGGCCGACCCAGACTATCGGTGCATTCGGGCTGGCCGTCATCGTCCTCACTCTCTGCATTCGGGGTGTGCTCTTCCCTTTATTCCGCTGGCAGATCCGCACCCAATGGAAGATCCAAGCGGACCAGCGTCGGATGGGTCCGGAACTGCGCGAGATCCAGGCGAAATACAAGAAAGACAAAGCCCGACTCCAGACGGAGACGATGGCGCTTTACAAGCGCCACCAGATCAACCCGCTGAGTCAACTGTCTGGGTGCTTCCCGCTGTTGATCCAGTTGCCCTTCATATATGCGCTTTTTGGGTCAATCAACAGTCTCTCCAAGCACCTTCACGGCCAGACTAGCTTCCTCTGGATCCAGAACCTAGACAAGTCCGCCCTTAAGGCCGGGCTGCTCAGTCACCCCGCTCTGATCATCGTGCCCTTGTTGGCTGGGGCGCTGACCTTCATGCAGTCGAAGATGATGATGCAGCAGCAGCGCCCCGATATGACCGACCAGGAAAGACAGATGTACCGGGTCATGGCGCAGACGACGTATCTCATGCCCGTACTGATTGCCGTGTTTGCCCTCAACTTCAACCAGGGGATCGGACTCTACTGGATCACCCAGAGCGGGGTCATGGTCCTCCAAGTATTCTCAATGATGGGCTGGGGGGGACTCAAGGTTCCGCCCTGGTTCCCGGGAGCCGGCTGGCGGCCCAAGAACTCACCCATGGGTCTGAACGGGCCTGGCTTGGGTGTGATGCTTCCGGCTCCCGCTAGCTCCAACCTGGTTCCCGGCAATGGACGCCGCAAGCCACCGCCGCCGCGACGTCCTTCGTCTCGACGTCCCCGTCCCAAGGAGCGAGGGCGCTCCGGGCGCTGAGACCCACATGGGAGATACTTCCGCGCGGTTTCAGGGTGAAGGCGCCAGTGTTGATGAGGCCGTCCAGGCGGCCTGTCGGGCCGGCTCTCTCGATCCCGCAGAAGTGCTCGTGACCGTGCTCAGCGAAGGCGGAGCCGCAGTGCCCGGCGAAAGAATCGCTGGTTCAAGCGCCAGGGTGGAGATTGAGCCGATCCCGCCCGAAGGGGTACTGGGCAAGCGAAACCTCGAGACAATTCTCCGGCTCATGGAGATTGAAGCCGAGGTCACCGTGCAGCGGGTTCGGCCTGCCACGCCAGCACCGAGTGGAGCTCTCGAGGTCCCCCCGCTCCTGTTGGACGTGGAGGGCGCGGATCTGGGCGTCCTGATCGGGTGGCGAGGAGAATCGCTGCGCGCCCTGCAGACCGTGCTCAACGTGATGCTGGGAGAGAGTGGGCTCGCTGCCGGGTCGCCGCGCCTGATCGTGGATGTAGCTGGGTATCGGCAACGTCGCGAACAGACGGTCGCTCAAATGGCGCTGCGACTGGCGGATGGGGTTGCCCGTAACGGTCGTCCGGTCACCTTGGAGCCGATGCAGCCCTACGAGCGACGTGCTGTGCATCTCGCGCTGGCCGACAACCCCAATGTGTCCACCGAGAGCAGCGGCACCGACGCTGAGCGTCGGGTCACCATCCGTCCCACCGGAGAGACCAGACACTGACGTGGCGCTCCGGGCGGACCGGGGCCGGTTTCCTGCTTGCGGGCAGCCTAGGCCTCATGCTGGTCGGATGCGGTGGCGCCCCGTCCAACCTCCACGGCTCTCCCCGAAGCCTGGTCTTGTCGTTGTCGCAGTTGCCATACCCGGGCTTCGTGGCCGAGAAGGGAAGAGCGAACAATGGTGTCATTAGCAACAAGGCTGCGGCTGGTGGCGATCGCTCGGTGCTGCGCCAGTACCAGAACGAGCAGCGCGAGTCTGCGTACGTTGCCACGTTCATCAGGGAAGTCAGTCCGCAGGAGGTTGTGGGGCCGGTCGTCATCGGGAGCTCAGCCGTGAAGTACGAATCGGCGGCCGGCGCGTCCGGCGGATTCACCCTGGCCAAGCAGCAGTTGGACGCGACGGGCTGGACGCAGGTTTCAACCGGCAGCTTGGGCGCCGAGGCCGTGGCTTTCACCGAAAGTAAGGCGTTGGACCAGATCCAGTACCAGTCCTTCGTGATCGAGTGGCGTCAGGCGAACGTCGTCAACCAGGTCCGGATTGCGGGCAACGCGGCCACCTTAGACCTCAACTACGCGCTCACCCTGGCCAGGGTCCAAGAGCGCCGGGAGATGGCGAGCTAGGTGGTTGCGCAGTCCCCGTCGGAGCGGCTCGTCTTGGAACCGGACTGGGAGCTGGTCCAGCTAGCCAATGGTGCCCAATTGGTGCTGGCCCCGATGTCAGGGCGCGACTCGGTGGCGGCGTCGATTCTGGTCCGGGTCGGGTCCCGCTGGGAGACAAAGCGCCTGGCTGGCGTATCGCACTTCCTCGAGCACATCGTCTTCAAGGGAACCGAGCGCTTTCCCACGAGCCGGGATGTGTCGCAGTCGATCGAAGGCATCGGGGGTGTCCTCAATGCCAGCACTGACAAGGAACTGACAACTTTCTGGGCCAAGGTGCCGGGAGCCCACCTGGAGTTGGCGCTGCGGCTGCTCTTCGACCTCGCCTTCACGCCCCGGATCGACCCCGACGAGACGGAGCGGGAGCGCAACGTGGTACTGGAAGAGCTCCACATGTACCTCGACCAGCCCGGGGATCTAGTGCAGATGATCTTCGACGACATGCTCTGGCCCGAGCACCCGCTGGGGCGCGACCCCGCCGGGACCGGGGCCTCGCTGGCCCGGATTGGCGCTCCCGAATTGAGCTCCTACCGGGACACCTACTACGTACCGGACCGGATTGTGGTCGTCCTCTCAGGCGGATTCGATCCCCAGCGAGCGCGATCCTTGGTGGAACGCTGCTTCGATGAGCAGAGGCCGGCCAGCAATAAGCCGGGTAAGCGGCAGACGGACGGAGGCATTCCGGCACAACTTGGCCAAGAGCCGGCGGTCAAGTTGCGCCGGCGAAGGGGGGAGCAGGTGCACATCCTGCTCGGTCTGCGTTGCTCGTCCTACCTGGACCCTGACCGTTGGGCCCTGGACGTTCTCAACACGATCCTCGGTGAGGGGATGAGTAGCCGACTGTTTTTGGAACTCCGAGAACATCAGGCACTCGCTTACGACGTGCATTCCTTCTCGGCGCGGCATCGCGACTCCGGTGCCTTCGGCATCTACCTGGCGACCCAGCCGCAGCAGGTGGAGACCGCCGTCCACGGAGCCCTCGCTGAGGTCAGCCGGCTGGTCCGTGAGAAGCTGACCGCAGAGGAGTTGGAGCGTACCAAGACACAGATTGAGGGGAGGCTGCGCCTGCAACTGGAGGGCACCAGTGCCATGGCGGAGTTCCTGGGCCACCAGGCGGCTCTAATCGGCTCGGTGATGTCACCGGCGGAGGTTGTCGCGGCGGTCCGCTCGGTCTCGGTAGAAGAGGTGCAGACCCTGGCGGCGGACCTCTTCTCCGGTAAGGGTTGGAGACTGGCGGCGGTCGGGCCGGGATTGGATTCGGAGGCCGCGTTGGCAGCTATCTCGAGCGGTGTTGAGGGATGATGCCGATCACGTCAGCGGCTCTGTCGAGGCTATTCCTATGAGGAGGTTCTGATCTTGGAGCGAACCCTGGTACTAATCAAGCCAGACGGCGTCCAGCGTGGTCTCGTGGGCGAGCTCCTCGGCAGATTCGAGCGCCGCGGCCTCCACCTAGTCGGTCTCAAGTTGATTGCCCTCTCACGCGAGCTGGCGGAGGCCCACTATGGCGAACACCGGGGGCGCCCATTCTTCGATGCGGTGATCGATTTCATTAGCTCCTCGCCAGTCGTCGCCATGGTCTGGGAGGGCCCTGATGTGATCACCATTGTCCGCTCGATGATGGGGCCGACGAATCCCGGCAGGGCTGATCCGGGAACGATTCGCGGCGACTTCGGTGTTGACATCGGCCAGAACGTGATCCATGGGTCAGACAGTCCAGCTCGCGCCGAAGAGGAGATCCGGCTCTTCTTCCAGGACGACGAGTTGGTTAGCTGGGATCGCGACGGGAGTCGCTGGATCTACCCCTGACCACGACGGCGGAGGAACCGCACTGGCAGGATTGTGCCCAGTGCCAGGAGCAGGCTGAGGGTCGACCTCTCACCGGGGACCAGCCCGAGCTCGCTAAGAGGCCAGAAGCGGGCGATGGCGATGGCCCGGATGCCCGCCCGAGGTTCCCAGCCAAAGGTCCGGGAATCCTCTGAAACGTTGCGGTTATCACCCATTACGAAGTAGTCGTTTCGGGGAACGCGCATCCACTTACCCGAGACCGGCAGCAGCGGTGAGAAGGTCCCCGTCGCGGTGCAGCACTCGACCTCGTCTTGCCAGACTCCGTTGATATAGGGCTCGTTGAGCTGGACTCCCACCGTCTTCGAAGTGGGGCGGGTGTCACTGATGTAAACGTGCCCCACGTGGTCGGCATCGGGAGCGATCCGAATCCACTCACCCGGAAGGCCGATGACGCGCTTGATGAAGTCGTTAGAGGAGGGGATGGGTGGCTTGATGATGACAATGTCACCCCGCGAAGGGCCGTCGACGAAGAGTGACACCTTCTCCGCGATCAGCAGATTGTTGTTTTGTAGCCCCGGATACATGCTGGTGCCTTCGACGTGTACCGGTTGGATAGCGAAGGCGATCAAGAGGTAGATCAGTACCGCGAGGGCGACGACCTCGGCCAGGTCCCAGACCAGCGAACGACGGCGGTGAGTCGATCCCTGGTCCTCGATCCGATCCGGCGGGGGATCGGCGACGATCATGGGGTCGGTTGGCACCCGGGAAGTATAGGGAGGGGGGAACGGGCCCCCCGGCTAGATGGAGATCGCCAGTCGATCCAGCAGCCCGTTTAGCTCCTCGTCGGAGAAGTATTCGATGACAATCCGGCCTCGTCCCTTCGGACCCGCGAAGACCTTGACACGGGTGCTCAACCTTCTGGTCAGGGCCTCCTCGATCGCCCCCATCGCCCGGGTGGCCGATGAGTCAGGCGGAGGCGTGGCGTGGTGCCCTCTGGTCCCCGCCCGCTGCGACACCAGGCGCTCGGTCTCCCGTACTGACAGATTCTGAGCCATGATCCGGCCCAGCAGTTTCTCCTGCTCCTCAGAGTCGGGCAGGGATAGCAACGCTCTACCGTGAGCAGGTGCGATCTGCCCGCCCTGGATGGCGAGCTGCACGGCGGGGGCGGTCTGGAGCAGGCGCATGGTGTTAGCCACTGCCGACCGACTCTTGCCCACCCGCTGAGCCACTTGTTCCTGAGTCAGTCCGAAGACGTCGCAAAGTCGGGCGAAGGCGCGCGCCTCGTCGAGGGCGGAGATATCGCTGCGCTGCAGGTTTTCGACCAGGGCGACTTCGAGCTTCTCGCGATCCGGGCCAACCGGCCGCACGACGGCCGGGACGCGGCCCAGGCCCGCCAGTTGGGCGGCACGCAGGCGGCGCTCACCAGCAACCAGTCGAAACCTAGGCCCGTTGGCCTCCACGACCAGCGGCTGGAGGACGCCATACGCCTGGATCGAGTCTGCCAGAGCCCGCAAGGCGCCTTCGTCGAAATTCGTTCGCGGTTGTTCTGGGTTGGGGTCGATCAGGGCCACCGGGACGTCCCGTGCGCCCTGTCCCCCAAGAATCGGATTGAAGTCGGTCGCCCCCGTCGGGATCAGCTGCTCCAGTCCTCGGCCGAGGCCCCTCCGCTTAGTCATGCGGCGACCGGAGCGGTCCGAGCGAGCAACTCTTCGGCCAAGGCGCGATATGCGGCTGCAGCCCGTCCCGCCGGCTCGTAGAGGGTGATCGGGAGCCCGTGACTAGGTGCCTCGCTGAGCCGCACCGACCGCGGGATCACCGTGGTGAACGCCTGGTCGCCGAATTGACGCCGGACCTCGCTGACCACCTGCGAACTAAGAATCGTGCGCGGATCGAACAAGGTCAGGACGATTCCGGCCAACGTGAGCGAAGGGTTCAGTGACTGCCGTACCAGCGACTGGGTCTGGGTGAGCAGCGATAGCCCTTCCAGTGCGTAGTACTCACACTGCAAGGGGATCAGCAGTGAATCCGCCGCCACCAGGCAGTTGACCGTGAGCAGGCCGAGCGACGGCGGGGTATCGAGGAGGACATAGTCGTAGTCCTCGAGACCATCCAGCGCCAGACGGAGTCGCGACTCCCGAAGGGGAAGTTCAGCGAGTTCCAGCTCTGATCCCGCCAAGGAAACGTTGGACGGAACCAGGGTCAGCCCGGGAACTTCGCCAACCTTGATCGCCACTTCCAGGAGCGGCTGGCCCAGAACGATCACGTCGTAGATGGAGCTGGAGAGCGAAGCCGGCCTGATTCCGAGTCCGGACGACGCGTTCCCCTGTGGATCACAGTCCACCAGGAGCACCTCCAGACCCTTTTCCGCCAGGGCAGCTCCGAGGCTGACCGCGGTGGTGGTCTTGCCGACCCCGCCCTTCTGATTGCACACAGTTATCACCCGGGGGCGAGACATCCTCGGCAGTATAGGAGCGCCAGGATGTTTCACGTGAAACACTTCGAGGTCTTCAGAGAGGGGCGGTCCTCGGGCCGCCTGGAATTACATCTCCGTCCCGATAGGAACGCCTGACCCGGTTGTCTCTGACTTCGACCACGCCCACCCCCGATACCCGCCAGCCCCGATCCTCTCTCGCGATGGCGGTCCGCTCGGCGATGCCAATCAGGCGGCAGCCAGACGGCACTCTGCCGATCAGTGCAGGCCGCAGGACGCGCATGAAGGCTGAGTCCCAGTGGACTCCGAAAACGTCATCAGGACAGAGCCCCAGGCCCCCGCTGAACCGAAATCGTCCTCGGGCGGGCCCGGACCTCCTCGAGGTGCCGGCAACCATGGCCCCGGCGCTGCAGCCACCGTAGACTGCTCCGCCTGCGAGAGCCTCCAGAACTGCTCGCCAGAGGGCAGTGCCCTCGACGGTGCGGGCCAAAAATTCCGGGTTACCACCCGAGAAGAAGATCAAGCTGGCCCGGCTCGCTGCCAAGGCGTACGCGGTGTCTTCGGCATCCTGGCGATTTCGTACGGGAAGCGCGCGAACTGGCACCCCGAGGGACGAAAAGTGCGTCACTCCCATCTCGTTCCAGCGCTCAAACGTGGCCTCTCCTTCAGGTGCACTGGCTGTGGCCACGACGACCGCGGTCCCGTCACCGCCGGCACCAGAGAGCGCCAGCAGCTCCGTGGGGCCGACCCAGGGCTCGAACTCCCCGGAGCCCAACAAGAGGCACCGGGGAGTTCGGTGATCTGGCCTGTCGGCTTCCCCCTCCAACTCGCCGGAACTCGCCGTTGTCAGCCCGATTTAGCCCTCGAGGTTTTCGGGCCAGTCAGAGCAGGGGTCACCTTGTCCTTGAGCGCCTTGAGTGCCGCACCAGGGGTCTCGCCGTTGGAGCTCGCTTTGGCGCTGATGTCCAAGAAGGGCTGGATGAGATCGAGGGGCAGCGGGAAGACCACCACGGTGTTCTGCTCGGTCCCAATCTCGGCCAGTGTCTGCAGGTAGCGCAGCTGCAGGGTGGCCGGCTCCCGGCCAATCACTGCCGCCGCGTTCGTCAGTTGCTGAGCTGCCTGGAACTCACCCTCGGCGCGGATGATCTTGGCTCGCTTCTCACGCTCGGCTTCGGCCTGCATCGCCATAGCCCGCTGCATCGACTGGGGCAGATCGACGTCCTTCACCTCCACGGCGGTGACCTTGACGCCCCAGGGCTCGGTCTGGTCGTCGATCACGGTCTGGAGTTCGGCGTTGACCTTGTCGCGCTGGCTTAGTAGCTCGTCCAGGGTCGACTGGCCCAGGATCGAACGCAGCGTGGTCTGGGCGGCGGTGGAGATGCTGCCCCGGTAGTCGTTCACTTTGACGTAGGCGTCCCGGGCATCGACGACGCGGAAGAAGACCACCGCCGTGACCCGCACGGTGACGTTGTCCTTGGTGATGATGTCCTGAGGCGGCACTTGGTGCACGTTGATCCGCAGGTCGATCTTGAGCAGACGGTCGATCCCGAAGGGAATGATCAGACGCGGCCCGGGCCCCTTGACGTCGATGAGGCGGCCGAGCCGGAAGACGACGCCCCGCTCGTACTCATTGATTACGCGAAATCCCGTGGAAAACGTGGTTAATGCGATGACCACGACAATCACTAAAACGACTAGACCAGCACCCATCGCCTCGCCCTCCTTATCGGTTATGCGCCCCGGCGCGAGCGCCGGGTGCCGCGACTGTTGCGCTGGCCGTCGTCGGGCCGGGCAGCGGTTCCACTATCAGAGTAAGTCCATCTTGGGCTATGACCTCCACCTCCGCACCGACTTCCAGAGGGCCACCACTCCGGGCGTTGATCCTCCACAGCTCACCCTCCACGGCAGCGGCCCCGTCTGGATCGGCCCGTTGGCGGACTATGGCGGTCAGTCCGAGTAGCTCATGGCTGCTGCTACCGAACGGCAGGTGGCGCACCCGCAGGGCACGACGGCTCAATGTGATCCAGACCCCACCCAGTACGACTGGCACCGTGATCAGTGCGAAGAGGCTGACGCCGCCCTGGCCTGGGGCGGTGTTGTATAGGAGCAGCCCACCAGATACCGCGGCAACGACGCCGGCCAAGCTGATCAGCCCGTGGGAGTGCAGGGAGGTATCGACAACCAGCAATGCAGCGGCCGATCCCACGAGAACCAGACCTACCCAGTCGACAGGTTGATTCGCCAAGCCCACGATCGCCAGAGCTCCCGCCACCAGTCCCAGGGCCCCAAACACCAATGTGCCGGGGTGGACGACCTCCAGACCGACCGCAAGCATCGCCATCAGCAGAAGTACGAAGGCCAGGGTGGGATTAGCCAGAACACCAACTATCCCGGCATGATGACTGACTAATTGGGCAGTCGGATTGGCCACAACTGGAGATAGGTGACTCCCGAGTGAGCCGTCAGCGATTGCTAGAACCGCACCCACAATCGGCGCTCGACCCATGGCGCTTCGATCATACGCCCGGAGCTCGAACTCCCCTTGAACGCGAAGTCGCAGACGGATAATGGGGCGATGGCAGCTGTCGTGATCGCCGCGAGTTGACGACCTCGGCGGCTGACCGTCTCCGCCTCTTAGAGGTTGGCACCGGCGCCGAGGACCAATGGAACCGTTACATCAGTGAGCAGGCCACCGGAAACCTGCTCCAGGCCTGGGGTTGGGGTGAGTTGCGCCGGCGCTACGGGTGGCACGTCTTCAGGCTGGCGGCCGTCCGCGGGAGTGACGATCAATGGGTAGGGGCGATTCAGGTGCTTCGCCAAGAGATCGGACCCGGCGGTCTGGGCTGGGGATACGCACCGCAGGGACCGGTGCTCTCATCTCTGGAAGACGTGGCGGCGGCTCAACTGCTCTTGGGTGCGGCGGCCCGAAGACTGCGACAAGCGAGGTCGTTCCAACTCAAGTGCGACCCCGAGTGGCCGGCTGATTCGAGGGAGGTTGGTCTGCTGCGCCAGCGCTGCGGTTTGCACCAGGCACGCTTCGACGTGCAGCACCGACAGACATGGCTAGTTGACCTGAGCGGCGGAGTCGAGGCGGTCTACTCGCGGATTCCCTCCGCGACCAAGTACTGCATCCGCGTTTCCGACCGCGAGGGCGTCGTGGTCAGGGCGGAGCAGGGGCCCGACGCGGTGGCTGTCTTCTACTCGCTGCACATGGACACCGTCGGCCGCAAGCAACTGCATTCCCGACCTCTTTCCTACTATCAGGCGGCAGCGAAGGACCTGGGAGCAACGATCTTCATCGCCTCCTACAAGGGTCAGCCACTGGCGGCCGGTCTCACCGTTGCCTTCGGACGACGGCTGGTTCACCTTTTCGGGGGTACCAGCCCGGCGGTACCTCGTGCCCACGCCAGCTATGCGATGCAATGGGCGATGATGAAATGGGGCATCGAGCGAGGCTGTTCGATCTATGACATGTGGGGGGTTCCGCGGCGCTTCGACCGCGCCAATCCTGCCCACGGTTATGCCAAGTTCAAGACCAAGTGGGGTGGCCACTTGGGCAGCTATGGCGGCCTACTGATTGCGCCGGTGCTGGGACCCCTGGATCCCGTGGTGCACGGACTGGAAGCGTTGATGCTGCGGCGGCGGCCCCTGCTTCGCTAGTCCAGCGCCCTACCTGAAGACCGGCCAGTTGCCCATGGTGGTCGCCTAGAATCGGAGCGTGCTGTACTTGGGCCGTCCCCGTACCAACCGCTGGGTGACCACCGTCTACACGCCTCCGCGGGAGATTTTTGCGGTTGCGGAGCAGGTGATGGCGCTTCCGCCCTTCAGCTTCAGGGTCATCGACGAGAACACCGCCGAGGTGGCGCAGGTCCTGGCCAACGGGCTCTTCGGCCAGTGGAGCAAGGTCAAGCGGCCCAAGACCAAGGTGCGGATCGAATGCCATGCCGGCACCAGGGGAACCGAGCTCATCCTGGTAGCGGAAGGACAGAGGAGTGCCACGCTGCGGGCTCTCAACCTGCTCCGGATCCTGACCCGGGGGGAACGCGACGAATTCACCGTGTACCGGTCACGGGCGGTACCGCCAGGGCCTTGCACCATCGTTCAGAGCTGGGCGGGGACGGGGTATCCTCTTTTCACGGCACCCGACTATGGCGCTCGGCGTGGCCTTCCGGTTCTGCCAGCGACTCCGCTTGTGGCGCGGGAGCAGCTGGGGCGCTGGGTGAGGGTTCAGGCGGGCTTCGGTGAGGACGTACAAGAGGGCTGGATCGAGGCTGATCAGCTTGTGCCGGACTTGGTACCGGCGCGTGTGGGTGCCGCCTAGCTCAGCTGTCGGGGTCTCCTGCGTCGCGATGGTGGGAGAGGTCGTGCCACGACCCAGAGAGAAGCAGCGAGTTCGCCGCCTCCGGCCCTTCACTACCAGCCGGGTAGAACTTGATCCGAGGCATGTGCTCGAGAACCGGCTCGAGAGCCGTCCACGCCGCCTCCGTTTCGTCCTGCCGGATGAATAGGGTGTGGTCTCCCAGCAGGGCGTCATGGAGGAGTCGCTCATAGGCCTCGGCCGGCTCCGTCTTGAACGACCGACCATAGGAGAAGTCCATCATCACTGGCTGCTCGACCACGGCGGCGCCGGGTTGCTTGGCCATGAATGAGAAGGAGATCCCCTCCTCCGGCTGGATCCGGATCGTCACCCGGTTGGGACTCAGGTGCTCGATGCCCGTCCCCTCGAACAGGTGCAGGGGAACGTCCCGGCAGTAGAGCATGATCTCGGTGCGCCGGGTGCACAGGGCCTTGCCGCAGCGAAGGTAGAAGGGCACTCCAGCCCAATCCCAGGTGTCCACCGCCAGGCGCATGCCCACGTAGGTTTCCGTGGTCGAGTCTGTTGAGACGCCGTCGACCTCGCGGTAGCCCGGCATCATCGCGCCGTTGACCGAGCCCCTGGTGTATTGACCGCGGACCACGTCCTTGGGATCCACCGGCCTGATGGAGTGAAGCACCTTGACCTTCTCGTCGCGCAGGGCTTCGGGGTCGAACGAACTAGGCGGCGACATGCAGGTTAGGGCCAGCAGTTGGAGCAGGTGGTTCTGGAAGATGTCCCGGATCGCACCTGTTTCCTCGTAGAGCCTGCCCCGGCTCTCGATCCCGATGTCCTCAGCTACGGTGAGCTGCACTTGGTCTACTACGTCGCGGTTCCAAATCCGCTCGACAAGGGTGTTCCCGAAGCGAAAAACCAGGAGATTCTGTACAGTCTCCTTGCCCAGGTAATGGTCAATCCGGAAGATCCGGTCCTCGGGGACCATCTCGTGCAAGGCCACGTTCAACTCCACTGCGGACTGGAGGTTATGACCGAACGGCTTCTCGATAATCACCGAGGAACCTTCGGCCAGTCCAGCGCCCTTGAGCTCCTCAAGGATGGTCACGAGGGCCGAAGGCGGGACCGCTAGATAGATGAGCCGGTGGGGCTGCTGCAGTGCTTTGGCCAGCTTCTCCCCAGTTCCCACCTGGTCATGACTGGTGGGCACGTAGCGCAGGCGCTTGGCGAAGGCAGCGAAACCTTCGGGCTGGAAGCCAGTTCTCGAGAACTGCTTGACGGCGGCCTGGGCTACCTCCTGGAAGCCAGGATCACCAAGCTCCTTCGTCGCCGTCCCCAATATGTCGCATTTGCGCGGCAGCAGGCCCTGCAAGCTGAGCTCATATAGCGCTGGCAGCAACTTGCGTTGGGCCAAGTCGCCGGTGACACCGAAGACCAGGAGGTCTTGATCTGGAGGGACGCGGAGGTGACTTGGGGCCACGGTCGGAGTCTAAGGCTGCAACCGCGTGACGCGTTCAGATCAGCACAGCGCCCACTCCTATACTCGACCAGTGGTCAGCGCACGATCTAAGTCGGTAACAGACGCCCTGGCCCAACCGCAGGACATCCGCCAGTTGGTCGCCGGCTTTCCGAAGCTGACCGGAGAGCGTCTGGACCACTTGTTGCGGGTTCGGCCCGCCTCGGGCGAAGGCGTTGCCCCAGCCCAGCAGTTGGTTGAGGGGACTCTCTGGGCGGTTCTTGAGGTCGCTGAGGCGCGCCAGTCCGAAACACTCCCCCTGGAGGACCTTTTCCAGGAGGGCAGCACCGCCCTGGTCACCATCGTCCATGGCCTCGACTCCGGCCAACCCCTGTCGCCGGCTCAGTTCCTGGCCCGGGTCCGCCAGGCGGTGGGGCAGTTGATCGACGCTTTGGTGGCCGATGAAGACGCGGCTCGGCTGGAGGATCTCCGCTGGGCGGCTGACGCCGAGCGCCTCTTCGCCGCCGAGGCGGAGTTGCGTCTTGATTCAGACGTGGCGCCCAGTGACTTGGAGCTGGCCGCCCACCTCAGCTGGCCGGTGGGCAGGGTCGCTCAGCTCCGTCGAGCCGTCGATGAGGCCCGGTCTCAGCATGATGTGGAGCTGATCAACATCCTGGGTGAGATCGAGTCTTCATGAGCGAGGCTGATCAGAAGGTCCCTCTGGACGCCGTCCACCGGAGGTCAGGGGGTCAGATGGTCCCCTTCGCCGGCTATTCGATGCCGCTTCACTACGGCTCCATCCGAGGAGAGCACCAGGCGGTTCGCGAGCGAGCCGGACTTTTCGACGTCTCTCACATGGGCGAGGTGAACGTCAGGGGTGCTGGCGCCCTCGACTTCCTGCAGCAACTGGTGACCAACGACGTGTCCAAGCTGGCCCCCGGGCGCGCCTTGTACACGGTTATGTGCCATCCCGATGGCGGCATCGTCGACGACCTCCTCGTGTATCGGGATGAAGACGGCTACATGTGCGTCGTCAACGCCGCCCGCCACGACGTCGACCTGGACTGGATGGAGCAGTGCCGAGCCGGGTACGACGCCAATCTCGAGGACGTCTCGGCGGGGACGGTCCTGCTCGCTGTGCAGGGACCTCGCGCCATGGGAATAGTGCAGGAGCTCAGTTCAGGCCGCGACGTGAGCGCGATTCGCTATTACCACCATCGCCCAGGCGAGGTCGCCGGTCTACCCGTCCGCATCTCCCGCACGGGCTACACCGGTGAGGACGGGTTCGAGCTCTACGCGGATGCAGGCGATGCCGAGCGACTCTGGACTGCTCTTCTGGAAGCGGGGAGTTCTGCAGGCCTGATCCCGGCCGGCCTCGGCGCCCGGGACACCCTGCGTCTGGAGGCGGGCTTCCGTCTTTACGGCCAGGATATCGGTGAGAACACCGACCCGCTCAGCGCCGGCCTCGGTTGGGTGGTCAAGCCGGCCAAGGGCGGATTCGTCGGCAGCGACGCCCTGGCCGCCATCGCCCCCTCTCCGCCCCGCACGTTCATCGGGCTCAAGATGGGCCCTCGGGAAATCCCCCGCCATGGACACCCGATCTACCATGCTTCACGCCAAGTGGGCGAGGTGACCAGCGGGTCCTTCGGATTCACGGTAGGGGCTGGCTTGGCCATGGGCTACGTCGAGCCCGAGTTCGCTTCTCCGGGCACCGAACTTCGGGTGCAACTCCGAGCCGACCCCGAGCAGTGGGCGACAGCGCCGGTGGTGGCGCTACCTTTCTATCAACGCCCCGAGAGCTGATGCTTCAAGTGGACGAAAGGGAGGAGAGCTGGTGCCCGACTTGACCGCGTATCGGTATACCAAGACTCACGAGTGGGTCAAGCCGGAGGGGTCCGGGGAAGCCCTGGTGGGGATCTCCGATCATGCCCAGTCCCAGCTCGGAGATGTGATTTTCCTGGAGCTACCGAAGGAGGGCACCGCCATCACCGCCGGAGCCCGTTTCGGCTCCGTGGAGTCGGTGAAAGCAGCCAGCGACTTGTATGCCCCGGTGAGCGGAGAGGTGCTCGCCGTGAATGGCGACGTCAGCGCCTCGCCCGAGCTCGTCAACCAGGACCCCCAGGGCCGGGGCTGGCTGATCCGAGTTCGCGTCGAGGGAGATCTTCCCAACGACCTTCTCGACGCCGCCGCGTACGATTCCTTCGCGCAGGCGGACTCCCACTAGCGGTCGGACTTCTCACCGGAGGCTCCAGCCTTTCATGGCCTATCTTCCAAACTCAGACTCAGATCGAGCCGAGATGCTTGCTGCGCTCGAGCTGGCGTCCGTTGGTGACCTCTTCAGAGACGTACCTCCGGGTTTACGTGAACCCAAGTTGGCGCTCCCGCCGGCACTCTCGGAACTGGAGCTGATAGCCGAGATGCGTCGTCTGGCCGGGCGTAACCGGGCCTTGTCGCAGTGGGATTGCTTTCTCGGGGCGGGGATTTATTCCCGCTTTATCCCTGCCATCGTGCGCGCCACCATCGGTCGGCCCGAGTTCTACACCGCCTACACGCCGTACCAAGCCGAGGCCAGCCAGGGATACCTACAGTCCATCTTCGAATTTCAGTCAATGGTGGCGGAACTCTACGACCTCGATGTCGCCAACGCGTCCATGTACGACGTCGCCACGGCCACCGCCGAGGGAGCCCTTTTGGCAACCCTTCAAACCAATCGGCCCCGTGTCCTGGCCGCCTCCACCCTCCACCCCGAGATCCTCGCGGTACTCGAGACGTACATCTCTGGTCGAGGCGCCGAGCTGGTGAACCTACCTCGCAGGGAGGGCACAGTTGATCTGGATGCGGCCAGGGGCGCCCTGGCTGAAGGGGAAGCGGCGGTCGTGGTTGTCTCCCAGCCAAACTTCCTCGGCTTGCTTGAGCCGGTCCGGGAGCTGGTGGAGCTGGCCCACCAGGCGGGAGCGCTCGTCTTGGCCGTGGCCGATCCCATCGCTGCCGCTGTGCTTGAGCCACCGGGCGCGCTAGGTGTCGACCTAGTCGCCGCCGACGGTCAGCAACTGGGAATCCCCCCTCAACTCGGTGGGCCGACGGTGGGGCTCCTGGCCTGCCGCGGCGAACTAGTGCGGCGGATTCCTGGTCGATTGGTGGGGATGACGATCGATTCCCGGGGTGGGCGCGCCTACTGCCTGACCCTCCAGACCCGGGAGCAGCACATTCGCCGGGAACGTGCCACCTCCAACATCTGCACCAACCACGCCCTGATGGCCCTGGCAGCAACCGCCTACCTAGCCAAGATGGGCGAAGCTGGACTCCGGGGCATCGCCGATATCTCCTACCGCCGAGCTCACCATCTGGCAGGCGGTTTGGCCGAGATTCCCGGCTTCAGCCTCAAGTTCCCCGACCGTGACTTCCTCTGGGAGTTTGTCCTAGAGACCCCGACTGACGCCGGGGCCCTGGCGCGTGAACTGGCGGGGGAAGGAATCCTAGCCGGCTACCCCCTGGGTGAAGCCGACCCGGAGCTGGCCAATTGCCTGCTTGTCTGCACGACCGAGCTCACCTCGCCAACAGCTATGGACCGGCTTGTCAGCAGACTGAGCCAGGTGGCTGTTCCCAGCCTGGCGGTGGGGGCAGTGGGATGAGCGAGATTCCCGAGCCCGCTTGGGCGGGCGCGGAGCCCCTGCTCTTCGAGCTGACGCGGCAGGAAGGTCCGGTACCGCTGCTGCCCGCGGCCGGGGTCGATGGGCCGGTCATTGGTGAAGGCCTGCCGGAAAAGTGGCGGCGCCGGCGTAGGGCTCAGATTCCAGCTGTCAACGAACCCGACTTGGCGCGCCACTTTGGGCGCCTGGGACGGCGCAACCACAACCTTCAGCAGGGTGCCTATCCCCTCGGGTCCTGCACCATGAAGTACAACCCCGCGGTCAACGAGCAGGCCGCGGCCCTAGACGGCTTCGCCGATATCCACCCGCTCCAGCCGGTCGACTCAATCCAGGGCGCCTTGGAGCTGATGTGGGAACTGGAGCAGATGCTTTGCCACATCACCGGTATGGAGGCGGTATCCCTCCAGCCGGCGGCGGGGGCGCATGGCGAATGGACGGGATTGCGAATGATCCAGGCTTACCACCTTCGCCACGAGGATCATGCCCGGACCGAGGTGATCATTCCCGACAGCGCACACGGGACTAATCCCGCCAGTGCTGCCCAGTGTGGGTTGACGGTCGTCACCGTGCGTAGCGCCGCCGATGGAACAGTCGACCTCGAGGACTTCGCGGCCAAACTGAGCCCGCGGGTGGCGGCCGTGATGCTCACAAACCCCAATACGTTGGGGATTTTCGAGAAGAACATTGAAGAGATGGCGCGCCTTGCCCACGCTGCCGGAGCCATGCTCTATTACGACGGCGCCAACCTCAACGCTCTCGTCGGCGTGGCTCGGCCAGGTGATATGGGCTTTGACGTGGTGCACCTGAATTTGCACAAAACGTTCTCGACACCTCATGGCGGTGGCGGCCCCGGCGCGGGCCCGGTGGGCGTGTCCAAGCAACTTGAGGACTTTCTCCCCGTGCCGCGCATTAGCCGTACCCAGGGTCGCTTTGACTGGGACTATGAGCGGCCCCACAGCATTGGGAAAGTGCGGTCTTTCTACGGCAACTTTGGCATGTTGGTCCGCGCCTACGCCTACATTCGCGCCTACGGCGATGGCATCGCTCAGGTGGCACGTGACGCGGTGTTAGGGGCCCGATACCTGCGCCAGCAGGTCAAGCATTGGCTTCCGGTCGCCATCGAGGGCGACTCTTTCCACGAATTCGTGGCGAGTCCCAAGCGCGCTCAAGCTCCCTACTCCAATCTGAAGGCGCTGGATATCGCCAAGCGGATGATTGACTACGGCGTCTATCCACCCACCGTCTACTTCCCCATGACGGTGCCGGAAGCGATGATGTTCGAACCGACAGAAACCGAATCCAAGCGGTCGTTGGATGAGTTGGCAGCCGTCATCGGCGCGATCATGGAAGAAGGGGGGCGTGACCCCGAGGTCCTCCGTACCGCGCCCCATCAGGCACCGGTTGGTCGCGTCGACGAGGTTACCGCCGCGCGCCATCCGGTGTTGCGCTGGCGGCCGGACGCGCCATCCGGTTGAGCGAGGATGAAGAGGAGCGGAGCCAATTGCTCGGCCTGATGCTGACCCGAGCCTTCCGGGTTGGTGATTTCGTCCTCACCAGTGGCAGGCGTAGCCCCTACTACTTCGACGGCCGCTTGGTGACGCTGGACCCTCGGGGAGCGCTGCTAGTCGGACGGGCGATCCTGCGATTCGCTCGGGAGGATGGGGTGACCAGAATCGGCGGGCCTACTCTGGGCGCTGACCCGATGGTCACGGCGGTCGCCCTCTGCAGTGCCCTCGACCAGGGCGTTCAAATTGCTGCCTTCATCATCCGTAGGGAGGTGAAGGAGCATGGCGCCGGGGGTTGGTGCGCCGGGCCTCGGCCGGATCCAGGCGACCAGGTGGCGCTGGTGGACGATGCCCTGACCACGGGGGGATCCCTGCTCCAAGCGGCCGAGAAGGTGGTGGACGCCGGAGCGCGCATCGCTGCCATCTATACCCTGCTCGACCGCGAGGAAGGTGGGCGAGAGCGGCTCGAAGCAGCTGGTTATCGGACCCGTTCGGTGTTCCGCCGCCGCGACCTGTTGACCCCGGACGGCCAGGCGCTACCCGCGCCTGGATGACGGTGCGCGGTGGCAACCGGTAGTCCGCTGCCCTTGCTGTCCCGAGGTGGGAAGCGAGCCAGATTGATCGTGGCCCTGGCCGGCCTCGGCCTCCTGGCGGGCTGTTCGTCGAGTCCCAGCGCCACCCAGGCGGTCGCGGCGCTAGCGGGCGGGTTGCCGGTGAGTCATGCCGCCCACCCCCTCGACACGGCGCTGGTCACCAGCACCCCCGACGGCGGCTTCTACACCGACCCTACCTATCTCCATTTCTACTACCTGCGCCACGTCGAGCTCGCCGACGTGGCGCCGCTCCTGTCCGGGTCCGAAGCCCGCGCAGTCCGCTCCTTGGCGGGGCTGGGACCCCTTCTGGAGGTGGTGGTCACCGCAACCAACCCGGGAGCGTCTACCACAGCTGTCGATCTCACCCAGACCGTGCTCGAGTCCAGTGAGACGTCCAAGCTGGATCCCCGGGGCGTGCACTCTGCCGTCCAGAAGTCGTACTACGATCCCATTCGTCCGATCGTGGTCGTCTCCAGCAATCGACTGGACGTCTGCTCAGCGGACGTCAACCCGGGAGCCAAGGTATGGATGGTCGCAGTATTCCCCCCGGTCAATACATCGGTGAGGATCGCCCTGGTGGATTCTGAGTTCGTGGCGCCCAAGGTACATGGCTTCTACCTGCCGGTGGCCAAAGGTTCCATCCCCTCGCGAATACCCACGCCGCTGTACTCCCAGGATGTCGACCACTGCATCCAGATCCTGAACGAGAGCTGAACCGGGAGCGCTCCCGGTTGGTGGCCTCTCTAGGCGAGAAAGGGATCGGCGCGGCCACCTTGGCTGCCTTGGAGACAGTTCCCCGAGAGACCTTCTTGCCGCCCGACCAGCGCGGCCGCGCCTACGAGGATCGGCCGCTGGCGATCGGCTACGGGCAGACCTGCTCCCAGCCTTGGATCGTCGCCGTCGCGGTCCAGGCACTGGAGCTGCGTCCGGGTGCCTCGGTGCTGGAGGTGGGGGCCGGCAGCGGTTATCTCGCTGCCCTGCTGTGCGCGGCCGGCGCCGGCAAGGTGGTGGCGATCGAAATTGTCCCGGTTCTGGCGGCCCGAGCTCGCCGCAACCTAGATCGAGCCGGCGTCTCTGGGGTGGTCGTCATGGTCGGGGATGGCCGTCTGGGGGCTCCCGGGAATGCCCCATTCGACGCGGTGATCATCTCCGCCGCCAGCGCAACCGTTCCCAGCGCACTGCCCAGCCAGGTCACCGACGGCGGCAAGCTCGTCCTTCCCCTGCAGGGACCGCACGAGGAACGACTCTGGTGCCTGACCCGCAACGGATCTGACTGGAGCCGGCAGGATCTGGGAGAGTGTCGTTTCGTGCCGCTACTGGGTCAGAGCGAGGCGGCAGGGACCGGGCCCGACCCCATGGGCCGGCCTCTCCCGTGACTCCCCTAAGCACGCTCCCAAGGAGGGTTAGAGATGGAGCTTGAAGGAGCGGACGTCCTTCTGGAGATCGCCCCAGCCCCGGGGGCGCCCTGGGCCCGGCCGATGCGGGGCGAGCTGGTGGAGATGGTTCTGCACAGCCGATTGCTTCGCGACAACCATCTCAGCGACCCCGCTGCTCGCCCCCTCTGGGTGTATCTGCCGCCGCCATACCTTGCCAATCCGGAACAGCCACTGCCCTCGATCTACCTTCTCCAAGGCTTCAGTGGGCAGATCGACATGTGGCGGAGCCGCCAGGGCTTCCGTCCGACCGCGATCGAGCTCTTCGACGAGCTCTTTGCAGAACCCGGTGTTCCTCCCTGCCTTCTGGTATTCGTCGACTGCTGGACCAGCATTGGGGGCAGCCAATTCCTCGATTCGACCGGCACCGGGCCCTACCACAGCTACCTCTGCGAGGAGGTTGTTCCCGCCGTCGACGCCAAGTTCAAGACCCTTGCCGATCGAGATCACCGTGCTGTAGCGGGAAAGTCGAGCGGTGGCTATGGCGCCATGGTCACCGCCCTGCTCCGCCCCGACCTCTTCGGGGCTCTAGCCAGCCATGCCGGCGACGCTCTCTTCGAGTTCTGTTATCTGCCCGAGTTCCCCGAAGTGGTTCGCCAGCTTCGGGACCACTTCCAAGGCAGCTACGCCACCTTCTGGACCGACTTCCGCAGCCGGCCGGCCCTCTCCCGACCCTACGACTATCCCCTGGTAGATGCCTGGGGCATGGCCGCCTGCTACTCCGCTGACCCCGACGGAACTCCGCAGCTGCCCTTTGATGAGGTGTCCGGAATCATGCGTCCGGAAGTCTGGCAGCGCTGGCTCGATTGGGACCCGGTGAGGCTGATCACTGCCCGTCCCGACGCCGCCCGCTCACTTCGCGGCGTCTACCTGGAAGGGGGGCGCAAAGACGAGTATCACCTGGATATCGGTGCTGGAGCGGTGGCTGGGTTGCTGCGGAAGTTAGGACTTCCCGACGTCCGCCTCGAACTCTTCGAGGGTGGCCATTCCTCCATCGAGTACCGCTACCCGATCGCGCTGCGTTATCTGGCCGAGATCATCTCCCGCTAGCCGGAAGGGCACGAGCTTGGTCAGCTCGGGGGAGACTCGTAGACGTGGAATCCCCGTCCCGTCTTGCGGCCCAACTGACCGGCCTCGACCAGCCTCTCCAGCAAGGGGTTGGGGGCGTACCGACGGTCATGGAGGCCCTCGTACATGACCCGGCAGATGCCCAGGATCACGTCGAGGCCGATGAAGTCGGCCAGTTCCAAAGGCCCCATCGGATGGCGGAAACCCAGCTTAGCGACTTGGTCGATGTCGGCCGCCGTGCCCACCCCCTCCTGGAGGGCTGCCATGGCCTCGTTGAGGTAGGGGATGAGGATGCGGTTGCCGATGAACCCTGGGGTGTCGGCCGAGCTGACCGGGGTTTTGCCCAACTGGCGCGAAAGAGCTTCGATGCTGGAGTAGGTCTCGTCCGAGGTCAGCACGCCGCGGATCAGCTCAACTAGGTTCATCACCGGGACCGGGCTGTAGAAGTGCATCCCCATGAAGCGGTCGGGACGTGAGGTGGCGGCAGCCAGGCGCGTGATGGGGATCGACGACGTGTTGCTCGTGAATAGGGTGGCATCGGCACAGATCCCGTCAAGCGTGCTCCAGAGCTCCAGCTTGGCCTCGCGAGCTTCAGTGATCGCCTCGACGATCACATCCGCGCGAGCAGCGCTCTTGAGGTCGCTGGCCACCAGAAGCCGCCGCGCCCCCTCGGCGCCCAACTCCTCCGACAGGCGGCCGGCCTCCACGGCTCGGCGCAGTCTCTGCCCGATCTGGGACTGGGCCTGTGCCGCCGCCCCGGGCCGGGAGTCGAAGATCTGCACTTCCAGCCCACTCTGAAGCGCTGTCTGGGCTATCCCCGATCCCATCAGACCGGCTCCGGCCACGAAGACCTTTGGTAGCTCCGGCAGGCTCATGCCGGGACCTCACCTCCGGACGGAGCACCACCGTCGCTAGGAGGCGAGCTGGTGCCGGTCGGGTTCTGGTCCGCCGGTGGACCGCCGCCGCGATGGCGGTGCCGGTTGCGCCGTCGTCGGGCCCCTTCCCCGGGCTGGCTGGGGCCGACCGACCCGTCCGCGCTGGGGGCTGTCCCGACGCCTGTGGGAGGGGCCGTTCCCTGTGGGCCCGCCCAGCCACCCCGGGAGCGGTGGCGGTGGCGGCGCCGCCGACCTGGCCGTGTCCCCGGCTCACCAGAAGTGCCCGTAGGAGCAGGGATTCCCGGAGTGGCGCCGGAGGCCACCGTTGGCTGCCCGGGCAGGGGTTGGGGCCGACGCCGTCGCCGTCTCCGATTGCGCCGGGGAACATTGGGGTCGCCTCCCTCGGGAGCGCTCACCGGGCCCCCCGCCACTCCCCGCTGGATTCCGCGCGGACGGGCGCTCGCCCTGCCACCAAGGAGGTCGGTCGCCATCAGGTAGCCCCCGCATCCCTTGGCCGCCTCCACCAGCCGACCGTACATCGTCTCCTCGCCCGCCCGCAGGGTCGCGGCGTCACCGACGCACACCACCAGTCGGCGAGCTCTTGAGATGGCCACGTTGAGCCGATTGGGAACCCGCAAGAAGCCGATCCGGCCCCGCTCATTGCTGCGCACCAGGGAGATCACCACCATGTCCTCCTCCCGGCCTTCGAAGGAGTCGACGGTGTCGATTCTGACCTGGCGCCTGAAGTGGCGGCGACTGAGCGCCTGACGGAGCCGGTCCACCTGATCGGCGTACATGGCGATCACCGCCAACGAGAGCGCTGGGTCGGCCCTCTCATCGAGGATGCGCACCACCTGGGCGCAGACCCTGACCTCGGCGTCATTGCGCAGCGCGCCTCCGGCACCCCGGCGCTCTCGGCCTCCCCGTAGCCCAGCTGTGTCGACCATGTGCAATGCCACCGGAAAGGGCCGCCTGGTCACGTACTCGTACTCCAGGACCTCAGCTGCGTTCTGCAGCTGGTCGTCGTAGGAGGCCGAGCTGATGTATGCGGAGATCTCGGGGTGCATCCGGTGCTGCTCCACCAGCAGGCAGCGGGCTTGCTCGGGCACGCCCTTCTCCCAGCAGCGTTGAAAGAGGCTGGTATCGACGATCTCCTCGAGGTCGGGATGGTCCTCCACGATCTGGTAAATGGCGTCGTCTTCGACGGGAGGCAGCTGCTTGTGGTCCCCCACCATGACCACGGCCGCACCCAGGCGCAGGCAGGGCAGGGCCTCGTCGATGCGGGCCTTGTTGGCCTCGTCGAGGATCACCATGTCGTAGATCTCGTCATTGGTGATCGAGGAAGTGGCCGCGGTGGCGCACGTTGCGAAAAAGACGTTGGCGGAGATCAGCCGCTCGTCGTCCTCGTCTTCGACCCGGAAGGCGTCCACCGCCGGATGGACACGTTCCGCCTTGGCCACCCGGACAGCCCGAAGCCCCTCGGTGCCGGCGAGCCGCTCCAGGGCGTTGTCAACCGCCAGGTTGCTGTGCGAGCAAACCAGGATGCGTTGTTCGGAACGCTCGGCCAGGCGGTGCTTGATGGCCTCCACGATCACCGTCGTCTTGCCAGTGCCGGGTGGGCCCTGGATCAGGGCCGCCTGACCCGGCTCCAAGGCGACCATGATCCCAATGGCGCGATCCTGAGCCTGGTTGCTGTGCATACCAGCGGTCAACCAGTCGCTCCGGGGCTCGACTTCGGGGGCGTAGACCGAAGTCGGATCGGTCAGTAATTGGGCCAGGAGCAGGCTCCGGGCATCTCCCGAGGCGATCGAGGCCAGCGTACTTCGTTTGGACGCGTAGAGCTGCTTGTTGAAGGATGGCGTGATCCAGCCCTGGCTGCCGGCCGACTCATAGGCCTTGCAGGCCACCTCGACCAAGCGGCGCCGGTGATCGACCTTGGTCACCCGGCCCAGGTAGTGGGGCTCGTCTTCCGGCTCGACCATCACCGCCGAATCGACGGCGATGGTGATGGTGTGATCCTTGGGAACGGAGAACTCGATCCGGCCTAACTCGGGTCGGCGCCGATCGTCCTCGGTGAACTCCTTGCCACAGGAGGGACAGCGCTCGTCCCGGTCTGCTCGCCAGAGGCCGCGGCAGTTGCGGCAGCGCCAGATCTCCACCACCCCCTCAAAGGGAGTTCTCTGGGTAGCCGCCCGGTTGCGCTCGGCGCTCTCCAGACCGTCGACCAGAGCCAGGGTCTGCAGCAAGATGGGGTCGGGCTCCTTGGAGCCGCGCGCGAGTTTGGCTAGGTCCATGAGGTGGAAGGTGTCGCTGGGAGTGCCGTCTTCGGCAGTGACCAGCGGCTTCCGGCAGGCGACGTGGAGGACCCGGTTGCCGAACTCGTCCCGCTCCGCTGGCGCAGGGCGCACGCTGTCAACCCGCAAGGCGGTGTGCTCGCGCTTGGCCCGACCGGCGCGCACGGGAGTGCAGCTGACGTCCAAGCCGGGCAGCAGCAGGGTGACCTCCGGGGTCTCCCCCTGGGCTGCGATCACAGCGAAGTCGTCGAGGGCTCCGATCTGAGCCGCGAAGTGCTCACGGGCGCCTCCGTTTCCGGTCCCGTTGAGGGCCTCTAGGAACGACATCGCTTCAGTTGCCTCGGGCACCACCAGGTGGAGGTGCTGGAGGGTCAGGGTTGGGGGCGTCAAGGCGCCACTTCCTCCGGCCGAACCGAGTGTTGGGACTCGCCTGGAACAGGCTGAGTGGTATCGGTCTCCTTGACTGAGGCCGAAGCCTCAAGCACGAGGCCTCTTTCCGGCCGCCCTAACGCCGCAGCGCTGGGCCGCCGTACAGGCGAAAGATAACGCGAATTGACCCCGGGCGTGCAAGTAACCTTCCCGGCAGGGGGACTCAGCCCTTCTGGGGTCCCCCTGCCGGACTGCTAAAATTGGGTGTGGCTTCCGTACTGCTTTGGTCTCGGAACCCCCCTCCACCCAGTGGTGCAGCGCCTAGCCGGCGCCGCCCGCGCCGCGCACTGCGCCACGAGGAGCAATTTGGCAGAGCCTGACCCCGAATTGTGGCTGCCTATCCAGCGGGATGGGGAGCCGTCCGAGCCGGCGCCCAAGCCCACTCGCAAACGGAAGGCATCCCCGGCTGTGGGTAACGGCTACTCGGCGGAGCAGATCCAGGTTCTGGAGGGGCTCGACCCGGTCCGACGGCGCCCGGGAATGTACATCGGGTCCACTGACGTGCACGGCCTGCACCAGCTGGTTACCGAGATCGTTGACAACTCCGTGGACGAGGCCCTGGCCGGCGAGTGTGACAACGTCGAAGTCAGGCTCTCCCCGGATGGCTCATGCCTGGTCACCGACAACGGGCGCGGCATCCCGGTGGACATCCACCAGCCCACCGGCAGACCTGCTCTGGAAGTGGTCATGACCAAGCTCCACGCCGGGGGCAAGTTCGGGGGCGGCGGGTACAAGGTGTCCGGCGGCCTGCACGGGGTGGGCCTGTCGGTGGTCAATGCCCTCTCCGAGCGCGTCGAGGTGGTGGTCTATCTAGACAAGCGCATCTACCGCCAGGAGTACTCGCGCGGGGTCCCCATGAACGAACTTCGCAGCGAGCCGGACACCAAGTCGGGTCGCCGCGGAACCAGCATTCGCTTCTGGCCTGATGCCCAGATCTTCACCGACACCCAGGAGTTCAACCGGGAGACCATCCTGACCCGGTTGCGCGAGCTGGCGTTCCTAAACAAGCGGGTGCTCTTCCGGCTCATCGACGAGCGACCCACGCCGCAAAACGAGGACAACTTCTACTTCGAGGGCGGTATCGAGGCCTTCGTCCACCACCTCAATCGAGGTAAGGGTGCCGTTCAGGCTCGCCCCATGTACGTCGAGCGTGAAATCGAGGGGAGCACCGTCGAAGTCTCCATCCAGTACAACGGCGGCTTCTCGGAGCACGTTCTGGCCTACGCCAACAACATCAACACGGTGGAGGGTGGCAGCCATCTGACCGGCTTCCGCACCGCGTTGACAGCCACCCTGAACCGCTACGCCCGCAAGGCCGCCATTCTCAAAGAAGGCGATGGCAACCTCAGTGGCGAGGATGTCCGCGAGGGCCTAACCGCGGTGCTGAGCGTCAAGCTGCAGGAGCCCCAGTTCGAAGGTCAGACCAAGACCAAACTGGGCAACTCAGAGATCGCCGGTCAGGTATCCACCGTGGTGTCCGAAGCGCTCAATCAATACCTGGAAGAGAACCCGGGCGACGCCAAGCGGATCATCGAGAAGTCGCTCACGGCAGCTCGAGCCCGAGCGGCAGCAGTCAGGGCCCGGGAACTGGTGCAGCGCAAGTCGCTGCTGGAGTCGGCCACTCTGCCCGGCAAGCTGGCTGACTGCTCCGAGCGCGATCCCGAACTCTGTGAGCTCTTCATCGTCGAGGGTGAGAGCGCCGGCGGCACGGCCAAGGGCGGCCGGGACCGTCGCTATCAGGCCATCCTGCCGCTGCGAGGCAAGATCCTCAACGTCGAGAAGGCGCGTGAGGACAAGATCCTGCAGCACGAGGAGATTCGAAACCTGATCACCGCCCTAGGCACCGGCGTGGGCGAGAAGTTCGATCTGGGACGGCTGCGCTACAACCGCGTCGTGCTGATGGCCGACGCCGATGAGGATGGCTCCCACATCCGGACTTTGCTGCTGACTTTCTTCTGGCGCTACCTGCAGCCGGTGATCAACGAGGGCCATCTCTTCATCGCCCAGCCGCCGCTTTTCCGCATTGAGGGTTCTCGCAAGCGCCTGGTCTGGTGCTACAGCGAGGAGGAGTTCCGAGTCGCTCTCAAGGAGATGGGGGAGAAGAGCAAGGTCCAGCGCTACAAGGGGCTCGGGGAGATGACCGCCGACCAACTTTGGGACACCACCTTGGATCCCGAGCACCGCATCCTCTTGAAGGTCGAGGTGGAGGACGCCCTGCGTGCAGACGACATCTTCGATCGCTTGATGGGAGTAGCGGTGGAGCCACGCAAGCGGTTCATCCAGTCCCACGCCAAGACGGTCCGGAACCTGGATATTTGAGCGCCCTCTCCCCGGCGGTCGCGGTCGACGCCATGGGCGGCGATCACGCGCCCGAGGCGCTGGTCGCGGGCAGCCTGGCCGCTCTCCACGAAGAGCGTGACCTGAGACTCATCCTGGTCGGCCCCCGGGAACAGCTCAATCCCCTAGTCGCCGAGAGCGCCGCGGAATTGGGCGGTCGACTGATCTTGGAGGAGTCGGATGGCGCTATCCCCATGGGTGCCCATCCCGCCCAGTCGGTGAGGAGCCAGCCGCGCTCGAGCGTGGCAGTGATGGTGCAGACGCTCGGCTCAGGCCAGGCCGACGCCTGCTTCAGTGCCGGTAATAGTGGCGCCACCATGGCCGCCGCTCTGCTCCACCTGCGACGTATGCCCGGGGTGGCCCGGCCGGCGATCGGCACGGTTTTCCCCTCCCGCTGGGGCAGCACACTGCTGGTCGATGCTGGCGCCCAGGTTGACTGTCGCCCCGAATGGCTGGCCCAGTTTGCCCAGCTGGGCAGCGAATATGCCCAGCTCGTCCTGGGAGTCGAACGGCCCCGGATCGGGCTGCTCAGCAACGGCGAGGAGTCCTCCAAAGGCAACGCGCTGGTCCAAGCCGCCCACGAGTTGATATCCAAGCTGGGGCTTCGCTATCTAGGCCCGGTCGAGGGCACTGACCTGGTCTCCGGCAAGGTTGATGTAGTGGTCGCCGATGGCTTCGTCGGCAACGTCGCTCTGAAGACCGCCGAAGGGGTGGCCGACGCCATCATTGCCGCCTTGCGCCAGGAGGCAACGTCGGGTTTGCGCTCACGCTTGGGGGCCTTTCTTCTGCTCCCCGGCCTGCGTCGCTTGCGGCAGCGGCTCGACTGGAGCCAGGTCGGCGGAGCGCCGTTGCTCGGGGTTAAGGGTCTCGTGTTCATCGGCCACGGTCGCTCCGATGCCGGCGCCGTGAGCAGCGCAGTCAAGCTGGCTGCGGCCGCGGTCCGAGCTGGGCTGTCCGACGCCTGGCAGTCGGCGATGGAACCGCAACTTCCGGCCCGTGTGCCGGGGAGTTAGCTAATGGCGATCGATCAGGGCGGAGCGAGAGCGGGCGGCGTCCGAGGGGTCGAGCTGGTGCAGGAGATGCGCGAGTCCTACCTCGTTTACGCCATGAGTGTGATAGTGGCCCGGGCGCTGCCCGATGTGCGCGATGGGCTCAAGCCCGTGCAGCGGCGAATTCTCTACGCCATGCAGGATCAGGGCATGACTCCCGGGGCCAGCCATCAGAAATGCGCCGCCATTGTCGGCGAGGTGCTGAAGAACTATCACCCCCACGGCGATATCTCTGTCTACGACACTTTGGTGCGGCTGGCCCAGCCCTGGGTCATGCGCTATCCCCTGGTCGATGGACAGGGCAACTTCGGTTCGCCCGAAGGCGATCCCGCCGCCGCCTACCGCTACACGGAAGCGCGGATGACCCCGATCGCCGCCGAAATGCTCGCCGACATCGAGAAGGAGACTGTCGACTTCGTCGACAACTACGCCGCCACCAAGCAGGAGCCATCGGTGCTGCCCGCGGCCATGCCCAATCTGCTTGTCAATGGCGCATCGGGAATCGCGGTGGGAATGGCAACCAGTATTCCCCCGCACAACCTCACCGAGGTCTGTAACGGGCTGGTGCACATGATCGACAACCCGGATGCCACCACTGAAGACCTGATGAAGTTGATCCCCGGCCCCGACTTTCCCAGCGGGGGCATCATTTACGCCAGCGATCTACCGCAGGTTTATGGCACCGGTCATGGTCGGGTGGTTCAGCGGGCCCGGGTGATTTTCGAAGAATCCAAGGCCGGACGAGAGCAAATTATTGTCACTGAACTTCCCTATCAGGTGAACCCCAGCCGGGTGTTGCAGACCATCGCGGAGCTGGTTAACGAGCGCAAGCTGGAAGGGATTGCCGACCTGCGCAACGAGACCGGTCGACGTGAAGGGACTCGCCTGGTGATCGAGCTGAAGCGTGATGCCCGCCCCTACACGGTCCTCAATAACCTCTACAAGCACACTCAGTTGCAGTCCACCTTTTCCTGCATTTTGCTGGCTCTGGTGGACGGTCAGCCACAGATCCTCTCCCTCCGCAACATGCTCCACCACTACCTCGAGTATCGCCGCGAGGTGGTCGAACGCCGTACCCGGCACGACCTCGAGCGCGCCCGCGAGCGAGCCCACATCGTCGAAGGCCTGCGCATCTGCCTGCAGAACCTCGACGAGGTGATCAAGCTGATCCGCGCCGCTCCTGATGAAGCGACCGCGCAGCGTCAGCTGGAAGAGCGCTTCTCCCTGAGTGATCGACAGAGCAAGGCGATCGTGGACATGCGCTTGGGTCGCCTGACCCGTCTGGAGCGGGACAAGCTCGAGACCGAACATGCCGAGCTGATGGAGCGCATCACCGCGCTGGAGGCCATCCTGGCCACGCGCGAGCGCTTGATGGGCGTGGTCCGGGATGAGCTGCTGGCGCTCCGTAAGAAGTTCGGCGACGAGCGCCGCACGGAGATCACCTACGGTGACATCGAGCTCAACGAAGAGGACCTGATTCCCCGCGAGCAGGTGGTGGTCACGCTGACTCACCGCGGCTATATCAAGCGGACGCCGACCACCGACTATCGCTCCCAACAGCGCGGAGGCAAGGGCGTGATGGGTGCGAAGCGGGTGGGCGACGAGGACTACGTGGAACACTTGCAGGTGGCGTCGACCCATTCGGACATGCTCTTTTTCACCAATCGAGGAAGGGTTTTCCGTCTTCGCACCCACGAGGTCCCGGACGTCTCGCGCCAGGCCAAGGGCACTGCCGTGATCAACCTCGTGGAGTTGGACCAGGGTGAGCGAGTGACGTCGATGCTCTCCGTCGATGCCTATTCGGATGAGACCTATATGGTGATGGTCACTCTGCGCGGACACATCAAGAAGACGCCCGCCGCCGCCTATGCGTCGGTGCGTCGCAACGGGCTCATCGCGATGAACCTGACCGATGGCGACGAGCTCAACTGGGTCCGAATCAGCACCGGGGGTGACCAGATCCTGCTGGTGACTCGGCGGGGCAAGGCGCTGCGTTTTAGCGAGAAGCAAGTCCGGCCCATGGGTCGAGACACCATGGGAGTCACCGCGGTGCGTCTCCGTGGAGACGACCTCGTCGCCGGCGCCGACATTGTCCGGCCCGAGGGCCATGTCCTGGTGGTCACCCAGAACGGCTTCGGGAAGCTGACCCCGGTGTCCGACTACCCCGTAAAGAGCCGGGCGATTCAGGGGGTGTACACGCTCGATCAGCACGCCATCTCCAAGGTGGGCGAGATCGTTGGCATGAAGATCGTCGAGGAGCTAGGTGACGAGCTGATGCTGATCAGCACCAGGGGCCAGATCATCCGGATCCCCCTGGAAGGGGTCAGGATCTCCAGCCGGCAAACGAGAGGCGTGATTCTGATGCGGCTCGACGAGGGTGACCTGGTGGGGTCGATCGCTGGGGTGGCGCCGCCCGGTGATCTCGAGGAAGACTAGCGGTCGCGCCGGACGGGCGGGCTCTTCCAGGTAGGCTGCCCTGAGCCACATCCTCTTTGAGCTCACCCACCTACCCGCGGTGGGCATTTATGGATTCCTCCTCTTCTGGCTGGCGGCCGAGTCGTTGGGGGTGCCCCTGCCCGACGAGGCGGTGCTGCTCACGGTTGGTTTCCTGGCCCATGAGGGAAGCGTGCAGCTGGCTCCCGCGATCGCCTGCGCCGCCGCGGGAGCGGTGATCGGTTCATCCATCTCCTACACCCTGGGGCTGCGCCTCGGCCGCCCGGTGGTGGCCCGAATAGCGGCCCGCGTGGGGGTCAAGGCAAGACACCTGGAAAGCGCCGAGAACTGGATGCGGCGCCGGGGCGGGGTGGGAGTGTTCCTGACCCGGGTTCTTCCCATCGCTCGCAACGTCGCCTCATACGCAGCAGGCATCGCCGCGATCCCCCCGCGGGTGTTCTTTCCCGCCATGGTGAGTGGATCGGTGATCTGGTGCGTCACCGTCCTGACCGTCGGGGACGTGGTCGGGGCTCATTACCGGGACATCCTGCGAGTGGGCGGCCGGGCCTTCCTGATAGCCGTCGGCCTGGCGGTCGTAGGGGCGGTGGGGTGGCTCATCTGGAATCAGCTGAGACACCGCCGTCCGCCTTCTGCGGTCGGCTGAGTTCCCGGCGCCAGCGCCTAGGGCTGGTCAAGTACCCGCGACCCTGTTCCGGCCGAGCCCACCGAGATGTCAGGAGACTTCGGCCCGTCCAGTGAGTCCCGCTTCGGGAAGTGCCGCCCGAATCAGGAGCAACCGGCAGTGCACATGGTTGAGCAGGTCGGTTCCCGTACGCCCCATGACGAACTCGCCGAATCGAGGCTTGGTGCCCACCCCGACAATCATCAGGTCCGCATCCCAGCGGCGCGCCTCATCGACTATGGCCGGTCCGGCCTCCCGCGCCTGGAGCACCGTGGTTTGAACCTTGGAGTCGAGACTCGCTGCCAGTTCCTCCATTTGCGCCAGCACCTCTTCGGCGCGCCCCAGTTCCCCCCCCAGGCTCACCGACAAAGGAAGGTTGCGAGCGACCTCGAGCACGGTGATCACTAGGATGCTGGCCTTGGCGGGCCGGGCCAGCCGGCAGGCGGCTCGGAGAGCGTCATCGTCGACAGTGTCGCCCCGGACGGGGACGGCGATCCGGCGCGGCCGCAGAATGCCGTGGCTTGCGTCGCTGGTTGAGTCCCCGCTCCGGGAGCGAAAGATCCTCGAAGTCATCGCCAGCAATTGTCGCCGCTAGGGACTGCGGGGGTGTTCGCCGCCATCGCCGGCACGCCACTCTGGCTTGGACGCGACGCCTGGAGCGCCGGGCACTGGGGATAGACCTGACTATTGCAGTGGGGAAGGCCTCTCGGGTCAGGGCCTAGCGGGAGGCCTCCGACGAGGCGCCGGACCGACTTCGCGATCGAGGATATACTCGCCGCCGTGAAGGTCGTGATCGTGGGCTGCGGTCGGGTGGGCTCTACTCTGGCCAGAGATCTGGCCTCGGGGGGCCATGACGTGGCCGTGGTGGACGTGTCCCGGCGCGCCTTTGACCGCCTCGGCGATAAGTTCGCCGGGCGGGTGGTACTGGGCAGCGGGATCGACCAGGAGGTCCTGGAGCAGGCCGGGGCGGCCACTGCCGACTGCTTCATCTCGGTCACCAACGGCGACAACCGCAACATCATGTCGGCCCAGGTTGCCCAGGAGATCTTCAAGATCCCTCGGGTCATGACCCGGGTCTATGACCCTATCCGGGAGAAGGTCTATCGGGAGATGGGCCTGTATACCTACTGCCCCACGGTGGTGGGTGCGGCCCTCGCTCGCACCTTCTTTGACAGCGGTCCCGAAGAAGCTGACCGAGCGCGCCATTCCGTTGCTGCATCGGGGGCCTCAGGAGGTGCCTGAGAGGCCCGCATACATCATCGTGATCGGCGCCGGCAAGGTGGGCTTCTACCTGAGCCGACATCTTCTTGAGGGTGGCTACGAGGTCGCTCTGATCGAGAAGGATCCAGCGCGCGCCTCCTTCGTGGCGGCCCAGTTGGGCAGCTGCGCCGCCCTGGTGGGTGACGGTGACGAGGTGGCCTTTCTCGCCACTAGCGGGATCGAGCGCGCGGATGTGGTGGCCGCGGTCACCGGCGACGATGAGGACAACCTGATCGCTTGCCAGCTCGCCAAGCGTCAGTTCCAGGTGCCCAGGACGATCGCGCGGGTGAACAATCCCCGCAACGTTCAGCTCTTTCACCAGCTCGGCGTCGATGTGGCCGTCTCGGCCACCGAACTGATCCTGGGAGTCATCGAGAGCGGTCTGGCCAGCCACGGCGACGTCTTGCAGATCCCTCTGGGCGGGGACAACGATGCGTCCTTGGTCCGGGTGACCGTCCCGGTGGGGTCGGCGGTGGGTCGACCAGTAAGCGAGATTCCCGACCTGGCGACAGAACGGCTGCTTCTGATCGTGCGGAACGGGGCTGTGCTCGAGCCGGACGTATCCCTCGCGCCCGGCGATCAGATCGTGCTCTTCACCAGGCGCCCGGCATCGGATTTCACGCTCGAGGTGCCTGAGCTGGTGTCGCCAAGGGCTCAGTGAGCCCAGCTTTACCCAGCTCTCCGTAGCGCTCCCAAAGTCGACCCACCGCCTGCATGCCCCGAAAAAGCTGGTTCAGCACCACCCGTTCGTTGGGGGCGTGAATGCGATCTCCGGGCAAGCCCACTCCCAGCATCACGCAGGGGATCTCCAGCTTCTCGGAGATGGCGACCACGGGCGGGATGCTACCGCCCTCTCGGATGAACAGGGTGTCGTGCCCCCACACCTCGGCAACCACCTCAGCGGCGACCCTTACCGCGGGGTGGTCGGTCGGGGTGAGCACCCAGCGCCCGGTCGAGATGGTCTCGAACTCGACCCGCACTCCGGCAGGCGCGATCTGACGTAGGTACTTCTCGACCATCGCAGTGGTCTTCTCAGGCTCCTGGTCGGGAACCAGACGAGAGGAGAGCTTGGCAGCCGCCCGAGCCGGGATCACCGTCTTCGACCCTTCACCCTGGTAGCCGCCCCAGATTCCGCATAGTTCCAGGGTCGGCCGGATCGATCTCCGCTCGGCAGTGCTGAAGCCAGCCTCGCCACCCAGCACGGCTCCCACGTCGGCGGCAAAGGCTCTGTCGTCGAAGGGGAGGCCGGCGATACCGGCTCGCTCGGTGGGGCTCAGCTCCCGGACGTCGTCGTAGAACCCGGGCACCATGATTCGGCCGTCGCTGTCGTGGAGTTTTCCGATCATCACGGCCAGGACGGTGATGGGGTTGAGCACGGCACCCCCGTAGACGCCGGAGTGGAGATCGGTGGACGCCGCCTCGACTCGAAGCTCCCAGTAGGCGAGCCCGCGGAGACCCACCGTTAGTGCCGGGGCCGTCTCGGCCAGCATGCCCGTGTCTGAGATCACCCCGACGTCGGCCTGCAGACGATCGCGGTGGCTCGTGAGCAGCTCCGTGAAGTGCTCCGAGCCATCTTCCTCTTCCCCCTCGGCGATGAGTTTCAGATTGATGGGAAGGTGACCACGAGCCTGCAGGTATCCGTGCAAGGCCTCCAAGTGCATCACCAGGTGACCTTTGTCGTCGGCTGTGCCCCGGCCTAACAACAGACCATCTCGCTCTAGGGCCTCAAAGGGGGCCTTCTCCCACTCGTCAATCGGATCTACTGGCTGGACGTCGTGATGACCGTAGACCAAGACAGTGGGGAGGTCCGGGTCCTCAATGCGTTCGGCGAAGACGGCGGGGTGACCCGCCGTCTCCCACACTTCGGCCACGGTAAATCCTGCGTCGAGCGCCGCCTGCCGCAGAAACTCTGCTGACCGGCGGACCTCGGAGGCGCGTTTGGAATCAGTGCTGACCGATGGGATGGCCACCCAGCCGGTGAGGGCCTCGACCAGTGCTCGCTCTCGGCCATGGATAGCCGCAGCGAGATCGCCGTCCGGTCTCACCAGCCGCGGACCCTCGCTCGAGCGAGGACCGGGCTTAGTGAGAAGGCCCTCAGGCTGCCTTCCCGATCTTGAAGATCTTGGTTCCGCAAACGGGGCAGGTACCGGTGGTTGCCGGCTTGCCGTTCTTCAGTTGCGTTGGCTGGGGGTTGGAAATCTCCCGCGCCGTCTTGCACTTCATGCAAAAGCCGGTAACGGCCATCTTGGTACCCCTCCGCTGGAAGTAGAGCCCG